>NZ_JBBIFY010000001.1:0-1061847 GCF_037543925.1 Yoonia sp. 208BN28-4
CACATATCTCTTCAGATATCATCAATGTCAAAAAGCGTAGAGACAAAAACAAACCAGATGCGCCCTAAACTCTGGCGCGCCCCGCCTGAAATACCTCTGAATTCTTATCCAACTTCAGGTCCTTCGCGTCTCCGCTTCGATCCGTCCGCTGCCCCGTTACTGCGTGTCCGCTGCTCCGGTGAGGGGCGTTCTACGGTTAGTGGCTCAGACCCGCAACCCCTTTTTTCGGGAAAGTTCATTTTTTTCGAAAAACCCGAAAATAGCCGTGAAAACGGTATGTTAAGGTGCAAAAATTTCGCGGACCTTACGGCAGATTGCAAGATAGTTGCGCCCTGTTGGTGCACTGCCCACCATATCTAGTTTCACAGCCATGCATCGCCCTGCCGGTCGCGCAACTTGCTGGTGAATCGCGGCGCATTTTCGCGGAATCGCAGGAATCAGGATGCGTGTTTCGCGCGATTCCCGGGAATCAAACGTCGTGGCTAGGCCGTTGCGGCCTTTCGCCTCCAAGAACGGCGCAACCCCAGCAGACCCAGAATGATGACGAGGTAGATGATAGGCTCCAACTGGAAGCCTTTGACCAGCCACAGATAGTGGACGGCTCCCAGCACAGCGGCGGGGTAAGTCAGCAGATGCAGCTTGCGCCAGCTGGCAGCGCCAAGCTTGCGGACCATTGCATTGTTGGATGTGATCGCCAGCGGAAGCAGCATCAGGAAAGACGCCATGCCAACGGTTACATAAGGACGCTTCACGATCTCTTCCCAGACGCGCGCCAGTGTCTGCACATCAAGCAGCGCCCAGACCAAGAAATGAGCGAGCACAAAGAAGAAGGCCGTGACACCAATCGCGCGGCGGAACTTCAGCAGATTGATCCCCGCCCATTTGCGCAGCGGTGTCACGGTCAGACCGACCACAAGCAGGATCAGGGCAATCTCGCCGTATTCACGCTCAAGCGCGTTGATCGGCTCGACCAGATACTTGCCTTGCTGATTAACAGCCAACCAGAACTGCCAAGCGGCCCATGCGGCACCAACTATGTATATAGTCCATGCCGGAATTTTGCGCAGACCGGTGTTAAGCGTATTGGCAATCATGATGGGCTGTCCTTTGGCCGGTGGACCCTAGAAGTTCTGGGACAGGTCCATGCCTTCGTAAAGGCTGGCGACTTCATCTTCGTAGCCGTTGAACATCAGCGTATCCTGACGGCTGTTGAACAGACCGCCGCCGATCAGGCGTTCGGACGCTTGCGACCAGCGCGGGTGATCCACTGTCGGGTTCACATTACTATAGAAGCCGTATTCGCGCGCATTGGCGTTGTTCCAGCTGGTGGGCGGCTCCTCGTCGGTCAGGGTGATGCGGACGATCGACTTGATTGACTTGAAGCCGTACTTCCACGGCACAACCAGACGCATTGGCGCACCGTTCTGCTTTGGCATCGGCTCTCCATAGATACCGGTGGCCATCAGGGTCAGCGGGTGCATCGCCTCGTCCAGTCGCAGGCCCTCTACATAAGGAAAGTCCAAGACGCGCCGCTGCACGCCGATCATGTTCTCGGGCTGGACCACTGTTTCAAAGGCCACGTACTTGGCCCCATCCTGCACGCCCACGCGGTTCAGGATATCGGCCAGCTCAATACCGTTCCACGGGATCACCATCGACCACGCCTCGACACAGCGGAAGCGGTAGATGCGATCCTCGACCGTCAGCCCGCCCAGCAACTCCTCTGGTGTATAGTCGCCGGGATTGTCGACCATACCGTCAACCTTCACCGACCATGGCGTGATCTCAAGCTTGTCAGCATTGTCAGCCGGATCGCCTTTGCCAGTGCCAAACTCATAGTAGTTGTTGTAGCTGGTGATCTCTTCAAAGGTGTTCGGCTCCAGCGCGTCTTGCGCGTGCGCCGCACCGCCAGCCCCGACAAGACCGATTGCGCCCAGCCCTGCCGTGCCCGCCAAAATCTGTCTGCGGTTCAAAAAAGCGGCCTTGGGGGTCGCGTCGGCAAGGGTCAGGTCGTTCGTCCAGCGGTGGGCCATTGGGGCAATCCTTCGTTGTGCGTCTTTGTCTATCTGTAAGTATATACGCCTAAATAACAGGTTTGGTTTCTCACGTTCACGCCATTGATTGAAATAACCGCATCGATAAGGCGTCGTGCAAAGCGATGGCCTTGGTGGATCAAAGGGCAAATTGGCGCTGATTATCTACCCAAAAATGAGGCAATCATGCGGGCCTAGCGCCTTGGATCAAAAGTCTTTTTTAACAAAATCGTGAATTGAAATCGACAAAGGCCGCAGCTTAGGCGGGCAATCCGTTTCGTCAAATCGGGTCGGCGAAAACCCCCTGTGAACCGATCCGGCTTTTCATCAGTAACACCTACAATGCCAACGAGGGCATGCTTTTGAAACTGATAGGAGACTACAATGCTACGTCGTACATTCATGGCCACCGCCGCAGTCGCAACTTTCGCAACATCCGCGTTCGCTGATGGTCACTCCAAAGATATCGTGGACACAGCCGTTGAAGCCGGCACATTCACCACATTGGTCGCAGCCGTTGAGGCCGCCGGTCTGGTCGACACGCTGAAAGGCGAAGGCCCGTTTACCGTGTTCGCACCAACAGATGAGGCGTTTGCCGCACTGCCAGAGGGCACCGTCGAAGGTCTGCTGGAAGACACAGACGCGCTGACACAAATCCTGCTGTACCACGTCGTACCGGGCAAAGTGATGTCGTCCGATCTGACAGACGGCATGATGGCCACCACGGTCGAAGGTCGTGATATCGCAGTCGCAATCGGTGACAACGTACTGGTCGGCCCAGCAACAGTGACAGCCGCCGACATCGAGACATCCAACGGCGTGATCCACGTCATCGACACGGTCCTGATCCCAGAATAAGACGATCTGACCAACGTCAAAGGCCCGGCATTACGCCGGGCCTTTTTTGGTTTTGTAGTGAGCGTTCGGCAGTGCTTAGTGCACAACCGCATCATCTGGCTTGGGTCGTTGCGACCCTGACACACGGTCACCCACGATCAGACCATCTGGTCCGGCGCTGACCGATACGGTCGCACCGTCCAGCACGTCGCCAGCCAAAATCATCTCGGCCAGTTGATCCTGCAAGGCCCGCTGGATCACCCGCTTGAGCGGACGCGCACCAAACACAGGGTCATAGCCTTCGTCGGCCAACCACTTCAGCGCGCCATCGTCCAGATCAAGCGCGATGTTGCGGCTTGCCAGACGTTTCGCCAGACGACCAAGCTGGATTTCAACGATGCCAGCCATGTCATCGCGGGCCAGACGGTCAAAGATGATCGTCTCGTCCAGACGGTTCAGGAACTCGGGCCGGAAGTGTGCACGCACAGCTTCCATGACACCACGCTTCGCATCACCCGCATCCGCGCCATCGGGCAATTGGCTCAGCGCCTGCGCCCCAAGGTTCGACGTCAGGATGATCAGCGTCTGCTTGAAGTCCACAGTGCGGCCCTGACCATCGGTCAGCATACCGTCATCTAGAACCTGCAACAGCACGTTGAACACATCAGGGTGCGCCTTCTCGACCTCGTCGAACAGGACAACCTGATACGGACGTCGCCGCACAGCTTCGGTCAGCACGCCGCCTTCGTCATAGCCGACATAGCCCGGAGGGGCACCGATCAGACGGGCCACCGCGTGTTTCTCCATGAACTCCGACATATCGATGCGCACCATCGCGCTGTCATCGTCAAAGAGGTATTCGGCCACGGCCTTCGTCAGCTCGGTTTTACCCACGCCGGTTGGTCCAAGGAACAGGAACGACCCAAGCGGGCGGTTCTCGTCGTTTAGACCGGCACGCGCACGGCGCACGGCGTTGGCCACGGCACGCACAGCAGGTTTCTGACCGATCACGCGGCGACCAAGCTCGTCTTCCATGCGCAGCAGCTTGTCACGCTCGCCTTCCAGCATCTTGGACGTCGGGATACCCGTCCAGCGTTCCAGCACGGCGGCGATCTGCTCGGGGCGCACGGCTTCTTCGACCATCAGGTCTTCGGCTTCCTCGGCCTGCGCCAGCTTGCGCTCCAGATCGGGGATGACGCCGTAGGACAGCTCTCCGGCCTTGGCCAGATTACCTTCGCGCTTGGCGATATCCAGATCGGCACGAGCGCGGTCCAGCTGTTCCTTCACCTCGCGGGTGCCTTCCAGCTTGTCACGTTCGGCCTGCCATTTCGCGGTCATCTCGGACGCGCGGTCCTGCAGGTCGGCCAGTTCCTTTTCCAGCTTTTCCAGACGGTCAGCGGACGCGGCATCGTCTTCCTTGCCCAGCGCCATCGCTTCGATCTGCAATTGCAAAATCTGGCGATCCAGCGCGTCCAGTTCTTCCGGCTTGCTGTCCACTTCCATCCGCAACCGCGACGCCGCCTCGTCCACAAGGTCAATCGCCTTGTCGGGCAGGAAACGGTCGGTGATATAGCGGTGCGAGAGTGTCGACGCCGCAACCAGCGCGCTATCCGAAATGCGGATACCGTGGTGCAACTCGTACTTCTCTTTAATGCCGCGCAGAATGCTGATCGTGTCTTCAACAGTCGGCTCTTCCACCAACAGCGATTGGAAACGCCGCGCAAGGGCCGCGTCTTTCTCCACATACTTGCGGTATTCGTTCAGCGTCGTCGCACCGATACAGTGCAACTCACCCCGCGCCAGCGCAGGCTTGATCAGGTTGGCCGCATCCATCGCGCCTTCGGACGCGCCAGCGCCGACAAGCGTGTGCATTTCGTCGATGAACAGGATCACCTCACCCGCCGCCGTTTCGATATCTTTCAGAACCGACTTCAACCGCTCCTCAAACTCGCCACGGTATTTCGCGCCAGCAATTAGCGCGCCCATATCGAGCGACATCAGCCGCTTGTTGCGCAGGCTTTCGGGCACGTCACCATTCACGATCCGCAGGGCAAGGCCCTCGGCAATCGCAGTTTTACCCACGCCCGGCTCACCAATGAGTACAGGGTTATTCTTCGTGCGGCGCGACAACACCTGCATGGCACGGCGGATTTCCTCGTCGCGGCCAATGATCGGGTCGATCTTGCCTTCACGCGCAGCCTCGGTCAGGTCGCGGGCATATTTGTTCAGCGCGTCATAGCCATCTTCAGCCGACGCACTGTCAGCTGTCCGCCCCTTGCGCAGATCATTGATCGCGGCGTTCAGCCCCTTGGCCGTCACCAGACCCGCATCAAGCGCGTCCTTGGCCTTGGACTTCACCATGACCAGCGCCATCAAAAGGCGTTCCACAGGCACAAAGCTGTCGCCCGCTTTCTGGGCGATTTTCTCGGCCTCGGCCAGCACCTTGCCCGTGTTGCTATCCAGATAAATCTGTCCCGCATCGCCACTGACCTGCGGGATTTTCGCGACAGCCTCATCGGCGGCTTTGACGACACGCGCAGCATCACCACCGGATGCGGTGATCAGGTTGGCGGCCAGCCCCTCGGGGTCGTCCATCAGGGCTTTTAGAATGTGTTCGGGCGACAGGCGCTGGTGGCCTTCGCGCATCGCAATGGTCTGGGCAGCCTGAACAAAGCCGCGCGACCTCTCGGTGAACTTGTTAAGGTCCATGGGTCTTCTCCTTTGATAAGCGCCCGTTTGGCTGGATGCCCACCTGTGCGGCACATCCCTGATCGGGCCTCATCATCAAAATGGGGGCAATTTCGTGTGATGCAAGAAGGCCACAGTGCTTTTTTGTAGGTCATGACCGCCAAGTCAGCAATCCTGACCCATGTGGGGAGATTTCAGCCCAGTTTCCCCGACACATCCCGTCGCGGCCCCGCCATAAAGAGCCCGTTACAAGAGGTATCAGAATGACGCATGCAGTCGAAACCAGTGGTTTGCATTCCACAAACCGGCTTTTCCCGCTGAGCCCCACAATGGTGCGGGCCTTGCGAGCGGGTGATGACGCTTTGCCGCTTGTTCAAACCCGAGATGAGAATTCCGGCGGTTCACTTCCCCAGAAGCCGTAGGAACTAGCGTGGCCTTCGCGGGCCACAAAAGCAAAGGCGCAGTCTGCCCCAACAGACTGCGCCTTTTGTATTTTCAGCCTTCAACGGCGGGCATCAACCGTCTGGCAAGGTGCCATCGTTGGTTGTCTCGGTATAAATGTCGGTATCTGCGGGGCTGACGGCATTGCCGCTGAATTCCATCTGGGCTGCGGCTTCTGTATCGGATGTGTCCGCAGGCACGGTGCCGGTTTCATTCACTTGCACTTCTGGTCCGGGGGCGACATTCGGCTCGCTCGGATCATCTGTCACAGCAATGGCCACGCCGATCACGGCGATGGCTGCTACAGCAAGGATGGCAATTTTGGTGGCCGGATTGCCTGAGGTTGTCTGGGTCTCTGAATGGTCTGTCATAACGATTTCCTTTCACGGTTCCCCCCGATAACCCCTGTGCGCCGCCGTCTGTTCCCGTGCAATAATGCCGCAGGCCGCCATTGACCTCGATCCGTGAACAGGCCACTTCCGGCGGCACAGTCACATATAAAGGAGCCTTCCCCCATGTCCGATGACCGTTTGATCGTTGCGCTTGATGTCCCGAACGTCGTGGCGGGGCTTGAATTGACCTCCCGCATCGGTGACGCGGTCTCGTTCTATAAGATCGGTCTGGGCATGTTGACAGGTGGCGGGCTGGCTTTGGCGAATGAGCTGAAGCAGGAGCAGGGCAAACGCATTTTTCTGGATATGAAGCTGTTCGACATCGGTGCCACGGTTGAGGCTGCGGTGCGGGGTATCGCGCAATTCGATCTGGATTTCCTGACGGTGCACGGCGACCCCCATGTGGTGCGTGCCGCCCGCGAAGGTGCGTCCGGGTCTGATATGAAAATTCTGGCCGTATCGATCCTCACATCGCTGGACCGGTCGGATCTGGATGACGCCTGCATAAAGGACGGATCGGTTGAGGATCTGGTGGTAGAACGCGCAGGTCGGGCGTTTGATGCGGGCGCTGATGGCATGATCGCCTCGCCGCACGAGGCAGCAATGATCCGCGCCCTGCCCAAAGCGAAAGACAAACTGATCGTGACCCCGGGTGTACGCCCGGCAGGTGCGCCCCTTGGGGATCAAAAGCGGGTTATGACCCCTGCCAAGGCCATCGCCAACGGCGCAGATCATGTTGTCGTGGGGCGCCCGATCTGGCAGGCCGAAGACCCTGCTGCAGCGGCCCGCGCCATTCAGGCAGAGCTTGCAAGCCACTAGCACCGCCAGAAAAAATCGACCCGGCTGTGTCAAATCGATTCTTTCGCTTGAAACTTTTTTAGGCATTGCGCGTTACCAAGATGAAACACCACTCGCGGAGTTCATCAAATGCGGATCACGGCCCAGCGCTATAACTGTTTTGCAAATGCATTTTCGGCGTCGCTTGACGTCGATGAGGCAAGCCATGCCAAAACAGTGCCAAGCTGGATTTTTGGACCGCGCAATCTCGACATGCGTGTCGTGACTAAAAAGATGCGGCAGAAGGCGCTGGGGACCATTCCGGCAGCGCACGCGACTGCGGCAACACATTCAATCTGAAGGGCGACGCAAGATCGCTTTTAGGCGGGTCCGCAGTCACTGCGGAAGATACGAAAAGGAAGATAAAATGACAAATATTCAGCTTGGTGACGTTCGTTACAATGCACAGTCCGGCGCGTTTGAAGCCCGTGTCGACATCCAGCGCGGCAGCACAACTTTCCGCTACCCCTGCCACGTGACCGGCCCTGTCAATATGGATATGGCCGCAGTGCGCGCAGGTCTGAAACAGCGCGCCCTGCGCATGTCTGACACTGGTGCGGACCTGATGTCACAAATCTAAAGGTTACCGTCAGGATCGGTCGTTGCCACCGTCCCCCCCCCACACACATGCGTAACGCCCCCTGACAAAGGAACGGCCTGATTGATTTCAATCAGGCCGTTTTTTTATGCGGTGATGCGACGATGCGGGCTTTAGTTATCGTTGATATCGCGATCCCAGATCGTGACCTGACCATTCTTGAGCCCAAAGAAATAGCGCAGCCCCAGATACGCCAGCAGTGACAATACCGCAAAAATGACAAGCGTCAGTGGTAACGAGGCACCCGTCACCCCGATCAGGATCAGCAGACCCATCGTCAGTGCGCCCATCGCGAAACCCAGAAATATATACCCCGGAATAATCACCTCGGCTGTGGCCAGCACCAAGGCGGCCGACATCCAGACCCACCATTCAGACCAAAGCGGCATTATGATTTCCCCTTGAGCATGTTGAAGGCATTGCCAAAGGCCTCAAGCGCGTTGGCAGGCACAACAATCGTCTGGCTGCCCGTGCCATTGCCCAGCGCATTGAGCGCCTCGACCTGCTTGAGAGCAACCTGATACTGCGCTGCCTCCAGCCCGTTTTCGGCAATCGCGACAGCCACAACCTGCGTGGCATAGGCTTCCGCATCGGCGGCAATCCGGCGGGCCTTGGCCTCTTGCTCGGCGGCGTAAAGATCACCGTCGGCCTTCAGCTCTACCGACCGTTTTGTGCCTTCGGCCTCGGTCACTTGCGCACGACGCGCACGTTCGGCGTTCAGCTGTTGCAGCATTGCGGCGCGTGTGGCGGCATCAAGGTTCACATCCAGAATTTCCGCGCGGGTGACTTCGATTCCCCAGTCATCTACCTGCTGGGCAACCTGTTCGCGCACAGCCTCGATCAGACGGGAGCGGTTCGCCTGCACCTGATCCAGCTCCATTCGGCCAATCTCTGACCGGACAATGCCTGCCACCGTCGTCGAAATTGCGGCATCCACGTCGCGGATACGGTAAACCGTCTTTTCAGGCTCGATAATGCGATAGAACACAGAGGTTTCGACCTGCACCAATACGTTGTCAGACGTGATCGCGTCTTGCGCCATGCTGGGCAACTGCCGTTCAAGCACCGATACCTTGTGCCGCACGCGGTCCAGAAACGGCACGATAAAGTTGATGCCTGGCCCCAGCACCGACCGCAGACGGCCCAGCCGTTCGACCACATACTTTTCCGACTGCGGCACGATGCGGACACCTGCAAGAATACAGATGACGATAAAGAGCGCCAGCAACAGATAAACCAGATTTGGACCGACAAAATCCGCAAACACCTGCTCAAAATCCATTGCTGACACCTTTTTATGAAATCAGCACTTATATAGGCGCAGGCTAGGCTGGCCGCAATGTCGTGCTCTGTCCGGCACCAAGGCTATTGCTTTTGAACCGCGCAAGGACCGTGGCCGCAACTGCATCAGCCGTGGCCGGGCTGAGCGTCCAGCCAAGATGGCCGTGCCCTGTATTGTAGAACACGCGGTCGTTTTTGCCCTGCCCCACACGCGGCATCATGTTTGGCATCATCGGGCGCAGTCCGGCCCAGGGCACACAGTTTTCCGTCGACACCTCTGGAAAATGTGTTTCGACCCATTTGGTCAGCGGGCGCACGCGGCGGTCCAGAATATCGCGGTTTTCGCCGTTGAACTCTGCCGTGCCAGCCACGCGCAGGCGGTTTTTGCCCAAGCGAGAGGTGACGATTTTGGCTTTGTCATCCAGCAGCGACACCATCGGTGCGTGGGCCTGACTGGCCTCATCATCCAGATTAACTGTGATCGAATAGCCTTTGACCGGATAGATATTCACGCGGTCGCCCAGACGGTGCGCGAACTTGCGACTGGCGACACCAGCCGACACGACGATCCCGTCAAATTTCGCATCATCCCCACATTCCACATGCACGCCGTCTTCGCGCACGTGCAGGTCGGTGACAGGCTTGCCCAGACGGAACGTGACGCCCTGACGCTCCAGCCATTTGGCCAGACCGTTGGTGAACTTGTGAATGTCGCCAGTGCTATCGCTTTGGGTCCAGAACCCGCCGACAATATCGCCGCGCAGGTTCGGCTCTTTCGCCATCACCTCGTCCACGGACAGCTCGCGCCGGTCCAGCCCACCTTGGGTCAGCAGGCCATTGACCATGCGCGCATGTTTCAGGTCTTTTTGTGTCTCGTAAAAATGCAGGATACCGGCAGGGCTGAAATCGAAATCCACACCAGATCGTTCGGCCATTTCCGCCAGACCCGCGCGCGCTGTAACAGCCATGCCAGCGGTTTTTATGGTGTTGGCTTTGTAGTTGGGAATATTGGCCAGAAACTCTGCCATCCAGCTGATCTTGTGCCATGCGGGGCGCGGGTTCACCGACAGGGGCGCATCGCCCTGCATCATCCATTTAATGCCTTTGATCACGGTGGACCACTGGTTCCAGACCTCGGCATTGGACGCAGACAACTGCCCGCCATTGGCAAAGCTGGTTTCCATCGCGGCATAGCGCTGACGGTCGTAAACCGTAACGTCAAAACCGCGTGAATGAAGGGCGTAGGCTGTGGTGACACCAGTGATACCGGCACCAAGGATCGCAATATGAGGCATGGTCATTCCTTAACCATTGGACGCATTCCGCGCCGCTGCCCCCGCCGTCTGTTTACCTGAGAGATTCACCCGATTGTGCGGGCTTGCTCCTGCGGTGGACCATCCAAGGCCTCTCTTCGGCGTGTTGCACGCATCACCGGTCCTTTTGCCTGAGAGTGACCGGGGCGGTTGCTCCTTCGGCGCCGAATCTCCGGTCTCTCCCGGTGGGCGTGTTATGCGGGTTTCGTATCGGAAACCCGTCATTCAGGCAATACAATTTTGCGTCAATCCGCCGCAACGCCAGCCATCCAATCGCGCAAGCGCGGCGGGAAAGAAGGCACTACGTTTTCAAGCGATAAAAACGCGTCTGGCGTCATCAGATCCCATCGCTGCCCTTCGTCACCTAATGCGATTTCAGGATGCACGGTTGCGGGTAACCGCGCCACATAGAACCAGTTGAAATGATCAGGCTGATTGACCGACCGATAGTATTTTTGCCAGATCAGCGCGCTTTCAGGCAGGTGCAGGCTCACCTCCTCGCGGACCTCGCGTTGCAGGGTTTCAAACGGCGTTTCGCCAGCATCAGCCGTGCCGCCGGGAAAGTCCCAGCAATTCGGGCTCGGGATCGTGGGAATATCATCGCGCAGGATGACCAGCAGCTTTTCACCCACAAACAGGGCCGCATGTGATCCAAGAAAAGGGCGCTCCATATGACGCAGCATAGCCATTGTGGCAGCGCGGCACAGCCTTTATCTAAGGTCTATGCCCGCCTTATGCCGAGACTGTCTGACCACGTTTGAAAGTGGCGCACGATGCCCCGCGTGCCGCAGTCCGCGCACCTTGGCGCACCCCGAATTATTTGACCTGACCATCGCGCATATGGATTGCGACGCATTTTATGCCTCGGTCGAAAAGCGCGACAATCCCGAACTGGCCGACAAACCGGTGATCATCGGCGGCGGCAGGCGCGGGGTAGTCTCAACCGCGTGCTACGTGGCGCGCATCAAGGGCGTGAAATCAGCGATGCCCATGTTTCAGGCGCTGAAACTTTGTCCCGATGCGGTGGTCGTGAAGCCCCGCTTTGACGCCTACGTCGAAGCATCGCGCGCGATCCGTGCGATGATGGACGATCTGACACCGGTGGTCGAACCGCTGTCATTGGACGAGGCATTTATGGACATGACCGGCACCGCCCGCCTGCACGGCGCGCCGCCTGCGGTGATGCTGGCGCGGCTGATCAAGCGGATGAAAGACGAGGTCGGGCTGACAGGCTCAATCGGTTTGTCGCACAACAAATTTCTCGCCAAGGTCGCATCAGACCTGCAAAAACCCCGCGGCTTCTCAATCATTGGTGCTGAGGAGACAACGGAGTTCCTGCGCCCTAAACCCGTGCGGCTGATCTGGGGCATCGGGGCCGTCGCGCAAGAAAATCTGTCCAAGGCTGGCATCCGCACGTTTGACGATCTTCTGCGCTGGGACAGGCGCGACCTGCATGATCGCTTTGGCGGCATGGGAGAGCGACTGTATTCGCTGGCACGGGGCGAGGACGGGCGGAGGATTTCATCCAATACGCCTGTGAAAGGCTTGTCGAACGAAACGACGTTTCACGATGACACAGCCGATCCTGATATCCTTGACGGGCACTTGTGGCGCATGGCCGAAAAGGTGTCGGCCCGCGCCAAGGCCAAGGATAAAGCCGGGCTTGTGGTGACGCTGAAACTGAAAACATCCGACTTCAAACTGGTCAGTAAACGCCAAAGCCTGCGCCACCCCACGCAAATGGCCGACACGATCTATCGCACTGCGCGGGGGCTGTTTGAACAGGTCGCTGATCGCGGACCGTTCCGCCTGCTGGGCGTCGGCATTTCGCAATTGGCCCCCGCCAGCGATGCCGACCGCGAAGGCGACCTGCTGGACCCCGATGCAGGCAAACGCGCCAAGGCCGAAGCCGCCGCCGACAAGATCCGCGCTAAATTCGGCGATGCCGCAATCATCAAGGGCCGCGCCTTGCGATAAACTGGTCCGCCGCCTATCGTGGCTTCAACCAACGCCATCAACAAAAGGAGGACCAGTGCTGATATGACGATCACTCGCCGCCTTCAGCATGGTCCCCGTGCAGCCCTGCAGATGCGTTTGCAGGGCGGATAACGGGCCTTACAATTTGCCCATGGTCTGCCCGTAACGGTGCCTGCGTGCACCGCACCCCTTCTATCGGACCACATCAACATGACACTTCTCAATCTTCGCAATCTGGGCGTCACGCTTGGCAGCCCGCTTTTCACCGGCCTTGATCTGACGCTGAACAAGGGCGACAGGCTTGGCCTTGTTGCAGCCAACGGCGTTGGCAAATCAACGCTTCTGTCCTGCATCGACGGCAGTCTTGATCCGACCACCGGCGATATCACCACGGCCCGCGGCCTGCGCGTGGGCCATGTGCGCCAGCATGTGCCAGACGCTGATTTGGGCAAAACGCTATATGATCTGGTGCTGACTGCCCTGCCGCCTGATCAGCAGGATTTCGAAAGCTGGCGGGTGGACGTGGTGCTGGACGATCTGGCCGTACCGGTTGAGCTACATCAACGCCCCTTGTCCGAATTGTCTGGCGGATGGCAGCGCACCGCGATGCTGGCCGCGGCTTGGGTGTCCGAGCCTGACGTGCTGATGCTGGACGAGCCGACGAACCACCTCGATCTGACGCGCATCGGCCTGCTGCAAAAATGGCTGGCGCGCCTGCCGCGCGATGTGGCGGTGATCCTGACCAGCCACGACCGCGCCTTTCTGGACGAGGCGACAACACGCACGCTGTTCCTGCGCCAAGAGACGAGCCGCGATTTTGCCCTGCCCTACACGCCCGCCCGTGACGCGCTGGACGAGGCAGACGCCGCCGACAAACGCCGCTTTACCAATGAGATGCGGCAGGCCCAGCAGTTGCGCAAACAGGCGGCGAAGCTGAAAAACATCGGCATCAACTCCGGCTCTGACCTGTTGGTGAAAAAGACCAAGCAGCTGTCGGACCGCGCCGAGGCGATGGAGGCCGCTGCCAGACCAGGCTACAAAGAGCGCGGTGCAGGCGATATCAAGCTGGGCAACTCTGGCACGCACGCCAAGGCGCTTGTGACACTGGATGATGTGCAGGTGCAAACGCCGGACGGGCGCGATCTGTATCGGACAGGGCAAAAATGGATCAGCCGTGGCGACCGCGTGCTTTTGCTGGGGCGTAATGGTGCGGGCAAGACGCAGCTAGTGCGTATGGTGCATCACGCCCTGACCGGCGGAGAGAGCGCGATCACCCATACGCCGTCAGTGGTGCTGGGTTATTCTGATCAGGCGCTGTCGCAGCTTGATCCTGCCCAAACGCCGATGCAGACGGTCACCCATCAGTTTGACGTGGGCGATCAACGCGCGCGCGGGCTGCTGGCGGGTGCCGGTATGACGATTGCGATGCAAGATACCCCACTGGCGAAACTATCGGGCGGTCAGAAAGCGCGACTGGCGATGCTAGCGCTCCGGCTGACCCATCCCAATTTCTATCTGCTGGACGAGCCGACAAACCATCTGGATATCGATGGGCAAGAGGCATTGGAGGATGAGCTTGTGGCCCATGGCGCGTCCTGCCTGCTGGTCAGCCACGATCGTAGCTTTGTGCGGGCGGTTGCAAACCGGTTCTGGCTGGTGGATCGGAAGCGATTGATCGAAATTGATGATCCAGAGCCGTTCTTTGCCAGCGAACTGGCAGGCGGCGACTAGGCTATTCCGCGGCGACCCGCTGTCCGGTGTCGCGGCCAATGGCTGCGATCTCGGCGATCACGGCATTCAGACGGACCTTGAAATCATCAAACTGGTCGTTGGGCTCAAGCGACCGTTCGTCCATGTAAAGCGCACGGTCAATTTCGACCTGAATGGCGTGCTGCCTGCGGGACGGGCGGCCATAGTGTTGCGTGATATAGGCCCCTGCAAAGGGCATATTGCGGGCCACGCGGAAGCCGGCAGAGGCAAAAGCGGCCTCGATCCGTTCGACCAGCGACGCGGCACCGGCAGCGCCAAACCTGTCACCCAGCACGATATTGGGCCGCGCTGACCCCGGCGGGCCGACGTTTTCCAACGCCTCGTGCGGCATCGAATGGCAATCGATCAGGATCGCCTCGCCAAAGCTGTTCTGGCTTTGATCAAGCAGTGTTTGCAACTGGTCATGATAGGGGCGCCAGTAGTCGGACAACCGCCCGTGCGCCTCCGCCAAGGTCAGCTTGCCACGGTAGATCGCACGCCCATTGGCAACAACGCGCGGGATTACACCCAAACCGCTGGCCACACGCGGATTGTGCGACATGCGCCGCACCCCTTCGATCAGGGCGGGGTCAAGCTCTTCTGGGCCGCGGTTCAGATCAATGAACGCACGCGGCGCCAGCGCCTTAAGAAATGGCGCTCCCTGTTCGCTTGCAGTATCAAATAGCTGATCGACAAAGGCATCCTCGGACGACCGGATCGCGGTTTCATCCAGAACCGCCTTGCGCAAAAACGCGCGCGGATAGGCCCGCCCCGAATGCGGAGAGGCGAAAACAACACTTGTCGTGCGCTGCGCAGGTAGATCGAGTTGAAAGGCCTTGCTGGTCATGATGTCTCCAATACAGCATTATGTAGCGCAGAAAAAGCTTTTGCCAAAAGACCTTGGAACAGTCTCAAAACCTCTTGATCCCCTCTCCGACTCCTTTTATACGCCCCACACCTGACGCGGTTCGCCCGCGTCCTGTTTCGTTATAGGGCGCAAGGTAAGTCGTTGAAAGTAATGGATGATTAGCTCAGCGGTAGAGCACTTCGTTGACATCGAAGGGGTCACTGGTTCGATCCCAGTATCGTCCACCATGATTTCACGCGCAGCATCACGCTGCGTCACTGCAACCCAAGGCGCATCGCCGCGCCGCGACAAGAAGGACCGAACACATGAAAGTTCGCAACTCCCTCCGCTCGCTCAAGCAGCGTCATCGCGATTGCCGCGTCGTGCGCCGTAAGGGCCGCGTCTATGTGATCAACAAGACGCAACGCCGGTTCAAGGCCCGTCAGGGCTAAACCGCTGCAAGTAGCAAGTTTGAAGGGTCGCACCGTAAGGCGCGACCCTTTTTCTTTGGGACGAAGGATGTCGGGTTAATCCTGCGACCCCGTAAAGGCACCAATCTCGCGGTAGGGGTTGTCCGAAATCGGGTTGTTATACTGAAGGGTCAGAACCCCAGCGACCGCGTCGCCAGTTTCACCACCAAATGTTCCATCGACCTGTCCGGATTGGTAGATATACGTTCCACTTCCGTAGGTCCGTTCGCCGCCGGTTGCCATGGCAGAGAACGTTCCATTATCGGCGATCATGCCATTCGAGATCTGGATATCTGCCAGCGTCTCCACGGCGGGGGCCGCAGTTCCGTCGATATCAAGAATCTCACGATCCGTGATGGAGCCCGATAGCGTCATATCTTCAAAACCGACTGTCAGCGCAACATCACCATCCATCACCCGAAACACGTTTTGATCGCCTGGCGTACCATCATCCATAAACATACCGGCATATGCGCCGCTATAGGTCGCGTTCATGGTGGTCGGCAATTCGGCATCTCCCAAGCGCCCGAATTCGAAACCGCGCAAGTTGCTCCCGCCATCGGCAGCCGTTGCCACGGCAAAGACATCACCGTTCTGGGCGATCGCTGTATAATGGACGGGTGCGCCGCTCTCGAAAACCTGCGCCTCGCCATTGGTGATCCGTGCGGTGTTACGCGGATCGGTGACGGCAGCGCCGTTCAGGGTCAGCGTGCCTGCCCCTGTATTATAGGCCGTCGGCGTGCCACCTTCGACAAAGGTTGCAGGCGCAAGCATGATGGGCGCATCGGCTGTTGATCCACCGCAGGCGGCCAAAAGCCCAAGTCCAAAACACGACGGAATAGCTGTTTTCAAAGTCATCATCTGTACAGTTCCTTCTAAAATCGCATGAAAAATCGATCCGGCCCCTGATGGGGGAAACGCGAAAAAACTTTTGATAAAAGATGCAGAAGCCTCGGGCCGGTAATTGGCAGCAACCGCATGTCTAACACCCGAAACGTAACACAAAGCGCGCAAATCACCGAGTCGGGTTTTCCTGACACCCCTGACCTGTCCGCTGGGGGTTTTCCTGACCTTGGCCACCTTACCTCTGGTCACCGCAAAGGCGTTCGGACTAGGCTGTGGCCATCTTGAACACGAAACCAATAGTGAGGGGTATTTTCACATGGCAGTCATTCAATTGAAGTCGGTCGCGCTTGCGACGGCAATGCTGGGGCTTGCTGCACCGGCGATGGCCCAGAACCTTTGTGGCGGCGCAGGCGATGGCGGCCAGTGGATCGGTGGCAGCGAGGGCGCGTCAGATATTGCGACCGCTGGCGGCTATCAGGAACAAATGGCGCTGGTCTTGGGCGGCAACGAATATGTCTCGCTCTTTACCGTGTCCGCACCATCCGAAGTCCGTGTGGAGGCCGAAGGGCGTGGCGCGGGTGACCCGCTAATCGACCTGATCGACGACAGCGGCAACATCATCCTGTCTGACGATGACAGCGGCGGCAACGGGGCCGCACGCGGCGAAATGATGCTGGAGCCCGGCACCTATTGCATGGCCATGCAAAGCTATGACGGCGCGCCAATGACCGCCTTTGTGCGCATCGGCCTGACTAGCCACGAAGCACTGACAGAGGGCGTTGGCGGCATCGAAACACCGCAGCCGCAGGTGGAACCAACCGATACGGTTGATGTGCCGCTGAACGAAAGCGGTAACTGTTCCAACGGCATTGTCGTCGGCAACAACGATGCAATCCGTGCAGGCTTTAGCGACACACGCTCGGTCGATGAAAACGGGTTCTATCTGTTCACGCTCGACAGCCCGATGGCGGTGTCGATTACAGCCGAGAACGAAGACGCTGATCCGGTGGTCACGCTTTATGACGGTGCGGAAAACTATCTTGGCGAGAACGACGACTATGATGGTCTGAATTCGCGTCTTGATCAGCAAAGCCCGCTGCCCGCAGGCGACTATTGCATCTCTGTGACCGCGTTGAACGATACATCCCTGCCAATCACGCTTGGCCTGTCTGAATATGACGCGAACGCCGCTTTGGCATCGCTCTATGATCGCGGTGAAGCTGCGCCGCCGCTGGATGGCTCTGTTCCCGTCACCGACCTTGGCACGCTGGGCAGCCGCTTGCGTCAGGACGCGCAGATCATGACGCAGGTCACGTGGTATTCGGTCAACATCGACGAGCCCGGCCTGATGATCATTGAGGCGATCTCGGCTGGTGATGCAGGTGATCCGTGGATCATCGTCTATGACGATCTAGGCCGCGAGGTTGCGCAGAACGATGACTATGGCAACAGCCTGAACAGCCTTGTCGCCGCGCGTGTGAATATCGGCACCTATGTCGTGGGCGTCGGCGACATCAACGACAGCACATCGAACTTTGGCCGCTTGCTGTTCGAACGCTACGTGCCCGCCCGCTAAGACGGGATAACCCTAACAAAGCAAAGCCCCCGCCGGACACATCCGGCGGGGGCTTTTTTAGTCTTATAGTCTGGTTATTGATCGGCCAGCGACTGGATACCTTCCGCCAGAAGCCGCGCCACTGTGACCTCGTCCAGATACCCTGTCGCGTCCAGCGACCGATTTTGCTGGAAACTGGCAATCGCCTCGCGGGTTTGCGCATCAAACGTGCCGTCGACGTTTCCCGGATCCAGCCCGATCTGCCCCAAGCGGGCCTCGACCAGCCGCAGCGTGATGGCATTCAGGCCAAGCGCTTGCTCGCGTGCTGTTTCCTCGGCCACATCAGCGGGCGATTGCAGCGCCCTGATTTCGGCACGCGCGGCGCTGGCGTTGATCCCTTCGGGGTATGCCTCAAGGTAGGCTGCATAGCTGTCTTGCGTGTTAGCCTCTTGAGCGGCGGCCCACGCGGCATTGTCCTGCGCACGGGCTGTCTCGGCCATCGCATTCAACAGATCCTGCGCTTGGGACGCATAGGTGCCATTGGGATACCGCGCCAGATAGGCCCGCAAACCCGGCGCATCGCCCTGCGCACCGGTTTCATCCCAATAGGCCCGATCAAGGCGCAGCTCTTCCTGCCGCGCGCGTTCGCGTTCAGCCTCCAGTTCGGCCGTACGCCGTGCGGCCTGCGCATCAAGCCGGGTGATCTGTTCAGCGGTCAGGAATGTGGTCTGGGCGTACCCATTCTGCTGTTGCCAGTTCAGGATGGCGCTACGCGATCCGGCGCCGAAAATCCCGTCGATCCCGCGTGGATCGAAATTCAGCACTGTCAGGTTCTGCTGCACCTCGCGCCGTTGCGCGCGTGTCAGGTCCAGCGCCTCTTCGGCCAGACGCGCAGGGCGGTTTGGCTCGGTTTCAATCTCGGCGATCAAGTCCTGTGCCTCGCTTGCGAATTGCCCTTGCGGATAGCGCGTCAGATAGTTGCGGTAGGCGTCGAGCGTATCCAGCGCACGGGCACCATCCCACAAGGCTTGCTCTGCACTGGGGTCAACAATGGGATCATCCGCAGGCGGATCGGCGGTTTGCGTCTGTGCAGCCACAAGCACCAACTGCTCTGGCGCATAGCCTTGCACACGCAGCCCGCGATCATCCTGCACCAGCGCCATCAGATCAGCGCCTGGCGCCGCCGCAGCCTGCACAAAATCCGCGATATCAGACGGATCACCCGTCACAACCGTCACGCCCTGCGGGATTGTCAAAGTTCCAACGCCTTCGCGCAGATAGGTGTCATAGGCTGCATTTTCTGCCGCGTCGTATCCCAAGGCCAGCACGGATTGTCCCTGCGGCCCGACCATGACCTGCAAAACGCTTTCCAGCGACACGGCACCTTCAAGCGCAAAAAGCGAAGGGCCGCCGGTATCAACGGGCAAGAACCACGTGCGATCGCCGTCGGTTGCGAATTGCCCCATCAGCGCCGCGACAAGCCTATCGCTGTCACCCGACCCAGCCGCAAAGCCTTGCACGGCGTCGCGCAGACCGCTGCCCGTTGCATTTGTCGATTGGGTGACATCAAAGCCCGCCGCCGCAAGCGCATCGACAGGCGCATCAATGGCGTCTGCGCCGACAAGCTGATCCAGCTCCACATAGCGGGCGTTGCCAAGCACCAACGCCTCGTCCGCCCACGCGGGCCCCGCCGCAATCATGGCCATCAGGGTGATCTGTCTCATGGCGTCAATCCTTTCGTGCGATGCCCGTCTCGGCGGGCCATTCAGGTGTCGTAGGTACGTCGATCCTCGATAACGATACCATCGCGGGGCAACGTCCCGTCATCACAACACATGACAGTCCCTTTCAGTTTCAAAACGTCCTGAACGGCGGTGCTGATTGCGCCCTCGTCCAGTGATGTACCTTCGACCTGCACAGTCATCGTGTCGCTATCGCCATCCCGATCTGCGATCACCCGCGCGCGCGTCGCCCCGTCAATCCTGCTGACAAGTGTCGCCACCTGTTCAGGGCGCACAAACATGCCTTTGATCTTGGTGGTCTGATCCGCGCGACCCATCCAGCCCTTGATCCGCATATTGGTGCGGCCGCACGGGCTTTGACCCACCAGCACGGCGCTCAGATCACCGGTGGCAAAGCGGATCAGCGGGTAGTCAGGGTTCAGCGATGTCACAACAACCTCACCCACGTCACCATCAGGCACGGGGTCACCTGTGCCAGGTGTCACGATCTCGACGATCACGCCTTCATCAACGATCAATCCTTCGCCGGGGGTCGTCTCGTAGGCGATATTACCCAGATCGGCGGTGGCATAGGCTTGCAAACATGTGATCCCGCGATCCGCGTAGAACTGGCGCAGCTGCGGGAACAGCGCCCCGCCCGACACTGCCGCCTTTGTTATTTTGAGGCTGACACCCATGGCATCCGCCTTTTCCAGAATGACCTTCAGATAATCCGGCGTGCCTGCGTAGGCGGTGCAACCGATGGCCGCTGCGGCCTGCACCTGTAGCTCTGTCTGGCCCGTGCCCGCCGGCAGCACCGTGGCCCCCACGGCCCGCGCGCCGTTTTCAAACATCGTGCCAGCCGGCGTCAGGTGGTAGCCGAAACAGTTCTGCACAATATCGCCCTGACCAATGCCACAGGCCGTCAGAAAGCGCGCAAATCGCCACCAGTCGGTGCTGCTCCCGCCCGGTTCATAGATCGGACCGGGGGATTGGAACACATGGGTGATATTGCTGACGGGGATGCCACCAAAGGGCGGGGTCTCGGTCTGCCATTTCACAAGGTCGGATTTGCGCAGCACTGGCAGGTGGCGCAGGTCGTCGAAAGACTGAACCCTGTCGCCACCTGTCAGGCAAGACTGCTCTGCTGCGTCCACGATTTTGATCTGCCCTAATAGCGCCGCAAGCTGCGCGGTCTCCCGATCCGCTTGGCTGCGGGTCTCCAGATCGTTGTAAAAAGTGGTCATTGCAGTCTCCGTTATCAGGTCCACCCCCACACTGGCGGGCCTGACAGGGAAACGCTAGGCGGACGGGTTTTTGTTATTCAATAACCGGCCTGTTAAGCCAGCCAGCGCTTGCGCCGTCGGTAGCTGCGCACGTCACGAAACGATTTGCGACCTTCGTCCGACATACCAAGGTAGAACTCTTTCACGTCAGGGTTCTCGCGCAGTTCTTGGGCAGGGCCTTCCATCACAACGCGCCCGCTTTCGAGGATATACCCGTGGTGGGCAAACCGCAGGGCGACGTTGGTGTTCTGCTCGGCCAGCAGGAAAGACACGCCTTCCTTTTCGTTCAGGTTCTTCACAATCGTGAAAATCTCTTCGACCAGCTGCGGGGCCAGTCCCATCGACGGCTCGTCCAGCAAAATGGTCTCGGGGCGCGACATCAACGCGCGGCCAATGGCGCACATCTGCTGCTCACCACCCGATGTATAACCCGCCTGAGATTTTCGCCGCTCACGCAGCCGCGGGAAATAGTCATAGACCATCTCAAGATCAGCAGCGACAGCCTTGGCCCCTTGCGTGCGCGTATAGGCGCCCGTCATCAGGTTCTCTTCGATGGTCAGGTGCTCGAAACAGTGTCGGCCTTCCATGACCTGAATAACGCCCCGCTTCACCAGATCGGACGGCGAGCTGTCTTGCACACGGTCGCCACGATACAGGATCGACCCTTTGGTCACCTCCCCACGTTCGGAATGCAGCAGGTTGGAAATCGCTTTCAGCGTGGTGGTCTTGCCCGCGCCATTACCACCCAGCAGCGCCGTGATACCACCCTTTGGCACGGTCAGCGACACGCCCTTCAACACAAGGATTACGTGATTGTAGATCACTTCGATGTTGTTGACCTCAAGAAGGGTCTCGGTCTGTGCGTCATCCAGCATCGCGCGGCCTTTGCATCATTTTGCCAAAAATACTTAAAAAATCGGGCGGCCCGCCGAGGGGCCGCCCGAAATGTCTTAGAGGCAGCCCGCCTCGATGTTGTTCTCAGCCGCAAACGCAGCCGAATCCTCGGCCACAAGTGGCGCGATCACGCTGTCATCGGGTGCGATGAAATCGGTCAGCGGATCGAATGTGCCTGTCGACGCATTCCACTGCTGCACGATACCAAGGCCCGAACCGCCGTGATCCTGACAGGATACTGCGAACTCTGGCCCGATGCCTTCCATCCCCAGCTCGGTCATGCGGGCGGCTGTGATATCCAGCGCCTCCATACCGTCGCGGACCATGGCAGGTGTCACGTCAGCAACGCCGTGAATTTCCTGCGCCGTGGCAATCGCTTCGGCGGCCAGCATCGCGGCATACATGCCACGCACGTAGAGCACCGAACCCACGTTGGATCCGTCACCAGCAGCATTGCCAGCATCCACAACCATCTCGCGGATTTCGTCCAGCACTGGGTAATCACGGATCGGGTTCATGTTCAGCGACTTGTAGCCGTTGGCCGCGTCACCCGCAGGACCTACGTCATGCTCGGCACCGGCCCACCAGTTGCCGATGAAGTTTTCCATCGGGAAACCGATGTTAGCCGCTTCCTGAACCGCAACCTGGTTCATCACGCCCCAGCCCCACATCAGGACATAGTCAGGACGCTCGCGGCGGATTTGCAGCCACTGCGATTTCTGCTCCTGACCGGGGTGGTCAACGGCGATCTGAGTCAGATCGAACCCGTGCATTGCGGACAGCTCTTCCAGCGTGCGGATCGGTTCTTTGCCGTAGGCAGAGTTGTGGTAGACCAGCGCGATGGATTTGCCATCAAGCGATCCAACGTTTTCGTCCAGCAGGTAGTTCACAGCCACGGATGCCGCATCCCAGTAGTTCGCAGGGTAGTTGAATACCCAGTTGAACACTTCGCCATTGGCGGCGGATGTCCGGCCATAGCCCATCGTGTGGATCGGGATTTCGTCAGCCGTCGCCTTGGGGATCAACTGATACGTGATACCAGTGGACAGCGGTTGATAGATCAGCGCGCCTTCGCCCTTCGTGCTCTCGTAGCACTCCACACCCTTCTCGGTGTTATAGCCGGTTTCGCATTCCACGATCCGGACGGCTTCGCCGCCGATGCCGCCATCGCGGGCGTTCAGCAGGTTGAAGTAGTCCTGATAACCATCCGAAAACGGTGTGCCGCCCGCCGCATACGGGCCGGTGCGATAGCTCAGGTCGGGGATGACAAGATCGGCCAGCGCCGGTCCTGCTGCCACTGAACCCGCAAGGGCCATGGCTGCCAGTGTCTTCATCTTCATCGGTGAATTCCTCCCATTGGTTATACCGATCATTGCTTTGCCGGATTGTCCGGCATCAGGGCAGGTTGTCCCGCCTCAATATGGAAACGGCCAAAGCCGTAATTTCTCTTTCGCCAGCCGCCAAAGCTGCGCGAGGCCATGTGGTTCCTTGATCAGGAAGAACATGATCAACGCGCCGACGATCACAAGCTGAAGGTGCGCCACCAGATCCGTCGGCCAGCCCAGCACGTCCACGCCCAACACCTTAAGCGCCACAGGCAAGAGCACAAGGAAAGCGGCCCCCGCGAAGCTGCCAAAGATGGAGCCCAAGCCGCCGATGATAATCATGAACAGCACAAGGAACGATTTCTGAATGCCGAACGCCTCGCCCACTTCGACAGCGCCCAGATAGACCGCAAAGAACAGCGCACCCGAGATGCCGATAAAGAACGACGACACGGCAAAGGCACTCAGTTTCGCACGCAGCGGGTTCACACCGATGATCTCTGCCGCGATGTCCATGTCGCGAATGGCCATCCATTTGCGCCCGACAGATCCGCGCGTCAGGTTTCGCGCGATGATCGCGCAGAAGGTCACGAACACAAGGCAGATCATATACTGCGCCCAAGCCGCTGTATTCGGCCCCGTCACAGCTTGGCCAAAGACAAACCGCTCTGGCGCGTTGATCTGGCCGGATGCGGAGTAATTGTAGAACCAGCTGACTTTATTGAAGAGCCAGACAAGGAAGAACTGCGCGGCCAATGTCGCCACAGCCAGATAGAACCCCTTGATCCGCAAGCTGGGCAGGCCAAAAGCCGCCCCCACCGCTGCCGTGATCCCACCCGCCAGCAGCACATGGATCACGATGCTCACATCAGGAAACGCCGTCATCAGTTTGTAGCAGGCGTAAGCCCCCACGGCCATGAAACCGCCCGTGCCCAGCGACACCTGCCCGCAATACCCCGTCAGAATATTCAACCCGATCGCCGCAATCGCGTAAATCAGAAACGGCACAAAGATCGCATTCGCCCAGTAGTCGTTAATCACAAACGGAATGACCAGATAAGCCACCGCCAACACCGCCCAGAACCGCCAGCGGTCAAACTTGATTGGAAACGTCTGGCTGTCCTCGGCATAGGACGTTTTGAAATCACCTGCCTCGCGGTAGAACATCAGATCATTCCTTTTTCATGCGCTGTTTTCGTCATACCTGCGCCTGTTTGTGGTGCCATCGTTTGCAGCACACCGAGATTTGGAATGCGCATGCCACAAGCCACCGAACAGCTGACCGAGCGACTGACCGTCCTGTTTGAACAGCGTGCGGCCAAGCGGATTGGGGCCGCAACATATGCCGCCGACAAACGCGCGCTTTTGCTTATGCCGCCCAAGGGTGTGCCATCGGTTATCAAGTGGCTGATTGCATTTGCCGCTTTGAACATAGGTGTGTTGGCAATCGCGGTGAACACGGCTGGTTTCAGCCAGATGATGCTGCTTGGCCTTTTGATTTTGACCGCCATAGGCCTGCGCATTTCACAGGTCATGGATCGTGTCGGCATGGGATCAGACGAAAGCCAGTTGCGCAGGATATGGCACTGGTTCCGGCGCGCGGTGTATCTCGACCTTGCCGATGATGTGCCGCCGCGCAGCGACACCCCAAAGGACGAGCTTGCCGCGCTGCGATACCTGCGCGACACGGGCGCAGTAACCGAACGCGAATTCACCGCAGGCCGCGCCATCATCGAGGGCAGCTTCGCGCCAAACCGAACATTCGCCATCGTCACCGCCGCACTTCTTGCGCTGAACGTCGGACTGTTTGCCACGTCCACGCTCATCAGCGAGCCTGCTCCGAAAAAGTCATTGGCCGAACAGCTGGGTGTGCATCCTTCGCCAAATCCCACTTTCACATCGACGGAATAGCGCGCGCCGCCGCTAAACCCGTTCAATGATCTTCTCCCCGAACAATCCTTGCGGGCGGAACACCAGAAACAGCAGCGCCAGCACATAGGCAAACCAGTTTTCGGTCGCACCGCCCACCATTGGGCCGATGATGTATTCAAACAGCTTCTCGCCCACGCCGATAATAAGCCCACCGACAATCGCACCGGGGATCGACGTAAAGCCGCCCAGCATCAAGACCGGCAGTGCCTTGAGCGCAATCAGCGACAACGAGAATTGCACCCCTGATTTCGCACCCCACATGACGCCTGCGACCAGGGCCACAAGGCCCGCCAGCGACCACACCAGCACCCAGATAAAGTTCAGCGAGATACCGACAGACAACGCCGCTTGGTGGTCATCCGCCACAGCCCGCATCGCGCGGCCCTGCTTGGTGTATTGGGCAAAGGCGATCAGCGCCGTGACAAGCACAATCGCCACAACCGTCGCTACCATGTCCAGCTTATCGATAAAGAACCCGTAGAAATCGTCGCCACCAAGGCCCGCCGTCATATCCTCGATCCAGAGCGATCCGCCCTGCGGCAGGCCAAGGTTCAGCGTCTTGATGTCGGACCCCCACATGAGATCGCCGACGCCTTCAAGGAAATAGGCCAGACCGATGGTCGCCATAAAGAGGATGATCGGTTCCTGCCCGACCAGATGCCTGAACACGAAATACTGCACCATCCACGCAAAGGCGATCATGATCACCAATGTGAAGGCAATCGCCAGCAGCGCCGGAACCTCCCATCCGAAATGGTGGACTTCCGTGCCGAAAATCGCGTTGATCAGATGCGCAAACGGCACCTGCCCTTCCATGATCCCCACCAGCGTCAGCGCCGCAAACAGCGCCATCACGCCCTGCGCATAGTTGAAGATACCCGACGCCTTGAAGATCAACACAAACCCCAAGGCGACCAGCGCATAAAGCACGCCTGCCATCAGGCCGTTGATAACGACTTCGATCCCATACAGAAAATCAGCTGACATGGATTACCCTCGTTTGGGAGTGTTGCACTGCGTTCAGCATTCGTGATCTTCCCCCGCATCGCCTACAAAGAAAATGGCCTCATACGGGCCGCGACCAGTTGGTTGGCCGAACGAAAAAATGACGGGCACACCGCTGTTCAGGCAATAGGCCTCAACCAGCTTTTGTGTCTCACCGGGTGAGATCGGCTTGGCCGGCCCGTATGTTTCAAACAGAACGTCGCGAAACGCGTAAATCTCGTCGAACGTCGCCTCGTCGCTAGCCATCGCGACGACGTAACACTCGGCGCGATTCATGATCCCGTTGGCCGTGTCAGCAGGCAGGTAGGTCAATCCCACCTCATTTGCGCCAGCCTCCGGCACGACAAAAAAGCTGTCGTCCGGCAAAGCGCCATCTGATCCAAACTGCTGCACAAAGCCGTCAAACAGCGCGACTTCCGACAGACACCTGTTCAGATGATCCGTCAGTGTCTGCGCCGCTGCCCCCATCGGGAATAACGCAACACAAATGGCGATCAGCCTAATCATGGGCCACCCCCAGATAGGCATCGATCACTTCCTGATTGCCGCGCACTTCTGCCGGTGTGCCGTCGCCAATCTTGCGCCCATAATCCATCACGACCACGCGGTCCGAGATATCCATCACCACGCCCATATCGTGCTCAATCAGCGCAATCGTCGTGCCAAACTCGTCGTTCACATCCAGAATAAAGCGGCTCATGTCCTCTTTTTCCTCGACATTCATCCCCGCCATCGGCTCGTCCAGAAGCAACAACTTTGGCTCTGCTGCCAACGCACGGGCCAGTTCGACACGCTTCTTTAAACCATACGGCAGCCGCCCCACCGGCGTCTTGCGGATCGCCTGAATTTCCAGAAAATCAATCACGCGCTCAACCGCCTCGCGGTTCTCGGTTTCTTCGCGCTCGGCCTTGCCCGCCCAGATCATCTGGCTCAGCATACCTGCTTTCATGTGGCCCAACCGCCCCGTCATCACGTTGTCGAGCACAGACATGCCCTCGAACAGCGCAATATTCTGGAAGGTGCGCGCCACGCCTTGCCGCGCCACCTGATACGGCTTCATCGGGGGGCGCTTTTTGCCGCGAAACCAGACCTCGCCCTCCTGCGGGTTATAGAACCCCGAAATGACGTTTAGCATTGATGATTTACCGGCACCGTTCGGCCCGATGATCGCACGGATCTCTCCCTCACGGATATCAAAAGAGATATCCTTGATCGCCTCGACCCCGCCAAAACGCAGGGTGATCCCGCGCATGTCCATCAGCGTGCCGCCGATCTTGCGCCCGTCCTCGGTCACATAAGGCTCAACCGTATCCTTCATGCGATCCTCTGCATCATTTTGCCAAAAATACTCATCTCGTGGGATGGCGGGAGGGGCGTCGCGGCACGCGCGCGTCTCACCGTCATGCCGCCACCTTCGTTTCTACCGGCACCACGTCCGCATCGCGCAAATCCAGCGTCGCCTTGATCTTGCCCTTGCGCCCGTCTTCATAGGTCACTTCGGTTTCGGTATAGATTTCAGAGGCATCGCTATAAAGCGCCCCGATCAAATCATCGAATTTCTCGCCCACGATCTTGCGGCGCACCTTGCGCGTGCGGGTCATCTCGCCATCATCCGCGTCCAGTTCCTTATGCAGCACAAGGAAACGGTGCACCTGGCAGCCCGCGAGCATCGGATCATCCGCGACTGACCGGTTCACCTCCGACACATGTTCCTGAATGGTCTGAAGCACCTGCGGATGCTGCGACAGTTCCTGA
This sequence comes from Yoonia sp. 208BN28-4, assembly GCF_037543925.1. Lineage (NCBI taxonomy): Bacteria > Pseudomonadati > Pseudomonadota > Alphaproteobacteria > Rhodobacterales > Paracoccaceae > Yoonia > Yoonia sp. 208BN28-4. Next base: position 27,783 of record NZ_JBBIFY010000001.1, read on the forward strand.
TAGGACGAATAGGCGATGTTGTTGCGCTCCGCCCAGTTGCCCACGGCGGTCAGGTCGATGTTGATGAAAGCGACACAGCGGTCACGGTCGGCACCAAACACCACGGCCTCTAGGATGTTGGGATAAAACTTCAGTTTGTTCTCGACATACTTGGGCGCGAACAGCGATCCGTCCGCCATTTTGCCCACATCCTTGGCGCGGTCGATGATACGCAAATGGCCCGTGTCTTCCTCGATAAAGCCCGCGTCACCCGTGGCGACCCAGCCTTCGGCATCCTTGGTCGAGGCCGTGCTTTCGGCGTTTTTGTAGTATTCCTCGAACACGCCCGGACTGCGGTAGAACACCTCGCCATTATCCGCGATGCGGATTTCCACGCCGGGGGATGGCACGCCCACAGTGTCTGACCGCACTTCGCCATCCGGCTGCTGTGTGATGAATACGGTCGCCTCGGTCTGGCCGTAAAGCTGTTTGAGGTTGATGCCTAGCGCACGATAAAAATCGAAAATCTCCGGCCCGATTGCCTCGCCTGCAGTATAGCCCACACGCACGCGGCTGAGGCCAAGCGTATTCTTCAGCGGCCCGATCACCAGCCAATCGGCCAAGCGATATTTCAGCTTGTCCATGCCGGACACGTCCTTGCCGTCCAGCATCGCGGGGCCGACACGTTTCGCCAGGGCCATCGCACGATCAAAAAGCCATTTCTTGAAGCGGCCCGCGTCTTCCATGCGGATCATTACTTGCGTCAGCTGTGTCTCGAACACGCGCGGCGGGGCAAAGTAATAGGTCGGGCCAATCTCGCGCAGGTCGGTCTGCATCGTGTCGGCGCTTTCAGGACAGTTCACGCAGAAACCCGTCCACATGGCCTGGCCGATGGAAAAGATGAAATCGCCAACCCAAGCCATCGGCAGATAGGCCAGCACCTCATCGCCAGCGCGCAGGCTGTCGAACTCGGCTGAATTTTTGGATGTCTCGATCACATTGCGGTTCGACAAAACAACACCCTTGGGCCGCCCTGTCGTGCCAGAGGTATAGAGCATTACGCATTTGCTGTCATAGGTCAGCGCGTCAGTCCGCGCCTTCATCTCGGCCTCAAGGCCGGATTTATGGCCAGCCGCCTGCACATCGGCAAAAGACGTCATCGCAGCGTGATCGTATTTGCGCAAACCGCGCCCGTCCAAATAAACAATGTGCTCCAGCCCCGTCAGACCCTCACGCACGTCTGCGATTTTATCGACCTGCTCTTGATCCTCGGCAATGGCAAAGCGCGCGCCGCAGTGATCCAGCGCATAGGCGATCTCTTCGGCGGCGGCATCCTGATAAAGCGGAACCGGCACGCAGCCGCATTTCTGCGCGGCCACCATCGCCCAATACAGCGCGGGGCGGTTGCGCCCGATAATCGCGATGTGGTCGCCCTCGGCAGCGCCCAGTGTCAGGAAACCCAGCGCGAGCGCGTCAATCTCTTGCGCGGCCTGCGCCCAGGTCCAGCTTTGCCAGATCCCGAATTCCTTTTCGCGATAGGCGGCTTTGTTCCCGTGTTGCGCGACGTTGCGCGCCAACAGGTGCGGTATCGAAATGGCATCGCCGTTTGACGCTGACATGATGTGCTCCTCCCACCCGACCAATGGCCGACACAGTCTGAATCGCCTCCCCGCGATCCAGTTGTTGCTTTCATAGTGAGGCGCGCCACCCCGATCCGTCAACGGATTTTTTTGAACGCTTGTTCATTTAATTCATCACCGCCCATAAAAACGCGAAAAGGCGGCACCCGGTTGGGGTGCCGCCTTGCTGCCGATCAGTGGGAATGCAATCCGCTGAGAGGGTCAGTTTTTAGAAGTTGTAAACGACCGATGCGCCAAAGGTGTTTTCAGCATCCGAGAATGCGTCGTCTGTCTGGTCGTTGTATTTGGTGGCATAGCTTGTGCGCAGCGAAAGTGTGTCGCTCAGCGCCACGTTCACGGCCAGTTCGTTGGTCACGGTTGTCGCAAACTCCGAATAGATCACGTCGGTGTCGTTGGTGATGTAGGCCACATCGGACAGGCTGTAATAGACGTTGTTGGACACAGATGCCGCAGCTTCGTTCACGGTGTCACCGCCAACAACCTCTGCAATCCGGTAGCCGGGGCCTGCCTGAATCGACCACTGCAGATCGTCGGTGTTGAAAATCCGGTAGCCCAGACCCGCACCAACAAAAACGTCCTGCTCGTATTCGCCGACAGTTGTTGTCAGACGGTCAAACGATGCCTCAACCTTACCGTAGCCAAAGAACGCGTCGGAAAAGTCACGACGATAGTCGACACCGGCCAGAAGCTGGTTCTCGGTCTCGGTGCCATTGGTCTGGCCGTATTTGAAGCTGGCGGTCACGTCAAAGCCGTTCACGCCGTCGTATGTGCCGTAACGCAGGCCAATGCCGACATCAGCGTTTGTGTCGCCATCGTTGGATGTGGACGACGCGCGCATCGCAACCGAACCGTATGATCCAACGGTGCGGCCTTCGTTGCCAAAGCTGCCGATATCGCGGTCACGGTCGTCTGCGATCTGCTCTTCCAGATCGTCAACGGCCTGTGCTGTTGCGCCATCGTTTGCAAAAGCAGTTGTTTGTGCGGATGCAGCGCCTGCGATCAAAGAAGCAAGAGCGGCGGACATTACAAGAGTAGTCGTATTCATGGCAGAGATCCTTATCTCAAAGCGCAGCATAAGCGCTGCGTTGAAACTGGATTTAGGTCTGATTTTGCCCTTTGCTCAGGGGGAAAACGCGACGAAAAATATCCGCGATATTTATCACGCATATGGCGGGTTTTGGCCGATCAAAACCCCCGAAAATAAGGGGTTTTTCGCATATCGGAATCGTTCCATCGCGTGGCGATTTATTTCTTCGAACCACCCCTTGTAAGCGGCCGTCCGCCACCCATTTTATTCGGCCGCAATCGCATCCTCGGCCCGCTCGACCTTCACGGCAGAGAATTTGAACTCTGGAATCTTGCCATAAGGGTCTACGGCGGGGTTCGTCAGGATGTTTGCCGCGGCCTCGACATAGGCAAAAGGCAGGAACACCATGTCAGGGGCCACGGCGCGATCCGCCCGCGCCATGATCGTGATCGACCCGCGCCGCGTGGTCAGGCGCAGCATCCCGCCCGGTTCAACCCCCAGCTTGCGCAGGGTAGACGGATGCAGCGAACAGTTCGCCTCAGGCTCGACCGCGTCCAGCACTTTGGACCGGCGGGTCATCGAGCCCGTGTGCCAGTGCTCAAGCTGCCGCCCCGTGGTCAGGATCATCGGGTATTCGGCATCCGGTGTTTCATCCGGCGCAATCACGCTGGCAGGCGTAAATTTGGCGCGACCACCTTCGCGGGGAAAACCATCCTGAAACACAATCGGCTGGCCGGGATCTGTGGGCGAAAGCGATGGATAGGTCACCACGTTCTCGCTCTCCAAGCGATCCCATGTGATGTTGTTCAGCGACTTCATCACCTGCGTCATCTCTGCAAAAACCTCGGACGGGTGGGTGTAGGTCCAGCCAAGGCCAAGCCGTTTGGCCAGTTCCACCTCGATCCACCAGTCTTCCTTTGCCTCGCCCGGTGGCGTGACGGCCTGCCGCCCCATTTGCACCTGCCGGTTGGTGTTGGTCACCGTGCCGTTCTTTTCTGCAAAGGCAGAGGCGGGCAGGATCACGTCGGCGTAGTTGGCCGTTTCGGTGATAAAAATGTCCTGAACGACCAGATGGTCCAACTTGGCCAGCGCATCCCTCGCGTGTTCCACATCGGGGTCGGACATGGCGGGGTTTTCGCCAAGAATATACATCGACGTGATATCGCCATCATGCACAGCATCCAGAATTTCGGTGACGGTCAGGCCCTTTTGCGGGTCGATGCTGTCGCTCTCCCACACCTCGTTAAAGGCGGAGCGCACGCCGTCGTCGCCCACCGCCTGATAATCGGGCAGGAACATCGGGATCAGGCCCGCGTCAGACGCACCTTGCACGTTGTTCTGACCACGCAAGGGGTGCAGGCCAGCGCCAGAGCGGCCCACCTGCCCCGTCATCAACGCAAGCGAGATCAGGCAGCGCGAATTATCGGTGCCGTGGATGTGTTGCGACACGCCCATGCCCCAGAAAATCATCGCCGCGTTAGCGCCCGCAAAGGTTCGCGCCACGTCGCGCAGCACGTCGGGTTCGATACCGCAGATACCGGACATCTTCTCGGGCGAGAAATCCTTGAGGTGCGCTTTCTCGGCTTCCCAGTTTTCGGTGTAGGCTTCGATATACTGACGATCGTAAAGCTCTTCTTCCACGATCACGTGCATGATTGCGTTGAGCATCGACACATCCGCGCCGGGGCGGAATTGCAGCATGTGGGACGCGAATTTCTTCAGCCCCACGCCACGCGGATCCATCACAATGAGCTTGCCGCCACGCTTGGCGAACTGCTTGAAATAGGTGGCGGCAACTGGGTGGTTCTCGACCGGATTGGCCCCGATGACGATGGCCACGTCCGCATTCTCGATCTCGTTAAACGTGGCAGACACGGCACCAGAACCCACGTTTTCCAGCAGCGCCGACACGGATGACGCATGGCAAAGCCGCGTGCAGTGATCGACGTTGTTGTGGCCAAAACCCTGACGGATCATCTTCTGGAACAGATACGCCTCTTCATTCGTGCATTTCGCGGACCCGAAACCGGCAACCTTCTTGCCGCCCGCGTCGCGCATCCCCTTGGCAGCGAAATCCAGTGCCTCGTCCCACGTCGCCTCGCGGAACGTGTCCTGCCAGTTGCCAGGATCGACGTTCAGGCCCTTGGGTGCACCTTCACGGCGGATGAGCGGTTTCGTCAGGCGGTGGTCGTGGTGGATATAATCAAAGCCGAACCGGCCTTTCACGCACAAGCGGCCCTCGTTCGCGGGGCCATTGATGCCCTCGACGAACTTCACCTTGTTGTCCTTGACCTTCAGCGACACCTGACAGCCGACGCCGCAGAACGGGCAGACACTTTCGATCTCTTCGTCATAATCGCCCGTGTCGCCCATCTGGTTTTCGTCCGTGACGGTCGCGGGCAGCAACGCACCTGTCGGGCAGGCCTGCACACATTCGCCGCAGGCCACGCAGGATGATGCCCCCATCGGATCGTCAAAATCGAACACTGGGTAGGCGTTGTGCCCGCGCCCCGCCATGCCGATCACGTCATTCACCTGCACTTCGCGGCAAGCCCGCACGCACAGGCCACACTGGATGCAGGCATCAAGGTTCACCGACATCGCAACATGGCTGTCGTCGAGCAGCGGAACATGATCCGGCTTCAACTTTGGAAAGCGGCTGGTCGCAACGCCTTGCTGCGCGGCCATATCCCAAAGATGCGATGACTTATCGTGCGCGACGTCTTGCTCGGGCTGGTCGGCGACAAGCATCTCGATCACCATTTTACGCGCCTGCACTTCGCGCGGTTGATCTGTCGTCACCACCATCCCCTCGGACGGTTCACGGATGCAGGACGCAATCAGGTTCCGCTCCCCTTCCACGGCGACCATGCACGCGCGGCAGTTGCCGTCAGACCGATAACCCGGCTGCGGCTTGTGACACAGATGCGGGATCACAAGGCCCTGACCGTTCGCCACTTCCCAGATCGTCTGGCCGGATTTGGCAGTGACGGTCTTACCATCAAGGGTAAAGGTGATGTCAGACATGGGAATCCTCGCGCGGTTGTTGCCACATCATAGCGATCCGGCACCCATGCGCGGAAGGCCACCTGCGACCACCAAGACCAGATTTGCGCCAAGCGGCGTTTCTGATCCGAAACGCCTGTTCCGATTTAGTAGAAAGCAGCCGCGTTGTTGATCAACACGATGCGGATCACCTCAAGCCCCAAAAGGGCCACAATCGGCGTCAGGTCGATCCCGCCCATGTCGGGCAGAATGTTGCGGATCGGGCGATAGACCGGCTCAAGGATACGTTGCAGGCCATACCAGATCTGCGCCACAATCGGCTGACGGATGTTGAGCACCTGAAAACTAATCAGCCAAGACATGATGAAATGCGCAAAGATAAAGAAACGCGCCACGCTGATCAGCAGCATCAGGATTTCAAAGATGGATTGCATGGGCGTGGCCTTTTGTCTGGTGTGACGCTGATCTAAGCAGTCTGCGGCAAGGGGGCAAGTGCGGGCGCTTATTCTGGACTATCATCCCGCAGCGGATCATCCGGGTGGCTTGAATAAAGCGCGATCTTGTTGCCCTGCGGATCGCGCAGGTATCCCACGAAAAAGCGCGGCCCGTAATCAGGGCGGAAGCCCGGTTGTCCTTCGTCGGTGCCACCTGCGGCCAAAGCCGCCGCATGCAAGCGCCGCACCTGTGCCTGATTGTGCGCTTCAAACGCCGTCATCGCACCATTGCCAGCCGTTGCGGGCTGACCGTTGAAGGTCGGTTTTACGTAGAAATCCGGCAGGATTTCCGTTTGCCCAGCGGCCACGGGTAAAGCAAAGCTCAGCCCCTCCGGCCCTTCCTCCAGCCCGTAGCCCAAGGCAGGCAGGAGCGCGCAATAGAACTGCTTGGCGCGGGCGATATCGTCGGCCCCGACTGTGACATAGGCAATGATGGGCGTGATCCTTTTCGCAACGCTGTCCGGTTGTTTGGCATCTTGGCATCGCATTCCGGTTTGAACAGCCCTAACTGTCAGCGACGCCTGTTTGGCACCGTCACGTTGCCCCGAGGTTAAAGTTGACGTTCGCGTCAACCGCCACCAGTCTTTTGTCAGTATCTATCAGGAGCCGCCCGCATGTTCCCCTTCGTTCGCATGGCCAAAGAGTTCATTCTTCACCGCAAGGCTTCAGACCTGCCGGTGCTTGGCGTGCACGTGTCGCATCACCGCTGCTGGCCGCAGGATATCGATGTCTTTTTCGAAATGAACAACGGCCGCATCCTGACGATCCTTGATCTGGGCCGCACGGTATTGGCGCGGCGGGTCGGGCTGCTGTCCGCGCTGAGGGCCAACAAATGGGGTCTGACCATGGCTGGCGTGTCTGTGCGCTACCGCAAGCGGATCAGGCCGTTTGTCAAATTCAAGATGGTCAGCCGTGCCGTTGGCTGGGACGACAAGTTTTTCTATCTCGACCAGTCGATCTGGATCGGTGACGAATGCGCGGCACAGGCGCTCTACCGCTCTGCGATCACCGATCACAACGGCATCGTGCGCCCGCGCCGCCTGTTTGATTACATCGGCTATGAGGGCGAAAAACCTGTGCTGCCCGACTGGACACAGAACTGGATTGACGCGGACGCCACGCGCCCTTGGCCGCCGGAATTGCCCGAGGGTTGGGACAAGACCTAGCGTCACGAAAGCATCACTTGCCATCTGCCCCAGCGTCAGTGTCTTATCGCGACGGGACAAAGGGGACAGCAATGGCAACTGACGCGAAAAAGCGCATCTGGGGATGGATGGCGTTCGACTGGGCGGCACAGCCCTATTACACGCTTGGCCTGACGTTCATCTTTGGTCCCTACTTTGCAGTCGTGGCCTCCAACTACTACCTTGGCACCGGTCTGGAAGGCGAAGCTGCCAATGCTCAAGCGCAAAGCGTCTGGGCCATGGGTCAGACCATTGCCGGCCTTGTGATCGCCTTTACCGCGCCGTTTCTAGGGGCTTTTGCCGACAATACTGGCCGCAAAAAGCCATGGATCGTAGGCTTTTCCATCGTCTACATCATCGGCGCATGGTCGCTGTGGTACATGACGCCGGACAGCAGCAACCTGTTCATCTTCCTGCTGCTTTTCTACGTGGGCTTTGTCGCCGCAGAAAGCGCGCTGAACTTCATCAACGCCTATCTGCCGTCATTGGGCACCGACGAGGAGGTTGGCCGGATTTCAGGCTCCGGCGCGTCATTTGGCTATTGGGGCGGGCTGGTGTCGCTGATCCTGATGCTGGTGTTTCTGGCCGAAGATGCGACCACGGGCAAAACGCTGATCGGGCTTGATCCGCTGTTCGGGCTGGACCCTGCGAACCGCGAAGGCACACGCGCTGTGGGGCCGCTTATGGCGATCTGGTTTGCGATCTTCATGATACCGTTCTTTTTGTGGGTGCATGACAATCCCGCCGACAAAGGCAGCGTTCCGCCCATGTCAAAGGTCTGGAATGACCTGAAAACCACCCTGCGCAACGTGGCCCGCCGCCGCAGCACGGCATCGTTCCTGATCGGCGGCATGTTCTACCGCGACGCGCTGAATGCGCTTTATGCGTTCGGTGGCACATATGCCGTTCTGGTGCTGGGCTGGGAGACGCTGTGGCTGGGCGTCTTTGGCATCATCAGCGTGATCACGGCGGCGATCTTTACCTACGTTGGAGGGCGGTTTGACGCGCGGCTGGGGCCGAAGCCTGTCATTATCTTTTGCATCTGGATGCTGATGCTGGTCTGCACGATCATCGTTGGCATGTCGCGCACGCAGTTCTTCGGGCTGCCGATTGACGCAAATTCGATGTTTCCCGACCTGATTTTCTTTGGCTGCGGCGTTGTGATCGGTGGCGCGGGCGGTGCGCTTTATGCCGCGTCACGCTCGATGATGGTGCGCCACACCGACCCCGACCGCCCGACCGAGGCGTTCGGTCTGTTTGCCTTGTCCGGCAAGGCAACCGCGTTTCTGGCTCCTGCGCTGATCCTGCTTTTCACCTATCTGACAGGCAATGTGCAGCTTGGCTTCCTGCCGGTGATCTTCCTCTTTATTTTGGGTCTTGTGATGCTAAGGTGGGTCAACAAAGACGGAGAGCCAGCAGTATGATCCGCAATATCCTGATCGCCCTTTCAATTGCAGCCCTCGCCGCCTGTGGCGGTGATGATGACGCGACAGTCACACAGGCAGCGATTTCAACGCAGTCCAATAGCGGTGACACGCGGGTGGCAAAGCAGTTGTTCGGCAATATCCCGACGCCATCACCGCAATCGTCCGAGCCTTTGGGTTTCTATTCGCGGGGCTGTCAGGCCGGTGCTGTGCAACTGCCCGAAACGGGCCCGACATGGCAGGCCATGCGCTTGAGCCGTAATCGCAACTGGGGCCAGCCGGAACTGATTGACTATGTGCAGGACCTGTCGCGCTTTGCCGCGACCCTGCCCGGTTGGGAAGGGCTTTATGTCGGTGACCTCAGCCAGCCGCGCGGTGGTCCGATGCTGACAGGCCATGCCAGCCATCAGGTCGGGCTTGATGCCGATATCTGGATGCTGCCACCCGATCGTCTGAACCTGTCGCGGCAGGAGCGCGAGAATATCTCGTCGATCTCCATGCGTCGCCGTGCCGGTGCCTTCACAAACAGCAGCTGGACACCCCAGCACGAGGCCGTGTTGCGTGCCGCCGCATCAGACCCGCGTGTCGCACGCATCTTCGTTTTTCCGGGCGCAAAAGTTGCGATGTGTAACAACGCCACGGGTGATCGCAGCTGGCTGAACAAGATCCGGCCTTGGTACGGGCATCACTACCATTTCCACGTCCGGCTGAATTGCCCCCCCGGTGCTGTGGGCTGTGAAGACCAGCCAGCGCCGCCGGCGGGTGACGGCTGCGCCGATGCGCAGCAGTGGGTGAACAACATTTTGAACCCGCCGCCACCGGACCCCAACGCCACGCCACGTCCGCCACGCGGACCGGTCACGATGGCGCAATTGCCGGGCCAATGCCTGAGCGTGCTGAACGCCAACTAAATGCACCGTCAGATCGTGGCAGCCTTGCTGCTGACCTGCGCGCCGCAGGCGGTTGCCGCGCCCGCGCTTGAGCAATTTACATGGGTGCCAGACGACCCCGATATTGGCGGCCTGTCCGCCATCGAAGTGGCAGACAATGGCGCGGATTTTCTTGCGCTGTCTGATCGTGGGCTTTTCGTCAGCGGATCGCTGGTGCGCGATGACAGCGGGCGGATTGTTGATGTGCAGGCCGCCGGAACCACAAGCATAGACGTCCTGCCAAACGCCGCCGAAGGCCGCGCCGCGAAGGACAGTGAGGGGCTGGCCATCGCGCCCCACGGCACGATCTATGTCGCGTTTGAAGGCGCGCACCGCGTCAGCGCTTTTGACAGCGTGACCGCAACAGAGCGCCCCCTGCCCGCCCATCCTGATTTCCAGACCATGCAGAATAACAGCAGTCTTGAGGCATTGGCCATTGATCAGTCTGGTGCGCTGTACACGCTTCCCGAACGCACGGGCCGCTATGATCGCCCGTTCCCGATCTATCGCTTTGTTGATGGCGCGTGGTCGATCGCGATGCGCCTGCCGCGCGACGGGTCTTTCCTTGCTGTGGGGGCTGACTTCGGGCCGGATGGCTGGCTCTATATTCTTGAGCGCGACTTCACCGGCATCAGTTTTCGCAATCAGGTGCGCCGCGTCAATCTGGACACCGCGCGGGCCGAAATCGTTCTGCCGCCGCGCAAAACCTTTGGCAATCTGGAAGGGATCAGCGTCTGGACGGATGCCAATGGCGATGTACGTGTGACGATGATCTCGGACGATAACTATCATTTTCTGCTGCAAACACAGATCATCGAGTTCCGTCTAGGCGGTTGACGGGGCAGTCCGCCCCGCCTAAAGATCCGCGTCCCCGAACGGATCGGGGGCCAAGTGCCGCACCCTTGTCAAAACGGAACATTTACCAATGACACGCATCCTTCCCGGCGTTCTCGCCATGGCCGCTATTGTGGTCGCCTCGAATATTCTTGTGCAATTCCTCATCCTTGACGGATTGCTGACATGGGGGGCGTTTACCTACCCCCTCGCCTTTCTGGTCACCGATATCATGAACCGCCTTTATGGCGCTGCCACCGCCCGCAAGGTCGTGCTCGCTGGCCTTGTGACCGGGATCATCTGCTCGCTGATCGGGAGCCAGATCATGCTGGAGGGCGACGGTTTCACATATCCCGCCGTGGCCGTGCGTATCGCTATCGGATCTGCCGTTGCCTTTGGCGTGGCACAATTGCTGGACGTGGCCGTGTTCAACCGCCTGCGCGACGGATCATGGTGGAAAGCACCACTGGCCAGCACGCTGATCGGGTCGACTGTGGATACGGCGATCTTTTTCTCGATTGCTTTTGCCAGCGTCTTCAACGGCTTCAGCGCATCTGCCACCGAAGAGATCATCTGGGCGCAGGACGCGGTGCCGTTCCTGAACACAGGCCCACTTGTGCCGCTTTGGGTGACACTGGCCGTCGCTGACTGGGGCGTGAAGCTGGGCATCGCGCTGCTGGCACTGGTGCCGTTCCGCCTGATTGTGCAGCGCTATTCCCGCGCCGCGGCGTAAAATCCCACCGACGGTATATTTTTACTTGAAATATACCAGATGTATGACAACCTCTGTTTCAGGCGAAACATTTTGAAAGGAGGTGATCCAGTGCATCATGAGGTATTGGAGAAGTGTGTCGGGACAACTTGGGGGACGCTTGGCTAAGGCAATCTTTGGCTAAGACCAAACCAAGGTGGTGATCCTAACCGACCCACCTCCGCTAATTCAGGAAAGGGCCATCCCATTCGTCGGGGTGGCCCTTTTTCTTTGCGATTTGGGCCGTATGATTTGCGTGCACAGCGCGTGCACCGGACGCACACCGCGTTTGACAGTGCGGGACGCCTGCGGCGGGCGAGTATTTTTGGCAAAATGATGCGAGGCTGGCGATGAAAGTGAACGACCAGATCACAATCGAGTACTGGGAAGTCACCGAACAGTTCACGCGGTCTTCCGGCCCCGGTGGGCAGAACGTGAATAAGGTGTCGACGGCAGTGGAACTGCGGTTCGAGGCCGAACGCTCGCCCAATCTGCCCGCGCCTGTGAAGACGCGGCTGCGGCGGCTGGCGGGGCAAAAGTGGACCAAGGACGGCGCGGTGGTGCTGTTTGTGCAAGAGACCCGCTCGCAAGCCCGCAACCGCGACATCGCGCGCGAGCGGCTGGTGGAACTGATCCGCAAAGCCGTCGAGGTGCCTAAACGACGGCGCCCGACGCGGCCCACCTACGGGTCGGTGAAACGGCGGCTGAAAGAGAAGAAGGTCCGCGGCGAAGTGAAGGCACTGCGTGGGAAGGTCGAGGAATAAGGGAACGCGGCGGCAGGTGCGGCGTTGGTTGGTTGAATAATGAAGGAGACCTCCATGTCAGACCCCAGCAAACCAACCCCACCCAACGGCTTTAACCTGCGCAGCGTGCTCTACGCGCTGATCCCGATTGGCTTCATCGCGATTGTGCTGGCGCTTGTGCTGGGCGGCGAGGTCGAGCAGGCGACGGATGATGATATTGTGGAGGGGATTGAGGAGGGGGAGTGATGGCGGCAAACTGAACTTCGCTTTGAATAGTCCAAAAGTCACCAATGCGGCTGGAGAAGTGCTCTATGCAATTACGCTAATGTCCAGTTTCATCGGACGAGACTTGTCCGACAAATAGATTAGAAATACGCGTTAGACAGCCTGCCGCCATTTGGAGACTGTTTGGAGCGCGGCGTCTCGTCCCTCATCGATTTTATCTGGATTGGTCTTATTGGAAAGTGAGACGCGGTGTTTTTGTCCGAGAAAGTAAGCGATGCGCTCGCCGTTCGCGCCTGAGGGATGTGGCACTCCTTTTACAATACGAGACGGGTCGATAGAGCCCAGTTTCGCGAGATACCGGCACGCATCTGTCGCGGCTGGGCCTAGCGGTAGCACAAGCGCGTTTGGAAGGATTGCAAGCTCTTGAGCAGTAAAACTCATCAACTGCTCACGAAGCATGGGAGACGTGGTCATCTTTGGAGACGACCCTGTGTAATTTTTGCCTTCCATAAAAACGGGATAGCGTAGAGCGGACGCAAACTGTACGAGTCCGATATGTTGGCCCCAAAGCGTGGCGCAAGTCGGGATATCTAGCGCTTTGTTGACGCCTATGAGGTCCAGCATTTTTAATAGGTTGATCCGCATGGGGCCAGAGAAGGAAGCATGCTTCTTAGCTCTAGAAAGTGCTTCGGCGTCCGTAGTACCCAAACTCAGGGCGCGTTGCATTTCGTGGATGGCTGCATTGGCTTGCTGCTCGCCTGGGGTGATACCCAGAATGACAAGCTGAGCGGTCGGGTTGATGTGGTCGAAGGGAGCGTAGCGTACTTCGAGAGCGCCTTCCGTACCGATCAGAAGGCGTGAATCGCGAATGTTTCGAGCGTTTAGAAGTGCATGCCGATAGTGTTCAAAAGCCATGGATACTATTCTGTCTCTTGGTCTAAAATTGGAAGGTTCGGTCTGGAAGACAATGTCGTTCAGTGTTAGCCCAGCCGTAAGCGGCGCCCATGTCAAACCTCTGATGTGTTTCAAGTAAATTGCTGAGGCTTTTCTAAACTCCCAATAATGTGAAGCTATGATTAGATAGCACGCCATGCAACGAGAGCTGTCCGGCTCCCAGAGCAGTCATTTCTCCACGCGGCGGAATCTGTGAATTTTGGCTCTAGAGCAATTTTCAGCGCAAAAGCAAAATGTCCGGTGGCGGTCAACACCTAAACCACAACCTCCACCCGATCCTGCGCACCGACCCCGAACACCCGCTTATACCGCTCAATTTCCGCCTCCGGTCCCATGGCTTTGTTGGGGTTGTCGGAGAGTTTCACGGTGGGATTGCCGTTGGCCTCGACAGCTTTGCAGACGAGTGAGAACGGGGCGAGGGCGTCGTCGGGGGCGAGGCCTTTGAAGTCGTTGGTCAGCATTGTGCCCCAGCCGAAGGACACGCGGACGCGGCCTGCGAATTGCTTTTGCAGGGTCACGATCTTGTCTACGTCCAGCCCGTCCGAGAAGATCACCAGCTTTTCGCGCGGGTTTTCGCCACGGCTTTCCCACCAGCGGATCGCGTTTTCGGCCCCCGTCGCGGGGTCGCCTGAATCGATGCGGATGCCTGTCCAGCCCGCGAGCCAGTCCGGTGCGCCGTCCAGAAATTGCGGGGTGCCGTAGGTGTCGGGCAGGATGATGCGCAGGTTGCCGTCGTGTTCGGCGTGCCAGTCGGACAGCACGTCGTAGGGTGACTGGCGCAGGGCGGCGTCATCCTCGGCCAAGGCGGCGTAGACCATGGGCAGTTCGTGGGCGTTGGTGCCGATCGCTTCGATTTCGCGCATCATGGCGATGCGGCAGTTGGAGGTGCCTGTGAAGTTGTCACCCAACCCCTCTTTCAGCGCCTGCACGCACCAGTCCTGCCAGAGGTAGGAATGACGGCGGCGGGTGCCGAAATCGGCAAGCCGCAGATCGGGCACGTCGCGAAGTTTCTCGACCTTTTCCCAGAGTTTCGTCATGGCGCGGGCATAAAGCACCTGAAGTTCAAAGCGGCCCATATCGCCCAGAACGGCGCGGCCGCGGAGTTCCATGATCGTGGACAAAGCGGGAATTTCCCAGAGCATCACCTCGGGCCATGTGCCCTCAAACGTCAGCTCATACTGGCCGTCGCGTTTTTCCAGATGGTAGGGCGGCAGGCGCAGGTTTTCGAACCAGTCCATGAACTCAGGCGAAAACATCTGGCGCTTGCCGTAGAACGTATTGCCGCGCATCCACGTGCTTTCGCCGCGCGACAACGACAGGGAGCGGATGTTGTCGAGCTGCTCGCGCAATTCGCCCTCGTCCACCAGATCGGCAAGACGGACGTGTTTGGATCGGTTGATCAGGCTGAAGGTGACCTGCGTGTCCGGCTTGTTGCGGAACACCGACTGGCACATGAGCAGCTTGTAGAAATCCGTGTCGATCAGCGACCGCACGATAGGGTCGATCTTCCATTTGTGGTTCCAGACGCGTGTGGCGATATCGACCATGATCTTATCCTAGCTGCCGCGTTGCCGCGCGTTCATCGCCTGATCGTGGAGCCGTTTGCTCACGTCGGGAGATACACCAAGGATCGCCTCGACCTCGTGGAGCAGTTTGTCTTCCTCCTCCTCCTCGATCCCGTCGGCGAAAACGACAGACCACATGGCGGCCACGGTGGCTTCGCGTTCAACGGGGTCAATGGCGTCGTGCAGGATGCCCGCCAATTCGGCGGTGTCCGGCATTGCCTCTTCCAGTTTTTCACAAGATGCGCGCAGTTTGGCGGCCTCGACCGGGTTCAAGTCATAGCGCGCGGCAAGCACATCATCGATCTGGTCGATCTCTTCGAACAGATAGGCGTGATCGGCCTTGGCGGCGCGGATCAGCAAAGCGCCCAGCGCGTGCTGCACGTCCGCTGGCGGCAGCGGGGTTTCTGACGGAGTGGCCGTGCCACGAAAAAGCGAAAGGATACCTTCAAACATAGCCTGACTTCCTGTTTGTTTTGCAGCAGCTTACGCAGACCGCCCCGCACACGCCACCCCTTTGGCTTGCTAAGCAAAGGCGGCACGCGTAACGCTTGCACAATGCAGCAGAAATACCCCACATCCCTGATCGGCCTTGTTGTGTTGGCAATGACTTGCATCGTAGGCGGTGACGCTGCGGGCAAGGTGCTGACAGGCCAAGGCTTCAGTGCTTATTTCGTGGCATGGGCGCGGTTTTCCGTGGCCGTGGTCGTCATCGCGCCGTTTTGCGGATTGCAACGGGCCGAGATGCCGATGCTGATCCGCTGGCCTGTCATTCTGCGGGCGGCGCTCATTTCAGTTGCGATTGCCTGCATCCTCACCGCGCTCAAGACAGAGCCTATGGCGAACGTCTTTGGCGGGTTCTTTATCGGGCCGGTCGTGGCCTACTTCCTGTCAGCACTGGTGCTAGGAGAACGGATTTCGTTTGCCCGCACGGCGCTGTTGATGGTCAGCTTTGCGGGCGTGCTATTGGTCGTGAAGCCGGGGTTCGGGATGACAGCAGGCATGGGTTTTGCCGTCTTGGCGGGCTGTTTGCACGGGTCCTATCTTGTCACAACGCGCTGGCTGGCAGGCGATTACAGACCACGGTTTTTGTTATTCTCGCAACTGGCCATCGGTGCGGTGATCCTTGCGCCAATGGCGTTGGGCAGCCTGCCACCGCTGACATGGGCTGTGGCAGGATTGCTGGCTATTTCGGCACTTGGTTCTGCGGGCGGTAACTTCATTCTGGTGAACGTCAGCCGCACCACACCCGCCGGTGTCATCGCGCCGCTGATCTACAGCCAGCTTTTGGTGGCAATGGTGTTGGGATTGGTTGTGTTTGGCGACTTTCCCGATGGGCTAAGCCTGATCGGGCTGGTCGTGATTGCTGTGGCTGGTGTGGCATCGGTCTGGTTCGCCGGGCGTGGCCGCTAGGGGCATCCGGTAACACTTTTGGCGCAAACGTGAGTTTACCGCACAGGGCTTTGCGGCGATGGTCCGCGCCAAAGCCATAAGGACACCAGATGCGCATTCTCCTGACGATAGCCCTGATGATCTGGGGCGCGATGGCCGCCGCCCAATCCATTCAGCCCCGCGACGGTTGGGTCGTCATGCAAAGTGACAAGCCCTTTGATGTGCTGCTTGAAGATACGCGCGCCGCCGTGCGTGCAAACGGCATGGCCGTGGTGACGCAAGCAGGCCCAACAGGTGCCGCCACCAACCGCGGCATCACCATCCCCAACAATCGCGTCATGGGCGTTTTCAACAACGTCTTTGCCGTGCGTATCCTGAACCTGTCCACCGCCGCGATGATCGAGGCCCCCATCCGGCTTTATCTGACAGAGGACGATGCAGGTGCTGCAGCGCTGTCCTACAAAACGCCCAGCTTTGTCTTTGCGCCCTACATGACCGAAGGTGGCGATGATCTGGCCGCTGCTGCTGCCGAACTGGATGCCATTTTTCTGGCGATTGCCGAAGCGGCACGCTAACCCTGACCTGACCGGAATTTAGGATACCAAGATGACCGAAGCCCTTCGCGCCGCCGATGTTCTGGCCCGCCGCCTTTATGATGCCGGATGTCGCCACGCTTTTGGCATGCCCGGTGGAGAGGTGCTGACGCTAATCGACGCGCTGGAAAAGGCGGGAATCAAGTTTATCCTGACACGGCACGAAAACGCCGCCGGCTTTATGGCCGAAGGGGCGCATCATATGGATAGCGCCCCCGCGATTATGGTTGCCACCGTCGGGCCGGGTGCGATGAACGGTGTGAACGTCGTCGCAAACGCCGAGCAGGACCGCGTGCCGCTGATTGTGCTGACAGGCTGCGTCGATGCGCATGATGCGCAAAGCTACACCCACCAAGTGCTGGATCATCGCGCCGTTTTCGCCCCGATCACGAAAGCCACGTTCACGCTGGATGCCAAGGCCGCTGGCATCATCGTGGAAAAGGCGCTGGGCATCGCAACCGAAGGTCGATCCGGCCCCGTGCATATCGACGTGCCGATCTCTGTCGCCGATGCACCAGCCGCCCCCGCACCGGCACGCCGCGCGGTGGCGAGCCCTGTGGTTCCTGCAGGTGACGATCTTGCGACGGCCCAAAGCTGGATCGCGCAGGCAGATAGGCCCGTGATGATCGTCGGGCTGGATGTGCTGAAAGATGATGCCGCTGCGCAGGTGCAGGCTTTTGCCGAACGCTACAACGTGCCTGTCATTACCACCTACAAGGCCAAGGGTGTGATCCCCGAAAGCTACCCACTTTCCCTTGGTGGCGCGGGGTTGTCACCGCTGGCTGATACCCATCTGCTGCCGCTGATCCGCAAGGCCGATCTGGTGATCTGCGCAGGCTATGACCCCATCGAAATGCGCCCCGGTTGGCAGAATATCTGGGACGCTGCAGAGGTGAACGTGATCGACATCACCGCGGCCCCGAACCACCACTTTATGCATCAGGCGACGCTCAGCTTTATCGCCGATACCGGCGCCACGCTGGATGCGTTTTCTACCGCAGCGCCGCGCAAAACATGGGTGGGCGACGAGCCCGCACAGACGAAAAACTTGCTTTCCAAAGCCTTCCCGCAGGATGATGTCTGGGGCCCATCCGGCGTGATCGCCGCCTGCCGCGACGCCCTGCCCGCTGACGCGATTGCTACCGTAGATAGCGGCGCGCACCGGATCCTGTTGTCGCAAATGTGGACCTGCGACGCCCCGCGCACGCTGCTGCAATCGTCGGGCCTTTGCACGATGGGTTGCGCTGTTCCGCTGGCGATTGGCGCGAAAATCGCAGCACCTGACCGCACGGTCGTCAGCTTTTCAGGCGACGCGGGCTTCCTCATGGTTGCGGGGGAGTTATCCACAGCGGCAGAGCAGGGCCACAACGCCATCTTCGTGGTGTTCGTTGACCAATCCCTCGCCCTGATCGAGCTGAAACAGCGCCAGCGCCAGATGGATAACAGCGGCGTTGATTTCATGGGCCACGACTATGCCGCGATCGCCCGCGCCTTTGGGGGCAACGGCGCCACTGTCACGTCGCGTAACGACCTGACAGCCGCGCTTGCCGATGCGCAAAAGGCCGACACTTTCACCCTGATTGCCGCCGTGATTGACCGGCAGTCCTATGACGGGCGTATCTGATATGGCGGGCGCATTGGACGGACTGCGCGTGCTGGACCTAAGCCGCATTCTGGCGGGGCCAACCTGCACGCAGCTGCTAGGCGATCTGGGGGCAGAGGTCATCAAGATCGAAAACCCCGGCACAGGCGGCGACGATACCCGCACTTGGGGGCCGCCGTTCATCGCAGACACAGACGGCATACAAACCGATCTTTCCGCCTATTTCATGTGCGCCAACCGCAATAAATTATCCGTCGCCGTCGACATCACCACAGCCGAGGGACAGGACACGATCCGCGCCCTTGCGGCACAGTGTGACGTGATGATCGAGAACTTCAAACCCGGTGGGTTGGCCAAATACGGGCTGGACGCGGACACCATGCTGGCCGCTGATCCATCGCTGGTTTACGCGTCGATCTCGGGCTACGGGCAGACCGGCCCCAACAGCGCGAAACCGGGCTACGATCTGATGGCCCAAGGCTATGGCGGGATCATGTCCCTGACCGGAGAGCCGGACGGCGAGCCGATGAAAACCGGCGTGGGCATCGCGGATGTGATGTGTGGCATGTACGCGACCGTCGGCATCCTTGCCGCCCTGCGCCACCGCGATAAAACCGGTGAAGGCCAGCATATCGACATCGCCCTTGTCGACAGCCAGATCGCATGGCTGATCAACGAAGGCGTGAGCCACCTGACAACAGGTGCCAAGCCGAAACGGCGCGGTAACGGGCACCCGAATATCGTGCCGTATCAGGTGTTTGCCTGTGCCGATGGGCATGTGATCGTGGCCGTTGGCAACGACAGCCAGTTTGCACGGTTCTGCGGGTTTCTGGGCGCGGATGAACTTGCGACTGACCCCCGTTTTGCCACGAACCCGGCAAGACTTGAAAACCGTGACGCTTTGATCGCACAGCTTGTCCCGCTGCTGGCCGCGCACCCGATGGACTCCATCATCGCGGGACTTGAGGCGGTAAAGGTGCCGGTGGGGCCGGTGCAGACGCTCGATCAGGTGTTCGGCTCTGATCAGGTGGCCGCCCGCGATATGATCGCCACGATCCCGCGTGATGATGTGGCAGACGGCCATGTCCGCGTCATCGGTAATCCGCTGAAGCTGTCAAAGACGCCGGTGACCTATCGTCATGCGCCGCCGCGCTTTGGGCAGGACACCGCCGATGTGCTGGCCCGTCTGCGGTCAAAGCCCTGAAATCAGGTATAAAAAGCCAAACTGAAACATACCTGACAGGCGCGTCAATCACGGACCTGTGACAAGGCAAAGCCGCGATTCGTAGGTATGTCGAAGGCGACCGGGTGACACAGCCCGCCCGTGCCAAAGGACGCTACGCTATGACCATGCAAGACATTTTTGCCCAGCCGACCACCCTGACCGATCCGGCCGCGTTGGACAGCTGGAACAAATGCCAGATGGCGTTTCTGGCCCACAGTGCTGCCACCCCCGAACACTTGGGCGCGGCGCTGACGGCAGCGCCTGACTTTGCGCTGGGCCACGCGGTCAAAGGCATGTTCTACGTGCTGCTGGGCCGCCGCGAATTGCTGGCCACGGCGCAAGAGGCCTTTGCCACTGCTAAATCCAGCGCCGCTGCGACACCGATCTGCGCCCGCGAACAGCATTTTGTCGATGCGCTGGGTCATTGGCTGGATGGCAATCCCCGCAGCGCGCTGAGCCATTTTGAGGCTGTTCTTGCCGCCGATCCCACGGATGCGCTGGCGATGAAACTGGATCACGCGACCCGCTTTGTGCTGGGTGACAGCGCAGGGATGCGCGCAATGATCGAGCGGGTGATGCCCGCCTACGCGCCAGACCACGCCGCCCGCGGATACCTGATGGGCTGCTATGCTTTTGCGCTAGAAGAAACAGGCGATTACGCCCGCGCCCAATCTGTGGGTCGCGAGGGCATGTTGATCGCCCCTGATGATGCCTGGGGCCTGCACGCAGTGGCCCATGTCCACGATATGACAGCCGATGCCGCTGGCGGGATCAAATGGCTGACGGGGCGCGAAAACGCTTGGGCGCATTGCAACAATTTCCGTTATCACGTCTGGTGGCACAAGGCGCTGATGCACCTTGATCTGGGGCAGCAGGACGTGGTGCTTGATCTGTATGACCGCGAAATTCGCGCCGACAAAACCGATGATTATCGCGACATTTCCAACGCAACCTCGCTGTTGTCACGGCTTGAGCTGGACGGCGTTGACGTAGGCCACCGTTGGGAGGAGCTTGCCGATCTGAGCGCAAACCGGACCGAAGATGGCTGCCTGATCTTTGCCGATCTGCATTACATGCTGGCACTTGTGGGCGACAATCGCGACGCGGCGATCACGCAAATGATGGGCCGCCTGCACCGCGACGCACAAACCAACAAGACCAATGTGCAAAAAGCGATGAAACACCCTGGCCTGTCTGCCGCTGCGGGGCTGGAGGCCTTCGGCGAGGCGGAGTTTGACAAGGCATTCATCAACCTGTCCAACGCCCGCACTGCGATGCAAAACGCGGGCGGCAGTCACGCCCAGCGCGATGTGTTTGAACGCCTGACCATCGACAGCGGGATCCGCGCCGGATTTCTGGACGAGGCCGAAGCGATTTTGGCCCAGCGCACAGCGTTGCGTGCAGGTCGTGAAGACGGCTATGCCGCTGCACGCCGCCACCTGATTGATCAAGGCCGCGCCGCCGCTTGCGCCGCTGGCATCCCCGCGCAATAAGCCGTCGCAGACCAGACGGAATACCTTATATGCTTGCTGCCAGCCCATCCCAGCGCGTCCGCGACCCAAGGCTCGATTTCTATCGCGGGATCGCGATGTTCATCATCCTGTGCGCACACACGCCGGGCAATTTCTTTACAAGCTGGATTCCTGCCCGCTTCGGCTTTTCCGACGCGACCGAGATTTTTGTATTCTGCTCCGGCATGGCATCGGCGATTGCATTTGGCGGCAGCTATGACAGGCGCGGATGGTTGCTTGGCACGGCGCGGGTGCTGTTTCGCTGCTGGCAGGTTTATTGGGCGCACATCTGTCTGTTCATGTTCATCGTCGCGATGCTGTTTGCTATCAACATGGCTGGCGATTTTGAAACGGACTACATCGGCCAGCTGAACCTTGGCCGTTTCCGTAGTGACCCCGGCCCACAGATTGTGGGGCTGCTCACACTGACCTACGTGCCCAACTATTTCGATATCCTGCCCATGTATATCGGCATCCTGCTGATGATGCCGCTGGTGATGGCGCTGGCACGGGTTGATCCGATCCTTGCCATCATCGCCTGCATCGGCATCTGGTTTCTGGCGCAAGAGGAT
Organism: Yoonia sp. 208BN28-4; assembly: GCF_037543925.1. NCBI lineage: Bacteria > Pseudomonadati > Pseudomonadota > Alphaproteobacteria > Rhodobacterales > Paracoccaceae > Yoonia > Yoonia sp. 208BN28-4. The sequence continues at coordinate 49,431 of NZ_JBBIFY010000001.1, forward strand.
ATCCTTGCGACACTTGGGATTGACCGCATCGCGATCTCCCTCCCCGCAGAGCCGTGGTCGGAGCGTGCGTGGTTCTTCAATCCGTTCGCGTGGCAACTGATTTTCTTCACCGGCTTCGCTTTCGTGCGCGGGTGGCTGCCCCGCCCGCCGGTCAACTGGGCGCTAACGATCCTCGCGCTGGTGATCGTGCTGGGCAACATCCCCTTGTCCAACGTCGGTGCACGCGAATTGGGCTTTGACGGCACAAACCAGTGGCGCACCGACAACCGTATGTGGATTACAAAGAGCGACTTTGGCATCCTGCGCTACGTGCATTTTCTGGGTCTCGCCTATCTGGCCTATGTCATCGCAGGTGACGGCGGGCACCGGCTGCTGCCGCAGGGGCGCAATACCATTGGCCGCGTCTGGCAGAATATCGTCGCGATGATCACGAAAGTCGGTCAGCAATCCCTTGCCGTGTTTGTGTTCTCGATGGCGCTTGCCCGCCTGTCGGGCTTTACGATGGACCAGATCGGGCGCGATACTTGGACAGTTGTCGCCGTGAACCTCATTGGATTCGCGCTGTTGATCGTCTGCGCCTACACTGCGGCCTGGTTCAAAGGCCAACCCTGGAGAAAGTCTGCAACCGGATGATTTCACGTCGCGCCCTTCTGGCTGGCCTTGGTGCCAGCATCGCCGCCCCTGCCTTTGCGCAGACCCGCCTGATCGCGGCGGAAATGCCCTTTTCGCCCGACATGGTGCTGGAAGAGGCGCGCGCGCTGGCGCAGGCCGACTACACACCTGTCCCGCTGATCCCCGAAGAGTGGCTGAACCTGACCTATGACGAATTTGGTCACATCTGGTTCGACGCCCGCAACGCGATCTGGGTGGATGAAGACAAGCCGGTGAAGGTCGATCTGTTCACAGCGGGCCTTTATGTGCCGCGCCCTGTGCAAATCAACATCGTTGAGGATGGCACCGCCAAGACCCTTGGCTATGATTTTGATCTGTTCGACAAAACCGATCAGTTTCCTGATCTGCCTGTCGATGACCGGATGGGATACTCCGGCTTCCGCCTGCGCGCGGGGCTGAATAGCCCTGAGATCTTCGAAGAGTTCATGGTATTCCAAGGCGCGTCCTATTTCCGCGCCATCGCAAATGGGCAAACCTATGGCTTGTCCGCCCGCGGCCTTGCCCTGCGCACTGCCGATCCGGGCGGTGAGGAATTCCCCGACTTCACCAAGTTCTGGATCGAGGCCCCCGCCCCCGACGCCACCACCTTCATCGTGCATGCGCTGCTGGATGGGCCGTCCTCAACCGGTGCTTACCGCTTTGCAATCACGCCCGGTGACACCACGCAGGTCGAGGTCGAGATGACCGTGTTCCCGCGCGTGGACCTGACCCATGTGGGGATTGCGCCGCTGACGTCCATGTTCTTTTTCGACGAAACGAACCGCCACCGTTTCGATGATTTCCGCCCTGCCGTGCATGACAGCGAAGGGTTGCTGATCTGGAACGGAAACAACGAACGGATCTGGCGGCCCCTTGCCAACCCCAAAGGGGTCGAGGTCAGCGCGTTTGGCGATGAGAACCCGCGCGGCTTTGGCCTGATGCAGCGCGACCGGAAGGCCGAGGCTTACGCCGATCTTGAGGCGCATTACGAGGCGCGCCCGTCGCTGTGGATCACCCCGCACGAAGGCTGGGGCGCTGGTGCTGTAGAATTGATCGAAATTCCTGCCGACAAGGAAATCTACGACAACATCGTGGCCTATTGGCGGCCCCGCGCGGCCCTGATGACAGGCAGCGAACACCGTTTCACCTATCATATGGCATGGGGTGATAACCCCGATGGCCTGCCTGACGTGACACACGTCACCAACACGCGCATTGGCAAAGGGTTTGACCAGATCAAGACGGTCTGCGCGATTGATTTTGCCGATCACCCTGCGATCCCTGATGATCTGATTACCGTGCAAACCGTTGTCACTGGCAGTGCCGGCACCGTGTCGGGTGGCATCCTGCAACGCAATCCGGGCACCGGTGGTATCCGCTTTGCCTTTTCGCTGCTGCCAGAGGACGCCACCAGTGTTGAACTGCGCGCCCAGCTTTTCGTCGATGACACCCCCATCAGTGAGGTCTGGCTTTACAGATGGACGGCGTAACCCAAGCCCAGATGCCCAGCGCGATGCCACCTGTGGCGCCGCTGTCCCGCCCTATTCAGGCGCTGGATCAGGACTATGCGGGCGATAAAGCCCCTTTGGCGCGGGCGCGCAGCACGACACGTATCTGGCGCTATGCCACGTTCCTGCCTGCGGTGACTGCCACATTGGCTCTGATCGCGGCCTTCACAGACTGGTTCGCGATGGACGGGTTTTCGGCCTTTGAAGGGGTCGTGATCGGCCTGATCGCCTTCACATTTTTCTGGATCGCCCTGTCGGTGAGCACGGCTGTGATGGGGATCGCCACGCTCTACCTGTCGCGTCCCAAGGACGCGGGCGGGCCTGTCGCGCCGATGGACGTGGCGCTGCTTGTCCCCGTCTATAATGAAAATCCGGTGGATGTTTTTGGCAACGCCGCCGCGATGCTGGCGGCACTTGATGCCGAAGATACGCCGCATCGCTTCGCCTTGTTTATCCTGTCAGATACCCGTGACGACGCCATCGCAGCGCAAGAGTGGCGGGCCTACGGCGATCTGGCCGCTAACTTCCCCGCAGGCGCGCAGGTGTATTATCGCAGACGCGCGGACAACACGGATCGCAAGGTCGGCAATCTGGCCGATTGGGTTGAACGCTGGGGTGGTGCGAATGATGCGATGCTGGTGCTGGACGCCGACAGTTTGATGAGCGGGCGTGCCATTGTGGCGCTGACCGATGCACTGGCGCGTGATCCGTCCGCGGGCCTGATCCAATCCTTTCCGACGCTTTTTGGTGCACAGTCGATCTTTGGCCGCGTGCAGCAGTTTTCCAACCGTATCTATGGCCATGCCTTGGCCGAAGGTCTGGCGCAATGGACAGACCGAGAGGGTAACTACTGGGGGCATAACGCGATTATCCGCGCAAACGCCTTTGCAGCCTGTGCCGGCCTGCCCCGCATGCGGTCGCGTCGTGGTGCCAAATCGGATCAAGGGCGCTTGATCCTCAGCCACGATTTCGTCGAGGCTGGCTTGCTGCGCCGCGCGGGCTGGTCCGTGCGGTTCCTACCCCAAATCGAGGGCAGCTATGAAGAGGTGCCGCAAACGCTGATTGATTACGTGCTGCGCGACAGGCGCTGGTGTCAGGGCAACCTGCAACACCTTGGCCTGCTGCGGTCGCGCGGGTTTCACGCCGTCTCGCGCTTTCATCTGGTATCGGGCGCGATGGGCTATCTGATGTCGCCCGCGTGGTTCGCGCTCCTGCTGGTCTGGGCGCTGATCGGCAACGGAGAGCAGACGAACGCGCTGGTCTATTTCGCTGGCTTTGATCCGCAGGTCAGCTGGCCCGAGATGACGACGGGCAACGCGCTGTCGATCCTCGCCTTCATGTACGCGATGCTGCTGGCGCCCAAGATCATGGGGGCCTTTGCCGCCCGCCGCGCGGGGATCCGCATGGCAGACGTGGGCGGCGTGGGGCAGTTCGCGGCGTCCTTGCTGGCCGAAATTGCACTGTCGATTGCCTATGCACCTGTGCTGATGGTGCAGCAGTCGATTGCCGTCATGCGCAGCGCCATTGGCGTGCAAGAGAAATGGTCGCCGCAACAACGCAGCGGCGGGCGCTATAGCTTGTTGACCATGATGAAATTTCACAGCGTTGAAACGGTAATCGGTCTTGCAATGACTGTTGGCATGGTGATGGGGCTAGTGACGCTCTGGCTTTTGCCGATTGCCGCAAGCTTGACGCTGGCGGTGCCGCTATCGGCGCTGTCAGGTGTGAACCTTGGATCACGCGGTTGGAAAGGACGGCAGATGGGCACGCCGGAGCACCTGAACACGCCCGCGATTATCCGCGACGCGATGCGCGAGCGGGAACGGTTTGCGGCCCTACTGGCCAGCCCTGAACGCATCGCCGCCGAGTAATTAGCCCCGCACCAAAGGCAGCCCGCTGTCGATCCAGCCCGGCCCTGCACGCGATCCCAACATCCCTTCGGGCACGTCAATGATATTAGTAAAACCCGCCTCTTGCAGGCGATTGCTTTCCCGCGCCGAGCGCACGCCACGCGCACAGATCAGCGCGATGGGCGCGTCACGATTGCCATCGACAAGGGCGGCGATAGCATCCGTGAAATCGTCGCGGCGCAGGTCAACGCGGTGCGCCCCTTCACCCGATCCGGTTGAGGCCCATTCATCAGGGCGGCGGATATCAACCAGCGTGATATCACCAGCAACGGCCTTGCTATGCGCCTCTTGCACAGTCAGCACACCACCGGGAAAATCCTCGGTGATGGCGGCGTAAAACAGGTTTTGCCCGTCAGCCGCGACAAAGCCTGCGGCACCAACGGCCAGCACACCCAATAGCATCGTGCGGCGGCGCATCAGGCAGGCTCCACATAATTGGCGATGATCGTTGTGATCTCATCATCCGTCAAAACGGGCGGAATGATTGTCAGCACGGCACCCGCGCTATCCATCAGATACAAGAAACTGCCGTGCGCATAGACAGGCCCGTATTCGGGATCGTCAAACAGATGTTCTTTTTCGATCTGGAAGGCATCATAGGCGACCTGCAATTCGGTTTGCGATCCGGTCAAGCCCACGAAATCGGGATGGTATTCCCGCAAGGCTGGACCAAGGGTTGCGACGGTATCCACCGTCTCGTCCACTGTGATCATCATCGGTGTCACGGCCACGCCGTCGCGGGCCAGATCGTCAACTACATCGGCCATTTGCGGCAACACGGACGAGCAGATTTGCTTGCAGTTTGCGTAACCAAAGAACAGCAGTTGCGCTGTGCCGTCGGGGCTGGCTTGCGTGCGGGTGGCACCTGTTTGATCGGTCAGGGCAAAGTCGCCGCCAACCGCCTGTAGGAACGCAGGCGTCTCGGCAACGGCAGGCGTGGCCAGACACATCGAAAATGCTGCGCGGATCATGGCCAGAGGTCTGCCTTGATCTCTTCGTCTGCCTCAAGCCCCAAGCCGAAATAGCCTTCCTCTGCGATTTCAGCCAGCACGCGCGGATCGCGGCGGAACCACGGGCCAGATCCTGCGGCATCGGGATTGGCCTCGGCCCAGTCTTTGGTCCAACTATTGGCCGTGGTCCATTCCTCGGTGCCAGCGGCGCGGATTTTTTGGACAAGGTAGATGTTGAACGCGCCAAGGTCGTCGTCATAAAGCTCCAGCCCGTCCACATCGACCAGTTGCCCGCAGTACGGCAACAGTTCCTGCGCGGCACCGGTAAAGGCGGGCTGGCTGTTTTTGTTGGGAAAAACCAGCACATCATCGACGGTGCGCAACAGGCCCAACTGGCGGGCACCATCGCCGCAGTTATCAACACAATCGCCTGTCAGTTCGCACAGGATATCCACCACCGTCGCCTCGAACGTGGCGGGATATTCGGCATAGAGGTTCCAGCTGCGCGCCTCTGACCCGGTTTCAAAGTCGATATCTTGTGCATCGGCGGGGCTGGCGATCAACGCCAGCAAAGCAAGTGAACGAAACATCAGCGATCCCCCTCTGGCACGGCAAACGGCGGGATCGGGCCGTAGTCAGCGGCATTGTTGTTGGTGATGTCCAGATCGCTGACCACGCTTTCCACGACCAAATAATTCAACCCGTCACGCTGGTAGAGCATGCCATCGGCCTCGACCGTGTGGGACGCCAGTTTCAACTGCGTTGTGCCACCCGCGCTGCCAGCGTCACCTTCGATCTTGAGAACCATATAAACCGTGCCATCCTCGGCCAGAAGGCCCACGGGAATGCCACCCGCCGAACACCACAGCGCGCAGGTGTGGTGCGCCGATCCGACAACCGCGTCAGGCCCGCCCATCACGCCAGAGAAATAGCACCATGTGTCGATAATCTCACCGGTTACGGTGATCCGTTCGCCTTCGGTGGCATAGGCCGGCGAGGTCAGCACCGCCAAGCCCAGCGCGAATGTCATTGGTCGCATGATTGGTCCCCCTCATTTGCACCCACTATAGGCGCAATGGGGGCGTTTGCGGCAAGTCACGAAAGGGTGACGCCCGCCTTCTCCATCGCTGTCTTGGCCGTGGCAAGTGATCCGTCCAGATCAATCCCGCGCGTCAGATCAAGCTGAACAGTCACGTTATAGCCAAGCTGGGCCGCATCAATCGCAGAGTAATTCACGCAGAAATCCGTGGCGAGGCCGACCAGCGTCAGATCATTGATCCCCCGCGTTTGCAGATAGCCGTGCAGGCCTGTGGGCGTGGTGTGATCGTTCTCAAAGAAGGCGGAGTAGCTATCGATGGCAGGGTTGTAGCCCTTGCGCACAATCGTATCGGCGGCATGGGTATTCAGCCCTGTATGAAACGCGGCCCCATCGCTGCCTTGAATACAGTGGTCAGGCCATAGAACCTGCGGGCCATAGGGCATATCAATCACCGACATGGGCGCGGCGTCATGGCTGGACGCAAACGACGAATGTCCTGCCGGATGCCAGTCCTGCGTCAGGATCACGGCCTCGAACTTGGGCATCATGGCATTGATCCCCGCAACGATCTGGTCGCCACCGTTCACGGCCAAGGCGCCACCGGGGCAGAAATCGTTTTGAACGTCGATGACGATAAGGGCTTTCATGGGGGTGTCCTTTCACTGTTGCAGGCATTTTGAGCGATGCCTGCGGGAATGTCACGCCGGCGGGTTGCTTTGCGCACGTGTGTCGCTTATCGCGAGCGCCTTCGCATCAGGAGGCGGCGATGACCCCGCAAACGCTTGGCATAGATTTCGGCACGTCCAACACCGCAGCGGGGCTGCTGGTGAACGGTAAGCCCTATCTGATCGAGGTGGAACCCGGTCAGAAAACCCTGCCGACGTCGGTGTTTTTCGACACGCAGCGCAAGGTGACCAGCTATGGATCGGTTGCAAATGCGGCGCTGATTGACGGACGCGAGGGGCGGTTTATGCGCGCGCTCAAGTCCGTGCTGGGCACACCCCTGATGCGGGAAAAACGGCAGGTGGCCTATGAGACGCTAACCCTGATCGAAGTGGTGGCGCGGTTCCTGCGGGCCGTCCGCGAACGGGCCGAAGCTGGCACAGGTCTGACATTTCGCCACGCGGTGTCGGGCCGCCCCGTGCATTTTCATTCGACGGATCACGCCCGCGACGCGCAAGCCTTGCTGGACCTGCAAGAGGCCTATGGCATCGCAGGGTTTGAAAGCGTTGATTTCCTCTTTGAGCCCGAAGCCGCCGCATTGGCCGCAGGTGGTCTGCAACACGGCAAGCTGGGTCTGATCGTGGACATCGGCGGCGGCACGTCCGACTTTTCCGTGTTTGAACGCAAGGGTGATGAGACACGCATTATCGCCAGCCACGGTGTGCGCGTTGGCGGCACCGACTTTGATAGATCCATCTCGATTGCGCATGTCATGCCCTTGCTGGGCCGTGGCGGCACGATCCGAAACGACATGGGGGCAGGCACCTACACAGCACCCAATGCGATCTTTAACGATCTGGCGAGCTGGGAGAAAATCCCGTTCCTTTACAACGGCGACACGCGGCGCACGGCGGCGATTTTTGCCAAGCGCGGGGTCGATCCTGCACCGTTCAAACGGCTGGCTGATGTGTTGGAACTTGAACTGGGTCACGATCTGGCCTTTGCGGTTGAGGCTGGCAAAATCCAGATCAACAAGCCCGACGCAACAGAAGCAGGCATTGACCTGCGCGTACTGGAAAGCGGGCTTTGGGCGCATCTGACACAAGACGATCTGCGTGATGGATTGGCCGATCATGCGGCCAAAATCAAAACCTGTGCCACTGAGACACTGACGCGGGCGCAGGTCACTGCCGATCAGATCGGCACCGTGGTTTTTGTGGGCGGGTCGAGCCTGATTCACGTGGTCCGCGACGCGATGGCCGATCTGTTTCCGCAGGCCCGCTTGGAACAGGCCGAGGCGTTTACGGCCGTGGCCGACGGTCTCGCGATTGCCGCTGACCGAGCTGATGCCAAGCATTAATATACTGTTAACAAAGGAAAACCTTACCCACGGGTAAGGTCAGTCGACCATCCTCTTGCCGATAACCTTCGGCAGGCGTAAATGATCCGACATGTATATCGTTGCAGCCCTCTATCACTTCACCCGCTTTGAAGACCCTGCCGCCTTGCGCGAACCGCTTTTGGGACTGTGTCAGACCCACGGGATCGGCGGCACGCTGTTGCTGGCGCGCGAAGGCGTGAACGGCACGGTTGCCGGAACCCGTAGCGGGATTGACGCGGTGCTCGCGCATCTGCACGCTCTGCCCGGCTGCGCTGATCTGGAGCACAAGGAAAGCACCGCCAGCGAGATGCCGTTCAACCGAATGAAAGTCCGTCTGAAGAAAGAGATCGTCACGATGGGCCAGCCTGATGTCGATCCGATGGCGGGCACCGGACACTATGTTGACCCCGCCGACTGGAACGCGCTGATCAACAGCCCCGATGTAGCCGTAATTGACACCCGTAATGACTATGAAGTCGCCATCGGCACCTTTGACGGCGCGATTGATCCGCAGACCAAATCCTTTGGCGAGTTTCCCGCGTGGTGGGAGGCGAACAAAGACCGCTTTCACAACAAGAAGATCGCGATGTTCTGCACCGGCGGTATCCGCTGCGAAAAGTCTACGAATTACCTGATGGGGCAAGGTGTTGACGAGGTGTATCATCTCAAAGGTGGTATCCTGAAATATCTCGAAGAGGTGCCCCAGGAGCAAAGCACGTGGGACGGCGAATGCTTCGTGTTTGACGGGCGGGTCAGCGTAGGCCACGGGCTGCGCGAAGGACCGCACGAATTGTGCCACGCCTGTCGCCGCCCGATCCTGCCCGCTGACCGCACCAACCCCGCGTTTGAGGAAGGCGTTGCCTGTCATCACTGCGTTGACGAGACGACAGAAGCCGACAAAGCCCGTTTCCGCGAACGGCAAAAGCAGGTGCAACTGGCCCGCGCGCGTGGCGAAAAACACGTTGGCGGATTGTAATCCATGACTGCTTCGGGCCATCGCCAAGTTTTGCTGGCCCTGACGATTAGCCTGATCTTTGGCGTGGGCGGCTTCCTTGCGGGCCTGCCGCTGCCGTGGATGCTGGGGCCGATGATCGGCAACACGCTTGCCGCGATGCTGGGTCTGCCGATCAAGGGACCGGACAGAATGCGGCCCATCGTGATCCCCGTGATCGGTGTGATGCTGGGGTCATCGGTGACGGTGGCGTTGTTCGCGCAACTGACGGGCTGGATACCCACGCTGGTTTTGCTCCCCGTCTTTCTGATGTGCGCGGCGGGCACGTCGTATGCGGCCTATCGTAAGATCGGCGGATACGATCCAGTGACCGCATTTTACGCCGCGATGCCCGGCGGACTGAATGAAATGCTGATCATGGGCGGCGAGGCAGGCGGCGACGAAAAACGGATTGCGCTGGCGCATGCGGCCCGTGTCTTGATTGTCATCTTGTTTGTCGTCCTTTTCTTTGGGCTGTTTCTGGGCGTGAACAGCACAGGCACCGCCGGATGGGTGGCACTGGATGATCTGAGCATCAGCGACTACGCCATTCTTGGCTTTTGCGCAGTCGCGGGCGTTTATCTGGGCCGATGGCTCCGCCTGCCTGCGGCACCGGTATTTGGCCCCATGATCCTGAGCGCCGTCGCACACATTGCTGAATGGGTGATCGTGTCGCCACCGACCATTATGATCATCACAGCCCAGATCGTGATTGGCACCGTGATCGGGTCGCGCTTTGTGGGGGTAAAAGCCACAGATATCGCACGCGATCTTTCACTTGCCGTTGTCGCATCGGTCGGCATGTTAATCTTTGCGGTCTTGTTTGCGCTGGTCATCGTTGCGATCAGTGGCATGTCGCTGAGCCAGGCGTTTCTGGCCTATTCCCCCGGTGGCCTGACAGAGATGGCGTTGCTGACGCTGGCGATGGATCAGGACGTGACCTATGTTTCCGTGCTGCATCTGATCCGCATCACGCTTGTGATCGCGATTGCGCCTCTCCTGTTCCGGTTGACGCGCAGCAGATGACACCTATCTGCATTTGAGAACCATTCGCAAGCGGCTTGACAGTTGCGAATGGGTCGCATCTACATCACTGGACTTTGCCAAGAGGACATTGCCCCCATGCGCGCCTGCCTGATCGCCACCCTTCTGCTTTTGCCGCTGCCCGCCATGGCGGAGGATCGGCTGAAGGTGGTCACTACATTCACGGTTCTGGCCGATATGGCGCAAAACGTCGCCGGTGATGCCGCCGATGTGGTGTCGGTGACCAAGCCGGGTGCCGAAATCCACGGCTATGCCCCAACGCCGCAAGACATCGTGCGGGCGGCTGACGCGGACCTGATCTTGTGGAACGGGTTGAACCTCGAATTATGGTTTGAACAGTTCCTCGGCAATCTTGGCGACGTGCCGTCGGCCACTCTGTCAGACGGCATTGACCCGATATCCATCGCCAGCGGTTCTTACGAGGGCAAAGCCAATCCGCACGCGTGGATCGGCGCGGATGCTGCGATGATCTACGTCGACAATATCCGCGATGCGCTGTCGGATGCGGACCCCGATAACGCCGCGATCTATGCGGCCAACGCCGAGGCCTATAAGGCGCAGATTAATGCAACACTTGATCCCCTGCGCGCCCAGATCATGGCGATCCCTGAAGAGGACCGTTGGCTGGTTACCTGCGAAGGTGCGTTCAGCTATCTGGCCCGCGATCTGGGTATGACAGAGCTGTATTTGTGGCCGATGAACGCGGACCAGACCGGCACACCGCAGCAGGTGCGTGCGGTCATCGACGGGGTGCGCGACAACGACATTCCAGTGGTCTTTTGTGAAAGCACGGTAAACACCGCACCCGCCGAACAGGTGGCGCGTGAAACAGGGGCCGACTATGGCGGTGTGCTTTATGTCGATAGCCTGAGCACCGCAGATGGCCCTGTGCCGACCTATCTGGACCTGCTGCGCGTGACGACCGAAACTGTGGCAGCGGGTTTGACAGCAGATGAATGAAACCGGCATTGCCGCGCACGACGTGACTGTCACGTATCGCAACGGCCACACGGCCTTGCGCGACGCATCGTTTGAAATTCCGCGCGGGACGGTCACGGCCTTGGTCGGTGTAAACGGCGCGGGCAAATCGACGCTTTTCAAGGCGATCATGGGATTTGTGCCGGCAGCCAAAGGCACAATCACATTGATGGGGCGCAGCGTGAAAGATGCCATGCGCGAAAACCTTGTGGCCTATGTGCCGCAATCGGAAGAGGTCGACTGGGCCTTTCCCGTGCTGGTCGAGGACGTGGTGATGATGGGCCGCTATGGCCACATGGGCTTTTTGCGCCGCCCGTCCGCCGCAGATCACGCGGCTGTCGATACGGCCTTGGGCCGCGTGAACATGCGCGACTACCGCCACCGCCAGATTGGTGAATTATCCGGCGGCCAACGCAAACGCGTCTTTCTGGCCCGTTCACTGGCTCAAGACGGACAAGTTATCCTGCTGGACGAACCGTTCACCGGCGTTGATGTGAAAACCGAGGACCAGATCGTCGCGCTCTTGCGCGAGTTGCGCGACGAAGGGCGGGTGATGCTGGTTTCGACCCACAATCTTGGCTCTGTCCCCGAGTTTTGCGACCGCACCGTTTTGGTGAAAGGCACCGTCACAGCCTACGGGCTGACCGAGGATGTGTTTACGCGCGACAATCTGGAAGAGGCCTTTGGCGGCGTGCTGCGACACTTCACACTGGGCGGCGATGATCTGCACGATGATGACGACACCCGCGAGGTGAGCATTATCACCGACGACGAGCGCCCCTTCGTGATCTACGGGGACAAACCCGAATGATAGACACGCTTTTGCTGCCGTTCAGCTATGGATATATGACTAATGCGATGTGGGTATCCGCCCTTGTAGGCGGTTTATGCGCGTTTTTGTCTGCTTATTTGATGTTGAAGGGATGGTCGCTGATTGGTGACGCTTTGTCCCACGCAGTCGTTCCGGGTGTCGCGGGTGCTTATCTGCTGGGCCTGCCCTTTGCCTTGGGCGCGTTCCTGTCAGGCGGGTTGGCTGCTGGCGCGATGTTGTTTCTGACCGGACGGTCAGGACTGAAAACCGATGTCATCATCGGGATCATCTTTACATCGTTCTTCGGGCTTGGCCTGTTCATGGTATCGCTGAACCCTATCGCGGTCAGTGTGCAAACGATCACGATGGGCAATATCCTTGCGATCACGCCGTCGGACACTTTGCAACTGGTCATCATCGGCGTCGTGTCACTGTCAGTGCTGCTGTTGAAGTGGAAAGACCTGATGGTCGTCTTTTTCGACGAAGATCATGCGCGCGCGATTGGGCTTCGGCCAGATATCCTCAAGGCGGTGTTTTTCATCCTGCTTTCCGCCAGCGTTGTGGCAGCGATGCAGACCGTGGGCGCGTTTCTGGTAATTGCGCTGGTCGTCACACCCGGGGCCACGGCGTATTTGTTGTGTGACCGGTTCGAGCGGCTTTTGATCCTGTCCGTGGCAATCGGGACGGTGACGAGTTTCGTCGGGGCTTACGCCAGCTTCTTCCTGAACGGGGCGACAGGCGGTGTGATTGTCGCGGTTCAAACGGCGATCTTCCTGCTTGCGTTCATCTTTGCCCCCACACACGGATTGCTCGCGGCGCGGCGTCGCGCGGCGGAGGTGCTGTGATGGACTGGCTGCTGCCCTTTCAATTCCCGTTTATGCAAAACGCATTCCTGATTGCGTTGATCGTGGGGCCGCCCACGGCGCTTTTGTCATGCTTTCTGGTGCTCAAAGGATGGGCGCTGATGGGCGATGCAGTCGCGCACGCGATCCTGCCGGGCGTGGTGCTGGCTTATATTGCTGGCATTCCGCTTTTGATCGGGGCGTTTGGCGCGGGCATGACCTGCGCGCTGCTGACGGGCTATCTGTCCACCAACAGCCGCGTGAAAGAGGACACGGTGATGGGTGTCGTGTTTTCGGGCATGTTCGCTTTGGGGATCATTCTGTTCACCGCGTTTCCCAGCGACATGCATCTGGACCATATCCTGTTCGGCAATATGCTGGGTGTTGGCTCGGGCGATCTTTGGACCGCTGGCATCATTGCGCTTGGGTCATGTGCCGTGCTGATCGTGAAGTGGCGTGATTTCTTGCTGCAAGCCTTTGATCCGGCGCAAGCACAGGCATCGGGTCTGCGCACATCGTGGCTGCACTATGGATTGTTGACAATTCTGTCGCTGACCATCGTGGCCACACTGTCGTCCGTCGGGCTTATTCTTGCGGTGGCGCTGCTGATCACACCGGGTGCGATTGCGTTTTTACTTGTGCGCAGCTTTGGCTGGATGCTGGTCATTGCGGTGCTGGTCTGCACGGCGTCCATGCTGACAGGGGCCTACATCAGCTTTTTCATCGACAGCGCACCTGCACCAACAATCGTGTTGGTCCTAACAGCAATCTTCGTAGTGGCATTCGTGCGGCGCGTGATGATCACCCGCGCCGCATCTGCCAAGGCTTAGAAGTCGAGGTTTTCGACCGACAGCGCGTTGGTCTGGATAAACTCGCGGCGCGGTTCAACCACATCGCCCATCAGCTTGGTGAACAGATCATCAGCCTCGGCCAGATCCTCGACCTTGACTTGCAACAGCGTGCGTGCGTCAGGGTCCAGCGTGGTTTCCCAAAGCTGATCGGGGTTCATTTCGCCCAGACCTTTGTAGCGTTGCAGCGACAGGCCTTTCTCACCCTCGGTCAGGATCGCGTTCAGCAGATCAAGTGGGCCGTGGATGATCTGGCTGCGATCCTTGCGGTTCAGCGTGGCTGGAAGGCCGTAGACGTCTTGCAGCGACTGGGTGAAGCTGCCAGAGCGGCGCGCCTCACCTGAACGAAGCATCTGACCGTCCAGCGTGCGGACTTCTTCCACACCGCGCAGGATGCGCGCAAGGCGGATACCCTTGTCTTGTGTGATGCGACCAGCCCAGCCGCGTTCCCATTCCAGCGCGATCAGGTCCAGACGTGCGGCGACCTTGTCGGCCACGCCCTGCAAATCGCGGTCCACGGCGCCTTGAACAAATGCACCGGCAATCGCAGCCTGCTCCAGAATGTGACGCGGGTAGTGGGTTGGGAAAGCGTCAAGCACGCGCTTGAGCTGTCTTGCCTCTTCCACAATGCGGCGCAGGTCGTTGCCCGTGATCTCCTCACCGTTGCCCTGCCGCAGCATCGCACCGTCGATACCCTGATCGATCAGGTAGCTTTCCATCTCGGCCTGATCCTTGAGGTAGACCTCGGATTTGCCGCGCGACACTTTGTAAAGCGGCGGCTGCGCGATGTAGAGGTAGCCGCCTTCGATCAGTTCGGGCATCTGGCGGAAGAAGAACGTCAGCAACAGCGTGCGGATGTGCGCGCCGTCCACGTCGGCGTCCGTCATGATGACAACCTTGTGGTAGCGCAGCTTGCTGATGTCGAATTCATCGCGGCCAATGCCGGTGCCAAGCGCCATGACAAGGTTGCCGATCTCTTGGCTACCCAGCATCCGGTCAAAACGGGCGCGTTCGACGTTCAGGATTTTACCTTTCAGCGGCAGGATGGCCTGCGTCTGACGATCACGACCCGTTTGGGCAGACCCACCGGCGCTATCACCCTCGACGAGGAAGACTTCGGTTTTGGATGGGTCTTTTTCGGAACAATCCTTCAACTTTCCAGCAAGGAAGTTCACATCCATCGGGTTCTTGCGACGGGTCAATTCGCGGGCTTTGCGGGCCGCCTCGCGGGCCAGTGCGGCCTCAACGATTTTGGACACGATCATGCGTGCTTCGTTCGGGTTTTCCTCAAACCACTCCGACAGCTTTTCTCCGACAAGCGATTCCACCGCTGGGCGCACCTCGGACGAAACCAGCTTGTCCTTGGTCTGGGACGAGAATTTGGGGTCCGGCACTTTGACAGACAGCACGCAGGTCAGACCTTCGCGGGCGTCGTCACCCGTAAAGCTGACCTTTTCCTTTTTCGCGATGCCCGACGACTGCGCGTAGGCGTTGATCGTGCGGGTCAACGCACCGCGGAAGCCCGCCATATGCGTGCCGCCATCGCGCTGCGGGATGTTGTTGGTAAACGGCAGCACCATTTCGTTGTAGCTGTCGTTCCACCACATCGCGACCTCGACCCCGATGTCATCCTTTTCGCCGATCACGTAGATCGGTTCGGGCATCACGGCGGTCTTGGACCGGTCAATGTATTTCACAAATTCTTTTACGCCGCCTTCATAGAACAGCTCTGTGCGCAGCGGCTCTGCGGGGCGTTCGTCTTCCAGAATGATCCGCACGCCGGAGTTCAGGAACGCCAGTTCGCGCAAACGTTTTTCCAGCGTGTCAAAGGAGTAATCGAGGTTCGAGAATGTCTCTGTCGACGCCAGAAAACGCACCTCGGTGCCTTTGCGGCCATTTGCGGGGCCAACCACCTCAAGCGACTTGGTAGTGACACTGTCTTCAAACCGACAGTAGTGTTCCTTGTCGTTGCGCCAGATGCGCAGTTCCAGCCAGTCGGACAGCGCGTTCACCACCGAGATGCCGACGCCGTGCAGACCGCCCGAGACCTTGTAGGAGTTGCTGTCGAACTTACCGCCAGCGTGCAGTTGGGTCATGATGACCTCGGCCGCCGAGATGCCCTCTTCCTTGTGCATGTCGACGGGGATACCGCGCCCGTTATCACCCACAGAAACCGAATTATCGGCGTGGATTTTCACGCTGACGTGGTCCGCGTGTCCGGCCAAAGCCTCGTCAATGCCGTTGTCCACGGCCTCGTAGACCATGTGGTGCAGACCAGAGCCGTCGTCGGTGTCGCCGATATACATGCCCGGACGCTTGCGAACAGCGTCTAAGCCCTTCAAAACCTTGATAGAATCGGCGCCATATTCGGCGTTGTTCGGCTGCTCTTCTGACATGGCGTTTTTCCCGCTGCTTTACCCGCAAAATATATGCGTTTTTGCAGCACTTGTCACGGCGAAACCCCTATATTTTGTGTCAGGTGAAGGGGATAATCAGCCCCACGCCGATCAGTAGAAAACCGGCTGTAAGATTGGTGCGTCGTAACGCCGTTGGAGATGTCAAAAGCGCCCGCGCACGTCCAATGGAGGCGGCCAGTACAAGGTTGCCGATCAGGGGCACCAGAAACGACAAAAAGCAGATCGCGGCGATGTCGATCCATGTCAGGATCGTCAGGTCAAAGAAGCCCGGCAACATCCCCATGTAGAACAAAACAGCCTTGGGATTGCCAAGGATCACGGCCAGCCCTGCCAGAAATGCCGCCCACATGCCGGGCCGTGTCAGGCGGCTGTCAGAGGCGATGGTTTTGTCCGCCGACCGGATGACCGCCACGCCCATCAGGATAAAGGTCAGCACCGCTATCCATTTGAGAACAAGCATGAAATCGGCATAGACCGACACGATCCACGAGACACCCAGGATGGCCAGCAGCGGCCAAAGCACGTCCCCCACGACAACGCCCAAAGCCAGCGGCCACGCGGCCTGAAACCCACCCGACAACGTGCGCGCAACAAGCGCGACCCAGACGGGCCCCGGCGTCAGGAACAGCACCAGAAGGGCACCAGCGTAAAGCAACAGGTCAGCGATTGAGATTGTCATGGTCTGGTCCGCGTCTTACGCCGTTTCGGTAGGGTCCGGCAGGATTTGGCGACCTTCATCGTCAAGATCCCAGAACGGATTGAACGCCACCTCCCACGGGTGACCGTCGGGATCGGCGTAATACCCTGCGTAGCCGCCCCAGAACGTCTTTTCCGGCGCTTTCAAGGCTGTTGCACCGGCTGCAATGGCCTTGGTGTAAGCAGCGTCAACTTCGGCCTCGGACCGGTGATTATGGGCCAGCGTGATCGCCCCAGTGCCAAGTGTCGCGCCTTCGCGGCCCTGATCCTTGGCAAGTTCATCATGCGGGAATAGCCCAAAGACACTGCCGGCGATCTGGTAAAAGATGACCTTTCCGGGCACCTCGTCACGCGGCACCCAGCCCATATCGCCGTAGAATTTACGCGACACCGCCAGATCGGCGACGCCCAAAGTGATCACACTGACGCGCTGAACCGGCAGGTCTGTCATGGCTTTTCCTTTTGTTGCACCGTTGATCGGCCTTCTTCATCGCTGACTTCGACGTATTGCGCGCGGCTGTCCAGTTCGCCGAACAATTCCGGCCCCGTGCCTGTCATCCACGCCTGTGCGCCCAGCGCGCATATCTCGTCATAAAGTGCCGCGCGGCGGCCCGCGTCAAGGTGGGCTGCCACCTCATCCAGCAAAAGGATCGGCGGCGCGCCAAAATCGCGGGCCAGCGCCCGCCCGTTGGCAAGGATCAGGCTGATCAATAGCGCCTTTTGTTCACCAGTCGAACAGTCCTTCGCGGCAACGCCCTTGGCCGCATAAACGGCCTGCAAGTCCGACCTGTGCGGACCAATCAATGTTCGACCTGCGGCCATATCGCGCCCGCGGTTTTGCGCAAAAGCATCCAGCAGGCACGATGGATCATCAGGGTCCGGCAAGGGCGGATCGGCCTGAACCAAGGTCAGCGCGGCGGTTGGAAAGGCCGTTTGCGCGGCCTCTTGCGCGGTGTTCAGCGCCATAACAGCGGCCTGCCTGTTGGCGTGTATTTTCGCACCAGCATCAGCCATTTGCCGTTCAAGTGCTGCATACCAATGGGCATCGCGGACCATATCCTTGAGCAGGCGATTGCGTTCGCGCATCGCCTTTTCATACGATAGCACCGCGTCAGCGTGGATCGGCTCAAAACTGAGCGTGGCGCGGTCCAGAAAGCGGCGCCGCCCGTCCGCGCCTTCGATCCAGAGCCGGTCCATAGACGGGACGAGCCACAGCACGCGCCCGATCCGCCCGAGCGCCACCTGCGTCGCCGATTTGTCATCGATGCGCACCTGACGCGATGCGCCGGGTTCGGCTTGCGTGGCGACCTCGTGCGTTTGATGCAGGGATTGCAGGGTCGCCGAAACCTTCCAGCCTAGTGCCTCCGGCCTGCGGATCAGATCATCGGTCGCCGCACGACGTAACCCGCGTCCGGGCGACAAAAGCGATACCGCCTCGAGCAGGTTGGTCTTGCCAGCGCCGTTGCTGCCATAGATTGCGATGGGCCGTGGATCGACCTCAAGCACAGCGCGTTTGTGGCTGCGAAAATGTGATAGCGTGAGATGCGACAGGGCAAGCCGGGTCATCGGGCAACCCTCAGGCATTGGCATAAAGCCCGCGCGCAAGGACCGTCGCAGGATGTGCCTGCAATGTCTGTTTCAGAGATGGTCCGGCTCACACACGCATCGGCATCACGACATAGATCGCGGAAGTATCATTGCCTTCGCGCATCAGGGTCGGGTCGCCGGACGAGTTGAACATGAACACCGCATTTTCGCGGTCCACCTGACTGGCGATTTCCAGCAGATATTTCGCGTTGAACCCGATCTCCAGCCGCTCGTCGCCATAGGCCACGGCAAGCTCTTCTTCCGCCGCACCGCTGTCGGGCGCGTTGACGGACAGGATCAGGCGGTCTTCGTCCAATGCCAGTTTGACCGCACGCGAACGTTCGGATGACACGGTGGCCACACGGTCCACGGCCTTGGCGAATTCGGCGGCGTCCACTTCCAATTTGCGGGTGTTGCCCTGCGGGATGACGCGTGTGTAATCGGGGAACGTGCCGTCGATGACCTTGGACGTCAGCGTGATATCGGGCGTGGCGAAACGGATCTTTGTCTCGGACACGGACACCGCGATCTGCATATCGTCATCGTCCAGCAGCTTGCGCAGCTCGCCCACGGTTTTGCGGGGCACGATCACGCCCGCCATGTCGGCGGCCCCGTCAGGCAGGTCCGCATCAATACGGGCCAAACGGTGACCGTCTGTCGCCACGCAGCGCAGCACCTTGCCACCATCGCTGTCGGCCACGTGCATATACACACCGTTCAGGTAGTAACGGGTTTCTTCGGTCGAGATTGCGAACTTTGATTTATCGAACAGGCGGCGCAAATCCGGCGCTTTGGCCGAAAAGTTCGCGGCGTATTCAGACGACGCCATGACCGGAAAATCTTCTTTGGGCAGGGTCGCGAGCGAGAAGTTTGACCGCCCCGCCTCGATTGTCAGGCGACCGGATGCGCCGTCTTCGGTCAGGGTGACCAATGCGCCGTCGGGTAGTTTGCGGACAATTTCGTTCAACGTGACAGCTGACACGGTTGTGGCACCGGCGCGGTCAACCTTGGCATCCGCACGGTCAACGACCTCGATATCCAGATCGGTTGCGCGGAACTGCACGTCATCGCCCTGTGCCTCGATCAGCACGTTTGCAAGGATCGGGATCGTGTTGCGGCGTTCGACCACGGATTGCGCCTGAGCCACGGCCTTAAGCAGGCTTGCGCGTTCAATACTGAATTTCATTTATCCGTGCTCCGAAGTCAGTTGGGACGTGAAAACTACCTGTTTTCACGTCCCTTACAAGTTATTTTTAGGTCTGGTGCCCAGACGGGCCGCAGGTTTGGCAAATCACTCGCGCAAGGCGCGGCGCAGCAGTTCAAGATCATCGGCGATCTGGCTGTCTGTTGCCTTCAACTCTTCGATCTTGCGGACGCCATGCATCACCGTTGTGTGGTCACGCCCGCCAAAGCGACGGCCAATTTCCGGCAGCGACCGGCTTGTCATATGTTTGGCCAGATACATCGCCATCTGACGGGGCCGCGCCAGCACGCGCACGCGCTTGGGACCAATCATGTCCGACAAACGAATGTTGTAGTGCTCGGCCACTTTGCGCTGGATTTCCTCAACCGTGACCTTGCGATCCGATGCCTTGAGCACGTCGGACAGACAATCCTGCGTCAGTTCAAGGCTGATGGTACGCCCGACAAGCGATGCAAAAGCAAAAAGGCGGGTCAAAGCGCCTTCAAGCACGCGGACGTTGGTTGTGATGCGATGCGCAAGAAATTCCAGCACGCCTGGTGCGACCTGAAGGTCCGGATAGAGCTTCATCTGGCCTTCCATCTTGGTCTGCATGATACCAAGGCGCAGTTCGTAATCTGTCGGGTGCAGGTCAACGACCAGACCACATTGCATGCGGGATTTGATCCGCTCTTCCAGATCCTTGATCTCGCCCGGTGCGCGGTCGGCAGAAATCACGATCTGCTTGCCGGCATCGACCAGCGCATTGAAGGTGTGAAAGAATTCTTCCTGCGTGCTGTCCTTGCCGCCGATGAACTGGACATCATCGACCATCAGCACATCAACCGACCGGAACAGCGATTTGAAGTCCATCATCTTGCGGTCGCGCAGCGCGGTGATGAAGCGGTACATGAACTGCTCAGCCGACAGATACAGCACGTTCAGCTCTGGCGAACGCGTTTGAAGCTCGTGGGCGATGGCGTGCATCAGGTGGGTTTTGCCCAGACCGACGCCACCATAAAGAAACAGCGGGTTAAACGTGACAGGCCCGCCTTCGGCCACACGACGTGCGGCGGCATGGGCCAGTTCATTGGGTTTGCCGACGACAAAGCTGTCAAAGGTAAAGCGCGCATCCAGCGGCGAGCCACTGATCGCGGGATTGGTCACAGGGGCCGGTTTGGCGGCTTTGGGTTTTGGAGCGGGCGCGGCCTGTGTCTTGGCTGGAACGACAAAACGCAGACGCTGCGCGTTAGAGCCTGCCTTGGCCAGATGATGCTTAATCAGATCACCGAAGTTTTGATCGACGTAGTTGCCGATGAAAGTCGTGGGAACGTCGAAGGTGGCTACCCCGCCGTCTAGCTCTGCCAGTCGCAGGGGTTCGATCCAGCTTGAGTAGCTGTTCTTGCCGACAGCCCCCCGCAATTCACCCAACACCTGCGCCCATAATCCGTCCGTCATATTACCTCAGCCCGATCCACCAAAATCTGTCCCAAAAGAGGCCCCACACCTCTCGCTCGTGTGATCACATCGCGCCGGACAAAAGATGGCCGATCTGTCCAATGGACAGGCCCCCTCGGCCACACTTGCCAATATACCAATCTGTGGTCGGTCACGGGTTTCCGTGCCTCTCACAAACCGGTCAAAAGCCGGACAAAACGCGCACGCGGATTGGAGCAGTGACCAACCCGATACTGACACAAACAACTGAATGGCAGCGGCGCATCTGCGCCAGCCGAGCAGCCCTGTTTGCATGCGGAAACACAAAGAAATAAGACCTATGCGGCCATGTTCATCCTTCGCGCATTCCCGTCATGTCCCCCCGGAACGATGTGAATCGCATGGACAACCTAGCAAGGTGGAAGCGACCGGTTCAACACAACAACACGCTTGACTCTGACCCTGCCCGAAAAGAATCTCCGGAGGCTTTGAAACAACTTAAAAAATCACAAAGATCGTCAAAAACTGAAAAGCGCGCCCCGTGGGGCGCGCTTTCACAAATCAAACAATGAGCGGCGGAAATGCACCACCTGCCCCAAGGTCAGCCGATGGCTTTGACCCGCGATGCCAGACGCGACATTTTCCGTGCGGCTGTGTTCTTGTGGTAGACGCCTTTGGTCACACCGCGCATCAATTCAGGCTGTGCCGCCTTCAGTGCTGCTGCTGCTGCATCCTTGTCACCGCTTGCGATTGCTTCTTCAACAGCGCGCAGGTGCGTGCGGATGCGCGAGCGGCGCATTTTGTTGACTGCAAAGCGGGCTTCGTTCTGGCGGGCGCGCTTCTTCGACTGTGGAGTATTTGCCATGTTGTGTCTCGTCCGTATCAAGGCCCGTGTCGGGCACATTAAAAATATATAGCGTCAAAGGCCCGACCGGGTTTGTTACCGGCTGATTCTGGTCAAAGCGGACCTCACACGCATGTCTGACGCGGCGTATAGGCCGACGCGCCCAAAAAGAAAAGCCTCAAACGCGCGTTATTTGTCGCGGAACTGTGCGTCACGCTTTTCCGAAAACGCAGCCATACCTTCGGACTGGTCATCGGTTGCAAAGAGGGCCTGAAACATCCGCCGCTCATAGGCGATGCCTGCGGCCATCGTCGTTTCATAGGACTGGTTAACCACATCCTTGACCGCCATCGTGGCGATCTGCGACTTTTCAGCGATCTTTTCAGCGGCGTTGCGCGCCTCGTCCAGCAGCTTTTTGGCGGGCACGACGCGGGACACCAGACCGGAGCGCTCTGCCTCTTCGGCGTCCATGAACCGCCCCGTCAGGTGCATGTCCATCGACTTCGACTTCCCGACAAAGCGAGTCAGACGCTGCGATCCGCCCATGCCGGCGATGACGCCAAGGTTGATCTCGGGCTGACCGAATTTCGCGGTTTCGGCGGCAATGATAAAGTCGCACATCATCGCAAGCTCGCAACCGCCGCCCAGCGCATAGCCTGCCACGGCGGCGATGATCGGTTTGCGGGTGCCATTGATCTTGTCCATCTCGGGGCCAAAAAACCGGCTGTTGAACATATCGACAAAGCTTTGCTCGGCCATTTCGGTGATGTCGGCCCCTGCCGCAAACGCCTTTTCCGAACCCGTGACCACGATGCAGCGCACCTTGTCGCTCGCATCTGCCTCTTCCAAAGCTGCGCACAATTCGCCCAACAATTTCTGGTTCAGGGCATTCAGCGCGTCTGGCCGGTTCAGCGTTATCGTCGCCACGTAGTCCGATACATCCACGATGATGGTTTCATAGGCCATGTGATTGGTCCCTTTGCCGCATGTCAGACCAATGTGATGACCTGATGGCGCGCGGCTTTCAAGTTATCTTTGGCATTGCGGACAGAAGAAGCTGGAGCGCCCCGACTGCACGATGCGTTTGATCGTCTTGTCACAACCCGGTGTCGCGCAGGGCTGATCCTCTTGATCGTAGACCTGAAAGACATGCTGGAAATAGCCCAACTCGCCATCCGCTTGCCGGAAGTCGCGCAGCGATGAACCACCTGCGTCAATCGCCTCTGTCAGCACCTGCCGGATCAACGGGACAAGGGTCGCAACACGCGCCGCACTGATCCGCCCGGCCTTACGCGCGGGATGGATGCCGGCACGGAACAGCACCTCGCACACGTAGATATTGCCGAGGCCCGAAACGATTCTCTGATCCAATAATGCGGTTTTGATCGGCGTGTTGCGCCCTTTGAGTTGCTGGATCAGGTAGTCTTCATCAAAGGCGTTACCCAGCGGCTCGGGTCCAAGGGACCGGATCAACCAGTGATCGGTCTCATTCACCGTATTCATCAGGTCCATCGCGCCAAAGCGCCGCGCATCGTTGAACGTGATCCGCGCGCCATTGCCCATGTGCAGCACAACGTGATCGTGTTTGGCGGGTGCGGGATGGTCGTGAAAGAAGTCACCCACCGTATGACCAGAGATCAGCATCCGCCCCGACATGCCCAAATGGATCAGCAGGCTTTCGCCGCCTGACAGGTCGGCCAGAATATACTTTGAGCGCCGCCTTAGCCGTTCCACCTGCTGCCCTTCCAACCGTGCGGCCATGTCATCGGGAAAGGGCCAACGCAGATCGGGGCGGTTCACCTCCGCGCGCGCAATCACGGCCCCCTCCATCACGGGGGCAAGCCCGCGGCGGACCGTTTCGACCTCTGGTAGTTCGGGCATAAGAGCGCCTTTTCGTGTTGCGTTGCCTGACAGATAGGCTTGTCACCACGCGACACAATGCCATTTGTGTCTTGAACGGTGCGGGTATAGGCCTGTGGCGATAGAATTTTCGGGCGAAATACGATGACCGACGACAACAAGACCACCACACACTTTGGCTTTGAAACCGTGCCGGAGAACGAAAAAGCAGGCCGCGTGCAGGGCGTGTTTTCATCGGTTGCCAGCAAATACGACATTATGAACGACGTGATGTCGGGCGGTATCCACCGCATCTGGAAAGACGCGATGATGGATTGGCTTGCCCCGCGCCCCGGTCAAAAGCTGCTCGACGTCGCCGGCGGCACCGGCGATATCTCGTTCCGTTTCCTGAAGCGCGCGGGATCGGGCCACGCCACCGTGCTGGACCTGACCGAACCGATGCTGGTCGAGGGACGCAAACGCGCCGAAGCGGCATCCATGTCCGACAGCCTTGATTGGGTCGTGGGCGACGCGATGGCGCTGCCGTTCGAGGACAACACCTTTGACGTCTACACCATCAGCTTTGGCATCCGGAACGTGACCCGCCCGCAAGATGCGCTGGCCGAGGCCTATCGCGTACTGCGCCCCGGCGGGCGCTTGATGGTGCTGGAGTTCAGCCAACTGCCCAACCCGATGATGCAGGCGGCCTATGACGCCTATTCGTTCAACGTGATCCCGCGCATGGGCAAACTGATCGCCAACGATAGCGAGAGTTATCAATACCTTGTGGAATCGATCCGCAAATTCCCCGATCAGGATACGTTCCTGTCGATGGTCCGTGCCGCCGGTTTTGAGAATGCAAAATACCGCAATATGACGATGGGTGTGGCGGCCCTGCATTCCGGTTGGAAGCTCTGACATGCGCGGGCCGCACAACATCATCCGGCTGATCCGCACCGGTGCTACGTTTGAACGCACCGGCGCGATGAAGGTGGTCCTGGACGCGCTGGAAGCACCGCCTTTGCTGCGCGGCGTGTTCCGCACAATCGTCTGGCCGTTTCAATGGCTGGGCTACAAGGGTGATACGGCAATGCCGCCCGTGCCGCGCGCGCTGACAGCGCTGGGTCCGGCCTATATCAAATTTGGGCAGATCCTGTCGACGCGCCCCGATGTGGTCGGCGATGACATGGCTGTGCAACTTCGCGTTTTGCAGGACAAACTGCCGCCCTTTTCAATCGAAGAGGCCCGCGCTGAGTTCAAACGCGAATTGGGCGTGGACGTGAACACGGTATTTTCGAGCTTTTCAGAGCCAGTCGCGGCCGCGTCGCTCGCCCAGGTCCACAAAGCGCACCTGATGGAAGACGGCACGGCGGTTGCGGTCAAAGTCCTGCGCCCCGGAATTGAACGCGCGTTTCGCAAGGATATCGACGCATTCTACTTTGCCGCACGCGCCGTTGAAGTGCTGTCGCCCTCGTCCCGCCGCTTGCGCCCAATGGACGTGATCACTCATTTTGAAGGGGTGGTGATGGGCGAATTGGACTTGCGACTGGAATCCTCCGCCGCATCCGAATTTGCCGATAACACAAAGAACGATACCGGATTTCAAGTGCCCCGCGTGCGCTGGCATCTGTCAGGCCGCCGCGTGATGACGCTTGATTGGGCCGAAGGCGTGAATGCAGGCGACAATGACGCACTTGATGCTGCGGGTCACGACAGGCGCATTCTGTCGACGCGTGTATTACAGCTGTTTCTTAACCATGCCCTGCGGGACGGTTATTTTCATGGCGATATGCATCAGGGAAATCTGAAGGTTGCGCCAAACGGTGACCTGATCGCTTATGACTTTGGCATCATGGGGCGGATCGATAGCTATACGCGGCGCGTTTATGCGGAAATTCTTTTCGGCTTCATCCGCCGCGACTACCAGCGCGTGGCCGAGGTGCATTTTGAAGCGGGCTATGTGCCTCCCGACCGCGACGTTGATGAATTTGCCCGCGCCCTGCGCGCTGTCGGCGAACCGATTTTTGGAATGGATGCGACTCGCATTTCGATGGCGCGGTTGCTGTCGTACCTGTTTGAGGTGACCGAACGCTTCGGCATGGAAACCCGCACGGAGCTGATCCTGCTGCAGCGCACGATGGTTGTGGTTGAAGGCGTCGCGCGATCGATGAATCCCCATATGAATATCTGGGAAGATGCGCGGCCTGTGGTTGAGGCATATATTTCGGACAGTATCGGTCCGAAGGCGCTTGCGCGTGACTTGTTCAAGACCGCGATTGTGCTGTCTCGCTTTGGTCCGCGATTGCCGGAATTGGCGCAAGCGGCCTTGATCCGGCAAACGAACCCGGCCCCCGCACCTAAGCCGCAACGCTTGCGGGCGCGTCTTTCGTGGATGGCGCTTGGTGCCGTTGGCATGGGCGCGCTGATCTGGATTGTGCAAGCGATTTGATGCGGCATTAGTCGGTCGGGATAGGCCGCAAAGCAGTCGCCGCAGCAGCAGGAATTACTACGCCACCTTGCAAAACAAGCTCTGCCCCGTTGGGACCTGTGCGCACCTCGGTCACTTCAGCGTAGCTCGAAATTGGATCTTCCGACAGAATTCCATCCGCATTATATGACACCGTGGCGAACTGGTAGGTGCCTGCGGGCAACGGATAGCCGTCAGCAGTCACGCCTGCCCAATCGACAGACTGCGCATTGATATCAATCGGTTGGCGCTGCACCTCGTTACCACTGGTATCACGCACAATAATTTCGGCAGTCGTCGCGCCACTGGCGATGGTTGGGGTCAACGGGACCGGCGTACCGTCAAAGGCGATACCAGATGGCGCGCGCACCTCTTTACCGACCCAACTTGCAAAATCTGTCAGGCCTGACGCGCCCATTTGCGAGGCAAGATTGCGAAGTAAATCGTTCGTTTGAACCTGCTGTTCGACGCCCGAAAACGTGGCCAACTGAACTGCGTAGTCGGACGACTCAATCGGATTAAGCGGGTCCTGATTTTGCATCTGGACCGTCAACATGCGCAGAAAGGTGTCAAAGTCGGATGTAATCGCTGACGCCGTTTCCGCTTCGGGTAAAGGTGTTCCAGCGAATGCAGGTGGGGTCTGTGTGATTTCCATTTTTATTCCTTAAAGACGCAAATCAAGGCCGGTTGTGGCATGCGTGACTTGGCCGGGTGCGTCCGCGTCGGCGGCGTCATCAACCGCGTCGGTGCCCGCTGTATTTGATGCATCGTTGTGTGCAGGCGTGTGGCCATCGCCGCCGAAACTGAAATTCAGGTCTGCGTAGCCCAAGGCGCGAAACTCTTGCGATAGCAGATCGATATGCCGACGCATCAGGTCCGCCGTTTCAGGGCGTTCGGCCGTAACGACAAGGTTCATCACCCCGTCCCCACTGGTCAACCGCAGCGCGACCCGCCCCAATTCTTCGGGTCTGAGCGTTACCTCGGTCACCCCCTCCTTAAGAGGTGTGATCGTAGCCGCAACCTGTTGCGCAATCTGCCGCGCGTGGTCGGATTGTGCGAATGATTGCGGCGCGACTGATGCAATTCGCTCTGTATTGGCGGAGGTGGCTGGTGACGAGGTCGGAATTTCCGCTGATTGTAAGAACTCAGCCCTAAACGGGTCGCTTGATATCGCGGGTAAAGCGGGAGTGATCGGCGCTTTCGCGAATGCTGTCGGCGCGCTTGCGGCACCAGGCAAATGCGGAGCGTTCTGCGGGAGTAAGCTACTAGCCGATTTAGGTGAATTTTGATCTGATACGACATAGGAATGCTTGTCCGATCCTGTCGAAACTATCAGTCGATCAGGATTGCCAACAGCCATGGCTTGCAAGGAACTGGCGGGAGCCGTCTGCAACGCGAACTGCGGGGGCGTGGTCACACTTTCCTTTGCCGGTAGCTGAATTGGTGCCGCCTCGGGAGCAGCTACCACTTGTGCTGTTTTCGGCGCTGCAGCCTGCACCGTATGGTTACGATGGGTGGCCTGCCCGCTCGTCTGACGCACTCCTTGTTGCGCAGATGTTGCCTTCCCCAAAACGTCTGAGGCTAACTGTCGATTCGCGGAAAGACTGGCTCTTTCCATTTCACGCATAACAGGCCGCGAATGAGGTTCAGACAAGACAGGCCGCTGCGAGGCAGCGCTTTGTACCGGATCAATATTCTGGGACGCGGCGGCAACGACGTGAGGAACGTGCGGCGATGTGATCGGTTGTTCCAAGACGGTGGTGACGACGCGCGATGCAGATTGAGGTTTAGAGGCATCTGGCTGATTTTCTTCGATGCTCGCGAATGGCCTGCGATTAGTTTCAATCGCGTACATCATTTTAGCAGTGTCCATGATGACGGGTTCGCTCTGCACCCTATCCTGCCGGAGGTCTGACGATACCACCTGCGAGCGGAAATCTTCTGGCGGCTGCGGAGCGCTGGGACCTGCCTCTAGCCGTCTCTCAAACATGAAAGCGGCAACACTGTTACGCGGTTTGACCAATCCATCTTTGTCGCTAGCATTGAGGGGTTGGGGCGGTGCTTCGGACCCTGTATTTTCGATGGATTTGGGCGCTTGTGTCTGCGCTATACCAGTCGTGTCTGAAACCCGTGAGTGCGTCGCCAATTGCTGCGACCCATCGCTTATTGGCATCGCCTCAATCGGTGGAGAAACATTGGTTCTAATCTGAAAATCGCCATGATCCGGCTCAGAGCTTATCCTCGCACCCTGCTCCGCCGCAGCACTAGATCCTTCATCCATTCCTTCGGCGGTAAGTTCATCGTCAGAAGCGGGCGCATCTTCAAGTACATCACCATCCGGCACCAGGTTCGGGTCTCGCGTCTCGAAAGCAAGCTGGCCTGCGAGAACAATGCTGAAGCCGATATCTCCATCCTCGCCGTAATGACTGGCCGCGCCGGACAGCTTTGCGTGCGACACTCCCGAATCGGGCATCTGGATCAATGGCGTAAGGGACATGGCGAACCTTTGTCGTTCAAAACAAAAATGAATTTACGCCAAATTGCTTACCGATTGTTTACCGCTGACCTGCATAAGCGACGGACACGAAGAATTCGAAAGTATCAATATGACAGTGATCCCCGTCACCCCGTTGCACGCCGCGACCATCACAATCGATGGATCCGACATGAAATTGCGACAGGCCGCAGTGCAGCTTGAGGCGACATTCCTGTCAGAAATGCTGAAGTCCGCGGGATTCGGGGAAAGCCGTGGAGAGTTTGGCGGCGGTGCGGGAGAGGATCACTTTTCGTCCTTTTTAAGGGACGCGCATGCGAAGGAACTGGCCCGAACCGGAGGGATAGGATTGGCAGAATCACTCTTTGAAGCCATGAAAGCACGGCAAAATGCCTGAGGTTTGGGAGGAAGATGTTACGACGCTTCTAACAGCGGAACGACAGGCGATCCTGCTTGGTGATTTTGAGGCTGTCCTTGCTCTGTCAGTGGCAAAAGAGAATCTAATTTCGCAGATCGAAACATCCAAATTACCAGCTAATGATCTTGCTCGGCACTTGGGCCGATTGCAGGACAATCAAACGCTGTTGGCCGCAGCAATGAAGGGTATCGCAAGCGCACAGACACGTCTGAAGGAACTAACAAACGTGCGTGATGGCCTGACTGTCTACCATCACAA
Organism: Yoonia sp. 208BN28-4; assembly: GCF_037543925.1. NCBI lineage: Bacteria > Pseudomonadati > Pseudomonadota > Alphaproteobacteria > Rhodobacterales > Paracoccaceae > Yoonia > Yoonia sp. 208BN28-4. Next base: position 78,684 of record NZ_JBBIFY010000001.1, read on the forward strand.
CGGGCGCACTGACCGGATTGCCAATTGTCGTCCTGCTTTTGAGCGCAAGGCCTGAAAAAATTTGAAATGGGATAGCGAAAAACCTTGGGGCCTTAAACAAAGCTTAGGAATTAGTCCGCCATAACCCACACATGCCAGAACGGTTGCTTTCACCCTCGCGGCTGAAAGTTCGCAGTCAGAATGACGTTCCCACACGGTCTGGTCACAGATCGGTCCAATGAAAATCTGGCGCAAAATGCACCGCACAATGAAGGCAAACACATGTCCAGTATTCTGACAAACAACAGCGCGATGGTCGCGCTGCAAACACTGAAATCCATCAACTCCGACCTGTCCAAAACACAGTCGATGATCTCGACCGGTAAAGCCGTTGGCAGCGCAAAAGACAACGCGGCTGTCTGGTCCATCTCAAAAGTGATGGAATCCGATGTGAAGGGTTTCAAGGCAATCTCTGAAAGCCTGTCGCTTGGCGAATCGACTGTCGCCGTGGCACGCAACGGTGCCGAGAAAATTACCGATCTGCTGAACGATATTAAAGGCAAGATCATTGCAGCAAACGAAGAGAACTTTGACGCGGACAAGCTGCAAACAGATCTTAGCGCGCTGCGCGACCAGATCACCAGCATCACAGGTGCTGCACAGTTTAACGGTCTGAACCTGCTGTCCAACACCGAAACCGGCGGCGATCTTGATGCAATCATCGCAAACGCTGGGTCCGGCACTGTGAACGTGCTGTCATCTCTGGATCGCGATGCAAACCAGAATGTCGCATCTTCTACCATCGGCGCGGGCAAGCAAGACCTTGGTCTGAATGCTGGCACCGTTGGCGCGGGCACCGACATCACGGCAGGCACCGCGCTTGCGGGCGCAGGTGCTATCGCCGATGGCGCGGTTGGCACGCTGACCGTTGCGGGTGACGCGGCCCTTGCTGCACGTGAAGGTAACGCAGTTCTGGCCGGTGACAGTTACAGCATCACGGGCGCACCGTTCGGCCTCTCGGCCAACGTAACTTACGTGGCCCGGGATGGTGATACGGTAACTGATATTGCCAAAGCGTTGGAAGCTTCCTTCCAATTCCAGATCACGTCCGATGGTGTGACAGGTCTTGAGGTTACGCGCGACGGTGCCGCGCTGTCGATTGCCAACGACACTGGCGCGTCCATCACATCTGCAATCGCGGTGACGACTGAAGGCAGCGTTGGAGGCGGGCTTGAGCTTCTTGGAAAGGTCGATGTATCGACCCTAGACGGCGCAAAGGCCTCTCTCGGGGCTTTCGAAAGCCTGATTTCCAAGTCAATCGATGCTGCCGCGTCCTTTGGCTCGGTCGAAGGTCGGATTTCCATCCAGAACGACTTTGTCACCTCTTTGTCCGACAGCCTGAAGTCTGGCATCGGCTCACTGGTCGACGCAAACATGGAAGAGGCATCAGCTCGACTGCAGGCACTTCAGGTGCAACAGCAGCTTGGCGTTCAGTCCTTGTCGATCGCAAATCAGGCACCTCAGTCGATTCTGTCGCTGTTCCGGTAAAGCAAATCAGGGGCGCCGGTTAACTGGCGTCCCTATGCGATCAACGGCGGTAAAACCGCTTTACGTTCTACTCCGTCCCGGAAGGATCACCCGTGAACGCTATCGAACTTGCCCAAAAGGCCTACGCACCAACCCAATTCCCTCTCAAATCACATCGCGCTGTAGAAGCGCAGCTGATCGCACAGATCACAGCGCGCTTGCGCAAGGCCGATGCCAACCGCGCCGAAAATTTCCCGCAGCTCGTCGCCGCCTTGCACGATAATAGGCAAATGTGGCTAACCCTAGCTATCGATCTGGCTGACGAAGACAATGGTCTGCCGGATACTTTGCGGGCCCAGCTTTTCGCGCTTGCACAGTTTACCCACACCTACACCCAAAATGTTCTGCAGAATGGCGTCAGTGCAGCGACGCTAGTTGATATCAACACAGCTATCTTGCGCGGCCTCAACCAGTCCGAGGCTGGCTGATGTCGGGGTTGGTTCTGAAACTTAACCCGCAAGAACGTGTCCTGATCAACGGTGCAGTGATTGAAAACGGCGACCGCCGCAGCCGCGTTTCGATCCTGACCCCCAATACGAATATCCTTCGTCTACGCGATGCGATCCGCCCTGATGACGCGAATACGCCAGTCAAACGGGTGTGCTACATTGCCCAGCTTGTTCTGTCGGGAGATGTGTCTATTCCGGATGCCACCCATCAAATTATGCAGGGCATCGAAAGTCTTTCGCAGGTGTTGAGGGATGACGATAGCCGGGCGCATCTGACTACCGCAACCAACGCAGCACATCACCAAGATTTTTACCGCGTACTAAAATCGCTTCGCGCGCTCCTGCCGCGTGAAGCACGATTAATGCAGGCCTATCCGATATGACATTCCAGCCCGTTGTTCCTTTGGCAGGCTACACGGGTTGGCGCTTTCTCCAGCGCACCTTGGAAGGCCAGCAAGCCGCATTCGAGGCCAGCACAACGGTCGTGCGCGCGACCGACTATTTTCGCGAAAATATTGGCGAGATTTTAAAGGCAGAAGATCTTGTTGCAGATCGCCGCCTGCTGGAAGTGGCACTTGGCGCATTCGGTTTGGACGACGATATCAACAACAAGTTTTTCATTCAAAAGATCTTGGAAGACGGCACAACCGCCGACGATGCGCTGGCCAATCGCCTTGCGGACAATCGCTATGCCGCGTTTTCGCAGGCCTTTGGATTTGGCGATTTTGGTCTGCCCTTAACAACTGCGCCAACACTGGCCGAAGATATCGTGCAAAAATTCGAGGCCAAGCAGTTTGAACGCGCAGTTGGCGAACAAAACAATGATCTGCGCCTCGCACTCAACCTCGAAACAGCGCTAGATGATATCGTAAGCGGTTCGCGAAGCGAAAACGCACAATGGTTTTCCATGATGGGCAATCAGCCGCTCAGGCAAGTTTTCCAGATCGCGCTTGGCCTACCACCCCAAATCGCCAGCATCGATCTTGACCAGCAGCTGGAGGTGTTTCAGCGCCGCGCCGCCGCAACCTTTGGCACCGAAAGCCTTGCTGATTTCAACGATCCCGACACGCAAGAGGATTTGATCCGCTTGTTCTTGGTCAGATCGGAAGCTGCAAGCACCTCAGCCACCAGCAGCGGGAACATTGCGTTATCCTTACTACAGTCCAGCACGCTGGTGCCACTTGGCGCATAAAGCTTAACCGCTTGCACGCGACGTTTCCGCCGCTGCCAGCGCCTGACGTAGTACCGCAAAATGGGCGTTTGTTCCCCGTTGGTCTTTGACAGACATAAAGCGGTCAAGTGCAGGCTCACATGCGATCGCAGCATCAATGGCCGGATCGGTCCCCTTTTCGTAAAGACCTGCCTGGATCATCATCTCGGCCTTTTCATAATCGCCAAGCAATTTGCGGCACTGGGAAATCGCCGCGTTCTCAGCTGCATTCGCCGCAACCGGCAAAGAGCGTGACACCGACCGAAGCAAGTCAATGGCCGGAAAACGGCCCCTTTCTGCAATCGCGCGATCCAGTACAATATGCCCGTCAAGCACGCCGCGAAGCATGTCGGCGACCGGCTCTTCCATATCCGATCCGGCGACGAGAACCGAAAAGACCGCCGTGATGTCGCCTGTCCCGTCCACTCCAGGACCCGCACGTTCGCATAATGACGCTACCGCCGGACCAGTTGAAGCCGGAAAGCCACGCAATGCCGCGGTCTCACCTCCAGCGACTGCAACCTCGCGATGGGCCTCGCAAAAGCGAGTAACGGAATCGACAAACAACATGACGCTGCGCCCTGCATCGCGAAAATGTTCGGCGACGGCCATCGCAGCCCACGCACACCGCCGCCGAACATGCGGCGCCTGATCCGAAGTTGCGGCGACGACAACTGCACGCTTCATGCCTTCGGCACCAAGCACATCTTCGACAAAATGGCGCACCTCTCGACCCCGTTCGCCGACCAAAGCAATCACGATGACATCGGCAGCAACACCACGCGCAAGGTCTGCCAGCAAAGTGGATTTACCAACCCCCGACCCCGCAAAAAGACCGATCCGTTGCCCGTGAACAAGTGGCAACAAAGTATTAAAGACCGCCAATCCAGTCTCAAGCCTTGCACCCAGAGGCTTGCGTCGTCGCGCCGCGGGCGGCCTGTTTTGCACCGGCTGCCCGGCAAAACCTGGCAGGATCGGGCGACCATCAAGCGGTTCCCCGTCAGGATCAATCACGCGACCAATCCAGCTTTCGTGCGGTGCAAATTCCGTTTGCCGCATCAATGCAACCGGGTCGCCTGCCTTCAATCCGGTCGTGGCGCCATCGGCCATCATATATGCATGTTCACGCGTGAGCCTGACGATTTCGCCCCCGCCACCCTGACCGATCATCGCTATCCGGTCACCAAGCGCGACCTGCCCTGCAAGCCCGGCAATCCGGCATGTGCCCGCAGCAATTTCATCAATGCGGCCAACAGGTCTTTGCGGTTGAATCTGGTCCAGCGCCCGCGACATCTGCGCAATTAAATCGCCATTCATTGTGAATCCCCCAAGTTGAAACAACTTCTTTTTAAGGAATCAGCCTTAAGCATTGGTTGAAACGGACTGAGGAAGAATTCCGCATGTATCAATCGTTGGCGATTTTTGAAACGGCAGGCAAAATGGCGCAGCACGCTGGTGCGCGGCAGGCTGTCGTTGCCCGAAACGTAGCGAATGCAGATACGCCGGGCTTTCAGGCAATGCATATGGCCAGGTTTTCGGAAAGCTATCAGGCCGCACCGCAGATGCGCGCGACACGGCCTCTTCACGCACTGACAGCACCCTCCGGCGCCTCCACCGCCACAGCACAAGTGGCCCAGACCGAAATGTCGCCCAACGGGAATAGCGTTTCTGTCGAGGACGAGATGCTTTCGGCAGTGGATGCCAGCCGCGAACATTCCCGCGCGCTGGCAATTTATAAACACACCATGACCGTGCTGCGCACGACCATCCGTAGATAAGGGGCCGCAATGACAGATTTTTCAGATGCGATCAGCGTTTCATCCAGCGGGATGAAAGCGCAGGCAAGCCGTTTGCGGCACTTGTCAGAAAATATCGCCAACGCCGATACGCCCGGATACCGGCGCAAGACAGTCGCGTTTCAAGACGTGCTGGGGCGTGTCGAAACCGGACGTGTCAGCCTTGATCAGACCAATCTGTCACGCATTTTCGAACCCTCTCATCCGCTCGCGGACGAGGCGGGATTTTACGACGGCTCAAACGTCAATCTTCTGGTCGAAATTGCCGATGCCCGCGAGGCGCAGCGCAGCTACGAGGCAAATCTGAAAATGTTCGATCAGGTCAGACAGATGTCTCAGTCACTTATGGAACTGCTCAGAAATTAAGGAACATCTAGAATGGATATTCGCAATTCACTTGTCGCGCAGAACTACGCGGCAGGCAAATCCGCCATTGCACCCGAAACAGGCGCTGGACAGGCCGCATTCGGGGCGGCCAATTCGTTCATGGACACCCTGCGCCAGAGCGAGGCCAACGCGATGGACGCAATGACAACCGGGTCGGATCCACACACGCTGGTGCAAGCCTTAGCCCAGACAGAACTGGCAGTTCAGACCGCCGTGACCGTGCGTGACCGCGTCGTCGAGGCGTATCAGGAAATCCTGCGGATGCCGGTCTGATCCATGGATGAAGCATTATTCTACGACACGATGCGCCAAGGTCTTTGGGTCGCGTTTGTCATTTCCATCCCGATCCTGTCGGTCGCCCTGATCTCGGGCTTGGTTGTGGGGTTGTTTCAGGCGCTGACCTCAATTCAGGAAATGACGCTGACATTCGTCCCGAAACTGGCCGCCATTATCGGCGTGTTCTGGATCACGATGAACTTCATGTCGGAAACGCTTGTTTCGTTTTTCAAGGCAACGCTGGTGCCGCTTATTGCCGGAGGTTTTTGATGGATAATGCAACTTACGCCACCCTGACACGCCAGTCCGGTCTGATGAACGAACTGCGATTGGTGGCCAACAATATTGCAAACGCCAACACCACCGGCTTTCGCGCCGAGGGGATGATTTTTTCCGAACATGTGAACAATCTGGGCGCTGATCACGCCTCACTTTCAATGGCCACTGGCCGCGTGCGCGACACGGTCATGCTGCAGGGCACCATCGACCAGACCGGCAGCCCCTTCGACCTTGCGATTGAGGGTGATGGGTTCTTCCTGATCCAGACACCCGAAGGGGAAAGATTGACCCGCGCCGGTGCGTTCACAACGAGCCAGAATGGCGACCTTGTAACTGCCGACGGGCACCCAGTTCTGGATGCAGGTGGCGCACCCGTTTTCATTCCACAAGGGCTTGGCATGGTTGCAATTTCATCCGACGGCACCATCAGTGTAGCAGGTCAGCCCATCGGGCAAATCGGCCTTGTCGTACCGAATGATATCAATGGAATGATCCGCGAGGGCGGCACAATGTTCGCCGCACCGGACGGCTTTGGCCCCGTGCCGGACGGGCGGATGCTGCAAGGTTTTCTGGAGGCGTCGAACGTGAACCCAACTCTCCAGATCGCGCGCATGATTGAAGTGCAGCGCGCCTACGAGCTGGGCCAGAATTTTCTGCAAAAAGAAGACGAGCGTATTCGCGGCGTCATTCAGGCCATGGGCCGGTAAAGGAGACGATATATGCGTGCCTTAAAAATCGCCGCTGCGGGCATGACCGCACAGCAAATGCGGGTCGAGGTGATTTCCAACAACCTCGCCAATATGAATACCACAGGCTACAACGCGCGCCGCGCCGAATTTGCGGACCTGCATTATCAACAGCTTGCCCGCCCCGGCACGATTAACGCCGCTGACGGCACAGTGCTTCCCACCGGCGTGCAGCTTGGTCTGGGTGTACGCGCCACCGCTGTTTCGATGCTTCTGGAACAGGGGTCGCTGGCCCAGACGCGCGGTGATCTTGACGTCGCGATTGAGGGGCTTGGCTATCTCGAAGTCACGCTGCCAAACGGAAACGCGGCCTATACCCGTGACGGTGGACTAAAGCGCACAGGCGACGGGCTGATCGTCACGTCCGATGGCTATCCGGTTGTTCCCGATATCACCATTCCCGACGACACGCGCTCAATCTCGATCAATGCCGAAGGCGAAGTTTACGGTTACTTCAACGATCAGGTGCAACCGCAGCTATTGGGGCAATTCACCATCGCCGGGTTTACCAATCCCAAAGGGCTCGAGGCGATCGGATCGAATCTATTCCTGGAAACCGCGGCGTCCGGCCCGTCCAACGTCACGACCCCTGGGCAAGACGGTCTTGGGCTGCTGCGCCAAGGATATCTTGAGGACAGCTCTGTCGATCCCGTGCGGGAAGTCACTGACCTGATCGAGGCGCAACGCGGATACGAATTGAATTCCAAGGTGATATCCGCCGCAGACCAGATGCTTGGCGCAATGGTGCAAGTCCGATGATCAGATTGGCCCTCATCCTGATTGGCCTCGCTAGCAGCGGTTTCGCAGACATGGTCGTGCCAGTGCGAACTCTGCCGGCCCAAACATTGATCAGCGCTGGCGATATTGCGTTGCGCGACGGCGCAATGCCCGGTGGGGTGTCAGACCCGTCGCAAATCATCGGAAAAGAGGCCCGCATCGCACTGTTCGCCGGGCGACCAATCCGGCTTACCGATGTGGGGGCGCCTGCCATTGTTGAACGCAATCAGATCCTTTCGCTGATCTACAACCGTGGCGGCCTAGTGATCGCCACTGAGGGTCGCGCATTAGACCGCGCCGGGGCTGGTGAGCTGATCAGGGTCATGAATATCGCGTCGCGCAGCACAGTTAGCGCGCGCATCGGCGCAGATGGAGCGGCTTATGTTTCTCAGTAAATTCGCCATCGTCTGCGCAGCCCTGCTGATAACGGCCTGCAGCAGCACACCTATCGGTCAACCACCGCCGTTCACCCCGCCCGAAGCGACAACAGGTCGCGCGGCATTCGCCACATATACGCAGCCTGATCCAGTCAATGCCGTGGCGCCAAGCGGATTGCAGGCCGCGTCGCTTTGGACGCGCGATCGCGGGTCATTGCTGGGTGACCGTCGCGCAATGCAGCGCGGTGACATTATGACCGTTGTCATCGAGATTGATGACGAGGCCGAGATTTCAAATTCAACTGACCGTTCCCGTTCAGGATCACAGCAACTTGGTGTCCCGCAGCTGTTCGGTCTTCCACAGCGGATCGACAATCGCTTGCCCGATGGCGCATCGCTTGCGAGCGCAGTGCAGTTGAATTCCCAGAGTGACGCCAATGGCACCGGATCTGTCCGGCGCAACGAAAAGCTAACGCTACGGATCGCCGCGACGATCATTGATGTGCTGCCGAATGGCGTGCTCTCAATCTCTGGCAATCAGGAAGTCCGGGTGAATTTTGAGCTGCGCGAGCTGAACGTGTCGGGCTATGTCCGACCCGAAGATATCACCCGCCAGAATGAAATCACTTACGACAAAATCGCATCTGCACGGATTTCATATGGCGGGCGGGGCCAGATTACGGATGTGCAGCAGCCACGCTACGGACAGCAAGCTCTTGAGTCTATTCTGCCATTCTAATTCGAAAATCCGGAGATCAATATGAAGACCCTTCTCTTGCCGATCATATTGCTCATCCTTGGCATCGGATCCGGCGTTGGCGCTGGGATTTTTCTGAAACCTGCTGACGACGTCGAAGAAGGGTCGCTGACCTGCACCTGCGATGATGCGAAAATCCTGCCGCCAGACGCTGATGATGCTGCCGCCGAGGCCGTACCTGCAAATGCGGAAGGCAATGAATTCGCAAAACTCGCCAACCAATTTGTCGTCCCGCTTGTGAGCAATGGTGAGGTATCTGGCCTCATCGCGATGTCGATCAGTCTTGAGGTGCCCGAAGGCGGGGTCGAAGCGGCATTCGCACTTGAGCCACGGCTTCGTGATGGCTTTCTGCAAGTTATGTTTGATCACGCCAACACAGGCGGGTTTGAAGGCAATTTCACTTCGTCATCAAACATGCGGATCTTGCGCCGCGAACTTCTTGCCAGCGCTAAACGCGCCGCAGGCGATAAAATCAGCGATGTCCTGATCCTCGATATCGTGCGCCAAGACGTCTAGTCAGACATCCTCGCGATCTTTGTCTTTAACGCGGTCGTGGTCTTGATCATTAGCTGGCGCGTCGCCTCGTTCCGGCCAAACGCCGTTCGTACAGCCGATAGTTGTGCGGCCTTCAACGCACGCACTTGGGCAATTTCCGTATTCAAAACCATCCGGCGATCATAGGCCCATTGCCGCCAACGCTGATCCGCACCCGCCACCGATGCGGGACCACTGGCAACAGAATTGCGAAAGTCACTGTCGAGCGATTGGAGCAAACTGTTTAGCCGTATCATGCGCTGATCAATCGCATTCATCTTGGTCTGCTCTACGGAAAGGGCCATCTGTGTAACTTGGTGCATGCGTTCAAGTTGTTTCAGCTTTCGAGGTGTCATCTTGCCTTTGACCTCATCGCCTCGGCAAATCTGATGGCCGCAGCGACGGCTTGAAAATGCACGGGCAGGATTGGCTGATCCAAGTCCACCTCGGCATATAATGCGCGGGCTGTCGGAGGATCACTATAAATCGGGATTGTATTTTCCGCCGCGACCTCCCTGATCCGCGCCGCAATCTCGTCAACGCCTTTTGCTATGCATACCGGTGCGACGTCGGTTCCGGGATCCCACCGCAACGCGACGGCAAAATGGGTCGGATTGACAATGACTACATCGGCTTTCGGAACTTCGGTCAGCATCTTGTTGTTTGCCAATGACATCGCTTTTTGTCGGCGCGACTGTTTCATCATTGGATCGCCTTCGGCGTTTTTCATTTCGTCCATGATTTCTTTGCGAGACATGCGGTTCTTGCGTTTGTGTTCCGCTGCTTGCCAGACATAATCGATCATCCCTAATGCCGTTGCGACGCACAAAACAATTACCAAAAGTCGTAACACCAATTCGACCAATAAAATCGCAACGCGCTGCGGGGATTGCTGAATAACCGCAATAATTGTTTCACTCTGTGCGACCAGAAATATACCAAGGATGCAAGAATAGATCGTGAGTTTTATCGCGCTTTTGGCAAATTCGAAAAAGCCCTGGCGCCCGAACTTGTTCTTCGCACCGCTAATAAGCGAAATGCGATTGAGTTTCGGTTGTAGCTTCGAAGGCGCGACGGCAAAGCTACGCTTAGCGATAATGCACAAAAGAACCGCTACTGCCGGGGCCAGAAACCAAGGGGCTACGTCGCGCATGATCGCGATGATGATGACACCGAAAATCGGCGCAGGCCCGCCGTCAAACATCACCTGCGATAAAGTTGCTGCCTGACGCAGCGGGTCAGACAAAGTGCCACCGACCGATATCAGTGATCCCGCTCCAAGAAACCACGCAATCGCTATAAATCCGGCGTAGGATGCGGCCGTCATCAGATCAGTTGATTTGACGACTTCCCCTTTGCGTCGCGCATCTTCCAACTTTTTGGGCGTCGGATCGAACTGCTTATCGTCTTCCGCGTTTTCACCGCTCATCGAGTTGGTCCAAATGGTGATGCCAAGAAAAAGCTCAACGCTTCAAACCATGTCGCCAGCATCAATGGCGCGCTCAGCACCAGAAGCAACATCGCACCTGCCGTGATCGCCGGCGCGCCAACGAAAGATACCATCAATTGCGGCATCGCCTTATTAATAATGCCCAGCGTGACGTTATAGATAAGCGATGCGACAAGAAACGGTGCTGCCAGACAAAACCCGAGCGCAAAGACACGCCCGACTTCTGCCACGCCAAGTGAAATCACAGTCTCGGAAGCGATCAAAATGCCCACTGGAACAATGGCATAGCTATTGATGATGTAAGCCGCGAGCAGTGTATGAAGACCCATGATTGCCGCAAGTGCGAGGCCAGCGATCACAAGCAAATGTCCAATCGCAGGCTGTGGATCCACACCAGCGCTGCCGCCAAAGATTTGAGCAAGCGACGTGGCCTGCGCCGCCATAGAACCCGCAATTTGCAAGGAAAAAACAAAAAACCGTAAAACGATGCCGAAAAACAAACCAGTTAGGATTTCGGGTGCTAAAAACTGAACAGCATTTGGCAGATTGATATCATTGAGAGAAACATTGGGCGCCACGGCCGGCGTCGCGATCAGGGTGAATGCGATTGCCACGCCGAGTTTTACGCGCACCGGAATGCTTTGTTCACCAAACAAGGGCGCAACAGATACGATGGCCCCGGTTCTGATGAAAACGACAAAGACAGACCAAAGCCAATCTTGCGATTGCATGATAATTAAAGACAGATCGTTGGTCATGCAGCCACAAGACCGACAAGCGCTGGCCGAGCATCGATGCCAATTTCTTCAAACGATAGGACGGGATTAAGCAATCCTTTGGCCAGCATAACGGTCTTGAGGAATCTGCGCCGCCGCATCGACGTGACAACCGCGGCGTAGGTGCCGTTGTCAGCAGCCTGCGCGAGCTTTTCCGACAATCCGTCAGCCAACTGATTGAAGTTGTCCGGCGGCAGCGCAACATCGTGCCCACCGCGATCCGCCTGAACTTCATACGCGATGAACGTGTCCTCCCATTCGGGTGCAAGCTGTATCAGGGGGATGGTGCCATCGTCGCGCCGCAAGTCAGCAACCAATTGAAACCCCATGCGTTGGCGAACATGTTCGACAATACCCTCGACAGATTTGAAATGCTGGCGGGCCTCGGCCGTGGCCTCCAAGATCAAGGGGAGGTTTCTGATCGATACGCGTTCCTCGAGCAGAAGTCGCAGCACCGATAGAAGCACATCAACAGGAACCTTGTCCGGGATAAGCTCTTCCAAAAGTTTCCGGTTCGCCTCTGCGCGATCGGGATCAGACAGGTTCGACATTTCATCCAACCGCTGCCGCAATGCCTTATAAGTGAGCAATCGCGCAAAATTTCTTTTGACGATTTCAAGAAGATGCGTGGCCAGAACCTCGGCCGGTTGGACCACCGTAGCGCCAGATAGCACTGCATCTTCATGCATTTGCGGACTGATCCATCTGGCTGGCGCGCCATAAACCGGTTCGTTCACAACATCCGTTGCGCCATCACCGCTTTCGGGAGCGGCCAAAAGCGCCAAGACGCGATTGGGTTGCAGCTGATCGGAAGCCTGTTCAACTCCATGGACACGCACGACATACGTTCCATCGGAAAGCGCCGCGTTATCGGTCAACCGGATTTCCGGCAGCAAGACGCCAAACGTCGTGGCGACATGATTGCGCATATTGGCAATGCGCGCATCGAGTCCTGTTCCGGGATCAAGCACCATTTCGACAAGGTCAGGCGCAAATTCGAGATGGATATCATCAAGGTCCAGCATGTCGCCCATCCGGTCAGCGGCGGGCGATGCAATTTCTGGTGAAAGCTGATTTTCTGCGGCGGCAGCCTTCAGTTGCGCGCGTTGCCACATCGTGAATGAGAACGCTCCCAACACGCCGGCGCCAACCAAAAACGGCACAGCGGGAAGTCCAGGCACGATCGCAAAAAGCGCCATGAGCACAGCGACGGTGGCCATCGCTGCGGGGTGGCGACCAAGCTGTTCGGCAAGCGCAATATCAGTCGGACCGCTTGCCCCACCCCGGGCCAGCAAGAGCGCCGATGCGATTGAAATGATGACAGCAGGAATTTGTGAAACTAGACCGTCACCAACAGTAAGGATGGTATATGTTTCAAAGGCTTGACCGGCAGGCATGTCGTGCACCATCAAACCAATGATCAGGCCGACAACCAAATTCAGGACAGTAATCAAAAGCCCCGCAATCGCGTCACCCTTTACGAATTTGGAAGCACCATCAAGCGATCCGAAGAACGTCGTTTCCGCCTGCTCGAGCGACCGGCGGTCTTTGGCTTCAATGTGATTGATTGCGCCGGCAGCAACGTCACTATCGATGGCAAGCTGTTTGCCGGGCATCGCATCGAGAGCAAAGCGGGCACCGACCTCCGCCATGCGTGTTGCACCTTTGTTGATGACGACAAAATTAACGATCAATAGGACACAGAAAATTACCAGCCCAAGGACAACATTCCCGCCCATAATGAAGTTCGCAAACCCCTCAATGACGTTGCCCGCTGCGTCTGTGCCCGTGTGACCTTCGCCGATAATCAGTTTTGTTGACGACACGTTGAGCGATAGTCGCAGCATCAAAGATGCGAGCAAAACAGTCGGAAAGGCGGAAAAGTCGAGAGGTCGATCAATGAAGAGCGTGACCGTAAACATCAGGATCGCTAAAGCAAACGATCCCGCCAATCCAATATCCAGAAGCCAGGCTGGAACTGGAAGTATCATCATCACGATGATTGCCATTAATGCCAATGCCAGCAAAATGGTCGGCTGAAAAATCGCGCTCAATCGGTTTTGCATTCTGCTACCAAATCTTATGAAGAACGCACTTCTTGCGCTCAGGACGCTCCGAATCTGCAACAAGTTGCAGTTGGCGTCTTCGATGCCTTAAGCCTAGCATTTGACCTATTAAGAAAGGGTCAAAAGCTGTCCTCGGGAGTAGTGTATCTTGTCGACAGATCGCCGATAAACTCACGTAGCGCGGAGGTGTCTTCGAGTACCTGGTTGGCCGTTGAGAGAGACGCGTCCAGATTTGCCGTCGCTTGGGCGGTGTCGGTAAATTGCAGATCCGCCGCAGTCGCGAAGAGCGGATCGTCGCTCGCGGAAAGCTCCTGCCAATTGCCATCGCGCCACGCGGTTTGCGCGGCTTCATTCTCATCGACAGGTTCTGAATTGTAACCAGCAAGCCGCGCATCACGCGCAGCCCGGATTGCAGTTGCGCGCTCGGTTGTCATGCCAGCCAAGATTGCATCAATCCGATCAAACTGCTCTAATTCTAATGCTGCCTGCGCCCTGAGGTATCGTCTTTCCATCATGTCAGGCCCGCGCGCAGGCGGCGCGATATAACGCGTGGCAAAGTCGGCAAATCCGATCCGTAGTAACCGAGCGGCAAGAGCATTTTGGACCGATGCATCATCAATATTTGAACGGTCTTCAGATACAAACTCCAAAAACGCGACATCATTTCCAAGTTCCAACGCGTTGCGAGCGATATCGTTATCAAGCGCCAGATAATCGATCGGCAACTCTTCTATCGCCATACGCACATCAACCGCGCGATCAAGATCACCGGATATCGCGGCACTCAGCGCTTCTTCAGCGGCGAGCAAGGCTTCCAAGGGAGTCCCTTGCATCTCAAAACGCATGCCGGCGGCAAGGTCCATAAGGGCTAAATCAGGAGCGAAACCGTTTCTACGATTTGACTGCATTAGCGAAAGGAGCGTTTCAGGAGATAGCCTCGCTGGTTCGCTTGAAAGTGCATCAATTTGGTCCGCGATCAAATTACTGTCTGGCACTGGTTCATTTGCCAAAACCTCAATTTCGGCCAGCGAACCTGCAACTGTATTTTCCTGCATCGGGTTTCCGGACTGTAGCGAAAGCCCTGCAGCCTCTACCAGTCCGGCGTCAAGAAACGCCTGGGACAACCGCGGGCCAAGATGCGTTCGGAGTCCTGACGGAAGCGCCCGAAACGCACCCAAAATGCTGGTCGGATCAATCATTTCCGAACGACCGCCGGCCAAGAAGGCCCAAAGCGCGATATCTGTTTTGCAAGTCGTCAATTCATCCATCATCGGCATTTCGACAAGTTCTTCATCGATCACTTGTGCGATAGCGCGGATCGCGATGCGGGCCTGATCGCGATATCCGTCAGATGCGAGTGTTTGCATTGCCTCGCGTCCGAATCCAAAAAACAAATAAGTTCGCGCTAGCGCATCAACATCTGGCTTACGACTACCGTCAAGATCGGCGACAAGAGCTAGGCGACGCGCTGCAATCTGTTCGGAAAAGGGATCTTCGTTTCCCCAGTCAGCGACGGCGTACCAGTCTTCTGTCAGACAATACGCAGGCACCTGTTCGGCTTCGCTGTCACCGGTTCTGCGCTCATCTGATCCTGACCGGATTTGCAGGCCCGGAACCTGAAAGTCAGACACGGCTTGCCTATTAGGTACGCCTTCAGCGTCATCAATTAGTTCGTGTTCGGGCGAAGCAATTATGCCCTGCGATGCCACAGTTGCGAGATCATCAAGGATTTTTTCGCGCAGTCCTGCGACTATCTGCGCAGAATCCGTGTCTTCTGATTTTACGACATCACTGGCAGGAGCGGTCGCATCCGCCAGATTTCCCTGAAAAAAGCCAACGTTGTCTTGCGGTTCGACTGGCAGAAAGAGCGGAAGTGGCGCAAGCGCCAAGTCTGTTGACTCATCCTGTGTCTGAGCTTCAGCATCATCGGCTGCGTCAGAAACGTCGACCACTAACTTATCCGGTCGCCACAGAAAGGCGGTCACGTCACATCTGCAAGCTAGATCAAGAGTGACCGAAGCGCCGCTTGTCTGCGCATCCAGAACGCGATCCCGCGAAATGCGATCAAAAAAACCTTCCAGATCGACATTCGATACATCAGTGAAGGCAATAATTGCGCTATTTGTTCCAGTGTCCAGCGACCACGATGAGCCTTCGGGGAAAGTCAGAACGATGCGGCTGAACGTGGGATGATCGCCGGTCCTCACTGTTACCTGCGCAAAAGCCACAGTCGGAACGCAAACCCACACAAGGAAAAGGAAGCGTATCATGCCGCGTCTTGCTTGAGCGTTTGAAGTGCCTCTTCCAAATCACCAAAACTGGGCCGATTGTGCGTTGGGGTATTCTGGCGACCCACTTCAATGCAGATGTTTGGCGCGTGGCGGTGCAGATTTGCGATTAAGACCTCGCGGATAAGCTGATGAAAATGGGAGTCGGCCTCGATCACGCCTTTCACCTTGGCCGAGAACGGTCCAACAACGCCATAGGCCAAGAACACGCCCAAAAACGTTCCCACCAACGCACCGCCGATCAGTTTGCCAAGCACCTCGGGCGGTTGGTCAATGGAGCCCATGGTTTTGATCACACCAAGAACCGCGGCGACAATCCCAAGCGCGGGCAGACCATCGGCAATCGTTTGCAATGCATGGGTCGAGTGCATGTTGTGGTGATGCGTCGCCTCAATGCGTTTTTCGAGAACTTCCTCAACCTGATGGGGGTCATCATAATTCATCGTCGCCGATCGCATGGTGTCGCAAATCAGCGCCACCGCCTCTTTGTCCGCAAGAATGCGCGGGTATTTGGCAAAAACAGATGAGTCCTCTGGACCCTCAATATGTTCTTCCAAAGCAACCGGATTGGCGCGGGCAATTCGGATCAATTCGAAGAGAAGACACAACAAATCCTGATAGTCGGATTTGCGCCAATGCGGCCCCTTAAAGACCTTTTTGATGTCTTTCACGGTATGTTTGATGCCGGACATATCGTTGCTGATGACAAACGCGCCAAGAGCGGCACCGCCGATCATGATCATTTCAAACGGCAGCGATTTGAGGATGATCCCCATCTTGCCGCCAGCCAAAAGGTAGCCGCCGAAAACCATAACAAAAACAATGGCGATGCCGATCAGACCAACCATAAATCAACCTATCCTGAGATCATGTCGCCCAGTGCGACAATTCCGGTTATGCCGCTAAAGCGGTTAAGAAATTGCGATCATTCGGTCGGAACATCTGCATTCCTGCCCGCAAGCATCACGCTGAACGTGTGTGCGACTGCAGGTTCCAGTTCTGTCATGATGGCGGCAGCCGATGTCGGGTCCATCAGCCCCAAAAATCCGGCGGCAAAGTTGGGTGTCATCTCGGCAAAGAGATTTGCAGCGTCGCGCGGCTTCATATTTTCATAGACGGTCGCAAGACGCGCAAGATCATCTGACGCGGCGGTTTCAGCCAATGCGAGCGTTTCCCGAAGGGCTGTTTCAGCGTCCTGCAAGGCGGTCAACTGTTCGGCGATCTCAGTTTCCGCCAACCGGATCGCTTGAATACGATCCGCGACCTGATTCTCACGTGCGATCAGGCGCTTTTCACGGTCTTGCAACGCTGCAAGCAGGGCATCCGGCGCAGATGTCGCTGCCTCCGTTTGCGTCACCACAGGCTCCTGCGATAGCTGATCCTGCGCGACAACTGGCGTGCCAGTCGCAATACCGCGCACCATGGCCGATGCCACTAAAAGCCCGCCAATAATATGCAGGGTGCCGCGCCCGTTTTTGCGACGCGGCATCATGCCCGGTCAGCCTGTTCAGCAGGACGGCGCACGAAAAATGGATTGAGCGGCTCCTGTTTAGTCTGGGTCGGCGGTAAGTCATGCAAAGACGCCAAAAGAAGCTCAATCTGCCGGCTCGCCCCCTCTGCCCGATCGGTTGCCTGACGTAAATCGCGCAGTGGTCCATCAGCAGCCTGGCGCGATTGGGCCAGCGTGGTTGCAAGGTCGTCGACCTGCGCCGACAAAACCGCAACAGCGCCACCGACGCCCTTTTCCAAATCGGTAAAGCGCCGCAAACGTGACGACAGGACATGGCAATAAAATCCGGCACCCAAAGCACCGGCAACTAAAAGAATATCCGCGATAAATGCCATTTTACATCCTCAATTCAGTACAAATTCCATGATCAGCAAATCGCGAATGCGCCCTTCACCCGCGACGATTTGCAGCCTGCGCAACATCTGCGCACGCAGCCGTACTAAGGCGGTCGGATCTTCCAACTCCGCGATATCAACGGCACGCAGATACCCGTTCAGCACATCGACAATCCGAGGTTTCAGGTTCTCGACCTCGGCCATGTATTCGGGTCGCACCTCTAGCTGGGCTGCAAATCTCAAAAAGCTGCGTCCGGTATCAGAAGGAATCGAAATCAGGAGCGGATCAAGCGCCACAAACGCAAGGCTGGCCTGAGTATCGGATCCATCTGCGGCATAATCAGAAGCCGCATCGCCCCCGCCATAATCGTCATCAGTCGCAGCAGCACCACCAAAGGTCAGCAGGCCCATCGCCACAGCAAAATACCCGCCTGCGCCACCCAAAATGGCAAGCACAAGCCCGAGCAATAACGGCAATTTCGACTTTTTCGGCGGCGCTTCGTCCGGATCAGCGGTGGTCGTCATCTTTCGGGTTCTCCCAAATTGCGATGAACTTCAAATAACCCGCAAAGCCCTAACTGATTGTTAAGTCTGATCAGTCAAAAGCAATTCACGAGCCAGAAGGGTCGGACGTGAAGGGAGAACCTGAATTGCAAAATGCTTTGGCCGGATGGAATGCGCTTGATAACGGGCGGCGAATGGTTGCCCTGCTGGCAGGTGCGGCAATCATTGCGGTTGTCATCTTCATGGTCAGGAGCATCAACCAACCTGATTATGCGCTTCTTTTCGGTGGGTTAGAGGCAGGACCCGCAGGCGATGTCATAGCCACGCTGGAACAGCAGGGCGTTCCATATGACGTGCGCGGCGGTGCGATATATGTCGATTCGGCGCAACGCGATAATCTGCGCCTTGTACTCGCGCGTGAAGGATTACCGGCAAGTGGCGGTCAGGGTTATGAATTGCTCGATACGCTGACCGGATTCGGCACGACGTCACAAATGTTCGACGCGGCATATTGGCGTGCAAAAGAAGGGGAATTGGCCCGCACGATCATGGCCAGCCGGCAGATCAGGTCAGCGCGTGTGCATATCTCGGCCCCCATTGGCCGCCCGTTCCAGCGCGATCAGGCGACAACGGCGTCCGTCTCACTTCAGGCCAGTGGCGGCGTCCTGTCCGCCCAGCAAATCAACGCGATGCAATATCTCGTGGCCGGTGCCGTGTCCGGCCTGTCGCCCAGTGATGTTGCCATCATTGGCGACGATGGAAATCTGTTATCGGGCGACCAAGGCGCTGCCGCCCAACCTGGCGGTTCGGAGTTGGCCGAGGTGTTACGCCTGCGTGCCCAAAGAATTCTTGCCGCACGGGTTGGCGCTGGCAATGCATTGGTCGAGGTTTCAGTCGATACAGTGACTGACAGCGAGATCATTTCGGAACGAATCATTAATCCCGACAGCCGTGTTGCGATTTCAACGGATGTTCAGGAAAGCACTGGAAAATCGGAGGATAGCCGCGGTGGCGATGTCACCGTCGCCTCCAACCTTCCTGATGGTGACGCGGGTGCGGATGCAGGTTCGGCCCAGAACGAAAACAGCGAAACGCGGTCCCTGACGAACTACGAAATCTCTGAAACACAACGCGAGATTCGTCGCGATCCGGGCGCGGTCAAACGCTTGACGGTCGCCGTTTTGGTCAATGAATTGACCGAAACTGCCGCAGACGGGACAGTGACAACCGTCGCCCGCGACGATCCAGAGCTGGAAGCACTGACCGCATTGGTCGCCGCCGCCGTCGGCATTGATGAGGCGCGCGGTGATGAAATCACACTGCAATCTATGGCGTTTGAGCCGGTTGAAGGCGCGCCGGCGGCCGGAATTCTTGATGCGCCCCCCGCTTACAATGTGATGCAACTCGCCCAAATTGCCGCCCTTGCGATTGTTGCGCTGATACTGGGCCTGTTCGTTGTTCGACCCATTTTGACACCGAAAGCCAGCGTTGCCTTGCCGCCGCCTGACGTCATTGAAGGCGCAATCGCAGGCTCAAGCACGCCCATTTCATTACAGGGACCAGTTTCGCAGCAACCCGGTGTTGCGGCCGCAGCCATCGAAGACGCCGAACCTGCTGATCCGGTCGGTCGTCTGCGTCAGAAAATTGCAGAGCGCGAAGCTGAAACCATCCAAATTCTTCAAGACTGGATTGAAGACCCCGTCACAGAAGAGAGGACATAATGCTGATCAATCTCGAAGACTTTGACACGCGGTCACCTTCCCCGGGTCACCGCAGCGATCCAACGAATACACCGCTCTACAAGGATGGATTTGCGGCTGGAGAGGCTGCGGCCAAACAAGAGATCCTAAACGAACAGGACTTGTTAAAGGCGACCTTAGTGCAAGAAATCGCCGATATGTCATTTGGTTTTGCAGAGGCGCAAGCGCATGTGACGGCGCAAATGACGTCGCTTTGCGAAACCCTGATGCACAGAATTTTGCCCGCTGTGCTGACCACAAGTCTACGCAGCCAGCTGCTCGATTTGATCAACGCCGCGATCGCGCAAGATGCAAAAGCACCGATGACGATCTGTGTTCCGAAGGACCAATTGGATGCCATCAAGGCCTCGCTCGGCGATCATGCCGAGAATTTCATCACTTTCGTTGGCGATCCGACGATGACATCTCATGCGGCCTTGGTCTCTGGTCCGCACAGGGAAACGCACCTTGATCTTGATCTGGCTCTGGTGCAGATCTCGGCCGTCTTCGACAACCTCACCACATATCAGAAAAGGCAGTCATCATGACCGACCTCTCACAAGATCCGCAATTGACCCAATCGCGTCCAAGTTTGCTTGAGAATATCCCGATTGAAATTACCGTGACTGTTGGCAAGGCGCGGCCGCTGGTACGGGATTTGCTCGAGATGAGCGAAAATGCGGTCTTACCTCTCGACCGTAGGATCTCCGATCCCGTTGAGATTTACATCGGTGAAAAACTTATAGCGCGGGGCGAGTTGGAGGAAGACGAAACCGGAGAATCCGGCGCCCTTGCCGTGCGTTTGACCGAAGTCATGTTGCAAAAGGCTGATCTTGTTTAAGATCGTCCTCGCAAGCCTAGGCTTTGCCTTTGCAATTTTCGCGGGACCTGCGACTGCGCAAGACCTGAATTTCAGTCTTGGCGACGATGGCACGCTTGCCACACGTACGGTGCAACTGCTGATCCTTGTCACGGTTCTAAGTCTTGTGCCCGGCATCGCAATTATGGTCACCTGTTTTCCATTTATCGTGACGGTCTTGGCAATCTTGCGGCAAGCGATTGGATTACAGCAATCGCCACCAAATATGCTGATGGTCAGTCTGGCACTATTTCTGACCTACTTCGTCATGGAGCCGGTTTTCACCGAAAGCTGGGTTTCGGGCGTACAGCCCTTGATGGCGGGCACGATGGAGATCGAAGAGGGTTTCAATGCGGTCATGGCCCCTTTGCGGGACTTCATGGAACGCCGAATCGCGCCCGATACATTCGAAACCTTGGCTACCTTGCGCCCTGATATACCCCAGCAAACGGCAATTATTGATGCGCCGCTTTCGACAATCGTGCCGTCTTTTATGCTTAGCGAAATGGAGCGGGCATTTCAGGTCGGATTTCTGATCTTTCTTCCATTTCTGATAATTGACCTGGTGGTTGCGGCGATCCTGATGTCGATGGGTATGATGATGGTTCCGCCCGCAATTGTATCGTTGCCCTTCAAGCTGGCTTTTTTTGTCGTTGCCGATGGCTGGGCGCTAATCGCTGCAAGCCTTGTAGGCAGCTACGGCTAGTCCGTTATCTGCAGCATTTTTACCGCCTCATTGGCTGACAAAATTTTTGAAAACGGCGTTATCCGTCTAGCGCACGATAAACTCGGCATGCAGCGCGCCGCTCGCTTTGATGCTTTTTAGAATATCGATCATATCACGCGGTGCGACACCCAGAGCATTCAGGCCAGCAATGACCTCACTTAGCGAGGTTCCCTCCCGAACTTCAGCAAGGCCAATCCCCGGCTCGTCGGTGATCGCCGCTGCTGTGCGCGGCACGACGATTGTTTCACCCGGTGCAAACGGATTTGCTTGCGAAACAAGCGGTGCTTCTTCGATCCGAAGTGTCAGGTTGCCCTGACTGACCGCGACACGACTGATACGTACATCATCACCCATAACAATCGTTCCAGATCGCTGATCGACGACTACACGGGCGCGGCGTTCAGGCTCTACCATAATATTTTCGATCCGCCCAAGCGCGTGCGCAGGCGATTGCATGTGAGTGGCCGCGATATCGAGCTCAACGGTGCCAGCATCCATCATCAGCGCAACGTGGCTACCAAAATGGCTGTTGATTGCACTTTCGATCCGGCCGGCAGTGGTGAAGTCCGGCGTACGCAAGGCAAGCCGAAGAGTGGTAAGACTGGAAAAATCAAAGTCTATTTCCCGCTCAATCGTAGCACCGGATGGGATAACGCCTGCTGTTGGAACACCTTGCGTTACAGTTGCTGCATCGCCCGCAGCTGTTACACCGCCGGCAATAATCGTGCCTTGGGCAACTGCGTAAATATCACCATCAGCAGCATTCAACGGGGTCATAATCAAGGTGCCGCCAAGCAAACTGCTGGCGTCGCCAATTGCCGACACGGTAACATCCATCGGGCTGCCCGCCCGCGCGAACGGAGGAAGGCTTGCTGTCACGAGGACTGCAGCCACGTTTTTAGGGCGGAACTGCTCTCCAGTGACATTGACGCCGAGGCGTTCAAGTATGTTGGTCATTATTTCTTCTGTAAACGGCGCATTGCGCAACCCGTCGCCCGTGCCGTTCAATCCGACAACAAGTCCGTAGCCGACCAGATCATTCGCGCGCACGCCGTCAAATTCCACCAGATCCTTCAAACGGATTGGCGCCGCTGATAAACCTGAGGGAGCCATCAACGCGATTGCCGCCGCTGTCAGAATGCCACGCCCGATCATAAGTAAGCCGTGAGATTGAGGCGCGACAGGCGTGATGTAAGCGCGTAATGCGTTTCCAACTGAACCTGCAATGCTTGCAATCGTGTGGCGGTTTCAAATGGGTCGGCCGTTACATAATCACTTTTTGCCGCTGTCAGCGTGGTCAATTCTGCGGTCTGTGTCACCGTGACCCTTTCCACCGTCGCTTCGGCATAGCCAACCCGCCCTTGTAACTGGGCGATGTCGGAAGCCGCGCCTTGCAGTGCGATACCCCCCTCTGCCAGAAGTTCCGCCTTCACCGTTCGGCTTAGTCCGGGTAGCGCATCCGCCATCGCAGCGGTTGCTGCCGCTTTGAGAAGATGTTTCAACTCGACGGTATCTGCACGAAAATCGAGATTTATCGTGTCGGTCGCTGATAAGTCTCTGGTCACCGATGGCCCATCATCGCCTGTATAACCGATGGACTGATATCCTGCCGGATCATCAAACCATGCGGCTATTGATGCGGTCATTTCCGCCGCCGTGGTATCGCCCGCAACCGCTGTTTGCAGTGCCGCGATAATCGTGACTGCATCCGTCACCGCTGGCTGATCGACGGCAGCGCCGGAAAATACGCTGCGGTCCCCGCTTCTTATATTGAGGCGGGAAAGAATACTCTCGAATGTATCTGCTGCGTTGTCCGCGGCCTGATCAATCTGGAAAGCGGGGCTATCGCGGGTCATGACAATGAGGTCCTGCGCAAGCTGGCCGCGTTGGTCATCAATAGAAGAAAGGGTGCTTTGAACCGTTCCGAGCAACTGGCCTGTTTCGCGCGTCGTTTGCTCAAAGCTTTTCAGAATCGCCAAGCTGTGTTCGATTCCGCTGATTTGGGCGGTTCTGCCATCGGCAGCGGCGGCGCGATCCGCGACCTGTCCGGTGCTGAGCTCTTGGCTCAGTCGGCCCAGATCAGACTTGAGCGATGTGGTCTGCCGCGACAGTTGAAACTGGCGCATGCCGTCCCCAATACCGGTCGTTATCATTTTAAATCTCCATCAATCGCTGGATCATGAAATCAACCGTCTGGATGACTTTTGCATTCGCCGCATAGGCCTGTTCGATCACAAGGAGTTGCTGCAATTCCTGATCGGTATCGACACCGAGAGAGAGTTCGGCAGTACGCAAGGTTTCCCATCGGGCCGTGGCGAAAGCAGTGTCAGCTTCAGTGTCTAGTCGAGCGCGGCTAAATCCCTCTTCGAACCGCGATGCAAGGCCCGCAGCTGACGTGCCAGCGATTGGGGTGATCTGGCGCAATGCATCAACCCATGCGTTGATCTGCGTGTTGCGACCAACAGGTCCGACGGCAGCAGCATCCACACCGTCGCGCAAGCGCGATACGTCGCCACCTTTGGATGGATCAACGTTCGGGTTGATCTGCAATCGGCCTGCGAGGCCTTCCAGCGGGGTCGCGGCCAGCGCAGCGCCGCGATCTGTGATCAGGCCCGGCGCTCCCGGTACTAATGTCGGGTCAACCGCAGGATCGGCAAACCGTGTGATCAAATCGGCAGCAATCGCGTCAAGATCGGTTTGCATCGCAGTCAGGGTCGTGTCCCGTAGAGCAAATGACGCGGCCAAAGCACCACCTGCCAAACGGCCAACGCCATCGGCAGGGTCAAGCGGACGTCCGTTCATCGATATGCCGGACAATGCGCCAGAGGCCAGTGTCATGTCAGCAGTGATGACAGGCGTTGCCTGAAAATCAAAGTTTGCAGCTTTGCCGTCGATCAGGGTTTGCCCCGAAGTGGTGATCAGGGCGACTTGACCATTAGCGCGGTCCAGCTCGCGGATCGGAACAAGTGACGCCACGCGGTCAATCGCCTGTTGCCGCGCGTCTTGTGCGTTGGATGTATCCAAACCGGAGCCGCGCAGACGCAGGATATCACCGTTCAGTTTTTCGACCTGTTCCAGCGCGGTGTTCAAGTCGTTTACATCGCGGGCAATCGACGCATCTGCCTGAACGCGCTGTGATTGGATGGCGTCCGATTGGATCTTCATCGTGCCTGTCACATCTTTCAGTCGATTGATAACGGCCGTCAGCCGCGTCTCGGAAGCGGGGTCAGCCGATGCGCTGAGGAGAGACTGTTCCAATGCTGCTAATCGGCCCGGCAGGCTGTCAGGGGCGCCAATGTCCCCGAAGACCCGGCTCAGGGCTTGCATCGCATTTGCACTGCGCTGACCGCCGCCAAGCGCCGCATCGGCAAGTCGTCTGTCGCCAGTCAAGCCACGGTCTGTCTGGCGGACGATGCCATCGATCCGTACGCCGCCTGTTACTTGCTGTGCAGACAGGGCTACGTTGCGTTTGGCGTAACCGTCTGTCAGCGCATTCGCGAGGTTTGACGACACTGTTTCGGCCATTCGCGCGTTTGCGGTCAAACCACTTGCAGCATTGTTCAGCGCGCTTGTGATGCTCATCTGTCAGGCCCTTTCAATAGCGCGTTAGCGTTTGATATTGGTGGTTTCCTGCAGCATTTCATCGACGGTCTGAATGACCTTGGCATTGGATGAATAGGCACGTTGGGTCTGGATCAGCTGGGTCAGTTCACCGGCCACATCCGTCGTGGATTCCTCGCGGGCGAAGCCCACGATGTCACCGGTCGGGCCGTCGCTGGCATCCCATAGGAAGAACGACCCGCTGTTTGGGGTTACGCGATAGGTCTGCTGATCGAGCGACTCCAGTCCGTTGACGTGTGACACATCTACGAGTGGAATTTGATAAAGCACCCGATTGATCCCGATATCAAATGAGGCGCGGACGAACCCATTGGGATCAACCTCGATGGAGGTCAGGCTGCCAACGGGCGTGCCGTTTTTGGAGATCGCAACCGGTGCGAAGGCATCCGAAAGTTGGGTCAGCCCCGTAGATGTCCCGGGTGTGCCGATGGTGATATCCATCGGACCGCCAGCCACATTAACCGAGAATGTGCCCGTTGCCGCGTCATAGGGGCCGCCGGACACGTCAGCCACAGCAAGAAGCGTTCCACCACCGCCGCGCGTGTCATCGAATGTCAGCGTGTATTCACCAACCACAGCACCGCCTGATGCGCTGTCTGCAACTGTCATTGTCCATTCATTGGACGCGCCGGTTGCGGGAACGGTGGGTGTGAAATTAATCTCAAGATTGGCAGATTTGCCAAGGTTGTCGAAATATTCAATCGACAGGGTTTCGGCACCTGTGATCGATGCCGCCTCTGTCGAAGTGGCTGGCAGGTTCACGGCAAGATCAACGCGGGTTGTTGCCTCTCCTGCGAACTGGTTGGAATTGATTTTGATCGGCTCCAGCCCATCGACAGCGTCGCGCGGGAAGGTGGGCACCGCACCATCAACCGTTGCAGGCCAACCCATCAGGATCAGGCCAGCGGGGCTGCGCAAGAAGCCCTGTTCATCGGGGCGGAAAGAACCGGTGGTTGTCAGTAACATCGGATTTTCGCCATTGGCCACCGATGCCTCTGGCGTGACGGGCAGCATGCCGCGCCCGCGCACGGCCAAATCCGTGGCATTTCCGGTGGCGACCAGTGACCCGCGCTGGTCAATCAGGCGGGTATTGGTCGTACGCACCCCCCCTGCTGAATAAGTCCCGCGCCCCGAGGAAATGACCATCGAATGAAAGTCTGTCACGGCGCGTTTATAGCCATACGTCGCTGAGTTCGCGATGTTGTCAGAGATGCTGGCCAATCGGGTCGCGTTTGACGCGAGGCCGGCCACACTGGCGTTCAGCGAAGAGGAAATGGTCATATTAGGGCCTTTCTGCACGGGATAGGGCAATTCATTTGCCCCATCCTTAGACCCGATGACTTAACGTGCCGCTAACGCCGCAACGAAACCTCGCAAACTGTTTTATGGCGTGCGCAGAACCGTGATTTCGATGCGGTTGTTGCGGATTGCTGCTGGATCAGAGGCCGCAGGCACGCGGTCTGCAAATCCCGTAATGCGCTGAATATCCTGTGGATTATACCCACCGCTTTCGAGCATCATGCGCATCCGGATGGCGCGGCTCATCGACAGGTCCCATGCGGTATTTTCACGCACAACAACGGGAAGCGCCGCGATATAGCCGCTAACGGCGAGTGGGTTTTCGACAAGTTGCAGCACCTCGGCCAGCATGGTGGCGATCTCTTGGGTGACCGGATTTGGCGTGTCGCTGCCGTCTTCGAACAGTGTCGCGCCGGGGAGATCGAAAATCTCGATAATCAAACCCTCGTCGGTCACGCGGGTGATGATGTGACGCAGGGCCTGTTCGGACAGCGCGCTTTCGCCGCCGCGCCCCAGCAGTTCATCCTCGATATCATTGACGGCTGCGACAAAGGCTGCCTCGGCGGCGGCATCTTCGGGGTTTTGGCCGATGCCAGCCGCGCGGCCCGCTTGCATCGCGCTGGCGCCCTGACCTGTCTGGGACATGTTCTGTTGGGTAAACACGCTATCGCCGCCAAACATATCATCGCCGCCGCCTGACACACGAAACACCGGAACGGTTGGGGAAAAGTAGTCGGCGATCCCTTTGCGCTGCTGTTCAGTTGTCGCGTTCAAAAGCCACATCAGCATAAAGAACGCCATCATCGCGGTCACAAAGTCCGCATAAGCGACCTTCCACGCGCCGCCGTGGTGGCCACCGCCAGCGATGACCTTTTTGCGTTTGATGATGATCGGGGCATTTGTCTGCGCGCTCATGTTCTGACACCTCTTTGAACCTTTTCACGAGGCTTATGAAGCAGCCCGTGAAGAGGGTCTTAAAGGTGGAAATTGATGAGAGTTTTCAGTGATTTCTACGGATGTAAATCTCGTCAGGTCCGCACAATTCGATCAATTCATATCCTTGGCTATTCATCAGCTTGGCAATGTCGGGTGTGCCGGAATTGTTTTCAATCGCCCAAGCGCCTACGCGGTGATCGAGGAAATTAAATCCTTCCAGAACAGATAGTTCACCGCCTTCAATATCTAGCGATACAAAATCGGGATGCACGATCCCCGCTTCATTCAAAATTGACGAAAGCGTTTTTGTCGGCACTTTCAGAACCGTTTCCGCGTGACGCGGATCGGCGCGAACGCGTTCCAGCATCTTGGGATCGTAGCTATCTGATAAACCGCTCATTTGAGTAAAACCCTTGGTAACGGCGATAAACTCGGCCTCGCCATCTGTCGGGGCCACGGCATAGCCCAGACACGGGCAGCGCCGGACCGTCATGGCGTGCTCCAGATGTTGGGCGACAGGTTCGACCAACACCCCGGTCCACCCGCGCCATTGTTCAAAGAAGATGCTGTTTGAACCGGTCACACCGTCATAGCCGCCCACGTCGACAAACGTACCACCGCGCTTGCGATCGAACACGCGATCAACCACCACGTCCTGTCCCGCTTGCGATGCATAGGTATAGCGGCGGTCCAGCATCTGGCGCACCTCGTGGACCTGACGGTTCAGCGCGCCCCGCTTGCGGGTTTTATCGCCTGCCAGTTCCTTGACCAGCGCATCATGCGCCGCAATCAGTTCCTGCCGTGCGGCGTTGATCAGTGATTCCTGGCTCATGCGGTGTCTTTCGGGCTGTAGTAGGATTTTTCTTCGATCAGATCGGACCCAAGCAGCAGGTTGATCTGCTTTTTGACCGATGCGCGTTCATCATTGGTGACGTAGACCGCGCGGGCAAGTGCGATAAACGCGGGGCCAAAGTCGTTGCGCCCTTCACATTTACGGATGTCATCCTCGATCACCCAAAGGTCGCCATTGATCCGGTAGAGCTCTGCCCACAGGCGTGTCAGGTCATCCGATGGCGGGATTGCAGCGTCAGCGACCTTTTGCAACACGTCCTGTTCATGGCGCACATTGGCCAGCTTGGCGGGGTCCGAGATGTTTTCGGTCTTGAGCCGCAGAATTGTCAGCTTGTCGATCAGCTCACCGGGGGCGATGGGTGTCAGGATGTCATTCATACATGTTCTTTCATCTTGGTCAGCAGGGCGTCTTGCACCTCTTGCATCACGCCGTCCCAGATCAGCGGCGTCTTTTGCCTGAAAAGACGCATGCCCGGATACCATTGTGTTGTGTCGCCTTCATGCCGCCAGACCCAGAACGCATCCCAGTGCAGCACGGTCCATGTCGGCACGCCCAGTGATCCGGCGATATGCGCTGTTGCGGTGTCGGAGGTGATGATCAGGTCCATTTCCTCCATCATGGCGGCGCAATCGGCAAATCCGGTTTCGGTCCGTCCTGCATCCACCATAAAGGCCGACGATCCGTCAGCCTCGAACGCGTCCAGAAACGGTCCCTTATAAAGCGAGAAAAGCTGCACGCCCGCGATGTCGGTCAGAGGCAGGAAATCGGTGTGGCTGAAGGATCTGAAGGCGTTGCCCTTATAGGTGGCCGAGCCGGTCCAGATGACGCCAATCTTGAACACATCAGGGTAAGGTTTGATGATCGCGCGCGCACGGTCGCGGGACGCGTCGGGGATTGTCAGTTTGGTCGGCACGGGCACATCGTTGCTATCTGCAAAATGCAGCGCCGCCAGATCCATCATATTGATCCAGAAATCGACAGGCGCAGATTTGGACAGCTGTAAGCCGACCCAATCGGCACCCTCCAGACCTTCGAAAAGCTGCAACAAAGGCTTTTCGGCCATGACCAGTACAGTTGCGCCCGTAGTCTTCAGCGTTTTGACAAACCGTGAGAATAGAACCGCGTCCCCGAACCCCTGCTCCGGCATGACCAACACCGTTTTGCCGTCCAGCGGTTCGCCCGTCCATTCCGGAAACGGGACATCGCGGGGTTTCAACTCACCCGCTTCCCATCTGACGCGGTAGGTCTCAAACGCGGTTGCGTAGTCCCCTGCCCCAAGCTGTGCGAAGGACAGTTGCATCCGCAGTTCGGTATCTTCGGGATGATCCGCGATTGCAGCCTGCAGGTAGTCTATCGCGGCATGATAATCGCCCTTTCCGCGCAGGCAGCGACCAATCATCGCCTTGTGGTTCAAATCATCAGGATTGGTCGACAGAATATCCTGCCGCACCGCGATGCTTTCGTCATAGCGGCCGATATCGGACAGCACGTTGGCCAGATTGTTTTTATAGGACACGATATCCGGCGCGATGGCCACCGCACGCCGATGCGCACGCAACGCCTGCCGATGGCGTCCTGCGGCACGATGCAAGGCACCAAGGTTCGACCACATTGTCGCATCGCGCGGCGCAGCATTCAGATAGCCCGAATAGGCTGGCAACGCCTCGGTCAGCTTGCCAGCCTGTTGCAGCCGCAGCGCTGTTGCGCGCAGGTCTTTCAAGGATGGTTGCATCGCCGCGCCCTAGTCCGCACCGCGCTTGACCGGCGACAATAGCTTGGGCGGGCGGCGCGCCTCTGCTGCTTCGAACAGTGAAAATGTCTGGTTGACGTAGTTCACCGCGCCCGAAATCAGCTCCATATAGTCATCAAGATCCTTGGTCACCTCGGCCTCGACCATGACGACAGACCTGTCCTGCGGCATCGTCTCGAACGTCACATAAAATAGCGGGTCGCCGCGCCGCACCTTCAGCGGCTTGTCCGTGTCGTGCCATTCAAACGCCCACATCAGCGGACGCGGCCACACGTTGATCGGGAACCGCCCGCCAAAAATCGTGCCGGGCAGCGGGTCACGGGGGTGATGCATGAAGGGCGAGATTTGCGACATGTAAACCGGCTCATCCGCGATAAACACGTATGGCAGGCTTAGTTGGATGGTCGGCACACCGGGATAGCGCCATTCGTTTTCGCTCGCGATATGGAGCTTTTCGCGCAGCTTGTTGCCCCTGATACCGCTTGCCTCACCGTTCAGATTGCGCAGGGCGGGTTTGCCGTCTTTGTCGCGCCCAAATTGCAGGTGCAGATCAAACGGGCAGCGCACGGCGAAATAGCGGCTTTCCAGATTGATCACCGCCGGACACCGCGATGCGGATTTGGCGTGGGTTTTGTTCATATCAGCGGACCGCACCCGTTCGGGGGGGTAATAGACAATGCCCGCTTTTTGCTGGTTCAAAAACCAGCCCACCTTGACCGGACCCGATGTGGCGTCTGTGCCTTGCGTGTTTTCAAAATGAACGGAAAGCTGCATCCTGATCCCTTTTTACCCCGCCCGCCTGATGCGGTTCTCTTGGCTATGTCTTCAATTGTTTCGCATACGTAAAAAATGCGGCGTTAGTTTGGCTTTAACACAGTCAACGCGACAAAGTCATATTTTGCTAGAAAAAGCACGGATGCGGTCACAACCGCGCTGTTGATTCCGGTCCCCTGTCCGATATCTGCAACCGTTGCCGGCCCGTTTTCGGCCAGCCATGCCGATACCGCGATGACCTTGGCATCCGGCATCATCTTGCGTTTGTAGAGCTTGCGGCCGTTGACCTGATCCAGTTCCGCCAGCTTTGGTGCGTGAAGCTGCGCGCGTGGTGTAACAAGCGTGTCTGCATCCACAGTGCCTGTCGGGTAGCCTGCGTAAAGATCAAACGGATCAACTTCGAGCGGATTTATTGGCCCGCTGGCAAACCGTGGCGACGTGACCTTGGCGGATGTACGCATCTTGGCCAGATCATCGGCCAGCGCCTGATATTGCGGGATGATCTTTGACCAATCAAATTTCGCCGACACATGGTCATGACCTGCTTGTCCCATTGTTTTGCGCAAATCTGGGTTAGCGACCAGATCGGCCAATGCTGCCACATAGCGGCGCATGTCGATTTGGGTCTGTTGCTGCACAATCGACAGATGACTGAGGTATCCATCCGTTCCGGCCGCAAAGCGCCTTGCAAGCCGTGCACCCGCATCCGATCCAGGTGCAGGCATCGCGGTCGGGATCAAAAATCCGGTGGTGCCATCGACCACCGTATCCCGAAAACCGTTCCAATCGGGCATAACAACCGGCAGACCTGCCGCCATCGCCTCGACCGGCACAAGGCCGAATGTTTCCTGAATGTTATCCACCGGAAGCGTGAAGATATCCGCACCAGACCAGATATCGCGCCGGACCTGCGGGTCACGCCCGTCGATAAAGCTGACCTTGACCGATGGACACAACCGGCTGCCGTCTTTGTGCAATGTCATTTCGGATTGACGCGATGCCCAACCGACCATCCACAAATGCACCGGCTTGCCTGTTTTCTGCGCGACCTCTTCCAGTGCAAGGAACAGCGGCACGGGGTTGGCCTTTTCCACGACGGTCAGGCGTCCCATTGTCATGACAACAACAGCATCGTCAGGCGCATCGTACGTCTTGCGCATCGCGGCACGCGCACGCGGTGAGTGGCGGAAATCCTCGGCGTTAATCCCAAGCGGTATTACGGGCAGTTGCGGGACAGTCACCCGTGTCGCGCCAAAGCGCTGTTTGATGAATTCCACACTCAGGCCCATCTGCCGCTCGACCACGCTTTGCACGGCGCGGGATGTGCAAATAATCGCGTCCCAAGGCTCAACCGGTTCCAACAGCAAGTTGTGCAATCCGGTCATCACACGCCGCGTGGACACGGTGTGCGTAATACCAATCAGCGAACAGGCGGTCGGGTCAAAATGCTGACGCCGCCACGTGGCATCCAGATAACCGGGACCGGGAAAAACGATTGCGCCTGCATCGGTCCAATCCTTTTCGCTGCGCAGCGACGACACCTGCAAACCGCGCCGTTCACCACAGGCCCGTGCCGCCTGTTCAAACCCTTCGGATGCATCGGGGCTGCTGACAAAAGCCCGCACCGGATCATGCGTTGAATGTTCCAGAAACCCCTTTAGAAACGACTTCCCTGACGATCTGCGCCCGACAAGATCTTTGCCATCGCCTTCAACCGCGTCGCTGTGAAAGAAAATCGCAAGTTTCGAGGTCATCTGTCATCCACGGATATTTGCGACAGAGTGGCGGGCAAAACCCTTTCGCACAAGGCGTCAGACGCAAAGATCCTGTGCCTGTTGCGCATCTGAGGCGACAGCCAGATCAAGAACACGCTGCAAAATCGCGCCACGGGCAAAATCCGGTTTCGCGGCACTCCCCGATTTGATCGCGGCGATGAAGGCCGCAAAATTATCCTGCACCTCAGGTGTCGGCACATCTACCCACCGCGGCACCAGCATATCGTCACCGATAGACGCCCGCAGCCGTGTTTCCAAATTCACGGAACTGACCTCTAGCCCGCCGCGATCACCGTAGATTCGCAGATGCAAATCGTTGAAATGCCCGGATGCCATGCGGCTGGCGTGGATCACCCCGACCGCCCCGTTTTCAAGCGCCACATGCATGTTGAAGCTGTCGTTGGCATCCAGTGTGTATTCACCGATCTGACCGCCTTCGGCCTTATCAAACGTTGTGAGCCTGCACGATACTCGGGCCACATCCGCTCCAGCGACATGGGTGGCGTAGTCAACGATATGCACGCCCACGTCACCCAAGGCCCCCAGCGATCCATGCGCGGTGGACAAGCGCCAAAGCCATTGATCTTCGGTCTGCCAGTCGCCCCACGCAGGCTGGGTCAGCCAGCTTTGCAGATAGGACGCCTCAAAATGACGGGCGGTTCCGATGGCACCATCGCGGACCATCTTTGCTGCGTGCCGCATCGCCGCCCCGTTGCGATAGGTCAGATTGACCATGTTCACGACACCCGCCGCCTGTGCGGCCTTTGCCATTTCCAGCGCGTCGGCGTGGGACGTCGCCAATGGTTTTTCGCACAAAACATGTTTGCCCGCCGCCAGAAACGGGAGCGTGGTGCGGTGATGGATTTTGTCTGGCGTTACATTCGCCACTGCATCAAATGCGCCCCACGCCAAAGCGCTGTCGATATCGGCAAAGCTGTGTGGAACGTCGTGTTTTGCGCAGAACGCAGCCAGCTTTTCTGCATCGGGATCAACACCCGCAACAATTGTCACGCCATCCAGTTTTGTAAAAGCCTCGGCATGGGTGTTGGCCATTCCACCTGTGCCGACGATCAAAAGGCGGATCACTTGAATCCCTCCTCGCCGTCTTTGTGCAGCCGTGGTCCGCGCGCTGTGATCGGCTCAAGCGCCGCCTCGGCGGGAACATTTGGCGCATCATGCAGTCCGGTGACACGCGGTGCGGGGTTATGCGCCCAGCGCACGGCGTTGCACAGCACCCGCTGGATATTCGCATCGTGATATGTCGGATAGGTTTCATGGCCGGGGCGGAAATAGAACACGTTCCCCGCACCGCGTTTGTAGGTCAGGCCAGAGCGGAACACTTCGCCCCCCTGAAACCAACTGATGAAAACCGTCTCAAGCGGTTCGGGCACGGCAAACGGCTCACCATACATCTCTTCGTTCTCAAGCGAGAAATGGTCCGGCAAGCCTGCGGCAATCGGATGATTGCGGGACGTGACCCAAAGGCGTTCCCGCTCACCGGCTTCGCGCCATGTCAGGTTGCACGGCGTGCCCATCAACCGTTTGAAGATTTTGGCAAAGTGGGATGAATGTAGCAGGATCAGGCCCATGCCAGCATTGACGTGGTCTGCGACCCTTTCGACAATAGCGTCATCAACATCCCCGTGGGCCGCATGACCCCACCACAGCAGCACATCGGTTTGCGATAATCGTTCTTCGGTCAGTCCATGCTCTGGCTCTTGCAGTGTGGCAGTTGTGGCATCGATCCCGTCGGCGATCAGCGTATCGGCAATCGCGCCGTGCATGCCCTTTGGATAAATATCCGCGACAATCTGATTGGTCTGTTCATGGACGTTTTCGCCCCAGACAACGGCCCGAATGGTCATCACGACACCCCTTTTCCCAAAGCGCTTTGGGATTACCTTGCGCGGGGCGCGTTACAAGATCAAGGCGCGATGGTCAGGCGGCAGCGGATGATGCGCGGTCTTGCGCATGTTCCTCGATCTCGACGCGTTGCACGGTGACCAAGGTTTCATGGGATGGTTCTGCCAGCAGGGTCGCGCCACTGGCATCAATCTCGGCCATAAATGCAGCAGCACCGCCATCATAGACTGCATAAATCTGCAAACACGGATCAGCAGGGTCATCGCCCGTAATTGCGTGAACAGACAGGAAATCGATATCAAGATCGGCATCATGCTGGGCGATCATCAAATCAATGGCCGCAGCCGCGCGCAGGTCGGTGCAAATGTCGCGCACAGTGTCGATATCATCGGTCGAGACGCGAGACAGTTCTTCGCCGACAAAGGCGATTTCGGCCTCTTCGTCAAAGTCATGCGCCAGAAAGGCCGCGCCTTTATCATCAATCAGACCCCAACATTGGCCCTGACCGGCATAGATCAGCGTGGACGGCACCATTTGCCCATCCACATCCATCTTCAACGTGCCACCCAACCCGACGACAGGGTTCTTGGCCGACCCGCCGGCCAGCCCGAAACCCAGCTTGCGGGTGTCGGTCAGCATATTGCTGAACTGCGCAATGCGCCCCAGAACAAGGGGGGCCTCGTGGCCTTCGGTGTCGACTGAACCCGCTGGCGCGTCAATTTCGATCTCGGCATTCCGGGACAGCGGTCCGGCGATCGCCGCATAAACATCGGACAGCATCGCATCCGGCACGGTCAGCAAAATCTCGCAATCTGCAATCCATTCGGCCAGAACCATCGTGAAGCGGACCTTCTTGTCATGCACGTAAAACGGCTGGTCCAGACGTGTCAGAGCCTCTTGCTTATCAGTGACCTTATCGGAGCCGACAAACGTCGCCATGTCGCCTGCGATGCGTTGGTATTTTGCGTCGCCCATACCGATCAGGCCGCCCATCAGATCGCTGATGATCGCAGTCAGCTGATCTGCATGCGTGTCGATATATTTCACATGGCCACCATCGCACACCTGCGCGTGATAGGCGTCACAGCGATAGGCCTGCATCGCCTCGACCGGCACCTCGGTGGGGTGCATTTGCACATCGTAAAGCAGGAAATTCACGTATCCGACAACAGCATCCACCAAGGGGCGGGGATTGTCAGGAAAAGCGGCCAGCGCGCTTTCGGGGACCACGATCATATCAAGCGCGTCGGTGGGCGCTGCCACGGGGGCTGGCTCTTTGCGCTTTTCGGCCCAGGACTGGGGCAGTTGTTCTTCGTGTTCGGGCAGCGGTTCGGGCGCCACGCCACGCTTTGTCGCGATGGCAAATGTCGCCTTCTGGATCAGTTGCTTGAGCATTTTTCCGGTCCTCACACATGGTGTCGTTGGACGGAAAGTGTCACAGGCCCATGGCGCAACTGGGCCGCGATCAAGGCAATATCTGGGTGATTAGGTGATGGATCAGCTTGCGTCGGTGGCCTGCAAGGTAATGATCGTGCCGCCAGCGGCCTGCGCATCCTCGGCGTCGTGGGTGACCATCAGGATCGGCAGGGCACGGGCCTTGGCACGGGCGAAAACCATATCACGCACCTGCGCGCGGCGGGCGGTATCCAGCCGTGAAAACGGCTCGTCCAGCAGCAGGGCGCAAGGATCGGACAGCAGCATGCGCATCAGCGCAACACGCGCCTTTTGTCCACCAGACAGGGTGGCGGGGTCACGGCTTGCGTATCCCTCAAGCCCCACTTCGGTCAGCGCGTCGGCGATCTTAGCCTGCCTTTCGGCCTTGGTCCCGCCAGCAGGCAGACCAAAGGCAAGGTTCGCCCCAACCGACAGATGCGGAAACAGCAGGTCGTCCTGAAAAAGTATGCCGACACGCCGCTGATGCGGGGCCACATCGGTGATGTCCTGCCCGTTCAGCATCACACGCCCTGTCGCGTCGAACACCGGCGCAAGTGTGCCCGTCACAAAGGCCAGCAACGTGGATTTGCCCACGCCGGACGGACCCATCACCGTCAACACCTCGCCGGGGGCTACGTGGTGCGACACCGCCAGCAGTTGCGCGCCGTCCTTTGCGATCGTCACGCCGTCCAGTGTCAGCCCTGCATTATCCATGCCGCAGCCCTTTCCTGTTGCGCCACACCAGCGCGGGGATCAGCAGCGCCAGCGCAAAAGGCACCAGCGCCGCCGCTGTCTGCATCAGCCCGTAGACGCCAATCGCCCGTCTGTCGCCGCCAGATGCAAGCGCCAGCGCCTCGGTTGTCAGGGTCGATACCCGTCCGCCCCCGATCAGAAGCGTCGGCAAATACTGCCCCACCGAAACCGCGATGCCCACCGCTGTCGCCGTCAGCACAGGGCGCAGCAACATCGGCAGTCTGACGCGCCACAGCACACCGTCGGGTGAGGCACGCAAGGCCGCCGCAATCGTCCCCATCCGGCTGTCCCAAGCCCGGAACGGATCGGCGAGCGACAGAAATACGTAAGGCAGTACAAAGATCAGATGCGCCAGCATCACCGGCCCCCGCCCGCTGTCCGCCCCAAGCTGAAGGAACAGCGTTTGCAAACCCGGAAGGAAGGCGACCTGCGGGATCAGAAGCGGCAGATACAGCAGCCAGACGCTTAATTGGCTGAACGGCAGGTTGTAGCGGCACTCCGCCTCAAGACAGCCGATTGTTAGGACCAATGCAGCCAGCGTCACAGCGCCCGCTATCACCGCCGTTTCAAACAGGGCGTCCGATATTCCGCCGCTGTGCCGCATCCAGTTGCGCCACGTAAACCCGTCTGGCAGCGCATCGGGGAACCCCCAAAACCCTGCAAATGACCATACAGCAAGGCTCGCCAGTCCCAAAAGGATCGCAAGGGCAGACACAGCACCTATGCCCAAGGCAATGCCACCCACAAGCGGATCAGCACGCCCGCGTCGTCCCGCCACGATCCAACGCTTGCCAGCCCAGCCGATGATCTTTTCACCGAAACGCCAGATGGCAAGGCCAAGCACGATCAGCGCAAGCTGCACCAACGCACCGGCAGCACCCTGCAAGCGGAGGCTGAGGTCAGGGTCAGACATCCATTTCACGACCTGCACCGACAAAGGCGGCGGCGTGTTCGGCCCCAGAATGATCGCCACGTCCACCACCGACATGGCGTAGGCCAGCACCACGTAAACCGGCAGCCTGATCTGATCATAGACGCGCGGGAACACTGTCTTGAGCCACCCTGTCAGCCGCCCGTAGCCCAATGCCTGCGCCACGGCGACCGACCGCGTGGCATCCGCCTGCCCCAAGGCCGCCAGCGTCATCAGCAACAGAAACGGCACCTCTTTGGTGATCATACCCAGCGTCATCGCCAACCCCCACGGGTCCTGCACAATCAGTAGGTCCAGCGGTTGCTCCCACCCAGTCAACCAAGGCGAAAAGATCCGTGCCAGCCAACCGGATGGCGCGATGATAAACGCCAGCCCAAAGGCCGCCGCGGCATGTGGCACTGACAATAGCGGTGACAGCAGCCGTTCCAATGCACCAAACGCCCGCGTGCCGGACCAGCCCGCGACGATCAACATGACAATGAGAAGCGAAACAGAGGTGGCAAGCAAACCTGTCGTCAACGACAGCCGGACCGCATCCCATAGCCCCGGCCAGTCAAACAGTGCGCGGAATGCATTCAGGTTCGGGCCGGTCTGTCCTGCGACGGGCAAGTGCCCGAAGGCGGGCAGAAGTGTCCCGTAAAGCCCCGCCGCGACCGGCCCCAGCATCGCCAGCAACGTGATCGCTGGCAGCGCGGGCAAATAGCGGCGGGACGTCACGCGTGCTTACTGTGCTACGCCGTAGCGTGTTTGCCAGTCGTCAGCCAAACGCGTGGCCCAGCTTGGGTGCGGCTCTGCCACGACGGTGCCAAGCTCTTCGGGTGACAGCGTGGCGATACCCAACTCAAGTGCCTCGAACAACGCGCGGTCCTCGGCGGGCAGGTTCGCCACGTCCAGCACCGTGCCGTAGCCCAGCAAATCGGGATTCTGCGCGCGCGATTGTGCCTCTGGCGACATCAGGAAATTGGCGACGATCATCGCGCCCTCCTTGCTGCCGGAGTTGTAGGGAATCGTCACAAACGACGCGTTGCCGATGGTGCCCTTGTCGAGCACAAACGTACGCACGGTTTCCGGCAGTTCAAAGTTGGCAATCGCGGCAGACGCAGCACCGGGGCTGAACGAGATCGACAGGTCCAGTTCGTCATCCGCGATCAACGGGAACATCGCCGTCCCTGTCGGCGGATAGGCCCGCCCCTCGCGCCAGAGGTTTGGTGTCAACTCATCCAGATACGCCCAGAGCGGGCCGGTGATCTCGTCGTAATTCTCGTCGGTCGCGGGTTGGGCCAACACGCTGGTATTGTCCAGCACATCAACCAGCACCTGCTTCAGGAAAGTCGTGCCCAGAAAATCAGGCGGCTGCGGATAGCTGAAACGCCCGGGGTTCGCCTGCGTCCACTCAAGGATTTCCTGCATGGACCCCATCGGCGCTTCGATGTCAGCCGTATCATAGTCGAACACCACCTGCGCCATCGCCCACGGGCTCTCATACCCATCGGTGGGCACGGTAAAATCGGTCTGCACGGTCTTGCCATCCACATCGACCAGCGCCCAGTTCGGTAGCTGCTCTGCATAAGGGCCGAACAGCAGATCGGCCTCTTTCATCGCAGCAAAATTCGCACCGTTGATCCAGATCATATCAACCGCGCCGTCGTCATCCTCGCCCGCTTGCTTTTCGGACAGAACACGGGTCACGGCGTCAGCGGTGTCGGTCAGCTTCACATGCTCAAGCGTCACGCCGTATTCAGCGGCAACCTGCTCGCCGACCCACGCGATGAAATCATTGGTCTGCGTGGACCCACCCCAAGCGTGCCAATAGACAGTCTGCCCGTCGGCTGCGGCAACAACCGCATCCCAGTCCGCAGGGTCCGTTTGCGCCAGTGCGGTCATCGGCGTTAGCGCCGCGATCAGGGCCAGATACTTCATCGTTTCTTCCTTCAGTCGGTAAACGTCTGTCGTGCTGCATAAAGGCGCAAAGCCCCTGTCGCAAAGCACAAAGCACCAAAGACCCATGCCAGCGGCGCAAAATATTGTGAGAACAGGCAAATCGCGACGAAAAACGCGATGGTTTCCGCACCTTCAAGGATGCCGTTGGAATAGTAGAGCGATTTCACGCCCTGCGCGCTCGTCTGCATCTTTTTCTTTTCGGCAAGGATCGCGTAGCCCAGAAACGTGCTGCCGTTGAAGTAGAACGCGCATAGCAGCCACGCGCCCGCTGCCCCATTTAGCGCCGGATCAAGCCAGACAAACGCCATCGGGATCGCGCCGTAGAACAGGAAATCTGCCGATATATCGAGGTATCCGCCAAAGTCCGTCTTGCGCGTGGCCCGTGCCACCGCGCCGTCCAAGCCGTCGGCAATGCGACTTGCTGCGAGCGGCAGCAAGGCAAGAACGGTCCAGCCAAACGCAATGCAAAGTGCCGCAAGCAACCCCAGCCCAAGCCCGATCAGCGTCACCCCATCGGCGGTAAACCCACGCCCTGCAAGCGACTGCCCAAGACGGTTCAGCGGCGGGTCGATCAGCGTGCGGAACTGGCTGTCAAACATCTGTGGCGTCCTTTTGCGTTTTGGCTATGTGACCGATCACGCAAAGTGTGACAATCCGCCAAACGCTTTTGTGACCTTCAGCCCATCGCAATCCGTGGCCGCCCCTGCGCTGTGACACGCAAGGTTGCCTCGATAAACATCGGCTGGTTTTCGATCATCGCTTCCTTCACATCGCGGTCGGTCGTCAGACGGATTTCCTCGACCCCTGCATCACGCGCCTGCTTGCTGGCCTGCGCCGTCAACGCTTCTTCCAGTCTGGTCAGCGCCGATTGGACATCGGTAAATTGCTCGGTCCCGTCAGCAAGATGCACGATGAAACGGCCCGCGCTGGGGCTTGTCACCGTGCCACTGGCCTGCATCGCAACCTGCCCCACGACTGCCCCGATCGCATTCGCCACGCCCGCGTGCTCCGGCAGAATTGTCGGGGTGTTCAGCCGCTCTCCCACGGCACCGTAATAGGACGGCGCAGAGGCCCCCAGCCCGATCACCGGCACGCCAAGTGACAAATGTGTGCGGACGATGCCCTGATGCCGGTCCAATCCCGCTTTCGTCAGCGGATGCCGCGCCAGCACATCTGGCGACACCCCCCACGCGCGGGGGTCTTCGTCAAACGCGGCCTCCAGCAAGCAATCCACCGTTTGCGCTGTCAGCTGATACACGATCATCTTCGACAAGGCCTCAGCCGACAATGCAAGCCTGTCACCACCGCCCGTCCGACGCCGCGCAAATAGGGTCAACGCCTTTGTCGCGGCCTGCGCATCCCACGCATCCACGCGGCCCAAAACATGGGCGGCATCCGATGGTGTCACGCCGACGCGCATCACCATGCCGCGCGTGACGAGCCGTTCCAGCGCAGGATTTTCCATGCGTGTTGTCACAGCATCGCCCAACCGCCGCGGCCCGTCCAAAAGGCGCTGGGCAACAGTGTTCTCGCGGGCATCCAATCCGTCCGGAAGCGCGTCCCACAGTGGCACAACAAATTGCCCCCCATCTGCGGGCGGCACGTCCACGGCCAGCGCGCGATCCAGCACGCCATGCACGAGGTCCGGAAAATCGTGCGCCAACAGCGAGACAGGCATCAAACGCCGCGGCCCCAGACGCAGACCGCCGTCCAGCCCATCAACAACGCGCACCTCACTATCCCCGCCAAGACCGGTGGTGCGCATCGCCACAGCCTCGACCATGGTGCGATAGGGTCCGACCCGCGCGCCCGCCGGATCAATCTTGGGCCGTCCGTCTTGCAACAAACACACATCGGTTGTGGTCCCGCCGATATCGCTGACCAGCGCGTCGGTCTCGCCTGTCAACCATTGCGCCCCTGCAATAGATGCGGCTGGTCCGCTCAGGATCGTTTCAATCGGTTTCTCGCGGGCCATTGTTGCCGACACCAGCGCCCCGTCACCGCGTACGACCATCAGGCGCGCGTCAATACCAAGCCGTTGCAAATGGCCCTCGCAAGCACCGATCAGCCCGTCGATCATCCCAATCAGGCGCGCATTCAGCACCGCCGTCAGCGCCCGCTTTGGCCCGCCTAATGCAGAGGACAACTCGTGCGAGCAGGTCACAGGCTTCCCGGTCAACTCGCGGATCAGGTCACGCGCCGCGATCTCGTGCGCCGGATTGCGTGTGGCAAAACTCGCTGCAACAGCAAAACCCGTGATGCCCCCGTCCAGAGCGGACACCGCCTTGCGCAACGCGTTCAGATCAAGCGGAGCCACTTCCCCACCGCTATGACCATGCCCGCCCGCCAGCCGGATCACCGGATCTCCGCGCAGCGCGTCTTCCAACCCGGCGCGGCCCAGTTCGGCCGCATCAAACCCGATAAACACCAATGCGATCTTCCCGCCCTGCCCTTCGACGAGCGCATTGGTCGCCAGCGTTGTTGAAAGCGATACCATCGCAATATCACTGGCCGACACGCCGGATTGCACGAGCGCTGCATCCATCGCAGCACCCACACCGATCGCCAGATCGGGCCGCGATGTTAGCGCCTTGGCGCTCGCCACGACGGTATCAGCTACCTCGTCCAGCACCACCGCGTCGGTATAGGTGCCGCCCGTATCAACGCCCAAAAGAAATGCCATCGGCTGCTCCGCTGTTCGGCCTCACCTAAATGCGCGATCTCCAACACTGCCAGCCCAAAACCGACACATCGTCTTCATTTGGCCAAAACAACTCATCCCGCACACGCAAAAAGCGCCCCGCGTTGCCGCGAGGCGCCCTCATCTCAAATCAGTCAGCCTTAGTTCAGCGCGGCATCCGTGATGACACTTGTCCATGCGCCCTCGGGTGCTTCCGAGATCACCGGATCAGAGCCGCCGGCGAGCAGCGTATCAACCGTGCGCTGATAATCTGCCTCGTCCAGCGATCCGTCGGACCCCGCTGTCAGCTTGGCAATCTCGCCCATCATACGGACCTGTGCGGCTTCGGTCTGTGCACCTGTGCCGTCATTATCCAGCACGATGCCAGCGGCCTCTTCGGGGTTTTCCTCGGCCCACTTCCAGCCCTTCATCGACGCGCGCACGAAACGCACCATCTTGTCGACGAACACCGGATCCTCAAGGTTTTCCTCAAGCGCATAAATACCGTCTTCCAACGTCGCAACGCCTTGGTCTTCGTACATGAATGTTACCAGCTCATCGGGGCTGACACCTGCGTCCAGCACCTGACCGTATTCGTTATACGTCATGGTCGAGATACAATCGGCCTCGCGCTGCAACAGCGGATCAACGTTGAAGCCCTGCTTGAGGACCGTTACGCCATCCTCACCACCATCGGTCGGGATACCTTCCTGACTCATCCATGACAGGAACGGATACTCGTTACCAAAGAACCAGACACCGATGGTCTTACCACGGAAGTCCTGCACAGTCTCGATACCGGTGTCTTTCCAGCAGGTCAGCATCAGCCCGGATGTCTTGAACGGCTGCGCGATGTTCACAACAGGCAAACCCTTTTCGCGGGCGGCCAGCGCGGACGGCATCCAGTTCAGCATCACGTCAGCGCCACCACCGGCCAGCACCTGTGGCGGCGCGATATCAGGACCGCCGGGCAGGATGGTCACGTTCAGACCTTCTTCTTCGTAAAAACCCTGATCCAGCGCCACATAGTAGCCCGCAAACTGCGCCTGCGTGACCCACTGCAATTGCAGTGTCACATCATTGGCGTGACCGTCGGCCTGCGCCGCCGTGCCACCCAGTCCGGCTGCAAAAGCAGCGGCAAGTGCGATTTTCTTCATCATCGTTTTGACCTCCAAGTCAGTTGCTTTTTTCGCGGTCTTGCGCCGCTTTGAATTATCGTTGTGACGGGTGCCAGAAGGTCACCCGTTTCTCGATCAGTGCCATCAATCCATAAAACGCCGAACCGGCGATGGCTGCTACCACAATCTCGGCCCAGACCATATCAAGCGCAAGCTGTCCCACGCTTGTCGATATCCGAAAGCCCATGCCAACCGTGGGAGAGCCGAAAAATTCAGCAACAATCGCCCCGATCAGCGCCAAAGTGGTTGCAATCTTGAGGCCGTTAAAGATGAACGGCATCGCGGCAGGCAGGCGCAGTTTCAGCAGTGTCGGCCAATAGCCCGCGCCGTAGGTCCGCATCAGGTCGCGTTGCATGGCGCTCGTGTCTTTCAGCCCCGCGACGGTGTTTACAAGGATCGGGAAAAACACCATCACGCCGACCACCGCCGCCTTGCTTTCCCAATCGCTGCCCAACCATTTCACAAAAATCGGCGCGGTGCCGACGATAGGCAGGGCTGCCATGAACCCGCCGACGGGAAGGATGCCACGCGACAGAAATTCCGAACGATCCGCCAGCAGCGCCACGCCAAAGGCGGCAAGCGCGCCGATGACATATCCTGTCATCGCACCCTTGATGATCGTTTGTTCAAAGTCGGCCCATAGGCGCGGGCCTTCGTTGATCATCCGCTCCCAGATCATCGACGGCGGCGGCAGGATCACGGCGCTGACCTCGAACCCGCGCACCAGCACCTCCCACATCAGGAGAAGTGTCACGCCAAAGATCGCGGGGATGATAAGGCTGACCACACGCGTGTCGGACTGCGCCGATTGCGCGAGCCACATATTCATCAGCCAGCCAACGGCCCAGATCACCAGTGCTGCAATCAGATATATCATACCGCCTGCGTCCCCATCCGCCGCAGCGTGATCCGCTCCAGCATGCTAAAGAACCCGACCAGCACCGCCGCCGTGATTGCCGCCGCAAAGAGTGCGGCCCACGTGACCAGCGGTTGCCCGTATTGATCGCCCACCAGCATCCGCGCACCAAAGCCTGCTTGCGCGCCCGTCGGCAATTCGCCGACGATGGCACCGACCAGCGACGCGGAAATCCCGATTTTCAGCGAGGCGAACAGATACGGCACCGAGGCGGGCAAACGCAGCTTCCAGAAGCCCTGCGCGTTGCTGGCGTTGTAGGTGCGCAGCAAATCAAGCTGCATCGCATCAGGGCTGCGCAGCCCTTTGACCATGCCGACCACAACAGGAAAGAACGACAAATAGGCCGAGATCATCGCCTTGGGCAGCAAGCCCTGAAACCCAAGCGCGCCCAGCATCACGATCACCATCGGGGCAAGCGCAAGGATAGGGATCGTCTGACTGACAATCGCCCACGGCATCACCGATTTATCCATCGTGCGCGAAAACACGATGCCAACAGCCAGCGCAACGCCAAGCGTTGTGCCAATCGCAAAGCCAAGCAGCGTGGCAGAAAGCGTGACCCAGCCGTGATAGACAAGGCTGCGTTTCGACGTGATCTTTTTGTCGATCACCGTGTCGTAAAGCTCGACAGCGATCTGATCGGGGGATGGCAGACGCGGACGATCCAGACTGTAGGTCATCGGGATCACATTCGGGTTCTGCAACGCGAGCGAGATACTCCCCACATCTTGCCGTGCAGCAGGTGTGTCCGGCGTTACCAGCATATCCTGACGCTGCGCCATGTCAGCCGCCAGATGGATGTTCATCGGGATCACGGCCACAATCCAGAACAGCAGGATG
The DNA here is from genome assembly GCF_037543925.1 of Yoonia sp. 208BN28-4. Classification (NCBI taxonomy): domain Bacteria; kingdom Pseudomonadati; phylum Pseudomonadota; class Alphaproteobacteria; order Rhodobacterales; family Paracoccaceae; genus Yoonia; species Yoonia sp. 208BN28-4. Next base: position 123,636 of record NZ_JBBIFY010000001.1, read on the forward strand.
GCACCTACGACGGTCAGAACTGGCAGGATCGACTTCATCGCCGCCACTCCATCCTGATTTCGTCAATTCCGTCATCACCCAGCCACGGCGCACCCGCTTGGACAAAGCCCTCACGCTTGTAAAACGCGTGCGCCTGCGTGTTCGCCGCATGGGAGTTCAGCCGCAAATAATCGCGCCCGTCCTTCACATGATCCAGCAGCGCACGGCCAAAACCCTGCCCTTTGGGTCCCACGTAGAAACCCCAAATGTGGGCATTCTCAGCTTCCACTGACAGATACCCCGCGACCGGATCACCGATCACATAGGCCTCTCGCATGGGCAGACCTTTGCGCAACAACGGCTCCAGCGCGTCGGCTTCGATCATGCGCGGCATCCAGTCGGTCGAGTCGATCCAGCCGTTCAGAATGTCCGCGCAGGCTGGCGCGTCGTCAGCCGTGGCCCGTCTGATGGCTGGGTCACTCATCAATATGCCCAGCCCTCAGGCCGTCGCGGACACGGTGCGCGATCTCGATAAATTCTTTGCTGTCACGGATATCCAAAGGCCGCTCTTTCGGAAGCGGACTGTCGATCACATCCGAAATGCGCCCCGGACGCGGCGACATCACCACGATCTTGGTGGACAGATACACCGCCTCGGGGATGGAGTGAGTCACAAAGCCAATCGTCTTGTCCGTCCGCGCCCAAAGCTGCAGCAACTGTTCGTTCAGGTGATCGCGCACAATCTCGTCCAGCGCACCGAACGGTTCGTCCATCAGCAAGATATCGGCGTCAAACGCCAAAGCGCGGGCAATCGACGCCCGTTGCTGCATCCCGCCGGACAGTTGCCACGGAAATTTCTTTTCAAATCCCGCCAGATCGACCAGTTCAAGCACCCGCTCGACCCGTTGTTTCTGATCCGCGTTTGAAAACCCCATAATTTCTAGCGGTAGCCGGATATTCCCGCCAATCGTGCGCCACGGATACAAGCCTGCCGCCTGAAACACGTAGCCATAGGCCCGCGCCTTCCGCGCTTCCTCAGGCGTCATCCCGTTGACGGAAATCTCGCCGCCTGTGGGGTCTTCCAGACCTGCGATGCACCGCAAAAATGTGGTTTTACCGCAGCCGGACGGCCCAATAAAACTGACAAAATCGCCCTTGTTGATATCAAGCGACACGTCCTTAAGCGCGTGCACAGGCCCGTCGTTGGTCTGGAACGTCAGATCAAGGTTTTTGGCCGTAATGACTGGTGTCAGAAGCACTTATTCAACTCGCTTCTCAGATCAGGGAATTCTTCGGGGTAGATCACAAATCGGTCCGCGTCCGATGTGGTCTCGATCATGTAATAGTTCTCCCACGTCTCGCCCTCACCGGTGCACTGCACCGTCACAACGGTCGCGCCCGACCCGACAGGCGTGCTGCCGGAGATCGCGCAAGAGCTTTCGTGAAAGTCGATCCGGTCACCGACGAACCACGTGATCGCCCCGTCTGACCGATCCGACATGCCCGCCGCACGCGCGCAACCGGCCATCGTTCCGAAAACGTCTTGAGCTGTGACGACATTTGGCAAGAAAAGCGCAAGGGCAGCAAATTTCCACATAAATACTCTTCCGTTAATTGTAATTTGTTCGCTAAACACCGGACGCGGGAATACCTGTCCGTTCAACAGGTCGCGGATTAGTCAGTTCTTTCCACGAAGACAGCGCCTTGTTGACGGTGCCGTTGCCTTCACGCTTCACAAACTGGCCGTGGCCGGACTTCTCGCGCATCTCGCCATCATGCACGGCGACATGGCCGCGGGTCAGGGTGAAACGCGGCAGGCCCGTGACCTCTTTGCCCTCGAACACATTATAGTCGATGGCGGATTGCTGCGCCTTGGCGGTGATTGTTTTGCTCTTTTCGGGGTCCCAGACCACCAGATCAGCGTCGGCGCCCACCAGCACAGCGCCCTTGCGCGGGTAGCAATTCAGGATTTTCGCAATGTTCGTCGAGGTGACGGCGACAAATTCATTTGGCGTCAGGCGGCCCGTCCGCACGCCATAAGTCCAGAGCATCGGCATCCGGTCCTCAAGCCCGCCAGTGCCATTCGGGATCTTCGTAAAATCGCCCACGCCATAGCGTTTCTGATCGGTGGTGAACGCGCAGTGATCCGTCGCCACAACCGACAGCGACCCGCTTTGCAGACCGGCCCAGAGGCTATCCTGATGCTGCTTGTTGCGGAACGGTGGTGACATGACGCGCCGCGCGGCGTGGTCCCAATCTTGGTTGAAGTATTCAGACTCGTCCAGCGTCAGGTGCTGGATCAATGGCTCACCCCACACGCGCTTGCCCTGCTGTTTCGCACGACGGATCGCCTCGTGGCTTTCCTCGCAAGAGGTGTGCACGACATACAGCGGCACTCCTGCCATATCGGCAATCATGATGGCACGGTTTGTCGCCTCCCCCTCCACCTGTGGCGGACGGGAATAGGCGTGCGCCTCTGGTCCCGTGTTGCCCTCGGCCAGAAGTTTCGCGGACAGGTCAGCAACCACATCGCCATTCTCGGCGTGGACCATCGCGATGCCACCCAATTCGGCCAAGCGCTGGAAGGACGCGAACATCTCGTCGTCCTGCACCATCAACGCGCCTTTGTAGGCCATGAAGTGCTTGAACGTATTGATCCCGCGATCCTTGATCACGCTTTCCATCTCGTTAAAGACCTGCTCGCCCCACCACGTCACCGCCATGTGGAAGGAATAGTCACAAGACGCGCGGCCCGATTTGTTGTCCCACATCTTCAATGCGTCATGCAGGCCCTGCCCCGGTGCTGGCAGCGCAAAATCCACAACCATCGTCGTGCCACCAGAAAGCGCCGCACGCGTGCCGCTTTCGAAATCATCGGTGGAGTATGTCCCCATGAAAGGCATCTCAAGGTGGGTGTGCGGGTCAATCCCGCCGGGCATCACATAGCAGCCCGTTGCATCAAGCTCCTCGCCACCCGACAGCCCCTGCCCGATCTCGATAATCTTGCCCCCATCAATCAGCACATCGGCTTTGTATGTCAGATCAGCGGTAACAATCGTGCCGTTCTTGATAACTGTGCTCATGGTGGACTCCTTGAATTAGCAATTTGGCTGTGGCGCGTCGGGCGCTGCAACGGTTTCGATCTGCACAAAGCGGTCGGGGCTGCGGTAGAAATAGCACCCGCCTCGCTCATAAACTGCGGCAGCGGGAACACCCGCTGGCAAGGCCTGCTCAACCGTCAGAGGTAGCAGACTGACCGGCACGGGCTCTGGCAGAGGGCGCTGGCAGCCGGACAAGGCAACGACACAGACAAGTGGCAGGCAAAGCAACGTGCGATACCGATGTCCTGCCTGCACTGCCATTACGCCCGACAGATCTGGATACCGTCAGGATTGTTCACCGGAACAAGCCCGTCGCCCGCGCCATAGGAAAAACAACCATCGGTTTCCACGACACTTGTCGCGGATACACCCGCTGGCAGGTTCTGGATCACTGCAAGCGGCACGGCATCACCATCGGATGAATTGGGCACTACCACGGTCACCGTCGGAAAATCTCCTGTCAGGTCAGGCGGCCCGAGCGTTGGGCCGCTGCATCCCGCCATAACCGCGAGACAGCCGATGATCAGCCCCGCGCGGATCATGCAGGCGGCTCGACAGGTTCGGGCGCGGCTGCAACCGCATCGGGTGCCACAACGCCATCATTACAAACCCAGTTGCCATTGGCATCACGCAGCGCACGACCCTGACGCGGCTCGCTGGCTTCGATCCCGACAGCCCAGCATCCATTGCCCAATTCGAATACAAATGCGCGCGGGATACCCGGCTCCATCGCGGCCTGCACCTGTGGCGGCAAAGGTGGCGGCGGCGGCGGAATGACCTGACCGTTTTCGTCAAGTTGGACCGGAGCAGGAACAGCACAGGCAGCCAGCACTGGCAGCAAAAGGATAGGCAGCAGACGTTTCATCGTAATCTCACTTAGCATTCATTGTATTTGCAACAGTGGTGCCACATTTGCGTGCGCGCTGACCAGCCTCAAGCGACAATCTCTGCGGTTTCAACAACCGCGTGGAACAAGACATCGGCCCCTGCTGTGGCCCAAGCCTCGCTGATTTCCTCGGCTTCGTTGTGCGACAACCCGTCCACACAAGGACACATCACCATTGCGGTTGGATACATCCGATTGATCCAGCAGGCATCGTGTCCCGCGCCGGAAATCAGGTTCATGTGGCTATATCCCAGCCGATCAGCCGCGTTGCGCACGGCCGTTACGCAGTTTTCGTCAAATGCAACGGGGTCGAATCCGCCCACCTTCTCAAATTCAATCGTTAGGCCCATATCATCTACAATCGCCTGCGCGTCGGTCCGCAGCCGCGCCTCCATATCCTCGATCACGCTCAGCTCGGGAGAACGGAAATCAACGGTAAAGACTGCCTTGCCCGGGATCACGTTGCGCGAATTGGGATAGACATCAATATGACCCGCGGCACCCACAGCGTGGGGTGCATGGAAAAGCGCGATCTCTTCGACCTTTTCCAGAACGCGCGCCATGGCCAGCCCGGCGTTCTTGCGCATCGGCATCGGAGTCGAACCGGTATGCGCATCCTTGCCGGTGATCGTGACTTGCGTCCACGACAGGCCCTGCCCGTGTGTGACCACGCCAATGTCCTTGCCCTCGGCCTCCAAAATCGGGCCTTGTTCAATATGCAGCTCAAAGAAGGCATGCATCTTACGCTCGCCCACAGGCTCGTCGCCACGCCAGCCAATCCGCTTGAGTTCATCGCCAAAGGTCTTGCCCTGCGCGTCCTTCAATCCGTAGGCCCAATCCTCGGTGTGCATGCCAGCAAATACGCCGGAGGCCAGCATGGCGGGAGCAAAGCGCGTGCCCTCTTCGTTGGTCCAGTTGGTGACCACAATCGGGTGTTTTGTCTTGATATCCAGATCATTCATGGTGCGGATGATTTCCAGACCGCCCAACACACCCAGCACGCCATCATACTTGCCACCCGTGGGCTGCGTATCCAGATGCGAGCCCACGTAAACCGGCAGCGCATCAGGGTCCATGCCCTCGCGCCGTGCGAACATATTGCCCATGGTGTCCAGCCCCATCGTGCAGCCCGCCGCCTCGCACCAGCTTTGGAACAGGTGCCGCCCTTCGCTGTCTTCGTCGGTGACCGTCTGGCGGTTGTTGCCGCCCGCCACACCGGGGCCGATCTTGGCCATCTCCATCAGGCTGTCCCACAAACGGCTACCGTTGATCTTGAGGTTCTCACCGGGTGCTGGCATCAGGTTCTCCTTGTCGGTGGTCATCGGATATGCCATCCGATTTTGACCATCTGGTCAAACAGAGGCTAACAGAGGCACTACACCAGTCAAGTTTTTCGCCAAAGCTTCTGGCTTTTGATCAAAGAAAAGGCGACCCTGACCCGCGGTTCACATGACCGCACGAAATTTGAGCAGACCCAAAGTTATGGCCAAACCCGCCACGCGTATTCAGCAAAAGAACCAGACCGCGATTATGGATGCGGGGCTTGAGGTGTTTTCGAAATACGGCTTTCGCGGCGCCACACTGGATCAGGTGGCAGAGGCCGCAGGCCTGTCCAAGCCCAACTTGCTTTATTACTTCCCGTCCAAAGACGCGATCTATACCGCCCTTCTGGCCCGCCTGCTGGAAAACTGGCTGGAACCGCTGCATGCGATGGACGATGCCGGTGATCCGGTCGAGGAATTGCTGGCCTATGCCCAGCGCAAACTGGTCATGAGCCGCGACTACCCCCGCGAAAGCCGCCTGTTCGCCAACGAGATCATCCAGGGCGCGCCGCACATCAAAGACGTGCTGGCGGGTGAATTGCGCGATCTTGTGACCGACAAATCCGCCGTCATCGCCCGCTGGATCAAGGCAGGCAAACTCCGCCCCGTTGATCCTGTGCACCTGATCTTCTCGATCTGGTCCCTGACCCAGCACTATGCCGATTTTGACGTGCAGGTGCGAGCGATTCTTGGCACGGCTGACCCGTTTGACGATGCCGCGGCCCACATTGACACGACATTCCGCCGCATGCTGACACCCGGGCCCTAGCGGAACTCTTGCCGCCCCGCCCGCGTTCTTCCGCCAAAGGAGAATTCACACATGGCGACCAAGCTCACACTGCAAAGCATCGACCCCGTCACCCACGACACCTACCATCTGGTGTTTGCCAAACCCGATGGTTTTGACTTCAAGCCCGGTCAGGCTGCGGGCCTGTCGCTTGATGAGAAAGGCTGGCGCGACGAAGACCGCCCCTTCACCATGACAAGCCTGCCGTCAGATCCGACGCTGGAATTTGTGATTAAAAGCTATCCCGATCATGACGGGGTAACCGAAAAGATCCCGAACATGAAAATCGGCGACCAGATGTTCCTTGACGGTCCATTCGGCGCAATCACCGATCATGGCACAGGCACGTTCATCGCGGGCGGCGCGGGCATCACACCCTTCATCGCCATTTTGAAAAAACAGATGCGGGACGGCAAATCCGGCTCGCATCTCATTTTTGCGAATGAAAAAGACGCGGATATCATCATGAAGCCGATGTGGGATACCATGGAAGGTCTGACCACAACCTACGTCATCAGCGATCAGGATGACACAGCCCACCGCAAAGGGCAGATCGATGCGGACCTTCTCAAGGATGTCGTCACCAATACCGACCAGCCGTTCTATATCTGCGGCCCCGGCGGCATGGTCGACCAGGTCCGCGACGCGCTCAAGGATATGGGCGTGGACGACGACAAGATCATCACAGAAGACGGCTGGTAAGCTTCTGCCCACAATGAAATAGCGCCGCCGGACAATCCGGCGGCGCTCATCCCTTCTTTTGGATAAAAATACTTTGGGGGGTTCGGGGGGCTAGCCCCCCGATGTGGCGACCTGCACCGCAGGGCGCAAAACCCTATTCAGCAGCAACCGCTCCGGGATTGTTCGGATGGGTCGTCCAGTTGGCATACTCTTTCTCGACAACTTTACCCGTGCGCGGATCGGTGTGACCTGCTTCCATTGGCACCATCGTGATGCAGTTCTCAACGGGACACACATCAACACACAGGTTACAGGCCACGCATTCTTCATCAATCACAGTGAACGTCCGGTCGTCGGACATCGCAATCGCCTGATGCGATGTGTCCTCGCAAGCCGCATAACAGCGCCCGCATTTGATACAGTCGTCCTGCGAAATCTGCGCCTTGGCGACGTAGTTCAGGTTCAGATACTGCCAGTCCGTCACATTCGGCACAGCCATCCCGATGAAATCGGCGGTGCTCGTATGCCCCTTCTCGTCCATCCACTGGGACAAGCCGGACTTCATCTCTTCGACAATTTTGAAGCCATAGGTCATCGCCGCCGTGCAGACCTGCACGTTGCCACAGCCCAGCGCCATGAACTCTGCCGCATCGCGCCATGTGGTGATGCCACCAATGCCCGAAATCGGCAGACCATGCGTTTCTGCGTCGCGTGCAATCTCGGATACCATCGACATGGCAATCGGCTTCACCGCAGGGCCGCAATAGCCCCCGTGTGATCCCTTCCCGTCGATCGACGGTTCGGGCGACATGCTGTCAAGGTTCACAGACGTGATCGAGTTAATGGTGTTGATCAGACTTACCGCATCCGCGCCACCGCGCTTGGCCGCAGCCGCAGGCTTGCGCACATCGGTAATGTTTGGCGTCAGTTTCACAATAACGGGACGGCTGTAATATTGCTTACACCAGCGCGTCACCATCTCGATATATTCCGGCACCTGCCCCACGGCGGCGCCCATGCCGCGCTCCGACATGCCGTGCGGGCACCCGAAGTTCAGTTCGATCCCGTCGGCATTTGTCTCTTCCACACGCGGCAGGATGTCTTTCCACGCCTGCTCCTCACAGGGCACCATGATCGACGCGATCAGCGCGCGATCGGGGTAATCGGCCTTTACCCGCGCCATTTCCTCAAGGTTCACCTCCAAAGGCCGATCCGTAATCAGCTCGATGTTGTTCAGGCCCAGCAGTGTGCGGTCCTTGCCATAAATCGCGCCGTACCGCGGCCCGTTCACGTTCACCACCGGCGGCCCTTCGGCCCCCAGCGTTTTCCAGACGACACCGCCCCAGCCCGCCTCAAACGCGCGGCGGACGTTATATTCCTTATCCGTTGGCGGGGCAGAGGCCAGCCAGAACGGGTTCGGGCTTTTGATGCCCAGAAAATTGGTTGTCAGATCAGCCATTGGTATGTCTCCCTAGCCACACGCGCCAAAGCGGCCCGTCAGCTCGCCATCAATATAAACGTCCAGATCAATCTCGTTCACACGGTTCAGCAGCAGATCAATCTTGCGCTCGTCCATGCGGATCGTTGTCACCGGATCGGTTTCGTAGTCCGTCACAATCACCGTTGCGCATTTCAGCGTCATTTCCATCGTGCCGTTCCCATAAAACGGCTGTGTGAAGTAATTGCACACGGTGCTTTCGTTAAAGCCAACGCTGTCGGCTTCAATCACCATCATCTCGTTCGGGGAACAGCGCAGCCCCAGAAAAGCCTCGCCCTCGGCCAGCATCGGCGTCGCCACAAGGCAGCCCATCGCGATGATGGCCGAACGCATCAGGTGGTCCCTGTCAGTGCTGCATGAATGTCCATCGCGGCATCGCGCCCTTCGGCAACAGCAGTCACGGTCAGGTCATCCCCGCCGGACGCACAATCGCCGCCCGCCCAGACCTTTTTGCGGCTTGTGCGGCCATGGGCATCGACGGCGATCTTGCCGCCCTCCAGATCAAGCCCCGCATCTGTGGTCAGCGTCTGGCCGATGGCCTTGAATACCTGATCGGCAGGCATGCGCACCTTTTCACCGGTGCCTTGCAGCTTGCCGTCCACCTCGGCGGTATATTCCAGTTCAATCTCAACCGCGGACCCATTGCCATGCACGGCCACCGGCATCGTGTTGAACATCAGGCGCACGCCCTTTGACGCGGCCAGATCCTGTTCATAGCGGCTTGCCCCCATGCGATCGCGGCCACGGCGATAGGCGATCGTCACGTTATCTGCGCCCAGCAATTTGGATTGCACAGCAGCGTCGACGGCGGTCATGCCGCCGCCGATCACCACCACGTTGCGCCCGACGGGGAGAGACGTCAGGTCGCTGCTTTGGCGCAGCTCAGCGATGAAAGACACGGCATCATCAACACCGTCCTTATCTTCACCCTCACTGCGCAGGGCGTTGACGCCACCAAGGCCAACACCCAGAAACACCGCATCAAAATCTGTGCTGAGCAAATCAAGCTCCAGCCCGTCACCCAGCATTTGCCCGGTTTCAAGCGTAATCCCACCGATCTGCATCAGCCAATCCACCTCGCGGGCTGCAAAATCATCGGTGGATTTATAGGCCGCGATGCCAAATTCGTTCAGCCCGCCGGCCTTTTTCTTGCCCTCGAACATGGTCACGTCATGCCCCAGCATCGCGAGCCGGTGCGCACAGGCCAGACCCGCTGGCCCAGCGCCGACAACCGCAACCGTCTTGCCCGTGCTTTCGACGCGGGCGTAGGGGTGGCTTTGTTTCGCCATCAACGTGTCGGTGGCATAGCGCTGAAGGCGGCCAATCTCGACCGGCTTGCCCTCAGCCACTTCGCGCACGCAGACCTCTTCACACAAATCTTCGGTCGGGCAGACGCGGGCGCACATGCCGCCAAGGATGTTCTGGTCAAAGATTGTCTTGGCCGCAGCTTCCGGCGTGCCGGTGCTGATCTGGCGAATGAAAAGCGGGATATCGATGGATGTGGGGCACGCCGTCACACAAGGCGCATCGTGGCAAAAGTAACAGCGATCTGCCGCCACTGCCGCCTCGTGTGCGTCAAGCGGTGCGTGCAGATCGTCAAAATTCTCTGCGATTTCCTCAGCCGGAAGGCGTCCTGCGGTGATCCCTGGTGTCAGTGGCGTGGCCATGCGCGTGCTGTCTCCCTCTGCGTTGAGAACAGCTTTGCACAGTTTTATTTTTTATCAAATGGTAAATTTTAGGCAGCGTGCGAATTGCTCACGACAGTCATTTTGCCAGCGTCGGAGCCTCCGGCGGGAGTATTTTTGGCAAAATGATACAGGCGACGTTAGAAATGAAAGGCATCAACGATAACGCGTTTTCCTAAAGTCAACGCATCGGCCACATGCACCATCGGGCGCAGATCCACGTCAGATTGGCTTGTTGCGACCAGCTCTGACATCCGCTGATAAAGTGCGGGATATTCGCCCAGATCGCCTGTGTCCTGTTCCTTCCCGTCGATCTTAAGCCGCGTGCCGCCGTCCGTCAGGTCCAGCACGCCCGCATCGGTTTCCACCCGAATGTCCCAGCTTTGCGGGCCTGTCTGGCGCCAGTCGAAGTCACCGGACACGTTGCCGGACCACTGCATCTGCGCCGCGATTGGCGTATCGCGGTTTTCGGGGAATTCCAGCGTGGCATGCTTGAGGTGCATCTCAAACGGCAGGATTTCGGTGATGATCGACAGCGCATTGATGCCGGGGTCAAAGACACCCATGCCACCCGGCTCGAACACCCACTCCTGTCCCGGATGCCATTTGCGCACGTCTTCCTTCCAGTTGATATGCGCCGCGGTGACGGTCTTGTCAGCAAGCCATGCGCGGGCGGGCTGGACGGCTTTGGCCGCACGGCTGTGCCACGTCGCAAACAGCGTGACGCCCGCATCTTTCGCCATACGGTCAAGCTCGTGCACCTCGGCCAGCGTGGCACCCGGTGGCTTTTCCAGCATCACATGCCGACCCGCCGCAATCGCCTTGGCGGCGTAGGCAAAGCGCGGGACAGGCGGCAGGCACAGCGAAATAACCGAAATATCTCTGCGATCCGCCAGCATCGCGTCAATGTCCGTGAATGCAGGTATCCCATCCACACTGCCAGAGCGGCTGACCGTTGCGGCCAGTTCCCAATCGTCCGACCCGTTGATCGCTGGCACATGCTGGTCCACTGCGATTTTTCCGATACCGACAAGTGCGATTTTTTTGGTCATTGCGCTGGGTCCCGTTTTGCCTTGTTTGCATCAGCCATAGGCGGTTGCATCTGCAATCTCAACGTATCTGCACACAGATTGTGATCGTGGCTTCCTTGACGTGGACAGGTTGTCGCACCACCATTCGGGTCTTGCATGAACCCATGGGGATATCACAAATGCCGATTTCATACCTGCGCACCACGGCTTTGACCGGTGCCGCACTGCTGGCGGCAACCGCCAGTTTTGCAGAAACATTCCGCTATGCCACCACGACCGACCCGCAAACGCTTGACCCGCACGCGGTCAGTTCCGCGCCTGTGCTGTCGTTCCTGAACAATGTCTATGAGGGGCTTGTCCGCCGTGGCCGCGATATGTCGATCGAGCCGTCACTGGCCACCGCATGGGAGCCGCTTGAGGGTGAAAACGGCTGGCGGTTCACGCTGCGCGAAGGTGTGACGTTTCAGGACGGATCGACGTTTGACGCCGCAGACGTGATGTTCAGCTATGAGCGTGCGTCGTCCGAAGCCTCTGACGTGCGGTCGTGGTTCGCGCCGGTTACCGACGTGCGCGTGGTTGATGATTACACCGTCGATTTCGTGACCAGCGCCCCGAACCCGCTGTTCCCTGACAGCATCGCCAACTTCATGATCATGGACAGCGATTGGGCCGAGGCAAATGATGCAGCCTTGCCAGCCCGCGATGCCGAAAACTTTGCCACCCGCAACGTGAACGGCACCGGTCCGTTTGTTGTTGCATCGCGCGATCCGGGCGTTGAAACGCGCCTGACACCGCACGAAGGCTGGTGGGGCGAAGACCGTGGCAACGTGACCGAGGCGATCCTGACACCAATCGGCAACGCCGCAACGGGCCTTGCCGCACTTCTGTCCGGCGAGATCGACTTTATCGAGCCTGTGCCGTTGCAGGACGTGGCCCAGATCGAAGGGCGTGACGGTTTCAAGGTGCTTGAGGGCGAAGAAACCCGTGTCATCATGTTCGGCTTTGGCCACGAGCATGACACGCTGCTTTATTCATCCGACGTCACCGATGAAAACCCGTTTAGCGACCCGCGCGTCCGCCTTGCTGCGGCGCATGCGATCAATATCGACGCGATTGACCGCGTAGTCATGCGCGGCAAGATCGAGCCTGCATCGCAACTGGTGCCGGAAGGGATCTCTGGCTATTCGGATGCCAACAGCGACCGCCCCGGCTATGACCCCGACCGCGCCCGTGAACTGCTGGCAGAGGCGGGATATCCTGACGGGTTCTCGTTCGGCCTGAAGTGCACAAACGACCGTTACATCAACGACGAATCCCTGTGCCGTGCTGCTGCGTCCATGTTCGCCGCTGTCGGGCTTGATGCCGAACTGACAACGATGCCAGTGCGGAACTACTGGGAGCAGCTGCGCGCCGATGACTTCGACATGTACCTGCTGGGCTGGTCGCCAGGTACGTTTGACGCAGAGCACCCGATCCGCTTCCTTCTGCACAGCCAGGACGATGAAAAGAAGCTTGGCTCGTGGAACTTTGGCAACTACTCCAACGCCCGCGTTGATGAACTGCTGCCGATGGTGCAGCAGGAACTTGATCCGGCCAAGCGTCAGGAACTGATCGACGAGATCGTGGCCCTGACACAGGAAGATGTCGCATATGTGCCGCTTTACACCCAACCGCTGATCTGGGCGATGAAGGACAATATCGACGTGACACAACGCGCCGATAACTTCTTCATGCTGCGCTGGGTCGACGTGAACTAAGCGACAGATAAGAAACCGCAGGGCGATGGTCTATTTCATACTCAAACGACTGGTTCAGTCGGTGTTTGTGATGCTGGCCGTCGCCCTGCTTGCGTTTTCGCTGTTCCGGTTTGTGGGTGACCCTGTCAGCCAGATGACCGGCGTGGAAACCACGGTCGAGGATCAGGAGCGCCTGCGCGAAGAGCTTGGGCTGAACGATCCGTTCCCGATCCAGTTTTACCGTTTTGCCACAGATATGCTGCAAGGCGATTTCGGCTTTTCCTATCGCACGCGTCAGCCAGTGTCCGAGATGATTGTCACCCGTATCCCTGCCACGCTTGAGCTTGGGATTGTGGCGCTTATCATTTCGTTGATCATCGGCATTCCGGCGGGGGTCTATACCGCGCTCAGGCCCCGTGGGGCGCTGACGCAGGCGTTGCTTTTGACGACCTTGGTTGGTGTGTCGATCCCCACCTTTGTCATCGGTATCATGCTGATCTTCTTCTTTGGTGTGCAACTGGGCTGGCTGCCTACGTTCGGGCGCGGTGGCACAGTTGATCTTGGTGTCTGGACGACATCATTTCTGACGGTTGACGGCCTGCGCTCTCTTATCCTGCCTGCGATCACGTTGGGCGTTTATCAACTGACCCTTACCATGCGCCTTGTCCGCGCCGAGATGATGGAGGTCATGCGTTCGGATTATATCCGTTTCGCCACGGCGCGCGGCATCCCCTATCGCCAGCTTTATTACCAACACGCGCTGGCCAATACGATGATCCCCGTGATCACGATCATCGGTTTGCAGTTCGGCGGCGTCATTGCCTTTTCCATCGTCACGGAAAGCGTGTTCCAGTGGCCGGGGATGGGGTTGCTGTTTCTTGAATCCATCCGCTTTGTCGATATTCCGGTGATGAGCGTTTATCTTGTCGTCATCGCGTTTTTCTTTGTGCTGGTGAACATGGCGGTGGACCTGCTCTACCTTGCCATTGATCCGCGCCTGCGCGTGAAGGAGGCGGCGTAATGTTGGCCCGCATTTGGGATAGCGACGGGGTTTACGCCTTCCGCCACAGCCCTGCTGCGATCATCGCGGCGATTGTGGCCATCCTCGTGATCGGGGGCGCAGTTTTCGCCCCGTGGATCGCGCGGACGGACCCCTATGATCTGTCCAGTTTCAACCTGCTGGATGGTCTGTTGCCGCCCGTCTGGGAATCCGGTAGCGACCCGCGCTTTTTGCTGGGCACCGATGATCAGGGCCGCGATATGGTATCGTCCATTTTGTACGGTGCCCGCCTGTCCCTGATGATCGGTCTGTCGGCCATGGCGATTGCAACCGTGCTTGGCGTGACGCTTGGACTGGCAGCGGGCTATTACGGCGGCAAGTTTGATGCTGTTGTGATGCGCATCGCTGATGTGCAACTGGCCCTACCCGCGATCCTGACGGCATTGCTGATTGACGGGATTGCGCGGGGGATTCTGCCGCCGGACCAACAGGAAAACCTGCGCGTTGTGGTGTTGACGATTGCAATCGCGCTGTCGCTTTGGGTCAACTTTGCGCGGACCGCGCGCGCCTCGACCTTTGTGGAGCGTAACAAGGAATACGTGCAAGCCGCGATGATCATGGGCCAGCACCCGCTGCGCGTTATGTTCTGGCATATCCTGCCCAACATCCTTGGGCCGCTTCTGGTGATCATGACAGTTGATCTTGCCAGCGCGATCCTGCTGGAAGCCACGCTATCGTTCCTTGGTATCGGCCTGCCCGCTGACAGCCCGTCGCTTGGCACGTTGATCCGCATCGGCATGGGCTTTCTGTTTTCCGGCGAATGGTGGATTTTGTGGGTGCCGGCGCTGTTTCTTGTCGCACTTGTCGTGTCGATCAACATTCTTGGCGACTTCCTGCGCGACGTCTTTAACCCAAGGCTGCGCTGATGCTGGACGTGAAAACCCTCACCGTCAAATTCCCGTCCCGCCACGGTGATTTCACCGCAATTGAAGGCGTGGATATCGCCGTTCAAAAGGGCGAAATCCACGGCCTCGTCGGGGAAAGCGGCGCTGGCAAATCCACCATCGGCGCCGCCATCATCGGTCTTTTGCAACCGCCCGGTTTTGTCGCTGACGGCACGATGATGCTGGATGACACCGACCTGCGCAGCCTTACGCGGGATGAGGCGCACGCCGTGCGCGGTGACCGGATTTCGATGATTTTCCAAGACCCGCAAACGTCACTGAACCCGCTGATGACGGTTGAGGATCAGTTGATCGAAACAATCCAAGCCCATATCGATGTCAGCACCTCTGCTGCACGCAAGCGCGCCGTTGATCTGTTGGAAGAGATCGGGATCAAGAACGCCTCTGACCGCCTGACGGCCTATCCGCACCAGTTTTCGGGGGGCATGCGCCAACGTGTTGTCATCGCTTTGGCCCTTTGCACCGACCCCGATCTGATCATCGCGGACGAACCCACAACCGCGCTTGATGTGGCCGTGCAGTCCCAGGTTCTCGCGCTGATCCGCCGCCTTGCTGATACGCGCGGGATAGGCTTTATCCTGATCACGCACGACATTGGCGTCATTGCGCAGGTGACAGACAAAGTGACCGTTTTGCGCGGCGGCAAGGTGATGGAAAGCGGTGTCACGGATAAGGTCCTCGGCTCTCCCGATCACCCCTATACCAAGGCGCTGATGGCCGCTGTCCCGCGTCTTGATAAAAAGCTCGACCGGTTTCGCGTGCCGGAAGAAGATATCAATGCAGCGCCAGCGATTACCCAAGGCATCGACGCCGAAGACTGGTTGATGCGCGGCATGCAAGAGGACCCGATTGGCCTGCAAGTGCGCGATCTGACGGTGAAGTTTGCGGGCCAGCGCACCAGCCTTTTTCACAAACCCGATCCTTATGTGGCGCTCGACAATGTGAATATGCACGTCCGCCCCGGCACCGTCATGGGTCTGGTCGGTGAAAGCGGGTCAGGTAAATCAACGCTCGCCAAGGCGATCACAGGTCTGGTGCACCCATCATCAGGCGAGGTGGTCCTTGGCGACCGGACCCTGCCACCCGCCAAACAGCGTGCCCGCGATGACCCCGCACGGCGCATCATCCAGATGGTGTTCCAAGACCCTTACTCATCGCTGAACTCCCGCCACCGCATCGGTGACATTCTGGCAGAGCCGCTGGCGCTTTACGGTTTGGAAGACGACAAGGCCAAACGCCGCGCGCTGGCCGCTGCGATGCTGGAACTGGTTGAAATGGAGCCCACAGCGATTGACCGCTATCCGCACCAGTTTTCAGGCGGTCAGCGTCAGCGCATTGCTGTCGCCCGTGGCTTGCTGGCCCGTCCGCGGTTCCTGATCTGTGACGAGCCCACCAGTGCGCTGGATGTGTCCATTCAGGCGCAGGTTCTGAACCTGCTCAAGGACCTGCAAGCCAAGTTCAATCTGACCATCCTGTTCATTAGCCACAACCTTGCTGTGGTCCGGCAAATGTCTGACGATGTAACAGTGCTGCGCAACGGCAGGATCGAAGAGGCTGGCGCGTCAGAGCCGTTCTTTGACGCCCCTCAAGCTGCCTATAGCAAAGAGCTGTTATCGCTCACACCGGGGCTGCCTTACTGATCCGATAGCCGGTGCTGCACCGGATCAAGCCCGTCAATCTGACCGTCCATCACGTCACCCGCCACAACAGGCCCGACACCGGCGGGCGTGCCTGTAAGGATCATGTCACCGGCTTGCAGGTGATAATACCGCGACAGATGGCTGATGATCTCGGCAACGGACCACACCATATCATCAAGCGTCGCATCCTGCTTGGTGTCACCATTGACCGCCAGCTGAATGCGCCGCCCGGCCAGATCATCCAAATCGGCTGCTTTTGTGATAGGTGCGATCACTGCACCGTTTTCGATATCCTTCCCCAGATCCCACGGGCGGCGGTTGTCCTTGCCGTCCTGCTGTCGGTCACGCCGCGTCATATCCAGCGCACAGGCATAGCCATAAACGACGGCCATCGCGTCATCGGTGCTGATCTCGAAGGCATCACCGCCCAGCGCCACGGCAAGCTCCATCTCGTAATGAAAGTTCGACGTGCCGGGTGGATATGGCACCGTCTGGCCAGAGGCACAAACAGCCGTGGCGGATTTCATAAAATACCATGGCGCTTCGCGATCCACTTCGCCGCCCATTTCAGCGGCATGTGCCGCATAGTTGCGCCCGACGCAGAACACACGGTTCACCGGAAACTGCGCGCTTTCCCCTTTCACAGGGACCGAACTGGGGGCTTGGGGCGGAAAGATGTAATCCATGGTCTGTGGTCCTGATAAATCGCGTTGCCCTAGCCTATCACTGCATAACGTCAGACTGCGACATGGAAATTTCGCAAACCGACTTGATCCGCGCGGGCGGCCCTGACAGCCTGCCCCAAGCAGAACATGAAAGGCCGCACCCATGACCGGAGAAAACCTGACCCATTGGGACGAACGCGTTGATCTGGCCGCCGCGTTTCGCTGGACCGCACGGCTGAACATGCACGAGGCCGTGGCCAATCACTTCTCGCTGGCTATCAACGACGATGGCACGCGGTTTTTGATGAACCCCAACCAGATGCATTTCTCGCGTATCCGCGCCAGCGATATGATTGTGGTTGATGCCAACGATCCCGATACGCTGAAGGGACCTGACGCGCCTGACCCGACCGCTTGGGGCCTGCATGGCGGGTTGCACCGCCTTGTGCCGCACGCGCGTTGCGCGATGCATGTTCATTCTGTTTTCGCCACCGTGCTGGCGTCATTGCAGGACAGTCGCTTGCCGCCGATCGATCAGAACTGCTGCACGTTCTTCAACCGCTACGTGATCGACGACGGCTATGGCGGGCTGGCGTTCGAGGATGAAGGTGCGCGCTGTGCCGCGCAATTCACCGACCCCAAAAAGAAGGTGATGGTCATGGGCAATCACGGCGTGCTGATCATCGGCGATACGGTCGCGGATACGTTCAACCGCCTTTATTACTTCGAGCGCGCCGCAGAGACATACATCCGCGCTCTGCAAACCGGCCAGCCACTGCGCGTGCTGTCCGATGATGTGGCAGAGAAAACCGCAGCCGAGCTTGAAACCTATCCCGAACAAGCGACCAAGCATTTTGACGAACTCAAACTCTTGCTGGACGCTGAAAACAGCGACTACGCACATTAGGACACGCGCATGATTTACGGCCTGACTGACGAACACCAGATGATTGCCGACACCGTGCGGAGTTTCGTTGAAAAAGAAATCTATCCGCACGAAGAGCTGGTCGAGCGGACAGGTGAGGTCCCCGCCGAGATCGCGCAAGAGATCAAACAAAAGACGATTGATCTGGGGTTCTACGCCTGCAATTTTCCCGACAGCGTTGGCTGTGCCGGTCTCAACCATGTCGAATTTGCGCTGGTCGAGCGCGAACTGGGGCGCGGCTCCATGGCGCTGACCCATTTCTTCGGGCGTCCACAAAACATTCTGATGGCCTGTGAAGGCGAACAGATTGATCGCTATCTGATGCCCGCCGTGCGGGGTGAAAAGATGGATGCGCTGGCGATGACAGAACCCGGTGCCGGATCAGACGTCCGCGGAATGAAATGCACAGCGGTGCGTGACGGCGGTGACTGGGTCGTCAACGGAACCAAGCATTTCATTTCCGGCGCGGAACATGCCGATTTTATCATCGTGTTCATCGCCACGGGGGAGGACGACACGCCGCGCGGTCCCAAGAAACGGATCACCGCGTTTCTGGTCGATCGCGGCACAAAGGGTTTTACGATCCGCGACGGATATAAATCTGTCAGCCATCGCGGCTACAAGAACATGATCCTCGAATTTGATGACTGCCGCCTGCCCGATGCACAGGTCTTGGGCGAGGTTGATAGCGGCTTTGAGGTGATGAATACGTGGCTTTATGCGACCCGCATCACCGTCGCCGCCATGTCAGTGGGCCGCGCGCGGCGGGTATTCGATTACGCGCTGAACTACGCCGCCGAACGCGAACAGTTCGGACAAAAGATTGGCAAGTTTCAGGGTGTCAGTTTTCAACTGGCCGACATGATTACCGAGATTGACGCCGCCGATCTGTTGACGCTTGCCAGCGCAGACCGGCTCGACAAAGGTGTGCCCGCCAACCGCGAGATCGCCTCTGCCAAGCTATATGCTTCCGAAATGCTGGCGCGTGTCACCGATGCAGCCATTCAAGTGCACGGCGGCATGGGGCTGATGGACGATTACCCGCTGGAACGGTTCTGGCGCGATGCGCGGGTCGAACGCATCTGGGACGGCACATCGGAAATCCAGCGGCACATCATCAGTCGCGATCTGCTGCGGGCCTTGGGGGCCTGATCGGATGGTCCTGCGGATAGGCGCTCTCCCCGACCAATCACAGGGCGTGGGCATGTGATGCGGGACCTGTCACGCCTTCTGCGCCCTGCAAGCATTGCGATCATCGGCGGGGGCGCGTGGTGTCATGCCGTGGTCCAGCAGCTGGAGAAAGCCGGCTTTTCCGGCGATGTGTATCGCGTGCATCCAAGTGGCGACGGTGGCGCCTTTGCCAGCGTTGCGGACCTGCCCCAAGCCCCTGATGCCGCATTTGTCGGCGTAAACCGCGATGCAACGCTGGACGTCATTGCAGACCTCTCAGCGAAAGGTGCAGGCGGGGCGGTTTGTTTCGCGTCCGGGTTTGCCGAAGTGGCGGACGGGCAAGACCGCAATGCGGCGCTTTTGCAGGCCGCTGGCGACATGCCGATCCTTGGTCCGAACTGTTACGGCTTCATCAACGCATTGGACGGCGCACTGCTCTGGCCCGACCAGCACGGCTGTGTGCCGTGCGACCGTGGCGTGGCAATCCTGACCCAGTCATCCAACATCGCGATTAATCTGACCATGCAGGCGCGCGGCCTGCCTTTGGCGTATGTGTTTACATGCGGCAATCAGGCGCAAACCACGCAGGCTGAGATCGCCATGGCATTGCTGGACGACCCGCGTGTCACCGCCATCGGGTTGCATGTCGAAGGGTTCGGCGATCTGGCACAGTGGCAGGCATTTGCCCGCGCCGCCCATGCCAAAGGCGTGCGGGTTGTGCTGTTGAAAGTAGGCACATCGCTGGAGGCGCAGCAGGCCACCGTGTCGCACACCGCGTCTTTGGCAGGGAGCGACGCAGGCGCACGCGCGCTGATGGCAAGGTTCGGGTTTGCCACTGTTGCCGATCTGGATGATCTGATTGAGACCTTGAAAATCTTGCACGTCGCAGGGCCGCTTGCGTCCAACCGCATCGCGACCATCAGTTGTTCCGGCGGAGAAGCATCGCTTGCCGCCGATATCGCGGCCCCGTTGGGCCTCGTCTTTCCTCCGCTGACCGACAGACAAACCGCGGCCCTGTCAGATGCGCTGGGGCCCAAGGTCGCGCTTGCGAACCCGCTGGATTATCACACCTACATCTGGCGTGACACCACCGCGATGACACACGCGTTTTCCGCCATGCTTGATCCTGATCTTGCGCTTGTCGCGCTGATCGTCGATTTCCCGCGCAAGGACCGTTGCGACCCTACCGATTGGCGCTGCGTCATAGATGCCGCTCTGGCGATGGCGCAACGCGGTGGCCCTGTCGCCGTGATCGCAAGCCTGCCGGAACTGATGCCCGAAGACGTGGCCGAAGAACTAATGGCTGGCGGAGTAATCCCGCTGAACGGCCTGGGATGCGGATTGCGCGCCGTGGCTGCGGCGGCTCTTTGCGCCCCCGTCGATCTGTCGCTCGATCTTGTGACCGGTCCGGCTGCACATGACACCATCACACTGACCGAAGCTGGGGCCAAGCACGCATTGGCTGAACATGGTCTTGCAGTCCCGCGTCATACGCAAATCGGCCAGATAACCGAAGTTGCAAATCTGGAGATGCACTATCCCGTTGTGCTGAAGGCCGAAGGGGTCGCGCATAAATCTGACCGCGGTGGTGTTGCGCTGAACCTCATGTCAGAGGCCGAGATCATCGTGGCGGCGCATAACATGGATGCTGACCGCTTTCTTATCGAAGAGATGATCCCCGATCCGGTGGCAGAGCTTCTTGTCGGTGTGACCCATGATCCGGCCCACGGTCTTGTCCTGACCGTTGGCGCGGGCGGGGTCCTGACCGAGCTGTTGTCCGATACGCAGTCACTGCTCTTGCCAGCCAGCGCCGACAGCGTGCGACGCGCCCTATCGCATCTGAAATGCTATCGCATTTTGCAAGGGTTTCGGGGCAAGCCTGCCGCCGATATCGATGCAATCATTGCGGCGATCATGGTGATCACCGGCTATGCCCTTGCCAATGCCGACACCGTGCAAGAGGTTGAAGTGAACCCGCTTATCTGCACAGCGAAAAACGCGATTGCCGCTGATGCCCTGATCAGGAAAAACCGATGACCGATATCCAAAGCCCTGTTCATACCCGCAGAAATGGCGCCGTGCTTGAGGTCACGCTTGACCGGCCAAAGGCCAATGCGATTGATCTGGAAACCAGCCGCATGATGGGCGAGGTCTTTGCCGGTTTCCGCGATGATCCCGATCTGCGCGTGGCCATCATTACGGGTGCGGGGGAAAAGTTCTTTTGCCCCGGATGGGATTTGAAGGCGGCCAATGACGGCGATGCGGTGGACGGCGACTATGGCGTGGGGGGCTTTGGTGGCCTGCAAGAATTGCGCGGTATGAACAAGCCGGTGATCGCAGCCGTGAATGGCATCTGCTGTGGTGGCGGGCTGGAACTGGCGCTGTCGGCTGACATTATTCTGGCGGCAGATCATGCGACATTTGCCCTGCCGGAAATCCGCTCTGGTACCGTGGCCGATGCCGCGTCTGTCAAACTACCCAAACGTATCCCCTACCACATCGCGATGGAGCTTTTGCTGACGGGTCGCTGGTTCGATGCGACCGAGGCGCACGGCTGGGGCATCGTGAACCATATCCATCCCGCCGCTGATCTGATGACCCAAGCGCGCGCGATGGCCGATCTTATCGCGTCGGGTCCGCCGCTTGTGTATGCCGCAATCAAAGAGATCGTGCGCGATGCCGAGGACGCCAAATTTCAGGACGCCATGAACCGGATCACCAAGCGGCAATTGCCAACCGTCGACGCACTTTATGCCAGCGAAGACCAGCTTGAAGGCGCGCGCGCCTTTGCCGAAAAGCGTGATCCGGTCTGGAAAGGGCGCTAAGGCCCGCAAGCACCCGTCAGGTCACGCGGAAAATCATCAGCCTTGCCACATCATCGCGATGGGCTGCGTCCGCGCGGTCATCATAGATGCGCACGTCCTTGAATGTCAGATCGCTGATCCGGTCCGACAAATCCTCCAAAAGCTTGGCGAAACCCGCGCTTTCGAAATGGGCCAGATTGACGGAAATTACCATCAGCGCGTTGGACTGCGCCGCGTCTAACAAAGACAGCACACCCTCCGGCCCTACATGGCCCAGCGTAAAGGTGCCCGCACTGACGATCCCGCTATAGGTCTGCGCCTCGGGCAACGGCTTGGTCACGTCAGCCTCGATCAGGTTGGCGTAATGCCCTTTGATCTTGGCTACGGCCAGCATCTTGCCGGACAGATCAAGCCCGTCGATAGGCCCTATATTCAAACCCTCAAGATGCGTCGCAACAAGGCCCGTGCCAGCGCCCACGTCCAGCACCGGCCCTGCACCGCCTGCCCCGACAAACGCCAGCGCAACTTCGCGCGCCAACTGATAGCCTTGCTGTTCGGCAAAGCCGATATCGTAGCTGGGCGCCCAGTTTTCATATAGCGCCTTGGCTTCGTCGCGCGTTTGCATCGCATAGGCGCGATCAAGGTCGGGATTCTGTGTCATAGATTATAGCTAGCACGGGGCTTGCGCATCTGTCTTGCCTCAAGCACCTATATCACATGGAAAAAACACTGCTTTCATTCGGTCACGGATACTCCGCCCGCGCCCTCGCCCGCCTGCTGCCCGACGATTGGCGCGTGATCGGCACCACGCGGTCCGAGGATAAAGCCGTGGCGCTGATGCAGGCAGGCACAGAACCGCGGATATGGCCCGGCGCGGATATGATCCCCGCGCTAGACGCCGCGACCCATCTTTTGCTGTCAGCAGCACCCGACGAAAACGGCGACCCAGTGCTGGCAGCGCTGCATGATGAAATCACCGCGCGTGCGGGACAATTCACTTGGGTCGGCTATCTGTCCACGACCGGCGTTTACGGCGATCATCAGGGCGACTGGGTGGATGAAAGCACCCCGCTGACGCCTGCCACCAAACGCGGCATCGCGCGGGTGCAGGCCGAGGCTGCGTGGTCCGCCATCCCCGATCTGCCTCTGCACATCTTTCGCCTTGCGGGCATCTACGGCCCCGGTCGCGGCCCCTTTGCCAAGGTCCGCAACGGCACAGCACGGCGCATCATTAAGCAGGGCCAAGTCTTCAGCCGCACCCATGTGGCCGACATCGCCCGCGTGCTGATGGCCTCAATCAATCGCCCCAATCCGGGTGCGGCCTACAACGTCTGCGACAACGACCCCGCCCCGCCCGAGGACGTCATTGCTTATGCTGCTGAATTGCTTGGCTTGCCCGTGCCAGAGGCCGAGGATTTTGCCACCGCCGACATGACCCCCATGGCCCGCAGCTTCTATGCCGAAAGCAAAAAGGTGCGGAATGACCGCATCAAGGACGAACTGCGGGTAGAGCTGCTTTACCCCGATTACCGCAGCGGGCTTAAGGCGCTTCTGGCGCAGGATTTATCTTCCTGAACGCCCACGCGATCCCCGCAAAGACCAGCAGCAGCACAACAGCCGTGGCAAAGTTCACGCCGTAAAACACCATCCGCCCGTTTAGCGCGAGATCGTTGAGAAACGGATAGGGCAGACCGGATGTGACCTCACCCATCGGGCTGTCGTTGAACCGCTGCACCAGCAATTCGCCCCACAGAATATATGTCCCGATAATGCCAAACAGCCATGCCAGCGGCGCGGTCAGGCGCCGGTAGCTGCGATGCACAAAGATCGTGTCGATGATCTGCAAGGCAGGCCCAAGCCCGTGCAAGTACATCTCAAGGTAAAACTGCCCCAGCTCTCCGTCGCGCGTCACCGATGTGGGGTCCGCGAAATAAAGCCGCCAATACAGGAATACGACCATCGCATTCACGACAGCTACGGCGCAAACAAATCCGTCCCACCGGCGTTCACTTCGGTCTTCGACCAAGGCCATCATGCGGCTTGCCGCAAAGAATGACAGGATCAGCGCCCAGATCGTCAGATATCGAAACGGCCCGCCAAATTCCGAGAAGTTCCCAAAGATCAGCGTGCGAACGCAGTAAAATGCAGCCAGTAAGAAGACGATCCAGCGAAAAATGCGCACAGGTGCTGTCATGGTGTTTTCCTTTGTGTCGCGCCAACTAAAGCGCCACTTGCGCAACCCCGCCAGATTTACCTTGCGTCGCGCAACCTGCTTGCTCTTGGCGCAGCGTCACCCCATATGTCGCCTATTCGCCTGAAGGCCGCAGATATGACACTTCGCACCCGTATTTCAGATTTCCTTGCCCGTCCGTGGGTAAACCGTTTCATCATTGGCGTGATCCTGTTCAACGCCGTGATCCTTGGCTTGGAAACATCAGACACCGTGATGGCCACCTACGGTCCGCTGATCCTGCTGCTGGACACGCTCTGCCTTGCGATTTTCACCGCCGAGATTGCGCTTAAGCTCTTTGCGCATGGTTTCCGGTTTTTCCGCAACGGCTGGAACATCTTTGATTTTGTGATCGTCGGCGTCGCGTTGCTGCCCTTCACGCAAGGTGTATCGGTCTTGCGGGCTTTGCGCATCCTGCGGGTGCTGCGGGTCATATCAGTCGCCCCGTCCCTGCGCCGCGTGGTCGAGGGTTTCATCACCGCACTGCCCGGCATGGGGTCGGTGTTCGTGCTGATGGGGATCATCTTCTACATCGGCGCTGTCATCACGACCAAGCTGTTCGGTGACGCGTTTCCCGAATGGTTCGGCACGCTGGCGCGGTCGGGCTATTCGCTGTTCCAGATCATGACGCTGGAAAGCTGGTCCATGGGCATCGTCCGTCCCGTGATGGAAGCATATCCCTATGCTTGGGCCTTCTTCATCCCGTTCATTATGGTCACGACCTTCGCCGTGGTGAACCTGCTGGTCGGTCTGATCGTGAACTCCATGCAAGACGCCCATCACGAGGAAACCAACGCCGCCACAGACGAATACCGCGATGAAGTCCTCGCCAAACTGATCGAGATCGAACGCAGGCTAGATACACGCGACGGCAAATAGCTTCATTTGGCCAAAACACCTCCCGCCGGAGGCTCCCACGCCGGCCGGACGCGTAGCCCTATGCTTGCTTGGCACCAATCTGCGCCACCCCCAGCACCTCAAGCACCTTGGCCTCGATATCCTCGGCGTTCAGCCCCGCCATCGCATACATGTCACGCGGGCTGGACTGGTCGATGAACGTGTCAGGCAGGGCCATGGAGCGGAATTTCAGCCCGTGATCAAAAACGCCCTCGTCGGCCAGCAGTTGTGCCACGTGTGACCCGAAACCACCCACAGCGCCCTCTTCGACGGTGATCAGCGCCTCGTGATCTGCCGCCAAAGCTAGGATCATGTCGCGGTCCAGCGGTTTCGCAAACCGCGCATCCGCAACTGTCGGCTTAATGCCCTTCGCGCCCAGCGCCTCACAGGCGGCCTCAACCTCTTGCAGCCGTGTCCCGAATGACAGGATCGCCACGCGGCTTCCCTCGCGGATCATTCGACCTTTGCCGATCTCCAGAACCTCCGGCTCCGCTGGCATCTCGACCCCCACGCCCTCACCGCGCGGAAAGCGGAACGCAATCGGCCCCTCGTCATGCGCCGCCGCCGTGGCCACCATGCGCACAAGCTCAGCCTCATCCGCCGCCGCCATCACAACAAACCCCGGCAAGTTCGCCAGATAGGCCACGTCAAACGCGCCCGCGTGCGTGGCGCCATCCGCGCCCACCAGCCCCGCGCGATCAATCGCAAAGCGCACAGGCAACCGCTGGATCGCCACATCATGCACGACCTGATCGTAACCCCGTTGCAGGAACGTCGAATAAAGCGCGCAAAACGGGCGCATACCGCCCGCGGCCAATCCGGCAGAAAAGGTCACCGCATGCTGTTCTGCAATACCAACGTCAAAGCAGCGCGAGGCATAGCGCTCCATAAACTTCGAAAGCCCCGTCCCGTCCGGCATCGCGGCTGTGACGGCGCAAATCTTCGGGTCATCCGCGGCATGCTTCAGCAGGCTTTCGGCAAAGACAGACGTATAAGACGGCGCGTTGCTTGGCGATTTGGATTGCTTGCCCGTGACGACATCAAACTTCGCCGTCGCATGGCCTTTGTCCATAGCAGTCTCAGCAGGGGCATAGCCTTTGCCCTTTTTGGTGATCGCATGAATGATGATCGGCCCGTTGGCCCGCGCCTTAACCGTGCGCAGCACTGACAGAAGCTGGTCCATATCGTGCCCGTCAATCGGCCCGAGATATGAAAACCCCAACTCCTCAAACAACGTGCCGCCCACGGTCATATGCTTGACCATATCCTTGGCACGTTTCGCCCCTTCGCGGAATGGTTCGGGTAGCAGCGACACCGCCCCTTTCGCCGCCGCCTTCAACTCCTGAAACGGCTCACCCGCATACAAACGGCTCAGATAGGACGACATCGCCCCCACAGGCGGCGCAATCGACATCTCGTTATCGTTCAAAATCACGATCAGTCGCTTTTTCAAGTGCCCGGCATTGTTCATCGCCTCGTAGGCCATGCCCGCCGACATGGACCCGTCACCGATCACCGCAATCGCATCGCCAAGACCCTCTGGCGGCGCACCACCCAGATCACGGGCAACAGCAAAGCCCAGCGCCGCGGAGATTGACGTGCTCGAATGGGCCGCGCCAAACGGGTCATAGGGGCTCTCGGAGCGCTTGGTAAAACCCGACAGCCCGTCTTTCATCCGCAACGTGCGAATCCTGTCGCGCCGTCCTGTGATAATCTTGTGCGGGTAACACTGGTGCGACACGTCCCAGATGATCTTGTCCTTGGGCGTATCGAAAACCGCGTGCAGCGCAACAGTCAGTTCCACCACACCAAGGCCCGCACCCAGATGCCCGCCCGTTTCGGACACCGCCGAAATCGTCTCGGCGCGAACCTCATCGGCCAGTGTGCGTAGTTTGGCGTCAGACAGCCCTTTCATGTCCGCAGGGCTCTGCACAGTATCAAGGACGGGTGTGATCGGACGGTTAGCCATAATTGCGGCTCCTACTTGTCGCGTGTGATGACAAAACGCGCAGCCTCGCGCAGCGTTTCAGCATCGCTTCCATAAACATCTAACGCATCGCAGGCCTCTTGCACGAGGTCCGTTGCGCGGCGCTTCGCCGCATCAAGACCCAGCAGCGACACAAACGTGGCCTTGCCAGCATCATTGTCCTTGCCCACGGCTTTGCCCACCGTGGCGGCATCGCCCTCAACATCGAGCACATCGTCGGCAATCTGGAACGCAAGCCCCAGCGCAACGCCAAAGGTCTTCAATGCGGCCGTATCAGCCTGCGCCATGCGCGGTCCGGCCATGGCCGACCACGTAATCAGCGCGCCCGTTTTGCCCGCCTGCAACGTCGTAATTTCGGCCAGCGTCAGGGGCGCTGTCGCACTTTCCGCAGCAATATCCAAAGCCTGCCCGCCGACCATGCCCCGCACGCCAGAGGCCACCGCCAGCGATATCATCAACTCAACCCGCGCCGCGTCAGTCACGTCTGCCTGCCCCAGCAATTCAAACGCCAACGCCTGCAACGCATCGCCAGCAAGAACCGCCGTCGCCTCGTCCCATTTCACATGCACGGTCGGTTGCCCGCGCCGCAGCGCATCGTCATCCATGCAAGGCATATCGTCATGCACCAGTGAATAGGCGTGCAGGCATTCAATGGCCGCCGCCGCAGGCAAAGCGTCCGCCACGCCGTGCAACCGCGCGCCCTCAACCACCAGAAATCCACGCAGACCTTTACCGCCAGTCACCGCATAGCGCATCGCATCAGCCACGGGCATCGCCACGCCCGCCAACGCAGCCAGCACTGTCGCCTCGACACCCGCCTGCGCATCTTTCATCGCGGGTTTAAGCATCCAGCGGCGCTGTTCCAGTTGGCTTGCCGTCGTTGAGCGTGATCTTCGCGACCTTCTCTTCAGCCTCTTTCAGCTTGTCCTCGCAGCGCTTTTTCAACGCCGCACCACGCTCGTAAAGCGCGATGCTCTCATCCAGCGCCACATCGCCACGCTCCAGCTTGCCGACAACGCTCTCAAGCTCTTTCATCGCGTCTTCAAAGCTCATCTCTTTGACGTCATCGCTCATGCACTTCTCTCCATCAAAACACCCACGTGGGCCGCCGCCGCCGCCCCTAACGCGTCAAGGTCATAGCCGCCTTCAAGACTTGATACCACCCGACCAGCGCAATGGGTATCGGCCAGATTACACAGCCGTTCAGTGACCCACGCAAAGTCCTCGGTCTCCAGCATCATGCCCGCCAATGGATCAGCCTTATGTGCATCAAATCCGGCCGAGATGATCAGAAGTTCAGGCTTGAAATCATCGACACGCGGCAGCACGACCCGCTCATAGACGTCCCGAAACGCCTTCGACCCCGTCCCGTCCGGCAGCGGCACATTCAACACATTATCCACGCCCACCTCATGCGCCATCCCCGTGCCCGGAAACAGCGGCGACTGGTGCGACGAACAAAACAAAATCCGCGGATCATCCTCGACCAGATCCTGCGTCCCGTTCCCGTGATGCACATCAAAATCGACAATCGCGACGCGCGAAAGCCCGTGATGCTCCAGCGCATGCATGGCCCCCACAACCACATTCCCGAAGAAGCAAAACCCCATGGCAGTGCTACGCTCCGCATGATGCCCCGGTGGCCGCACAGCAGCAAAGGCATTGCCCGCCTCGCCACTCATCACCAGATCAACCGCCCGCACAACACCACCCGCCGCGCGATACGCCGCCTCCAGCGTGCCCGCAGACATATGCGTATCCGCATCAATCGACCGGAACCCCTCGCTGGGTGCGGCCCCGCGCACAAAATCCAGATGCGCCGCCGGATGCACCCGCAACAAATCATCCTCCGCCGCCATCGGCGCTTTCACCCGCAAAAGGTCCATGCCGCCCAACGCACCTAACACAGCATCCATCCGCGCAACCTGTTCAGGATGCCCCGGAGGCGTCACATGCCCCTTACATGCCTCATGGCTCACCAAAGCCGTCACCATAATGCGTCCCCCGTCTTCATTTGGCCAAAACAACTCCCGCCGGAGGCAAGAGCAACATTTCAACCACCACTATCAGAAATTCAGACCCGAACCGCCAGCCACATGCAAACAAAACATGTCGTGCGCCCCGCAGGGGCGCTCCGTCAGGTCAAACCACGCTCACCCGTGATCTGGTGCCAGCATATAGCCTGCGCCGCGCACGGTTTGCAGATAGCGCGGCTGCTTGGGATCATCCTCGATCTTGCGGCGCAACCGGGTGATCTGCACGTCCACAGCCCGTTCCTGCGTCTGCCCGCCAGAGCGGCTGAGCTCTTCAACCAACCGCGTCCGCGTCACAGCCTCACCCGGCACGCCCGAGAATATCCGCATCAGCTGGCTCTCCGTCGCGGTCAGCCGCACCAAGTCCTCGCCCCGCCACATCTCGCCGCGCTCGATGTCATAGCGCACGGGACCGAGGTTCAGTACCTTGGGCGCCACCACCAGCGGCTCCGCCTGTGGCACACGCCGCAGGATCGCGTTGATCCGCAGCAACAACTCTTTCGGCTCAAACGGCTTGGCCAGATAATCATCCGCCCCCGCCTCAAGCCCCGTAATCCGGTCGTCCGTCTCACCCTTGGCAGTCAACAGCAGGATCGGCGTGGTGATCGTCTTGCGCAGATCACGGCACAGCGCCATTCCGTCCTCGCCCGGCATCATCACGTCCAGCACGATCATGTCGAATTCCAGCCCCGACAAAATACGCCGCGCATGGGCCGCCTCCCGCGCGGTGGTCACCAGAAACCCGCTGCGCATCAGAAATTTTTGCAGCAGTCCGCGGATACGTTCATCATCGTCAACAATCAAAAGGTGCGGGTCATCGGCATTCATGTCGTCTTATCCTTCAGCGCGTCGTAATGGCGACGCATTTCTTCATCCATCATCGCTTCCAGCACGCGCCGAAATCCGGCCACGGCCTCGGGTCCTGCTGCGCGATACGCCGACCGCATCCGGTCGCGTTGCGCGTCCGACAGCGCCCGTTCAAGTGCCGCGCCCGCCTCTGTCAGATGCAGATGCCGCTCGCGCCGGTCCTGCTGGCCAACGCTGCTTGCCACCAAACCGTCATCGACCAAAGTGCGCAACACACGATTCAGCGATTGCTTTGTCACACCAAGGATATTCAGCAGATTATTCACCGTCGTGCCCGGACTACGATGAATGAAATGGATCGCCCGATGATGTGCCCGCCCGTAAGCCTTATCCGCCAGAATACGGTCCGGGTCGGCGGTAAAGCCGCGATAGGCGAAAAACATCGCCTCGATCCCCTTGCGCAGCTGCTCGTCTGTCAGAAACAGCAACGCCTGTCCGGTTGATGACGGTCGGTCTTGGTCCAAGGCGCATACTCCACACGATACGTCAGCTTTATTGACATTCTACCGTCCCGCCGATAGCAAAATCACGACATTCGCGCAGCTTTAAGTCCGATACGGACCTTTGTGCGACATTTTTGCAAAGGGATGGACCAATGGCTGGATATGATGATCGCGACGGCAAAATCTGGATGGACGGCAAGCTGGTCGAATGGCGCGATGCCAATGTCCATATCCTGACCCACGCCATGCACTACGCCTCGTCCGTGTTTGAGGGCGAGCGTTGCTATTCCGGCAAAATCTTCAAGTCCACCGAACACTCCGAGCGGTTGAAGTTCTCCGCCAACTGCCTCGATTTTGAGATCCCCTACACGGTCGACGAGATCAACGCCGCCAAGATGGAAACGCTCAAGGCCAACGGCCTGACCGACGCCTACGTGCGGCCCGTCGCATGGCGCGGCGCTGGCGAGGACATGGGCGTTGCGGCTGAACGGAACCCTGTGCGCATGGCCATCGCCGTCTGGTCGTGGGGCAACTACTACGGCGACGCAAAAACCCAAGGCGCGAAACTCGACATCGCCAAATGGAAACGTCCCGACCCCGCAACAATCCCGCACGAAGCCAAAGCCGCCGGTCTTTACATGATTTGCACCATGTCCAAGCACGCGGCTGAGGCGAAGGGCTGCTCTGACGCCATGATGTTCGACTACCGCGGCTACGTGGCCGAGGCGACGGGTGCCAACATCTTCTTTGTCAAAGACGGCGAAGTGCACACGCCCAAGGCCGACTGCTTCCTCAATGGCATCACCCGCCGCACCGTGATCGGGATGCTTGAAGAGAAGGGCGTCAAAGTCCACGAGCGCCGCATCGAAGCGAATGAATTGGAAGGCTTCGAGCAATGCTGGCTCACCGGCACCGCCGCCGAAGTCACCCCCGTCGGCCAAATCGGCGACTACAACTTCGAAGTCGGCCAAATGACCCAAGACATCGCCAGCGACTACGAAAAACTGGTGCGGGCGTAAATACCAGACCATGTTTTGATAGGACGTTCCACAGGCGATCCCTAGCCGTGGGCGGATCCATCGTATTTGCCATACCTGTTATCTTTACGCTCGGACGGCACGATAAGCTGCCCAATAATCGGTCCAAGTAACCCGACAGACGCGACCAGCGAAACAAAGACCATGGGAATGGCAATAAATACGCCGATCAGAGCAAGAGTAACCAATGCGATAAATGAATTAGTGAAAAAAACGATCAGCCAGCTGATACCGTAAAAGAGGTAGATCGCGAGCGGCCCACCAAAGAAGATAGCCGCAGGAATGAATATCTGTTGCCCGTCTTCGCCAGTATCCTGCAATCGGCGCGCGCCCGCTGCCCAGACAGGTAAAAGCAAAAAGAAATTTAGAATAATACCATAAGGTCCGCTTAGATCATAAAAATGGGGCAGGAGGAACCAGACAACGAAAATTGAAGCAGACAATCCAATCGGGAAAAACCACCAGAACTCCGATCTGCTGGCCCGCCCTGAGAATTTCAAAGAATTCGAAAAACAGGTCTTGATCGCTGCGATTGGTGTCAAAAGCTCTGTCCAGTAGAAGAAAGCGCGTCACATCTCGGTCTATTTGTAGCTCCAAATTTGGACTAGATTAAGACAGGTAAACACCTTCGGTGTGACAGTTACCCTAACCCCTACTTCCCCGCCACGTTCCCCATCGCCTGCCGTTGCGCGGCCCTCTCCAGTCCCAGTTGCCGTTCGCGCCAGATAATCAATACGCCAGCGCAGATGACCACCGCTGAACCGATGATTGTCGTCATCGTCGGAGCCTCGCTAAACACGAACCACCCGATCAGCACGGCGAGGATCATCGAGGTGTAGTCGAACGGGGCCAGCATGGACGCGTCTGCGTACCGGTAGCTACTCGTCAAAAATATCTGCCCCAGCCCGCCGATCAGGCCTGCCAGCACCAGCAAGCCAAACGTCCCCCACGCGGGCCAGACCCAGCCGAAGGGGATCGTCAGCAGCGATAGCGTTGTCGAGGTGATGGCAAACCAGAACACGATGGCCGAGGTTCGTTCTGTCGCCGTCAGCTTGCGGATGAACACATGCGCAAGGGCTGCGCAGGCGGCCCCCATCAAGACGACGACCGCGCCCAATGTCTCACGCACGTCCATCGCCGCACTCACCGACAAGCGCGGCGATAAAACAATCACCACGCCCACAAGGCCAAGAAATACAGCGGTCAGGCGAAACGCCCGCACCCGCTCATTTAGGAACATCGCAGCAAAGACGACCACCAACAGCGGCGCGGCGTAGCCGATCGCCGTGACTTCGGGCAGCGGCAACAGGCCCAATCCGGCAAAGCCGAACCCCATGCCCATCGTCCCCACGATCCCGCGCCAGAAATGGCCCATCGGGTTTTCGGTCTTGATGCCGTCGTGCAAATGCCCCGTCGCCGCCAGCCAGACAACAATCACCGGCAAGGCAAAGATGGACCGGAAGAACACTGCCTGCCCCGGCGGCACGTCAGCAGCAGTCGCCTTGATCAGGCTGGCCATACAGACAAACGTGCAGACCGACAGCATTTTGAACGCGATACCGCGCAGCGGGTTCATGGGGTGGCCTTACTTGAGGGCTGCAATCGCCTCGTTGTAGTCACTTCCCACCGTGACAGGAACACCCTTCCCAAGGATGCGGCCGACCCAACCCATATCCTCTTGATCCACCGGCCCAGCTGCACGCAGGATCACCCGATCCACGCGGCCTTCGTGGCGCGTCACGGCATCATAGTAAACATGCGCGTCGTGCTGTCCGGTATCACCGATAAGGATAAAATTTAGGTCAGGCTGTGCAGCCATGATCTGGTCAATGGCGCTGCCTTTGTGGTCACCATGTGTGCCCGTAATAAACTGGGTTTCGGAAATACCGTAGTCGCGCAGGAACTTCGGACCTTTGGGCAGGCCCGCACGGTCAAACACCCGTTCAAGAAAGGCGTGCAGGTTCCACGGGCTGGAACTGACGTAATAAACCGGATTGCGTCCGTCCTCATGCAGCAGGGTCATCAGTTCAATTGCGTCGGGAAACACCCGCCGTGTCAGAGCATTGCCGGTCAACGATGTCCAGATATTGCGCGCGAGGCTGAACGCCCCCGTTTGCATCTGCGTGTCATCAATGTCCGAGATCACGCCAAACTTTGCCTCCGAGTCCGGCACGATCACAGGGCACACCGTAGTCGTATCCCCGGTGGTAACTTCAACTTCGACCAATCCGGTTTGCAGCTTGCGCGGGATCAGGATCGTGAAATATCCCTCTTCGTCACTCACGGCAGAGTAGTCGCCAGCCGTCACGGTCACGTCTGCCACCTCATCGGTCATGAACAGGCGCAGCATCTGGCGGAAGTTCGTCCATTTGCTTTGTGTTTCGCGCACGTTGTCAGCTTTGACGTTCGACAGCACACGACCCCGCACCAACAGGTTTTCGGGCGTGGCGTAGCCGATATAGGGCATGACGACGACAGGCGCTGACTTATCCTGCCAGCGCCAGCTATCTACGCGCCGCTCCACCCATGAGGCGGCGCGCGCAAGTTTCAGTTTCAGGCTCATTCGGTATCCGGTGTCAGGCGCAGCACTGCGCCATTTGGGTTATCGATCAGGATCAGCAACGACCCGTCGCCAGCGTTTTGCACATCGCGCACGCGGCCCACGTCTGTTGCCAGTCGTTCCTCGCCTACAACGCGGCCATCTTCCATATCAAGCCGCACAACCGCACCGGGGGCGAGCGATCCGATAAACAGATCATCCTGCCATGGCGCGTAATCACCATCGTAGAAATCACCACCACCGGGCGCGATCACCGGATCCCAGTAATAGACAGGCTGTTCCATTCCTTCCATCACGGCCTCGCCATTGCCGATGTCGCCACCGTCATAGCGGATACCGTAGGAAATCACGGGCCAGCCATAGTTCTTGCCTGCCTCGGGTGCATTCAATTCGTCACCACCTGCGGGGCCGTGCTCAATCGTCCACAGCGTACCATCAGGGTCAATCGTGGCACCCTGCACGTTGCGATGGCCATAGGACCAGATGGAATCTTCCCCTTCTTGACCCACAAACGGATTATCATCGGGGATCGATCCGTCGGCGTTGATGCGGATAATCTTGCCATAGGTAATGTCGATATTCTGCGCATAGATACGCTCTTCAAAGCTGGAATGCTCGCCCGTGGTTATCCAGACCATACCATCGTCGGTCGGAATGATCCGGCTGCCGTAATGCTTGGCCGTGGGTGATGCGCGGTTTTGCAGCCAGATATCCTCAACCTGCTCCAGCGCGGTGCCATCATCAGACAGCACGCCCTTGGCCGCGGCGGTAATGCTGCCGTCTTCCATCGGTTTGGCATAGGTTAAGAACACAGTGCGGTCATCTGCGAAATCAGGCGACACTGCTACGTCCAGCAAACCGCCCTGCCCCTGCGCGAAAATCTCAGGCAGGCCGGAAATCGCGTCTGACACGCTGCCGTCCGCTGCAATCATGCGAAGCCGCCCCGGGCGCTCTGTCACCAGCCACGTCCCATCCGGCAGTGGCGCGATGCCCCACGGGTTCGCCAGCCCTTCGGCAAAGGTTGAAATGGTAACCGGCGTGGTATCGAGCGCAGGCGCACGGGTCTGGTTTTCAAAGGCAGGTTCAAAGCTGGCGTTAGCCTCGCCTTGCTGCACCTGCGCGGCGGCGGTCATTGGCATAAGCGCCAGAACGCTGGCCCCGATTGTCATGCGGTTCATCTGATCATCTCCCTTGGCGTCATCTGTTGAAAAAGAAACGCCCAATCAGCATGACCGGTTCCCTTTTGCGCCCGATGACCCCCTCGCTTGGGGGGATTGAGCGCGCGCCAAGGTCGGGAAACCGTGACTATCGCCATTGAATGTTCGCTGTCATCATGCTGGACGAACCGAATTCCCTTTTACGAAAGGCCATAATTGTCATGCTGTTACGAAGCCTCATCGCCCTTCTTATCCTCGCAACCCCGACATACGCCGCCCCCGGCGACCCGTGGGAGGGCACATGGCGCAACAGTTCGCATAAACGCCTGTGGTTCTTTCAGGATGGCGATACGCTTTGGGGATCAGCGTCCAACCGCTTCCGTTACATCGCTCGCGTCTCACCCGATGGCCGCACCATTCGCGGCACCCAGTTTGAAAAATCGCGGACACAATATCTGTTTGAATATACGTTATCGGCTGATGGACAGGATTTTGTCGGCGATTACGTTGCCCTTTCTGGTGCGACAGATGCAGTGCCAAGCAGCACAAACGAACGCATGTCGGGATACCGCGCCGAAACAGATTGGGTCAGGACCGAACTTGTCGATGTTGATTTTGTCGATGCAAACACCCCTTTCGACAGCATTCTGAACATGAATAATCCCATGCATGTTGCATGGATCAATTTTCAGGCCCCCTTTGAGCAGCCTGACGCGCCGCGCGTGGATATTGACGATTTGCCGATCCCTGACGCCGGCAATGCAGGTCTGTGGCAGGTGATAGATCAACAATACGGGCAAATCGGCACCGTCGCGATGGATGAGGATGCCAGCGGTTTTGTCGCCTCAGGTCAGGTGCGCATCCCCGATTTTCAAGGCGGCATTCCTTTGCTTGCTACCTTCACCGAATACAGTAACAACCAAACGCTGGATCAGGCCAGCTTCAAAATCGTCCAAAGCGGTGACACGCAATTTGCGACGGTGAATATCCGCCCGGGTGCGGGGGAACAGTTCGATATCACATTTGATGGTGACTTTCTTGGCGTTGACCGCCGCACCATGCAGCTTGTCTGGATCGAAGGCTCAATTCCGCCGCTGGACCCGATTGACCTCTCCACGCTCGAAATTCCCGAACCGGGCGACTTTGGCCTGATGCGCGTAACGACAGCCGTTCATGGCCAGATTGGCACGGTCAATTGGAACCAGGACCGCGAGACGCTCAAGGTCACGATGCAGGGCCAGATCGGTATTCCCGAATGGCTCGATGGTGAACCGCTTGATGTGATTATCCTTGAAGGGCCGAATGTCTTTGATGATGCGATTTCGCTGTCGCACACCGCAAGCGGTACGACAGTCACCATGCCCGCGCTGGTCGAAGAAGACGAAGGCGACCAATACTTCGTGACCTTTGTGGGTGCGGAACTGTCCGACAATCTAAACGGTGACTACACGATCACGGTCACCCATATCCCCAACTCACGGCCAACAACGGGCACGCCGCCGCAAGAAGATCTTCGTATCCTGCGCATCGACACGGACCGGATTCCGATGGGGCTCGCCGTTCAGGTGTTCGAGGCACCTTTGCGGGATGCACCGGTGATCGGAACACTGCCGAGTGATGCAACGGGGTTGGTGATGCGCCAGTGCAATCCACTTCTCAGCGATGAACAACTCCGCCTGAACGGTGAAGACCTCTATAATGTGATGGCCGACCGCTTCTGCCTTGTAGATGCACCCGATATCACCGGATGGGTCGGCGGTGCGTTCCTTACGCGCTAAGCCGTTCGACAGCCCAGCGCGCCGCATCGGCAACCGCCGGATCAGTATCATCCACTAGCCCCTGCGCAACATGGCGCAGGGTGTCGTCGCCGGAATTGCCAATCGCATAAAGCACATTGCGCACAAACCTGTCCCGCCCGATCCGCTTGATCGGTGACCCCGAAAACCGCGCCCGAAACGACGTATCGTCCAGCATCGCTAACTCTGCCAGCGGCGGCGCCAGCAAATCATCCCTCGCCGCATACCGCGCATCACGCCCGTCCTGTGCAAACTTGTTCCACGGGCAAACCGCCAGACAATCGTCGCATCCGTAAATCCGGTTGCCCATCAAGCTGCGCAGATCGCTGTCCACAGGCCCCTTATGTTCAATCGTCAGATAGGAAATGCAGCGCCGTGCGTCCAACTGATAGGGGGCGGGAAACGCATCCGTCGGGCACACGTCCAGACACGCCGTGCACGATCCGCAATGGCTCTCCTCTGCCATGTCCGGTTCCAGATCAACGGTCGTAAAGATCGCACCCAAAAAGAACCACGACCCCAGATCGCGCCCGAGCAAATTAGTATGCTTGCCTTGCCAGCCCAGCCCCGCCGCCTGCGCCAACGGCTTCTCCATCACGGGCGCTGTATCAACAAAAACCTTGATCTGCGCATCGGGCACCTGCTCGATCAGCCAGCGCCCAACCTTTTTAAGCCGTTTCTTCACGACGTCATGGTAATCGCGCCCCTGCGCATAGACCGAAATCGCCGCCCGATCCCGCTCTTGCAACACAGCTAGCGGATCATGCTCCGGCGTATAGGGCTCCGCCAACATCACGACAGACCGCGCCTCTGGCCACAGCGCGCTCGGATCACCACGCCACGCCATCCGATCCGCCATCCAGCCCATCTGCC
Organism: Yoonia sp. 208BN28-4; assembly: GCF_037543925.1. Taxonomy (NCBI): domain Bacteria; kingdom Pseudomonadati; phylum Pseudomonadota; class Alphaproteobacteria; order Rhodobacterales; family Paracoccaceae; genus Yoonia; species Yoonia sp. 208BN28-4. The sequence goes on from NZ_JBBIFY010000001.1 coordinate 161,391, forward strand.
CGTGATGCCCGGCATCCACAAAGGCCGCCAGCCGCTCTGCCAATTCCGGCACCGCGCCAGGCTTGCAAACGCCGACTTTGGAAAATCCGGCCTGCAACGCAAATTCCTGCAGCGCCGCCTTCATCGCATCACTTTGCCAGATACACTCCGGGGTCCGGGGCAGCGCCCCGAAAAGGGGTGGGTGGGCGGGCACCGCCCCCCACAAGCCAATTCAAAAATCAAGGTCAGCATAGTGCCGTGGCTGCGGAAAACCTGGAAGCTGATCGGCCAGCAAAGACCGGAACGATGGCCGCGATTTGATCTTCGCATACCAGTCCTTCACGACCTCTGACCGGTTCCAGTCCACGTCCGAGATGTAATCCAGACACGACAACTGCGCCGCCGCCGCAAAATCGGCCAATGACATGTCATTGCCCGCCAGCCAGCGCCGCTGGTCCAGCAGCTGCGCCATGTAATCAAGATGGTATTTCACCGCCTTTGATCCGGCCTTCACGTTGGCGCTGTCCGGATAGCCTGTGCCCATCACCTTGCGGAATACACGCTCGCCCACCAGCTTGGCTGTGACTTCGCGGTAAAACTTGTCGTCAAACCAGCCCACAAGGCGGCGCGCCTCATAGCGGGCCTCCGGTCCTTTGGGCAACAGGTTCGGTGTCGGATGCGCCTCTTCCAGATATTCGCAAATCGCTGTGCTGTCGGCCATCGTGCGATTGCCCATCTTCAGCACCGGCACCTTGCCAGCGGGATTACGACGCAGGAAATCGCTGTCCTGTTCCCAATACCGCTCTTCGACCAGTTCCACCTCGATCTTTTTCTCGGCCAGCGACAAGCGCACTTTGCGGGAAAATGGTGACAGCGGGTAATGATAAAGACGGTTCATCTGTGGCGCTTACCTTTCGGGGATACGACCTAAATGCCGCATGCGCTGCTTGGGATCAATGGGCGGCTTAGTCTTCAAAGCAGGCCGCGCGGCCATCCGCCTCGATTGTTGCGGCACCATCAAGAATTGACGCCGCCCTTTGGCGCACAAAGCTGGACGGATTTGAGGCAGACCGGTTCTTGGGGCTGGGCAGGATCGCGGCAAGGCGGGCCGCCTGTGTCGGGCTCAGATCGCGGGCGTTTACACCAAAATAATGCTGCGACGCCGCCTGCACACCAAAGACGCCCTCATCAAATTCAGCGATATTCAGATAGACCTCAAGGATACGCCGCTTGGACCAGACCGCCTCGGTCAGCGGTGTCCAGAGTGCCTCCATCGCTTTACGCGCCCAGGACCGTCCGTGCCACAAGAAAACATTCTTCACCGTCTGCTGGCTGATGGTCGATGCACCACCGTTGCCGCCGCGATCAATCGTGGCGCGGATTGCATTGACGTCCAGCCCCCAGTGCAGGCAGAAATTCGCATCCTCTGCCGCGACGGCCGATCGCGCCATCACTGGCGCGATATTTTCCATCGCCACCCAGTCTTGCGTGACACCACCCAGACGGCGGCCTTCGGAATACATGTAGGGCGTGGTCGGCGGGTTCATCAAACCAACCGCAAACGTGGCAACAACTATCAGGCTCAAAACCGCCAATCCTCCAAAGATAAACAGCCGTTTGACGCGCGACATCAAGCTCCGCTTGGTGCGGGCTTTTGATCGTGCGGCAGGCTTTTTCTTTTTGGTGCTCGATTTTGCCATAACCCTATGTTCCCCTGTCGGTTCCACCGGTCAAGCTGTGAAAAATGGAAACAATCGCCATTGTGGCTTTTCGCCAAAGAAAACCCGACGCCATTTGCACAGCGTCGGGTCGATGATTGTCAGTCGTTTCGCCGCTTACTCGGCAGGAATGGCAGTTTCCTCAACGGTCAACGGGGCTGGCAGATGCACCAGCATTTCTTTGGGGCAAACCTGCACAAAATGGCTTAGTTCGATATCCCAATGCTGGAGAATGTCTGCCGCCTTGCGACTGTCGGTTTCATCCAGATGTTGCTGGATCAGACCTTTAAGCTGCATTTCCCAGTGATCCACGGTCACGGGGCATGTCACCAGCGTTTCCATGTTGATCAGGTCAGCCGCTGCCCCGTCAGGATCGTAGACATAAGCCATCCCGCCGGTCATGCCCGCACCAAAGTTGGCACCGATGGACCCAAGGATCACAGCAACTCCGCCGGTCATGTATTCACACCCGTTTGTGCCGCAGCCTTCGATCACCACCGACGCGCCAGAGTTGCGCACGGCAAAGCGTTCACCCGCACGGCCAGCCGCAAACAGTTTCCCGTCTGTTGCACCATAAAGCACCGTGTTGCCGATGATCGTGTTCTCGGACGCCACCAGAGGCGAGGCCATCTGCGGACGGATCACAATCGTGCCGCCTGACAGACCCTTGCCGACGTAATCGTTGGCATCGCCCGAGACTTCCAGCTTCAGACCCGGTGCCGCAAAAGCACCCAGCGATTGCCCAGCAGAGCCGCGCAGCTTTACCGTCAGGTGATCGGGTTGCAGGTCGTTACGCATACCGAAGTTCGCAACAATGTGGCTACTGGTCCGCGTACCGATGGTCCGCAGCGTGTTTTGCACCGCATATTCCAGCTGCATCTTCTCGCCATCCTTCAGGAAGCGTTCCGCGTCCTTCACGATCTGCGCATCCAGCGTGTCAGGCACCGCATTGCGCGGCTTGTTGACGTCATACTTGATCTGACCCGCACCATCGACGGTAATCAAAAGCGGGTTCAGGTCCAGATCGTCCAGATGCGCCGACCCACGCGACACCTGCGCCAGCAGGTCCGCACGTCCGATCACATCATCAAGCGACCGTGCACCGATCTCGGCCAAGATTTCGCGCACTTCGGTGGCGTAGAATGTGATCAGGTTGACCACCTTGTCCGCGTTGCCTGTGAACTTGGCGCGCAAATCTTCGTCCTGCGTACACACACCCACAGGGCATGTGTTGCTCTGACACTGACGCACCATGATGCAGCCCATCGCGATCAGCGCAGCGGTGCCAATGCCGTATTCCTCGGCGCCCATCATCGCAGCCATGACAATGTCACGCCCCGTGCGCAGGCCACCATCCGTGCGCAGCGTCACACGCTCGCGCAGGTTGTTCATGGCAAGCACCTGATGCGCCTCGGTCAGACCCATCTCCCACGGCAGACCCGCGTATTTGATCGACGTGCCGGGCGACGCGCCTGTGCCGCCATTGTGGCCGGACACCAGAATGATATCCGCCTTCGCCTTGGCGACACCTGCCGCAATCGTGCCGACACCCGAAGACGCCACCAGCTTCACAGTCACCTTACACTTCGGGTTGATCTGCTTGAGGTCGTAGATCAGCTGCGCCAGATCCTCGATCGAATAGATATCATGGTGCGGCGGCGGCGAGATCAGCGTCACGCCCTTTGTCGAATGGCGCAGTTTGGCAATGAGGTCAGTGACCTTCATGCCGGGCAGCTGACCACCCTCACCGGGCTTGGCACCCTGTGCGACCTTGATCTCAAGCTCTTCACAGGCCAGCAGATATTCTGCTGTCACACCAAAACGACCCGATGCCACCTGCTTGATCTTCGCGCTGGCGTTATCGCCATTTGGTTCCGGCGTGAAATCATCGGGGCTCTCGCCACCTTCACCGGAATCCGACTTCGCACCAATCCGGTTCATCGCAATCGATAGCGTGCGGTGTGCCTCGGGCGACAAGGCACCCAGCGACATGCCCGGCGTCACAAAACGCTTACGGATCGACGTGATGCTTTCGACTTCCTCAAGCGGCACAGGGTTACCCAGTGGCTTGATCGCCAGCAGATCACGCAGATGGATCGGCGGGTTCGCCTGCATCGACTTGGAATACTGCTGCCACAGCGCATAGGACGACTTCGCACAAGCAGCTTGCAGCATGTGCATCGTCTGCGCTTCCCACGCGTGCTTTTCACCCGAACGGCGCGCTTTGTAGAAGCCACCAATTGGCAGAACGTCCTTGCCACCCTTCCAGCCAGCGGCGTGCACTTCTTCCAGCTTGGACTGGATACCGATGGTGCCGATGCCGGAAATGCGGCTTTGCATGCCGGGGAAGTATTCCGCGCACATCGCGCGCCCCAGACCCACGGCCTCAAAGTTCAGGCCACCGCGATAGGACGACAGTACCGAAATGCCCATCTTCGACATGATCTTCAGCAGACCTGCATCAATCGCTGCACGATAGCGCATTGTGGCATCTGTTAGGTTACCGTCGATCAGACCACGGCTCAGACGGTCAGCAATGCTGTCCTGCGCCAGATAGGCGTTCACGGTCGTCGCACCGCAGCCGATCAGCACGGCAAAGTAATGCGGATCAATACATTCAGCCGACCGCACATTCAGCGAACAGAACGTCCGCAGTCCTTTGCGTGTCAGACCGCTGTGCACCGCACTGGTCGCAAGGATCATCGGCATCGCGATCTTGCTGTAATCCTGATGCTGGTCTGTCAGCACGATGTGACCCGCACCGGACCGCACAGCGTCTTCCGCCTCGGACCGGATACGCTCCAGACCTTTGCGCAGGGCATCAGGGCCAGCCTCGAACGTGCAGTCGATGAACGCGACGCTTTCGCCAAACTGTTTGACCATCTCGTCAAATTCAGCGTTGGCGACAAACGGGCTTTCCAGAACCAGAATTTCGGTCTGGCTGCTGTCTTCGTCCAGCACGTTCTTGAGGTTTCCGAACCGCGTTTTCAGGCTCATAACGCGGCTTTCGCGCAGGCTGTCAATTGGCGGGTTTGTCACCTGAGAGAAGTTCTGACGGAAGAAATGCGACAGCGGGCGATAGGTCTTGGACAGCACAGCACTTGGCGTGTCGTCACCCATCGACGCGATCATTTCCTTGCCGTCCTCGGCCATCGGGGCCAGCACCTGCTCAAGCTCTTCGATGGAATAGCCCGCAGCAACCTGACGCTTGCGCAATTCGGCCCCGTCAAACAGCGGCTTTTCTGGCACATCGCTTAGGATATCGTTGAGGTTCACAACCTTTTCGATCCATTCGCCAAACGGCTGCGACGCAGCCAGCTTGTCCTTCAGTTCGGTGTCGTGGAACAGCTTTCCTTCGGTCATATCAACCGCGATCATCTGACCTGGGCCAAGCGCGCCTTTTTCCACAATCGTGGCTTCGTCTACGGCGACCATGCCAACTTCGGAGCCTGCGATCAGCAGGCCGTCACCTGTCACGACATAGCGCATGGGGCGCAGACCGTTGCGGTCCAGACCGCCGCAAACCCAGCGCCCGTCTGTCATGGCAAGCGCAGCAGGCCCGTCCCACGGCTCCATCACGGAGTTGCAGTAGCCATACATATCGCGCCATGCCTCTGGCATTTCGTTGGCAAGCTGCGACCATGCTTCTGGCACCATCATTGTCTTGGCCATCGGCGCATCGCGCCCTGCCCGCACAAGCACCTCGAACACGGAATCGAGCGCGCTTGAGTCCGACGCACCCGACGGGATGATCGGCTTGATGTCTTCCGCACTATCGCCAAACGCACCGGACGCCATGCGAATTTCGTGGCTGCGCATCCAGTTCACGTTGCCCTTCAGCGTGTTGATCTCGCCGTTGTGGGCCAGCATGCGGAACGGCTGTGCCAGTGACCACTGCGGGAAGGTGTTGGTGGAATAGCGCTGGTGATAGATCGCAAACGCGCTCTCGAACCGCTCGTCCATAAGGTCGGGGTAAAACTCCGCGACCTGCTCGGCCAGCATCATGCCTTTGTAGATGATCGAACGGCACGACAGCGAACAGCAATAGAAACCGGCAATACCAGCAGCGGTGACAGCTTTTTCGATCCGGCGGCGGATGATGTAAAGCTCGCGCTCGAACGCTTCTTCGGACAGGCCCTTTTCATTACGGATCAGGATCTGCTCGATCTCGGGGCGGGTCGCGTTGGCCTTGTCGCCCAGACAGGTGATATCCACCGGCACGTGCCGCCAGCCGTAGATGTAGTGACCCATGCGCAGCACTTCGGATTCCACGATTGTGCGGCAGCGTTCCTGCGCGCCAAAGTCTGTGCGCGGCAGGAATACCTGCCCAACGGCAATCAGCTTGTTCTGATCCGGCTCGTGCCCCGTGCGGCGGACCTGATCGTAAAAGAACTCCACCGGAATTTGCACGTGGATACCCGCGCCATCGCCTGTCTTGCCGTCGGCATCAACAGCACCACGGTGCCAGATCGCCTTGAGGGCAGAGATGCCGTTTTCGACCACGGCACGTGATTTGCTGCCGTCGATTGCCACAACAAGCCCCACACCGCAGGACGAATGTTCATCCTCGGTCTTATAAAGCCCGTGCGCGTCCATATACGCGCGCTTGGCTTCTTCGGCAGCAACCCAGTTGTCATCATATGTTGTCATGGTCGTATCCTCTCGGAGCGCGGCCTGCGTGCTGTGCGGCCGCAGAAAATCAGTAATCTTCGTAGGGGTAGACGGGCATCGTCGCGGTGCCGGTCCCGGAAATCTGCAACGGCGTGGTCGCACCGCCATCACCCTGCAATGTGCCACGGAAGCTGTAGCGTGCGGTCACGACATCATCCACGCAGGTCAACGACTGCACCTTGGCGGTTCCGTCTTCGGCAAAATAGCTGACCGGATCAGCGTCGTTTTGCCCTGCACCATCGTAGACATCAAAGTAGATATCGGGCGACACGCCAGACCAGCTGTCATCAGCATTGCGTTCAAACGTAATCAGAACCTGCAAAAGATAATCAGGCCCGACGCCAACGTAGTGGTCAATTTCGTAGGCTTGCGCAAAGTCACAATCCGTCTGCGGCGTTGCCGGAACAGACTGGTAAATCTCCGATCCGTTCCACGGCCCGTTGGTTTCGGTGCCAACAAACAGACGGTCACCGCTCTCGCGGTATTCCGTCACCGCATCGCCTACGATCCGCAGTGAATACGTCCAATCATCTGCCATGGCAGCGCACGGGACGATCCCCAACGCAAGTGCAACCCGCAGCATCATGGCGTCACCTGATAGCTGGACATTTCAACGCCGCAGCCATGCTTGGGGTTGGCCGACAAAAAGCCCGGCTCACCCGGAAAGATGAACTCAACCGGTGATCCGTTCAGATCAAACGTATCGTCAGGCGTGGTGACAGTTGTCGTGCCCGACAGGAACATGCGCCAGTTGCGGCTGATGAATTCATTACCTTCCGACTGCCACATGATCGACCCGTCACCATCATAAGCAGTGATGTTGTATTGGGTTTCGTCCAGCGTCACATCGTCAATGGTGATCTGACGGCCAGTGAGGCTGTCTTGCCCGACGTAACGCGACACACCAATCTCGTCCGACTGGGTTGTGAAATCGTAGGTGTCGATACCGTTTTCGATCAGTTCCGAGATCGACGCGGGATCAGCGTTGCTGTCGCTCAGCCGTTCGGAATGGTTTGAAAACACGTGAAAGCTGGTCATCCACTGCGCTTCGTCATCAACGGTGCCGATATAGGTCATGCCGTTTTCATCAAGACTTGCACGACTTTTGTAGCCCTGTGGATCGCCCTCGCAGGTAAAGTGGTGATCGACCGAACAATCAGCACCCTGCACGGTCAGATAGGCATCGCACCCTGCGGGCAGGCTGAATGTCTCGGGCGTGCTTTGCCCGAACGCGGGCAGGGCCAGAACAAGCGCTGCGGCAAAAAAGGTCAGCGAGGCTGTCGCAGCGTGGAATTTTGCTGTGCACGCGCTGTGCACGCTCAGTGCACGGGTTGTGCCATGGGAATTACGGGTCATAATCACCTACTCCGCTGCGACGGTTTGCGATTGTGACAGATAGCCCATGATGGCCTCTGCCGCGTCACGACCGTCCTTGATCGCCCAGACAACAAGCGACGCACCGCGCACGATATCGCCAGCGGCATAGACGCCCGGCAGGCTTGTCTCGCCCGTTGTGAACTTGGCCTTGATCGTGCCCCAACGGGTCACTTCCAATTCCTTCTCGCCCCAAAGCTTTGGCAGGTCCTCAGGCTCAAAGCCCAATGCCTTGATCACAAGATCGGCTTCTTCGATATAGTCGGACCCTTCGATCAATTCCGGCATCTGGCGGCCTGTTGCATCGGGGGCTGCAAGGCGCATGCGCTTGGCCTTCACACCTGTGATGCTTTTGCCCTCGAACCCTGTCGGGGCGGCAAGCCAGACAAATTCCACGCCTTCTTCTTCGGCGTTCTGCACTTCGCGCTGTGACCCGGGCATGTTGGCACGGTCACGACGATAAAGACACTTCACGCTTTCCGCCCCTTGGCGGATCGCGGTGCGCACGCAGTCCATTGCGGTATCACCGCCGCCAATGACGACGACCTTCTTGCCGGCTGCGTTCAGCTCACCGCTTTCAAATTCTTCAACCACGTCGCCAAAGCTTTTGCGGTTGGAAGCGGTCAGGAAATCAATCGCGCGGACAATGCCATCAGCATCGCTGCCGGGCGCATCAAGGTCGCGTGTCTTGTAAACACCCGTGGCGATCAGCACTGCATCGTGCTTGCCACGGATGGCATCAAACGACAGGTCCTCACCCACGTTGCAATTGAGCACAAACTCAACGCCGCCATCCTCAAGTTGCGCCATCCGCTGCATGACGATATCTTTCTCCAGCTTAAAGCCGGGGATACCGTAAGTCAGCAAACCGCCACCGCGATCATAGCGATCATAGACAGTGACCTGCACGCCTTCGCGGCGCAGCATGTCGGCAGCCGCAAGACCACCGGGCCCAGCACCGATGATGCCAACGCTCTCGGGGCGCTCAGTGTGCGGGCGGATCGGCTTCACCCAGCCCTGCTCGAACGCAGTGTCAGTGATGTATTTCTCGACCGACCCGATGGTCACTGTGCCGTGGCCGGACTGTTCGATCACGCAGTTGCCTTCGCACAGACGGTCCTGCGGGCAGATGCGGCCACAAATTTCGGGGAAGGTATTGGTGGCCTGAGAAATCTCATAAGCCTCCTCCAACCGCCCTTCGGCTGTCAGGCGCAGCCAGTCAGGGATGTTGTTGTGCAACGGGCAGTGCGACTGGCAATAAGGCACGCCACACTGCGAACACCGGCTTGCCTGCTCGGCAGCCTTGTCACGTGCGTACTCGGCGTAAATCTCGTTGAAATCCTGATTGCGTAGATTGGGCGCACGCTTCTCCGGCATATCCCGTTCTACTTTTGTGAACTTCAGCATTTTCTGACCAGCCATATGCCCGCCCTCCGTTACCACTTACGCAGCTTCTAGCGTTGGCTTTCGGGAATGAAAAGTCAACAATACTGACCTATTTTACAATTTTCACGAGTTCCTGCACAAGTGTCGCACCAATTTCTGCAAAATTTAGGTCCGTTATGTAACCTACATCGACTCTTTTCCCTGAATCCATTGGGTCTATGTTGCAGGTAACGAATCAATCAGGTGGGCCATGACGACTTTTAATCTACTCCTCATCGCATTGATTCAGGGTATTACCGAATTCCTGCCGATCAGTTCATCGGGTCACCTCATCCTTTTGCCGTCTTTGACGGGGCTTGATGATCAGGGTCAGGTGATTGACGTGGCCGCCCACATCGGCACGCTTGTCGCGGTGATCGTTTATTTCTGGGCTGACGTCCGTCTGGCACTGGCGGGAACGCTGCGGCTGCTGCGCGGGAAGGTCGATACACAAGGCGCATTCCTCGCCCTTTGCCTGCTGATCGCCACGATCCCCGTGATCCTGTTTGGTCTGTTCCTGAAGCTGACCGGCCTTGCCGACGCAATGCGCGGTATCGCGGTCATCGGCTGGACCATGCTGATTTTCGGGATCGTCTTGTACTGGGCCGACCAAAAAGGCCCGGTGACCCGCAGCGCAGAAAGCTGGACACTGAAACACGCGGTGACGATGGGCCTGTGGCAATGTCTTGCGCTGATCCCCGGAACATCGCGGTCCGGCATCACAATCACCGGCGCACGTTTTCTGGGCTACGAACGGCGGGACGCCGCGCGTCTGTCGATGCTGATGTCGATCCCAACCATCATCGCGTCCGCCGCATTGCTATCGCTTGATGTGATCGGGACGCCCAATGTTTTGGGCGATATCGCGATTGTTGCGGTGATGTCCTGCGTCGCAGCCTTGCTGGCGCTGTCACTAATGATGAAACTGCTCCAGTCGATCAGCTACACGCCCTACGTGATCTACCGCGTGATCTTTGGCAGCATCCTGTTGGTGATCGCCTATACCTAGGACCGCAGGTTCCGCGCTGATTCCTTGATCGCCGCATATTGACCCGACGGGCGGAAGCGCCACAGGTAGTCTGGCAGCACCGCCTCAAGCGACGTGGGGCGAATACCCAGATCAGCCAAACCTTTGGCATCTTCGGACACGACGTTATCAACGCCAAGGTTGATCACCTGATCCTTGGTCACAGGTGCCTTGACCAGACCAAGCGTCAGGAACTGAAGCACACCAAAACCGAAGGCCATGATCCGCGCCATAAAGAACGGGATATTGATCACAAGGCGGCGGCGGCGCACGGTATCCAGCATGATCGCCATCAGCTCGCGGAAGCTGTGCACGTCCGGTCCGCCCAGCTCGTAAACACCGCTCACACCCTCGGTGATGCCCTTTTCCGCCGCAGCGGCAACATCATCAACATAGACCGGCTGAAAACGCGTGTTCGCACCAATCACGGGCAGTACCGGACCCAAGCGCGACATGGACGCGAAGCGGTTGAAAAACTCGTCCTCTGGCCCGAACACAATCGACGGGCGCAGGATCAGCGCGTTTGGCATATGCGCAAGCACGCCCTCTTCGCCTTCTGCCTTTGTCTGTGCGTACTGGCTGTCGGCGTCTTTATCCGCGCCGATGGCCGAGATTTGCACCATGCGGGTGATACCAGCCGCCGCAGCAAGCCGTGCAACGCGCGCCGCACCTTCGGCCTGAACGGCATCAAATGTGTTCTTGCCAGCTTCGGCCAGAACGCCCACGCAGTTCACAACGGCATCAGCCCCTGTGAGGACCGCATCCACCGACGCATCGTCGCGGATGTTTGTAAAGACAGGTTCCACCTGACCCACGGCACCGTAGGTGCGCACGAACATTGCTTCATTGGGATTGCGGCAGGCCACACGCACACGCCAGCCCGCCTTGGCCATGCGCCGTGCGATGTAACGTCCGACAAAACCGGAACCGCCGAAGATGGTGACAAGCTGTGACATGGGATGGCCTCGCGACAAAATCTGCATCAGGGTGTATCCCCCTGCCCCCGCGCGAACAAGGCGAAATGACGCGATAACTCGGCGCCGATTGGGGCATGGATGCACTTTGTCGCATTTGCCTGTCGGAATCCCGTTGACAGCCCCCCGCGCCCTGTCTAAATCGCCCTCACGTGACCTGCCCAGGTGGCGGAATTGGTAGACGCGCCAGCTTCAGGTGCTGGTGTCTGTATGGACGTGGAGGTTCGAGTCCTCTCCTGGGCACCACATTCCCGATAGCATGAAAACAATAGACCATCTGGCCAAGCGCCAAGATGCTGGTTTGTGGATTCTATCGTTGTCGGTGAAGGTCGCCCGCCTGACACATTTCTCGTCCGCTGATGAGCAGACGCTGTTGCCTACTCGGTCTCGGACGGCTCCAGAGCGGCTTCGAGCTCTTGGGTCAGGGCGCTGTGCGAAAACGGTTTGTCGAGAAATGCAAAACCGCGACCACGCAAGTCCCGAGCGGCACTGCTGTTACCCGAAGCAAAAACAACGCGTGTGCCCTTTTCGGCCAACGCCTCGCCCAGCGCGACGCTGGTCTCGCCGCGGCCCACGTTAATATCAAGCAATGCGATGTCAAAATCTTCCTGCGCCACAGCGTCCTGCGCCTTGGACAGCTTGTAGGCCACCGCAACAGTGTCAAAACCCAGCGACTCAAGATGAGCCGTAGTTTCCATTGCCACGATAATCTCGTCTTCGAGATAGAGGATTTTCAAGTCATCAAACACAGAACGTCATTCGCTTTTGGCTGCTGTCACTTCGCTAAATTCTAGGGCGATAACCACGCGCAGACCATTTGGTTCCCAGTGACGTGTCACATCGCCGTCAAGACTGCCTTCCAGCGTGGACGAAATCAGCTGCGATCCAAAGCCTGCATCCTGAGGTTCTGTCACCGCCGGGCCGCCCTGTTCTTTCCATTCCAGCACAAGCCTGTCGCTTTCTGCATCGTTGATCCGCGACCACGACAGGCTGACAGTGCCTTCCGGCACCGAGAATGCGCCATACTTCACGGCGTTTGTTGCCAACTCGTGCACCGCCATGCCAATCGCCAGCGTTGCCTCGGCGGACAGGCGGATGTTCGGGCCTGACAGCGCGACACGGTCCGCGCCATATACATCGACAGTCTCGGGTTCGATCACGCTGCGCAAAGGGGCTGACGACCACTGTTCGGATGTCAAAAGGGCATGGGTTTTCGACAGCGCATGAATCCGGTTCATCAGGGTCGTGAAAATATGCTGGTCGCTGGTGGCCTCTCGCGAGGCGCGGTTAATCAGCGCATTCACGTTCGACAGCATGTTCTTCACGCGATGCTCAAGCTCTCGCATGATCTGGCGCAGGTTGTCTGCCGTTTCCACCTGATCTGTCACATCACGCACGTTCACCGAAACGCCGGTCAGTTCACCATCTGTATAGAACGGCAGCCAATCGCTTTCCCAAACTCTGCGGTTGTTCGGATCGGTGCGCGTGCTGCCATGGACACGTTCGCCAAAAATGGGCAGCCGCGTTTCCAGTACCTGTTGCACAAGACGCTTTGTATGCTCGGCGACCTCGGGAATGATTTCCTCAATTGTGCGTCCGATATGCTGGTCGGCAGGGACGCCGTTGATCTCGGCTAGCTTTTCGTTGAGCCGCACGTAAGTCATGTCTGTCGCGATCAGACCCATCGCCATCGGACTGGATCTGTAGATCTGCTCAACTTCATTGCGTTGGATTTCGGCGGACACCTGCGCCAGTTCTGCGGCCTCAACCGCTTTGCGCAGATCGGTGACGTCTTGCAGGGTGAACACAACACCGCGCTGAGCTTTACCGTCGGGCGAAAATGGCATGACGTGCAACTCCAAGACCGTTTCATCGTCTTTGGTCTGGAATTCCGTTTCGCGCTCGCGTTCGTCAGTCACTGTTTTATGGCACATATCGATCAGCTTCGCCTGATCGATCTGCGCGTTCAGGTCAGCCAGTTTGCGGCCGATGTCGGCTTCGGTAAAGCTGAAGTATTCTTCCGCTTCGGGCGTAAATCGCAACAGGCGCAGGTCTTCATCGAGGAAGACCGTCGGCACCCGCGCACTTTGCACAAAGTTCTGCAAATCGACATTCAACTGGTGAAGCTCACGCAGCTTTTGCTGGAGTTCATCGTTGATCGTCGTCAGCTCTTCGTTGGCCGATTGCAGCTCTTCGTTCATCGACATCATTTCTTCGTTCGAGCTTTTCAGCTCTTCGTTAGATGTCTCAAGCTCTTCGGTCGCCGACCGGACTTCTTCTTTTGCTTCGTCCAGTTCGTTCTCAAGCTGCGATACGTAGGCGTCTTGCTTGGACGACAGATCGCTGCTGCGGCTTGGGCGGGTGTCCAACAGATCAAGCTTGTCACGGATCACGAAAAGCTGTGTGCCGTCTTCCAGACGACGTGCCGCCACGATCAGGCGGACGGGCTGACCGTCAATCTCGCCTTGGTATTCAAATTCGGCCTTTGACCCGACCTTTTGGTCAAGCCGCGACACGCGCCGGAATGTTGTCTCCAGTTCAGGCGCCACAATGTTGAAGATATTCGTCGACACCTTCCCGCTGCGGATCGCCAGATATTTGCTTGCCGTAGGTGAGGAAAACAAAACCTTCCCGTCGCTATCCACATGCAGATAGCCAGGCATGAATTCTTCCAGCAACAGCTCATCCAGGCTGGAATGGGCCCGCGACGATCCGGTGTTTTTGTCGGATTTCATCGGCCTGTTCAAAACAGCACCCGACAGACTTCCAAGGTTCAAAGGCCGTGACGGACCTGGCCGGCGCGTAAAGACCCGCGCGCGCGCGGACACTTCCGTGAAATGGGTCAACAGCGCGCGAGGATTCTCGCTTGGTCCAAGAAACAGATAGCCGCCTTCGCGCAGCGCATAGTGAAATACCCGACTTGTGAGTTCCTGAAGGCTGTCTTTGAGATAGATCAGCACGTTGCGGCACGACACCAGATCAAGTTTCGAGAACGGCGGGTCTTTGATAAAGCTGTGCCGCGAAAACCGAACCATTTCGCGCAGGCGCGGCCCCACTTCATAGCCGCCTTGATGGGCCTTGAAATAGCGTTCGCGAAAATCCTCCGGGATCGTCAGCACAGACGAATCCGGATAGCGCCCCTGACGCGCCGCGGCCAAGGCCTGTTCATCGATGTCGGTTCCAAAGACAACGATATTGCACTGCTTGTCGACGCGGCTGACCTCTTCGGCCACCAACATCGCAATGGAATACGCCTCTTCACCAGTAGAACACCCAGCGACCCAGACCCGCAATTCGCCGTGGTCTTCGGTCTGTTCGACCAGTTCGGGGATCACTTCCGTGCGCAGAGTTTCGAAATGATCCTCGTCGCGGAAAAAGCTGGTCACGTTGATCAACAGATCGCGGAACAGCATATCCGCTTCGGTCTTCGTGTCGACCAGATACGCAAGATAATCCGACGGGGCCGAAATGTTCAGCACCGACATGCGCACGGCAATTCGCCGCTGCATGGTCGCCATTTTGTATTCGGAAAAATCGTGACCCGTCCGGAAACGGACGTGGCGCATGACGCGGGCCAAAAATTCGTCGTCGGTATCAAAGCCACCATGGGCGCCTTGCCGCAGGTTGAAGTAGTCCCGCACAACATCAATGATCTCTTCGGCGTCCGACACAACATCCGCGCCACTCAGGTCCAGAACGCTTTGCGGCATGCCGTCATATTTGGCCTGCGCAGGGTCCTGCACGAAAACCAGACCGCCAGCACCTTTGACTTCTCGGGCGCCATTGGCCCCGTCACTGCCCGTGCCTGACAGAACAACCGCGATTGCGTGTTCGCCGTATTCGCGCGCAAGGCTTTCGAAGAAATGGTCAATCGGGCGGCGCAAACCACGCGGAGAGTCAAATTCCGTCAGGTTAAGTGTGGTGCCCTTGATCTCCATCTCGAAACCGGGCGGGATCAGATAGATGTGACCCGGCTCAACAGTCATGTTGTTCTGAACGCTGTGCACCGGTGATTTGGTGCGTGCCGCGACCAGTTCGGGCATCAGGCTTTCGTGGTGTGGATCAAGGTGTTGCACCAGCACGATCACCAGATCGTGGACGTCAGGAAGCCCTTTTACGAAAAGCTGGAATGCTTCCAGCCCGCCGGCCGAGGCACCGACCCCCACGACAATCGGAAGATCGGGATTGGTAGTTTTGGACATCTTGACTGGCTCAGCCTATAATTTACTTGCGCTTGAATAAAGGACACCGAGCATGAGTATCAATCAAAAACTCAAACTCGGCAGTTTGGCTGGAACGCTAGAAGGCCTTCCATTCGCACTGAGTTTGTCGGATTTGACTCTACCGGACCAACCATTGATCTTCATGAATGCGCAGTTCCGCGACATGACGGGCTATGGCGAAGAACAACTGGGCCAAAACTGCCGGTTCTTGCAAGGTGATCTTGAGAATACCGAGGCCCGCGCAGAGATCAGGCTTGCGTTGCAGAGCGGACGCAGAACGCAGGTCGTGCTTCAGAACAGACGCAAGGACGGCAGCCAGTTTGCCAATCTTTTGCTGCTGGATCACGTGGGTGACCAAAACACGAAGATGCAGTTTGCCGTCGGTACCCAGTTCGAGCTAAGCGAGGCTGACCTTGATATCTTGAACAACGTAGCCCCCACCATCGGTGATCGCGCGATTGACAAAGTGTCCGACGCGGCCTTGCGGATAAGGCTTCAGCGGCGACGTATCGCGTCAGACTCGGCCACGCGCCTGCTGAATTCATGGATGATCCTGAACGAAATGAAACGCGCCTGACCAGCCACTGACCACCACAAGCAGACAATTGCAAAAAGTGCAGCGGCACATATCGTAACCCCGACAAAATCCATCTAGTCTGTGCCGCGAAATGCGCTTCAAAATATTGCGGAAAGGGACACTTTTGATTGTCTGGATGATCGGCCTGTCAGGTGCAGGTAAGACAACGCTGGCCGATGCTGTGGTCGCGCGTGTCCGCGAAACCGCCCCCAACATCGTATCACTGGACGGCGATGTGATCCGCACCGTGTTTCACGACGACCTTGGCCACGACATGGACAGCCGTCGCGCAAATTCGTGGCGGATGATGCAGCTTTGCAAATGGCTTGATGATCAGGACCAACACGTGGTCTGCGCCATTCTGTCACTGTTTCCCGAACACCGCGCGGAATTGCGAAAGTCGGTCAGCAGCTACTACGAAGTTTTCATTGATGCCCCACTGGCCGACTTGCAGGATCGCGATGTCAAAGGGCTATATGCCCGCTACGCCAAGGGCGAGACATCTTCCGTCGCAGGGCTTGATCTGACATTCCCCGTCCCGCAAACCCCCGATCTGACCATCCGCAACGATCAGGGGCGCGACGGGTTGATGGCGCATGTTGCGCCGATTGCTGACAGGATTATAGACGCCAAATGACCGCGTATCGCTACAACCAGCCCGACTTGATGGAAAAACCCGAGCGGTATTTCTACACCGCGTTGCAGGGGCCTGAATTTCTGGATGCTTACCTTGCCGATCGCGCTGACAAAATCGCGGCCTTGGGCGCTGCCGAACCTGCCAGTCTTAAGCTGGGGCCTGATCATTCCGATGATCAGATGGACACCGCGCGCCTTCTGGACGCCACTCCGGATGACGCGACGCTGGATAAGCTGGTACAGCGGTTCGAGGTCACCCGCAAGATTTACGCACGCTACGATACGCGGCTGCGCAAGGGCTTTGGGCCTTTTGACAACCTTGCGCTTTATGCGCGGCTGGCCAGGTTTGTGGCTGAAAAATACGATCGTGACGGCAGCTTGCGTGACCTGAACGCGCTGATCAAACTAACGGATCTTCTGACATCACAATCGCCAGCAGCGCAGGCATCGGTTGGCTTTGATCTGGCCGCTGCCCTGACATCAGAGATGGCCGCCATCCGCACGCTGATGCGTCAAAAGGGGCTGACAGATGACCACTGATTTGAACGATGTGATCATGCTGGCCACGGATACGACACGCAGCCGGGCCTATATCCAGAACATGGTGCGTCGCGGGTTGCGCCCCGCTGCCGTGATCGCGCTGGCGTCGGCAAAATCAAACCTGCCGGGACAAAGCAAAACCGTGCTGCCCACAACTCCCGCCCACGCCGATGATGATACGCTGTGGCAAGCGGGGCATTTCGATCCGAACACCGCTCTTGCCGATGATCTGGCAGCGCTGGGCGCACCGGTTGAGATGCTCGACACCACAAACATCAACGACCCCGAGGTGGTGGCAGCCATCGCCGCGCGGTCCGAGAGCGTGATGATTTACGCAGGCTACGGCGGTCAGATATTGCGGCAGGATGTGCTGGATACGGGCGTGGACTTTCTGCATGTCCACGGCGGTTGGGTGCCATCGTTCAAAGGCAGCACCACGAATTATTTCGCGATGATCGCGCAGGACCGGATTGGCGCATCCGCCATCTTCCTGACCGCCGACCTTGATGGTGGGCCTGTGATCAAGCGGGCGACATTCCCCACACCACCCGACCGCACCATGTTGGATCATCTGCACGACAGCGCCGCACGGGCCGTGGTTTTATGCGACGTGCTGGAAAGCTATGCCGCCACATCCGCTTGGCCGTCCGAGAACCCATCCGAGGACGAAAAAGACGAGACCTATTTCGTGATCCATCCCGTGCTGAAACATATCGCTGTTTATGGCAGCGGGGATGACTGACATGACCACGCCCGCGCTTTCAACCAAATCGCAGACGCTGGACAGCTTGCGCGGCCATATCAAACAGGCCAGCATTTTGCCACAGGTCACGCAAACCTGCGCTGACTGGATCGCTGACAAATCCTCAGCCATCGCACAGATTGCGGCGCAGCTTGATGTGTCCGGCGGGCTGATCGCACGTTCATCAGCAGTGGCAGAGGATCGCGCTGGCGCCTCGATGGCTGGTGCGTTCACATCGATTGCGCACATTCAGGACACCGCCGCACTGACACAAGCGATTGACGATGTCATCGCGTCTTATGGTGACAGCCGGTCGGCAGCGGACGAGGTGTTGATCCAGCCCATGCTGCGCGATGTGGTGCTGTCAGGTGTGGCCTTCACCCACGACCCCACAACCGGCGCGCCTTACCGCGTGATCTCGATCCACCGTGGCACGGACACCAGCGCCGTCACCGCAGGGCTGGATGATACAGAGACATTTGTCGGGCTTGCCGATGCGCCCAATGTGCCAGCGGATTTGCAGCCGGTGTTTGCCCTACTGGCAGAGCTGGAAGGTATTTTCCCCGACACCCCGCTGGATATTGAATTTGCCGTGACTGGCGAGGACCAGACCTTGGTGCTGCTGCAAGCCCGCCCGCTTGCACTGGCAGACGGGCTGACACCAATGCCTGCGGCCGATCACACCGCACTGATTGACCGGATCAAGGCAAAGGTCACCGAAGGCATGCGCCCGCACCTGTTTCTGGCAGGGCAATCCACCGTTTACGGCGTCATGCCAGACTGGAATCCCGCAGAGATCATCGGCGTGCGGCCCCGTCCGCTGGCGCTATCGCTTTACCGCGATCTGGTGACGGACGCGACGTGGGCCTATCAGCGGGACAACTACGGATACCGCAACCTGCGCAGCTTTCCACTGGTCCAGACATTCGCAGGACACCCGTTTATCGACGTGCGCCTGTCGTTCAATTCCTTCATCCCGTCCGATCTGGACAGCGGTCTGGCGCAAAAACTGGTCGACTACTACATCGAACGGCTGACCCATGCGCCCGCACTGCATGACAAGGTCGAATTCGAGATCGTCTATTCGTGCTATTCACTTGATCTGCCCGAGCGCATGTCAAAGCTGCGCGATGCCGGTTTCAGCGCGGCGGAATGCGAAACGCTTGGCACCCACCTGCGTGATCTGACCAATCGGATCATCGAGCACAAGCAGGGCCTGTGGCGGCTTGACGCGCAAAAGATCGAAATTCTGCGTGACCGCCATCAAAAGATCATGTCTTCGGATATGTCGCCGCTGTCACGGATTTACTGGCTGCTGGAAGACTGCCGTCGCTATGGCACGCTGCCCTTTGCCGGTCTGGCACGGGCAGGTTTTATCGCGGTGCAGATGCTACGGTCATTTGTGGCGACCGGCATTTTTACCGAAGATGATTACAACGCCTTCATGCAGTCGATCGACACGGTATCGGGCCAGTTTTCACGCGATCTGGGGCGACTTGATCGCACCAGTTTCCTGTCGCTTTACGGACACCTGCGGCCTGGCACCTACGATATCACCTCGCCGCGTTATGACGAAGCTCCTGACCTTTATCTGGCCGACCGTCGCACGGATACGGCACCGGATGCCACGCCGCATAAACCGTTCGGCCTGTCGCTTCAGCAGATGCAGGACATCCGCCGCCTCCTGAAAGAGCATGGCCTGAATATCGACGTGGTCGAGCTGATGGAGTTTCTGCAGGCAGGCATCCAACTGCGTGAATATGCCAAGTTCGTCTTTAGCAGGAACCTGTCGGACGCGCTGGCGATCCTGACGGACTGGGGCGGCCAGATGGGTTTTGACAAAGAGGATCTGGCGCACATCAACATCGGCTTGATCAAGGAATTGCATGCCACAACGCAAGACCCCGCCAAGCTGATCGCGCAGTCTGTCGCTGCCGGACGCGCGCAATATGCCGAAGCCTGCAGTGTCTGGCTGCCCACACTGATTACGACGCCTGACGACGTGACAGCGTTCAAAATCCACGACTCCGAGCCGAACTTTGTCACCCGTAATACCGCCGCTGGCCCGATTGTCAGCCTGACCGCAGGATCAGACAATCATGCAGCCCTTGCAGGCGCGGTTGTTTTTATTCCCAATGCAGACCCCGGGTTCGACTGGTTGTTTGCCCATAACATCGGTGCGCTTGTCACGGCCTATGGCGGGGTCAATTCCCACATGGCGATCAGAGCAGGAGAATTGGGCCTCCCCGCCGTCATTGGCGCGGGCGAAAAGCTGTTTGCGCAATGGGCCAAGGCCAAACGCATTCGGGTAGATTGCGCCGCCCGCCGGATCGAGATTCTGGCGTGACCCGGCCCGTTGTTGCCATCACCCAGCGCCGTGACCGCACGGGACCGCCATACAACGAAACCCGTGATGCGCTTGATGTGCGTCTGGCCGATTTTGTGCAAGCGGCGGGTGGCTGGCCTGTGCCTGTGCCTTCTGGGCTGGCGCCGCAGGATGTGGCCGCCTGGTGTGCTGCATGCAATATCACTGCGGTCGTCCTAAGCGGCGGCGGTGACATCGGTGCGGACGCTGCGCGCGATGATATGGAAGCCGCACTGGTCGCACATGCTGCAGTTCAAAACCTTCCACTGCTGGGCATTTGTCGGGGAATGCAGATGCTAGCGCATATCGCTGGCACAGCGTGTCAGATGATCGACGGGCACGTCGCGACCCGCCACACGCTTAACGGCATGGGTGACAGGACCGTCAACTCTTTCCACAACCTCGCGCTGATGAACGCGCCCGACGGATACCGTATTCTTGCCAAAACGCCGGATGGTGCGATCGAAGCGATACGCCACAACACCCGATCGTGGGAGGGATGGATGTGGCACCCGGAACGCGACGATGCCCTGCACCCTGATGACATAGCCAGACTGAAAGACCTGATCACATGAAAGCCATTATCCTTGCTGCTGGCCGCGGGTCGCGGATGCGCCACCTGACAGACGACAAACCAAAGGGGCTTGTCGCGCTCAACGGCAAACCCCTGATTGCGCGGCAATGTGATGCCTTGCGCAAAGCTGGTGCCACCCAGATCGGGATCGTCACAGGGTATAAGGCGGACTTGCTTGCCCCTTACGGTGACGCCACCTTTCACAACGCTGACTGGGCGAACACGCAGATGGTCACATCACTGGCCACAGCTGAAGAATGGCTGTCGTCGTCGCCTGTGATCGTCAGCTATTCCGACATTTTCTATTCAGCCGAAACCGTTTCAGCATTGCAGACCGCAACAGCCCCCTTGGCAATCTCCTACGATCCGGATTGGGAGGCCCTTTGGGCGGGACGGTTCGAAGACCCGCTGGATGATGCCGAAACATTCCGCCTTGCGGCTGACGGCACGCACCTTGTTGAGATCGGTAACACACCCAAGGATGTGGCCGAAGTGCAGGGACAGTATATGGGCCTGTTGCGGTTCACGCCTGATAGCTGGGCCGCTGCACAGAAAATCAGACAGACCCTGCCTGCCGAGGCTGCGCGCACGCTTCATATGACCGGTTTACTTCAACATCTCATTGATGCCGGGTCAAAGATCGAAGCCATTCCTTGCGTTGGCCCATGGGGCGAAGTGGACAGCGTTGAGGATCTAGCGTTTTACCAGTCGCCTTAGGGCACGGGACACACGCACCCGAAAACTTGGCTTGGGCTGGACGACCTGTTCGGCAAAGGCACGCTTGAGCAGCTTCTTGACCGTTGCAGCGTGGCGCGGGCCGACCTTGGCACAAAGTTGCTTGATGTGGTCGGCAACGATTGCCTTGTCGGTTGCGGCGAACGGTGCGCGGGGAAGACTTAGCCATTCATCACGCGCCGTGCCTGCAATGATATCCGGCATAATCTGCGCCAGATACGCCGCAGATGAACCGGGATTGTAGATATAATCGCCTCGCGTCTTTTCGATCTTTGCCGCGATGTCACAAGATTTGGCAAGCGCGTCTTTCACGGCAGCCTTCACCCCGTCGATAGACCCCGCACGATAGCCGACCGGATGAAAGGCCGCAAAACCATCCGGGTCTTTGCCACCCAGACCGTCGATGGCGAAAAAGACGGACGGACGTGCAAGGCCAAGCGAATAGGACATCGCAATCGAAGACCGGTCCGTAATCACGACCGCGCTGCGCATCATATCGTCCTGACCGGTGGGCGAGGTATCAACGCTGAACCGCGCATCATCCGCAAACTGGGCGAGCATGGGCGCAAGGATGTCCACGTCGGCACCGGGATAGGGGCGGAAAACAATCCTGTGGTCCGGAAAGTTTTCAAGCAGCATCCCGATGATATCACCGCCTGACTCCTGCACAGAACTGAACGCCATCACTGTCTGGGTCGGAGCATACGTAATCGTGTCTAGCTGCGGTGCGGTGCCAGCCTCTGACATCAACAGGTCAATCTTGGGATAGCCAAGCGGCACCATCGTCAGCGTTTTCCGGCGATATTTCAGCAGCGCCACCGGCATCAGATTGTCTGTCAGGTCTTTGTAATTATCCACGGTCCAGTCGTTGCTTTTCTGCTGAACCGAAATGCAGAAAAAATCCGACTCAGCCACCGACTGCGGACGGCGCTTGAACACATTGGCGTAATCGTAGCGCAGCGCATGATCGGGCAGAGAATGATAGACCGCGATCCTTATGGCCTTGTTCGGAGCATGGCCAATGGCGGTCTCCGACGCGATGCAGACATCAATCGCGGAAAGTGCGTGCAGATCACGTGTCTGTACCTGCAAGAACCGGATATCTGCATAATCGGCAAACTCCTCACCATCTGCGTCAACAGATGTGGGAAGCCCCATAAACACGCAGTAACCCACTTGGCTCAGTGCGCGCGCAATCGGCAACATTGTCATGACACGCGGCTTGGAATTCGCCCAGACGAACACAAGCTTGGCTCCCGCCTTTGTCTTGGCCTTCTCCAGCGATGCGTTCATGAGATTGCTGCGAATGGTGTGCACTGTGCGGCTGTCCTGTTGCTTGGCTTGCTTACGCGATAAATACAGCAAGGTGCGGAAACAAGCATGCGCATCACGCAGCCGACCATAAATCCATGATATTGCGACGATAACGCGCAATGCGCGGCAATCAGTATGCAACATCAAGGAGGTGTCAGTGGTGAGCCGTGCAGGATTCGAACCTGCGACCCACTGATTAAAAGTCAGTTGCTCTACCAACTGAGCTAACGGCCCACTGACGCGCGGTTTAGAAACCATGGCGCACGGGGTCAACCCCCAAATGCGTGACGGCGGGGCAGATGGCTGGAATAGTCTGCATCCATTGTCTATATGCCGGATCATGAATCAAATCAGTGCCATAGGTCTGCCGTTCATGAAGATGCACGGGCTGGGAAACGACTTTGTTGTCGTGGACGAACGGGGAATCACTCCGCGCGTCGATGCCAGTATCGCAATTGCGATGGCCGACAGGCATCGCGGGATCGGATTTGACCAGCTTGCGGTGCTGTCTGATGCGGCGGATGCGGACGTGCATCTGACATTCTGGAATAGTGACGGCTCGCAGTCGGCGGCCTGCGGCAACGCGACGCGCTGCATCGCACGTTGGATGATGGACCAAAGCGGGCAAGACGCTTTGGCGATCACAACGGACCGGGGCGCGTTGCAGGCCGTGGACGTGAATGGCTTGGCCTCTATCAACATGGGCCAGCCGCAGCTTGATTGGGCCGACGTGCCACTTGCCCGCGAAATGGACACGCTTGAGCTGCCGATAGACGGCGCGCCCACCGCAACCGGCATGGGCAATCCGCATTGCACGTTTTTCGTGGACGACGCCGAAGCTGTTGATCTGGCCCAGCGCGGCGCCGAGATCGAGCACCACCCGCTTTACCCCCAACGCACCAATGTGCAGTTCGCCCAAATCATCGGCCCAGATCACATCCGCATGCGTGTTTGGGAACGCGGCGTGGGTATCACGCTTGCCTCCGGCTCATCCTCTTGTGCAACTGCTGTGGCCGCCGCGCGGCGTGGTCTTACAGGGCGCAAGGTCCAGATCGACCTCGATGGCGGTACGCTGCATATCGACTGGCGCGATGATGTTGTCTGGATGACAGGCCCAACGGCGCATGTCTTCGACGGTGTCTGGCATGGCTAACGCGCCCGTTTTTTCAAACCACGGCTGCCGCCTGAACGCCTACGAGACCGAGGCGATGAAGGAATTGGCCACGCAGGCAGGCGTCACCGACGCTATCGTCATCAACACCTGCGCGGTCACGGCGGAGGCCGTGCGCAAGGCAAAGCAGGATATCCGCAAGCAACGTCGCACTAACCCTGACGCCAAGATCATCGTCACAGGCTGCGCCGCGCAAACCGAACCCGCCACGTTCTCGAACATGGGCGAAGTCGACGTGGTCATCGGCAACACAGAAAAGATGAACCCTGCCACATGGGCGCAAATGGCCCCCGACCTGATCGGCAAGACCGAGCCCGTGCAGGTGGATGACATCATGTCGGTCACCGAAACCGCAGGCCACCTGATCGACGGTTTTGGCACACGCTCCCGCGCCTATGTGCAGGTGCAAAACGGCTGCGATCATCGCTGCACGTTCTGCATCATCCCATATGGCCGTGGAAACTCCCGCTCTGTGCCCGCTGGTGTCGTGGTTGACCAGATTAAACGCCTTGTGGATCGCGGCTTTCAGGAGGTCGTGCTGACGGGCGTTGACCTCACCTCTTGGGGTGCAGACCTGCCAGCCGCGCCAAAGCTGGGCGATCTGGTCATGCGCATCCTGAAGCTGGTGCCGGACCTGCCCCGCCTGCGGATCAGTTCGATCGATTCGATTGAGGTGGACGACAACCTGATGCAGGCCATCGCGACAGAGCCGCGCCTGATGCCCCACCTGCATCTCTCGCTGCAGGCAGGCGACGATATGATCCTGAAACGGATGAAGCGCCGCCACCTGCGCGATGATGCCATCCGCTTTACCGAAGAGGCCACGAAACTGCGCCCCGACATGACCTTCGGCGCAGACATCATCGCGGGCTTCCCGACAGAGACCGACGAGATGTTCAGCAATTCACTTGCTTTGGTGAAAGACTGCAATCTGACGTGGTTGCATGTCTTTCCCTACTCGGCCCGTCAAGGCACGCCTGCCGCGCGGATGCCCGCCGTAAACGGCAAGATCATCAAGGACCGCGCAGCCCAGCTACGTGCCGCCGGTGATGCGCAAGTCAGCAAACATCTTGCCGCGCAGATCGGCCAGACGCATGCCATCCTTATTGAGAACCCGCGCATGGGCCGCACCCCGCAGTTCGCCGAAGTACATTTTGACAGCGACCAACCCGAAAGCCGGATCGTCACCGCGCAAATTCAGGCAGCCACGGACACATATCTCGCGGCTTAGGTCTCGCTTTTTACAAAATACTCACCTTTAATCCCGCCCGAAACATAAAGGGCGCGACGCATGACCATCTGGGAAAATCAAACTGCAATCGTCACAGGCGGCGCATCGGGCTTGGGTGAGGCCACGGCGCGAAAGCTCGCTGACAACGGACTGCAAGTTGCGATCTTTGATATGAATGCCGCGCGTGGTAGGACGGTCGCTGAGGAGATTGGCGGCACGTTCCACACGGTTGACGTGACCGATGTGGACAGCGTTGCGACCGCCATTGGCAATATTTCCGGCCCGATCCGCGTTATCGTTAACTGTGCGGGCATCGCGCCCGCCGCGAAAACCGTGTCCCGCGGCGAAGCGCATGATCCTGCACTTTTTGCAAAGACCATTCAGGTCAATCTGATCGGCAGCTTCATCTGCGCATCACAAGCTGCTGCCGCAATGACAGCGCTTGACCCGCTGGATGATGACGGCACACGCGGCGTCATTGTGAACACCGCATCCGTTGCAGCTTTTGACGGGCAGGTCGGGCAAGCCGCCTATGCGGCCTCTAAGGGTGGCATTGCAGGGCTGACGCTGCCGATGGCCCGCGATCTGGCCGACAAGGGCGTAAGGGTTTGTGCCATCGCGCCCGGCTTGTTTCTGACACCAATGCTAGAGGGCCTGCCGGAAGAGGTGCAAACATCGCTTGGCACACAGGTGCCGTTTCCATCACGTCTGGGCAGCCCTTCGGAATACGCCAAACTGGTGTGTCACATCCTTGATAATCCGATGCTGAACGGCGAGGTGATCCGCCTTGATGGCGCGATCCGCATGGCCCCGCGCTAGGCCGGGGCTGGCGTTGCTTTCCACAGCGGCACAAACAGGGACAGGCAGGCAACAGCCTGAGCAACCGCTGTGATCTGCCAATACCAGGCAGGCACAAACGATACCGACCAGATTTGCGCCAGTGCATAGATCGCGCCCAGCGCGGTCACAAAGAATGCAAGCCAAGCCACGCTACGCCGTGCGCGCGACAGCCCGCCCGCCAGCATCACAAACAGTAATCCCACACCAACCAAGGCCAGCGTGGGCAGCGACACACCACCAACGACAATCATCGCGATATAAAGGACGCCGCTGAGCGCGGTCATAAGCGTGGCCGTGCGGTATGGTCCGGAAAGATAAGACATCAGCAACGCCCCTACACAAAGTCCATGAATACGCCAAAAGGCATCTCGCGCAGGCGCGTGCCTGTTGCGGCATAGATCGCGTTGGCAAGTGCTGCGGGGGCCGGCGGCACGCCCGGTTCACCAATCCCGCGCACCTCGCGTCCGTTCTCAAGCCCGCGCACGATGACCTCTGGCGCCTGATGCATCCGCATCCCGACGTGCTCATAGAAGTTCTCCTGCTGCGCCATACCATCGGCATAGGTGATCTCGGAATTGATCGCGTGACCCAAACCCCAGATGACACCACCGGCGACCTGCGCTTCAAAGTTCACGGGGTCCAGCACGCGGCCCACGTCACACGCCGCATAAACGCGGTCAATTTTGATCCCACGGTCGGTTTGCGTGACCTCGACCACCTCGGCCATTGGAACACCAAAGCTTTCGACCATCGCGACGCCACGGCCCTGCCCCTCGCCCATCGGGCTGCCCCAGTTGGACATCTCGGCGGCGGCCTCAAGCACGCGGCGGTGGATCTCGTTGTTGCACAGGCGCAGACGCTCCTCCATCGGATCGGCACCTGCGGTGTGGATCAATTCATCCAGAAAGCTTTCGGCGAAAAAGCCGGATGTGGACGCACCGACCGACCGCCAAGAGCTGACAGGCGCAAGATCAGGCACCGCATAGCCGCGCACCCGCAGATGCGGCACGGCGTAGGGCATGTTCCACGCGCCAGCGACGATCTGCATATCCGGCCCCGGCATCGGCTGGCCCAAACGCTTGGCCTGTGACCGTGCGGCGGACACCGTGGCGATATCGAGAGCCCAGCTTTCGACCTGCCCGTCTTTGACCGTGCCTGCCGACCGCGACATCCCGATCTGGCGGGGATAGTCGTGAGTGAAATCTTCCTCGCGGCTATAAGTCAGCTTGACCGGTGTGCCGCGCATCTGCGCTGCAATCTCGGCGGCAAAGATCACGTTATCAAACTCAAGCCGGTGGCCAAAGCTGCCACCCATGAACTGGTTATTGAAGACCACGTCGTCCGGATCACAGCCGACGATCTGCGCAACCTTCAGCTTGGCGAAACCCGGCACCTGATGGCCGACCCAAACCTCCGCCCCGTTTTCATCGGCCCGCACAACAGCGCTAAGCGGTTCAAGCGGCTGGTGCGCGACATATGGGGCGCGGTATTCCGCAGTGACCAATTCCGCCCCGTCTTGGGCCGCAGTCACATCGCCATCGGCACGCCATTCCCGATCAAGCCGTTCTGGCACAAAGCTGGCAGACACCTCTTCCCAGTGCTGGTCCATTTCGGCCGGATACGGTGCGGGGCCCCAGTCGAAATCAATCGCATTGGCCGCCTGAATGGCGCGCCATGTGTTGTCGGCGATCACGGCAACACCGCCCGAGACCGGAACGACCTGTTGCACGCCCCGCATGCCTTCGGCGGCGCTGGCGTCGTAGCTGTTCATGCCGCCACCCTGACGCGGGTTGGTTTTGACAGTGGCGTGGACCATCCCGTCAATCGCTACATCAATCCCGTATTGCAGGGTGCCGGTGGATTTTCCGACAACATCTGTCCGGTCCATATCTTTGCCGATCAGGCGCCACGTGTCGGGACTGCGCAGCGTGACATCCGTCACCGGTTCAAGCGTGGCAGCTGTTGCAGCCAGTGCCGTGTAGGGCATCTGCGTGCCGTCGGGCAGCACCACAGCACCTTGCGAGGTTGTCAGGTCTGCCACTGCGACGCCGCTTTCAACCGATGCGGCCTGTTTGAGCGTCTCTCGCGCCACGGCCCCGGCTATGCGCAGCTTTTCGTAGGTGTCAGGCATCGATGATGACCCGCCGGTCAGTTGCAGGCCAAGCACCTTGATCGCGCTGCTTGCAACACCGCGCATCAGTTCGGCGGCGGCGCTATAATCAAACGACATCATCGGCACAGCATCATTGGCAATGCCCGAATTATAATAGGCTGCGTCAGGCTGGCCAAAGGACACATCGACCTGATCCAGATCAACATCCAACTCCTCGGCAATCAGCGCGACCTGCGTTGATTGCACGCCCTGCCCGCTGTCGGCATGTGGCGCGATCAAAGTAATCCGCTCGCCCGTCACCATCACAAACGGATTGAACGTGGCTTCGCCTTCGCCCAGTCCGGCGACCAGCGGGTTGTCATGCGGCTTTTGCACCAGATACGTGCCAAAGGCGACGCCGCCCAACACAGCGGTTGAGCCGACAAGAAAGGCGCGGCGGCCAAAGGTTTTTGCGCGTCCCATACTCTACGCCTCCTGCATCTTGGCAGCGGCGGTCTTGATCGCGGCGCGGATGCGCGGATAGGTCCCGCAGCGGCACAGGTTGCCCGTCATTTCCGCATCAATATCATCGTCGGTTGGTGCGGGGTTGAATTTCAGCAGCGTCGCCGCCTGCATGATTTGCCCTGACTGGCAGTATCCGCATTGTGCGACCTGATGCTCGACCCAAGCCTCTTGCAGGGCGTGCATTGCATCTGGCGTGCCCAGCCCCTCAATCGTGGTTACTTCGGTGCCCTCGGCATCCACCGCCCAGACCTGACAACTGCGCCGCGCTTCGCCATCGACATGCACCGTGCAGGCCCCGCATTGCGCCACGCCGCAGCCGTATTTGACACCTGTGATCCCAAGCTCGTCGCGCAGAACCCACAAAAGCGGCATGTCATCTTCGACATCCACGGTCACAGGGTTCCCATTCAGTGTGAATTGCATCGGCTTTCTCCGTTTCCAGTGTCAGTCTGTACGTGATTGTATAATTGGACAATTACAGTATATATGTCCAAATTGACAACATGTGTCAACACAGCGAAAAGTCTTACATGAACGCCCGACAGATCAAAATTCTTGACGCCGCGCAGTCGGTCTTTGTGCGCTATGGCGTCAATCGGGCCACCATGAACGATATTGCCAAAGAGGCAGGTATCGCACGCCAGACGTTATATAATGCTTACCCCAGCAAAGACGATGTGCTGCGCGCCGCCGTGGCCCACTTTGACACGCAGTGCCAGCAGCTGGTGCTGGCCGATTGGGCCAAAGCGACGACCCTTGGTGAAAAGCTTGATGCGTTTTTTGCCCATGTGCCGCTGCGGTTTTATGATCTGGCTGCCACTTGGCCGGACGCGCCGCAGATGTTTGAAGGATTACATGCCGCAGCCCAGCAGGAAATGGATGCGATTGCCACAGTCTGGATCGGACACTTCACCGACGTTGTGATGCAGGCAACAACCGACGACACCATGGGCGCTCAACGGGCAACTGACATTGCGGAGTTCATCTACGCCACCAGCCTGAACGCCAAACACAACGCCAAGGATCGCGCGGCAGTTGAAACACGACTTGGTATTCTCAAACAGTCCGTCCTTGCACTGCTTGGCGTCCGGCCCGATCACAACGAAGGCCGCGCCTGAGATGCACCCCAATCCCGCCTTTCGCAAAGTCGAAGACGCCCGCAACATCGCGTTCGCCCGCGACCGTGCGTTTGGCATGCTGACAGTGAATGCTGCCGATGGACCGCTCATATCGCACGTGCCATTTGCCCTGAACGAAAGCGGCACGATAGCCGATCTGCACCTTGTGCGCTCCAACCCGATCCTGCGGATGCTAGACGCACCGATGCCTGCTTTAATCGCCGTCGCTGGGCCTGATGCCTATGTGTCGCCGGATTGGTATGACACGCCCGATCAGGTGCCAACGTGGAACTATGTCGCTGTGCATCTGCGCGGCACGCTGGAAAAGCTGCCGCAGGACGCGATGCGCGACATGCTCGATATGCAGTCCGCGGTGTATGAAAAGCGCCTTACGCCCAAGACGCCATGGACCGCCGATAAGATGACGCCAGAGGTGCTGGACAAGATGATGCGCCAGATCGTGCCGTACCGCCTGACAGTCGCCAGTATCAACGGCACATGGAAGCTGGGCCAGAACAAGCCTGACGCCGTACGCGTTGCGGCGGCAGATGCGATGCACAGCTCGGATATCGGGTCAGAGGTGGCCGCACTTGCCGACTTGATGCGCGACCCGCCACAAGACTAGGGTGCTATAGCCCCCGCAAAAGGATCACCTTGATGAAATTGCTTATGTCACCGCCCTCACCCTTTGCCCGCAAGGTCCGCGTGATGCTACGCGAGGCAGCTTTGCTGGACACAGTTGAAGAGGTCGAGGTCTCGACCACACCGCTTGCCACCGCGCCAGAGGTTATGGCGGCCAATCCGCTGGGCAAAATTCCCGCGCTGATCCGCACAGACGGTCCTGCCATCTACGACAGCCGCGTCATCACGCGCTTTCTTGACGATCATGCAGCGGCCAACATGTATCCCGAATCGCGCATTTGGGAGGTTCTGACACTTGAGGCCACAGCCGACGCGATCATGGAGGCATGCGTCACCATCACCTACGAGGGCCGCCTGCGGCCAGAGGCACAGCAATCGCCTGAGTGGATGGAAGCGCAATGGTCAAAAGCCAGCCGCGCGCTTGACGCGATCAACAGCCGCTGGATGAGCCACCTAAGCGGTCCGCTGGACATGGCGCAGATCGGTGTGGCCTGCGCACTGTCCTATATCGACCTTCGCCATGATGCCCGTGGCTGGCGTGATGGACGGGCCGAACTTGCCGCGTGGCACGCCAAGTTTGACGCGCGCGACAGCATGCAATCCACCCAGCCCTGAAAATCAACCACACGCGATGCGGTATCTGCTACGTTTCGCCGCATCCTGCCCGTGATCTGCAAGAAATCGTTTCAGTTGGTCGGAAACGGGCCTAAATAGCGTGGCCCTCTCCCCGCAAAGGCAATCGGGCGAGAAGGTGGAAGTTTGAAGGTAGCAGGACGAAATTTATGACGAAGTCGACAAGGCAAATGGCTCAGGACGATGCGCTAAAGCATTTTAGCGCATCCCGCGTCGCAATGGTTCTGACCAATCCTAAAATGGATGACGACCCGATCATCTACGTAAACAAAGCCTTTGAACAGCTGACCGGATACACCGCGAATATGGCCGTGGGGCGCAATTGCCGTTTTCTGCAAGGTGACGGCACCGAAGCCAAGGATGTTGCGATCATCTCGGAGGCGCTGAAGAAGTCGCAGGAAATTGGCGTTACGCTGAAAAACTACCGTGCCAATGGTGAGTCGTTTCAAAACGCTCTTCTCATTTCGCCTATTGAGGACTCTGACACAGGCGAAGTGTTGTATCATGTCGGGCTTCAGGTCGAGGTGGACGAGGACGACAAGACCAAACGCCTTGAAGCGTTCGAAAATACGGTCGATGAAATCCAGCACCGTGTGAAGAACCACCTGTCGATGATCCTTGGCCTGATCCGCCTTAAATCCCGCGAGATGCAATCCGAAGGCGGCGCAGGGCTCCAAGATTTGTCGCGCCGAATCGAAAGCCTGCAACTGCTTTACGAGGAAATGTCAGCTGCGCAGGCCGACAGCAACGAAGATAAGATCCAGCTTGGGTCATATATTGGCCGCGTTGCCAATGCGATTGCCCACCTTGATGGCCGCCCCGGCGTTCGGATGAACGTGACGGTTGAACCTTTGATGGTGGAAACCGAAACCGCCGTGCGGATCGGCCTGATCGTGTCCGAGGTGCTGACAAACGCGATGCAGCATGCCTTTACTGACCAAAAGTCGGGCCTTGTCGAACTTCGTGTGACCCGCACAGACGACGGCGGCATGCGCGCGCTTGTAACGGATGACGGTGTTGGCCTGCCCGAAGGAATCGAATGGCCCAATCCCGATGGTATGGGCGGGCGGATCGTGATGGGGCTGTGTCAGGGTCTAGGTGCCACATTGAACGTATCGCGCGGCGCTGTGGGCACGATTGTCACGCTTGATGTGCCGATGGCTGACTGATCCGCGTCAGTCAGTGAACCGCCACGTATCGGCACCGTCAAACTGACGGACGGGGATATCAGCCCATTGGGGTGATTCCACCAGATTGAGATTGATCGCGGCATTGCGCGAATCTCCCCCCTCTTGCGATAGCCAATGGGTCGTGCAGCCGCATGTGCGGCAGTGATGAAAGGCCAGCGAACGGTCACCACAAAGATACGCGCGCGTGGCGTCGGGGTTCGCGATGATGGTGATCACGCCAAGCGGGCCGTGCCCCCATGTGACGCCCAAACGCCTGCAAATGCTGCAGTTGCACCGCACCGCCGCCTTTGGCAGCCCGTCATAGCGCACTTTGACAGCGCCGCAGTGACATGCACCTTCAAGCATAATCGCCCTTTCTGCCTTAGAACGAGACCTTTTGTTATGACCTGCGCCTTATTGTCCGCTGGACGCAGGCTGTTTTGGGGGCTAGATAGCCATGCAAGATGGCACTTTACCCAAGATGCCTGACTTTTTCGCGTGGGCGCAAGCCCCACCCAAAACCCGGAGATGTACCCCGTGTCACAAGCAGACGATCACCAGGGAACCCGTCGCGACTTTATCTACTACGCCACCGCAGGTGCGGGCGCAGTTGTTACAGGCGCGGCTGTCTGGCCACTGGTCAACCAAATGAACCCATCCGCAGACGTTCTGGCGCTTGCGTCGATCCGCGTGGATGTCAGTGTCGTGAACCCCGGCACCCAAATCACCGTGCTGTGGCAGGGTAAACCGGTCTTTATCCGGTCCCGCACCGAAGAAGAGATCGCCGAGGCGCGCTCTGTCGATGTCTCCGACCTGCCCGATCAGGACGCGAACAACGCCAACCTTGGCGAAGTGCCCGCAACAGACGAAAACCGGTCGCTTGACGATCAGGGCCAGTGGTTGGTGCAGATGGGTGTGTGTACGCACCTTGGCTGCGTGCCATTGGGTGACAGCGGCGACTTTGGCGGCTGGTTCTGCCCTTGCCACGGGTCGCACTACGATACATCGGGCCGCATCCGCAAAGGGCCGGCTCCGCGCAACCTTCCTGTTCCCGTCGCTGAATTCATCGACGAAACAACCATTCAACTCGGTTAAGGAGAGACACCCATGGGCGGCATTCCCCACGACCATTACGAACCATCCTCAGACTTTGAGAAAGGCATGCAAAAGCGCCTGCCAATCATCGGTCTGCTTCATGACACACTGATGATCCCCACACCCAAGAACCTGAACTGGATGTGGATCTGGGGTATCGTCCTGACTTTCGCTCTGGTGATGCAGATCGTCACCGGCATCGTGCTTGTGATGCACTATGTGCCGCACGTCGATATGGCGTTTTCGTCCGTTGAACACATCATGCGTGATGTGAACGGCGGCGCGATGATCCGCTATTTCCACATGAACGGCGCATCGCTGATGTTCTTTGCGATGTATATGCACATCTTCCGCTCGCTCTATTACGGTAGCTATAAGGCCCCACGCGAAGTGACGTGGATTCTCGGCTCGCTGATGATGGTGCTGATGATGGGCATCGCGTTCATGGGCTACGTTCTGCCATGGGGCCAGATGTCGTTCCACGGTACTGCCGTGATCACCGGCCTGTTTGGCGCGATCCCGTTTGTGGGTGAAGCCGTGCAGACATGGCTGCTGGGCGCTGGCGCCGTTGGCCAGCCTGCGTTGAACCGTTTCTTCTCGCTGCACTATCTGCTGCCGTTCATCCTGCTGGGTCTGACGATCCTGCACATCTGGGCATTCCACACCACGGGTAACAACAACCCGACAGGTGTCGAAGTACGCCGCACAAGCAAGGAAGAAGCACAGAAAGACACACTGCCTTTCTGGCCATACTTCGTGATCAAGGACCTGTTCGCACTGGCGATCATCCTTGTGGTGTTTGTGGCGATTGTGGGCTTCATGCCTAACTATCTGGGTCACCCCGATAACTACATCCCGGCCAACCCGCTGGCGACACCATCGCACATCGTGCCAGAATGGTACCTGCTGCCGTTCTACGCCATCCTGCGTGCCTTCGACAGCGAAGTGTGGCTGGTCATCGCAGTTGAGTTCCTGTCGTTCGGAATCATCGACGCCAAGTTCTTTGGTGTGATCGCGATGTTCGGTGCGATCGTGGTGATGGCGCTGGCGCCATGGCTTGACACATCGTCGGTCCGCTCTGGCCGGTATCGGCCGATGTTCAAGTGGTGGTTCGCGCTGCTGGTCGTCGACTTCATCGTTCTGATGTGGGTTGGCGCACGTCCTGCAGAAGGCATTTATCCGTATATCGCCCTGCTGGGTGCGACCTACTGGTTCGCCTACTTCCTTGTCG
Organism: Yoonia sp. 208BN28-4; assembly: GCF_037543925.1. Lineage (NCBI taxonomy): Bacteria > Pseudomonadati > Pseudomonadota > Alphaproteobacteria > Rhodobacterales > Paracoccaceae > Yoonia > Yoonia sp. 208BN28-4. The sequence goes on from NZ_JBBIFY010000001.1 coordinate 196,012, forward strand.
TCCTGCCGCTGCTTGGTGTGCTTGAAAAGCCGCTGACACCGCCGGACACCATCGAAGAAGACTTTAATGCGCACTACGCGCCGAAGGTCGGTGGCACAAAAACCATCGTCAATCCGGCAGAGTGAGGAAAGAAAACATGACTATTTTCCGCAAACTCTCATTGGCAGCAGCACTGGCCCTTTCGGCCAGTATCGCAACCGCCGCTGAATACGAGACAACGATCACAGATTACGACTTCTCTTTTGAGGGTCCGTTCGGATCGTTCGATCAGATGCAGCTGCAGCGCGGCCTGCAAATCTACACCGAGGTCTGTTCTGCCTGTCACGGGCTTGAGCATCTGGCATTCCGCAACCTGCACGACGAGGGTGGCCCTGCCATGCCCGAAGATCAGGTTTTTGCCTATGCCGAGTTCTACGATGTCTGGGATGCTGAATTGTTTGATGGTGAGGGTGATTTCCGCCCTGCGACGCCAGCTGACAAATTCCCGGCCTCCAGCCTGTCCAACGCACCTGACCTGACACTGATGGCCAAGGCGCGCGCAGGTTTCCACGGCCCTTACGGCACAGGTATCTCGCAACTGGTCAACGGTATGGGCGGCGCTGAGTACATCGCATCCCTGCTCACCGGCTACGTTGAAGAGCCCGAGTGCGCGCTGGAAGGCGAGCCTATGGACGGCTACTATAACGTCGCATTCTCGGCCGGTGGTTATCCCGAAAGCTGCTACGACCACGGTCACCGCACTGTGCCAGGTTCATGGATCGCGATGGCACCGCCACTTTACGGTGATGACGTCGAGTTTTCGAACGGTGAAGTAAACACATTGGAAAGCGGCGCACAGGACATCGCGGCATTCCTGATGTGGACAGCCGAACCCAAGCTGATGGCCCGCAAAGAAGCAGGCCTGACCGGCGTGATTTTCCTGACTGTGCTGTCCGTTCTGTTGTATCTGACAAACAAGCGCATCTGGGCGCCACACAAGCATAAAGACGAAGAAGCGTAAGACGCTGCTTCCTCTGCAAGTAATCGAAAGGCCCGCCAATTCGGTGGGCCTTTTGCTTTTTTCGGTGTGGTCTATTTGGGCAGGCGTCCGGTCAGCACCGCCCACAGCGTGCCCCAGCCGGTCATGACCTTCTGACCCTGATCTGCCAGCGCGATGTGGTCAGGGCGATCCTCTGCAAAAATTTCGCGCACGAGTGTCCAACCGGTTTGATCGTCGAAAAGACCCTGACCGTAGGTGTAGCTTTTGGTATGACGGGGCTTGTGCCAGATGCACGAACCGCATGCCGCGCAAAATCCGCGCGACGCAATCCGTGACGACGCCCATTCAGTAACCTGTCCGGTCAGCGCCACAGTCTCGCTGGCCACAACGCCCATCCAAAGGCCACCGGTCCACCGTCTGCACATCTTGCAATGACAGACGCCATAGGTTTTCGGCGCGACCACTTCAAACCTGACAGCGCCACACGCACAGCGCCCTGTCAGGTGGCTGTTCATGTGTCAATCCCCAGATAATCGCGCAAGGCGGGGGGTGGGGCATCAAATATCTGCTGTGTGCTGACGGGGGCATGCGCCGCACCATCCGCGACAAGCACCACCTGATCCGCCACTGCCAGCGCATCATCTGGGTCGTGCGTTACCATCACGACCGTCTTGCCAGCGGCGACCAGCACCTCGCGCACCAGTCCCAGCATGTCGCGCTTCAGCGCGGGGCCAAGGGCGGAAAAGGGTTCGTCCAGCAGCACAAGCGGACGGTTTGCCACCAACACGCGGGCCAGCGCCACACGGCTTTGTTGACCGCCTGACAGCGCAGCAGGTTTGCGATCAGACAGGCCGCTTAGGCCAACCTGATCCAGCGCCGCAGCAACCGCCGTTTCATCAGCAGCTTGCAGCCGCAGGTCCGGTCGCACCCCCAGCGCCACGTTCTGCCGCGCGGTCAGATGCGGGAACAGGTTGTTGTCCTGAAACAGCATCGCAACGGGTCGCTTGCCGGGGGGGTGTCCGTTCAAGACCGTGCCGTCCCACGTCACCTGCCCCTTGGCGGGCTCCAAAAATCCCGCAACAGCTGACAGTAGCGTGGATTTGCCGCCACCTGACGGGCCAATCACCGCCGTAACGCTACCCGCCGCAATCATAAGGTCGGCTGTCAGGACAAAGCTGCCCTGTTGCATCGTCACCGTGTCAAACGTCAGCATTGATGCGCCCTCCCCTGTCACAAATCCAGAATAGCAGCAAACTCAGGCCCACCAACAGCAGCCCAGCGCCCGCGGCCTCTTCCATGCGGTAGCTGCCCATCAGGCGATACATTTCAAGCGGCAGCGTGGCGTTTTGCTCATCAGCAAACAGCGCGATGACGCCCAGATCACCCATCGACAGGGCTGCGGCCAATCCCGTAGCAAAGCCAAGTGGGCGGCGGATGCGCGGCAGAATGACCAGGCGCAGCACGGTCCATCCCCGCATTCCCAGATGCGCGGTCAGCCGGCCATAATCGGCCTGCACGCTTTCCACTGCTGGCGCGAGGGATCGTAGGGCGAAGGGCAAGGCAAGTGCCGCATTCACCAGCGCCGTCACCGGCAAGGCCAGATCGGACGGGCGCACAAATGGGAACACCATCAGGAACAACCCGGTGCCCACCACCAACGACGACGCAGCCAGCGGCAACACACCGATCACCGCCACCAGCCGCCCGCCGCGCAGGGCGAGCGTCAGGGCCATAATGGTCGTCAGAAACGCAGATACGATTGCCACGCCAACAGACCGCGCCGCTGCGGGCCAAATGCCGCTATAGGGATCGATTAGTCCGGGAACGCCGCGCACAACCACCATCGCCAACGGCACAATCAGGAACAAGGTTGCTACTGCGATCCAAAGAAAATCGGCCAGCCGCGACCCGTCCCAGCGCTGCACCACACGGTCCAGTCCCGCGCCAAAGCCATCAACCGCTGTGACCTGCCACGCCAGAAGCGCCGCAACAGCGCAAATCACAAACTGTACACAGGCCAGCAGCGCCGCCCGCCCCAGATCAAAATCGAAGCGGACCGCCTGATAGATGGCAAGCTCAACCGTGGTCGCGCGCGGCCCACCGCCCAGCGTCAGCGCCACCGCGAAACTCGTCAGGCAAATCAGGAAAACCACAAGCAGCGCGCCCGGCACCACACGGCGCAACATGGGCCATTCCAGCAGCCGCCCCACCGGCGCGTTCAGGGTCGCAGCCAAGCGGAATCTTTCAGACGGGATCGACAGCCAGCCTTGCAACAGCAGGCGCGTCGCCAGCGGCAGATTGAAAAACACGTGAGCCAGCACAACGCCGTGGTAGCCATAGATCGACACAGGCGGCAGGCCCATCAGGCCGAGCAGGTCGTTCAGCACTCCACCGCGTCCGAAGACGGCAAGCAGGCCCAAGACAGCGACGATAACAGGCAGCAGAAACGGCGCGCCCAACAGAGTGATCAGCGCAGAGCGCCCTTTGAACTCGCGCCGCGCCAACGCACGCGCAACGGGCACCGCAAGACCAACACTCAGCAAGGCGGACAGCACAGCTTGAGACACGGTAAAGCGCACGGCAGCCCAATCCGCCGCCTGCAATCCGCTGCCAAACTCGGCCCGCCACGCTACAGCGATCAGCGTGCCAAGCGTCAGCAAACCGACCAGCGCCCCCACGAACAACGCGGGGACGCGGGCCATCATGTTACCTGTGCCTATTGCGACAGGGCGTTGCGCCATTCGGCCAACGCCTCATCACGGACGGCGGCAGCATCTTCGGGTGACAGCAGCAAGGCGCGCGATGGCGTCACAAGCGTTTCAAATCCGTCAGGCAGGCCGCCTTCGGGTGTCACAGCCGGATACATCCAGTTTGTCGTGGGGATCACCGATTGGAACGCATCAGACACCATGAATTCCAAGAACTGGTCCGCCAGCTCGGGCACATCTGTGCCCGCTACCTTTGCCGCGACCTCGACCTGCATGTAGTGGCCTTCGCTGAACGACCACGCGGTCTTGCTGTCGTCCTCTTCGGCGATCAGGTGATAGGCAGGCGATGTGGTGTAGGACAACACAGCGTCGGCCTCGCCTTCCAGAAACAGGCCATAGGCCTCTGACCAGCCGGGTGTGACTGTCACGATGTTATCGGCCAGCGCGTCCCACATGGCAGGTGCATCTTCAGGATAGGCGGCCTTCACCCACATCAACAGACCAAGACCGGGTGTCGATGAACGCGGATCCTGAATGATGATCTTGGCATTGCCCGTGGCAAGGTTGGCCAGCGACACGATCTCTTCGGCGTCCTTGTTGGCGACAAAGGCGAAATAGCCCCAGTCGAACGGCAGGAAATCGGGGTCTGTCCATTCGATGGGCAGGTCCAGTTCCGCGTCAACGCCGTGCGGCGCAAACAGGCCGGTTTCACGGGCAGCGGCGGTCAGGTTGGTGTCCAGCCCAAGCACGATATCGGCCTCGGTCCTTGGCCCTTCCATCTGCAAACGGGCCAGCAAGGCGGCACCGTCGCCCGCGCCAACAAACTCCAGATCACAGTCGCAGACCGCCTCGAACGCCTCTTCCACCGCAGGGCCGGGGCCCCATTCGGTGGTAAAGCTGTCATAGGTCAGAACGGTAAGTGTCGGGGTCTCGGCACTTGCGACAGTCGCAAAGCAAAGTCCCATCACAGCCGTCAGATAAGTGGTATTTCGCATCGTATCCTCCAAATGCAAACGGGCGGATTTGGGGGTATAGCGGAACTGCCAAACCTTCCCTCCGCCGGTCTTAACCGGTTCAGGTTCAACGGGTCAGCTTGCGCAATCTCAGCCAGTGATGGCCCCCCGAGGTATGATTTAGGTAGCGCTTTGGCAGCGACGGGGCAAGTGCGGAACATGGACCGGTTTCCGCGCGTTAGCGATCCAAACGCACAGCCCCGCCAGACGCGTGATTTACAATGCCATTTCACGATTTCGCGAGAATCGTGCAAGATGACGTTGACGCTGCGTCATATTTTTCATGCTGCCAATTGATTCTGGCGTCGACTGTTCTTTCGATTTTTTGCGTTCTTTATGAAATATCAATCATTTAGGGGAGGTCAAAATGGCCAGATCAATCACATTCACAATCAACGGTCCTGTAGATACGCGAATCAGAATCGAAGAGCTTCCGGACGGAAGCCTGTCGTTTGACGTTGATGTTTTAGGGTCTGGACAGCTGGGTGACCTGCGCGGAATTTTCTTTGATCTTGCTAATTTGAACGCCAGCGCGACAGATTTCTCAGTGACCGGCATCAACGGCAGTGAGAACATCATTGGCCTCACAAAGTTTGCCGAAACCAATGTTGATCGCGTGCAAAAGGACGTGAATGTCAAAGGTCACGTAATCCACGAACAAGGCAAATTTGATGCCGGGATCGAGTTCGGAACACCGGGCAAGTCCAAGGACGATATCTCTTCAGCGAGCTTTATCCTCGGGGCGGATGTTCCACTGTCGCTTGATAGCTTTGATGTGGGTGATTTCGGCCTGCGGTATACGTCCGTCGGCACCGGTAAAAAACGCAATGACAGCGCCAAGATCGCAGGTGACGCCAGCGGCGTGGCCCGAAACGATGCGTGGGAGGTCGATGAAAACACCGAAGTCACTGTCGATCTGCTGGCCAATGATACGAACGGTGTGCAGGCCAATGGCATCCGAAAGACCGTCGTCAGCGTCACAGACGGCCTTGGCAGTCTTGAAACTGTTGCGGGTGGATTTCAGCGCACCGTGACTATCGATGGTCTTGTTCTTGGCATGCTGTTTGTCAGTGATGACGGGATCGCGACGTTCAGCGCAAAAGGCGTCGACGTCGATAAACTGGCCCATGACGATATCCGGACCTGGGCGTTTGGCTACGAGACTGTCTCCAGCACTGGTAATTTTGCCGCCGCCGATGCGCTTGTGACAATCGACGGCCAGAACGATCAGCCTGTGGCGTTTAATGTGGCGCTGACTGTGTCCGAGGATGATGCGTTTGACACCACCCAAAGCAGCCAGTTTCAGCCACTGACAGGTGATGGCGTCACCGGCACGTTTGTGGCGACCGATATCGATATCGGTGACACCTTGACGTACGAGATTATCTCGGCCCCGATGGACGCGTCAGGCAATCAGTATGGTGAAGTCGTCAACAACAATGACGGCACCTTCACCTTTAACCCAACGGATGAATTCCAGTTTCTTGATGCCGGTGAAACACGCGAGGTGACATTCCAATACGTCGCCAGAGACGATTCCGGCGTGGGCACGATGACCACTGCGCCCGAGGAAAGCGACACATCCGATCCGGTCACCATCAGCGTCACGGTTGAGGGGGCGGATGACGCGCCCGTCAGTTTTGCGGACCGTCTGGTGTTCACCACCGAGGACCAGTCCATGTTCGGCACAGGCGAGGCGTTGATCGTGCAACCCGAGCTGCCATTCTTCGGCTTTGACACAGGGTCGCAAAGTCTCAACAGCACATTGGTGGCGCGGACAACTTTTGATGGTGATGTGCTTGAAGGTATCCTTGGCGGGATCGAAGCTGTCGCGCAAGTTTTTGCGGATATCGGCTGCGGCATTGCATCCATCTTTGGTGGCGACTGTGACGTCGAGGTTGATCTTCCAAGTTCGATCACAACGCCGGGGCTTTCGACCCAAGGGTCGTTTGATGCCAAGGTCGGGCTTCAGCCCTATTTCTTCCTCACCACCGGCGACGTCGACAGCGAGATTCCCGTCGATGTGTTCTTTGAGGTGCCCCGGCAGGTCGAAAACGGTGACACATTCACCATCGAAAGCGCCTATTCCACCGATGGCGGTGCCAGCTTCTCGACCATGTCGCCCAATGTGAACTTCGGCATCGACTTTGTTCTTGATATCGATACCGACCTTGATCTTGTCCTGACCTCTTCAACGTTCGGTGGGGCATCGACAATCGACATCTGGGATATCGACACCGGAAGCTATGCCAACTTCACAGGTGAGCTTGGCGAGCCGGGCTTCAACATCTTCAACTTCTCGGCAGAAGATGACCTTGAGACCTCGATTGATCTGGGTGGCTTTGGAACTTTGGACCTGAACTTCCCGGTCATCAACACTGTCGGCGCCCCAATCGCACCCGGTGCCGATACACTGACCAGCGAGGGCGAGGACGATATCGCCGTGCTCGATATTGATGTGGATGCGGTTGCGGCCAAGATCATCCAGTCGACAACCGGCGTGCCGATCAAGTTTGGCGACAGCGACAGCTTTGGCCTTGATATCAGCGTCGCAGGCGCAGGCGTAAACCTGTTGTCTTTCGAATATAACTGGGACCTTCTTGCCGTGAACCTGATCACCACGCTCAAAGCGGTTCAGGAATTCTCGCTTAGCATTGAAGACTTGCCGATGATAGCCATGCTTGAAGATGGATCCACAATCTCCGGCTTTTCACTGGGTGATGACGTCACAGTCCAAACGCCGGAAACCTCCAACTTTGACGCCGATATCGACGGCGACGCGGATGGCCTGCTCGACTTTGAGGTGGCTGTGGATATGGATGCGATCTTTAGTAACGACACATGGCTCGGCCTTGATATGGAGTTGTTCCTCGGGCTGCTGCGCCTTGATGGCGGCATCACATCCGACTTCTTTAACGGACCAAGCATCAGTCTGTTCGACGGGATCATTCCTAGCGTGGATGGCAACGACGACGGCTTCCTTTATGGCACGACGATCGATCTGATCAGCGATGCCCGTCTGGCAACGATGTTCGACGAAGAGTTCGCGCTGGAAGGATGGACAACGCCTGTCACGGACACCGCAATGGCGTTTGATATCGCCTGATTTGTGTTCAGGAGCATTACCCTTGCATCAGACCTGCGGTTTTTGGGTCGGGTGCAAGGGCTTCGGTCGTCCGCTGCACAAGCCTCTAAAACGCGTGTGTCACTAGGGAACCGACCCGTCACGCCGTCATTTTCGCGCTACTGACGTTCGAGTGAAAAATAGAGATCTGCCGTGCCGACCACGGTGTCGTCAACCAATACAGACCCTTCAAATTCACCCGCGAAATAATCCGAACCGGTTCCCGTCAAATCAACGGTGCCGGGTGCATCAAGCACATAGTCAACATCCGCATAGCTGACGCTGCCACTTAGGTTCAAAGTCAGACCAAAAAGCTCTTCACTGGTGCCGCTGTTGCGAAGCCCTGTTGACGTCATCGTCATCTGCCCGTCCAGATAAGTGTTATTCTCGTGCTGGAAGTTGGTCAGCTCTCCGGTGGCGCTATTGGCGATGAAATTCACATCAGCATTCATATCAGCGATCATCTTGAAGTTGGCCTCGGCGTCAGCAACGTCACTGATCCGACCAACAGCCAATCCTGTATAGATCACCGAGGCGCTGCGCGGGGTCTGGCCAAAGGTAGCTTGGTTCTCGCGCGCAAAAAGCGCGCGCATATCAGCAATCGTCGCATCACTTTCTGCAAGACGATCATCAAAGGTTGGCCGCAGATCGCCCGTCGCGGTTTCACCGCCCATGCAAGCGGCCAAGGGCAATGCGGCCATCGCAGCAATTATTAGACGGTGCATCAATCACTCCTCGAAAAATCTCTTACAGCGTAAAATGCCATGTTTGAGACCGCAAGCGCTCGGTTCATCCGTCATTTCTTGGCTGCCGCGCCCCGCGATTTCCAACTGAACAACAAGACGACGTACATGCGCGGGCAACCCAACAAAAACGACCCCGCTTTCCCCCTCTTCAAAACTGTCCTATCAGGGGCCACCAACAAGGATACGCGCCCTCATGTCGATCAACAGCTTTGGCCATTTGTTCCGCTTCACCACTTGGGGCGAAAGCCACGGACCCGCGTTGGGTGCGACGGTTGACGGCTGCCCGCCGGGCGTGCCCTTAGAGGCACCGATGATCCAGCAGTGGCTTGATAAACGCCGTCCCGGTTTGAACAAGAATACCACCCAGCGTCAGGAACCTGACGCAGTGAAAATCCTGTCCGGCGTATTCGAAGGCCAGACCACAGGCACGCCGATCCAGTTGATGATCGAAAACACCGACCAGCGGTCCAAGGACTATGGCGATATCGCCAACACCTTCCGCCCCGGTCACGCCGACATCACCTACCACCAGAAATACGGTCTGCGCGATTATCGCGGTGGTGGCCGGTCCTCGGCCCGTGAAACCGCGTCGCGTGTCGCGGCGGGTGGTGTGGCGCGCGAGGCGATCCAGAAGATCGCACCCAGCGTACAAATCCGTGGCTACATGACCCAGATGGGGGCCAAGCAGATCGACCGCAGCAAAATCGACTGGGACCAGATCGACCAGAACGATTTTTTCTGTCCAGATGCCGATGCCGCCGCCGAATGGAACGACTATCTGGCGTGGCTGCGCAAGGATGACCACAACTCTGTCGGCGCGATTATCGAGGTCGTCGCGCGCGGTGTGCCTGCGGGCATCGGCGCGCCTGTCTATGCTAAGTTAGACACTGATCTGTCCGCTGCGATGATGTCGATCAACGCCGTAAAGGGAGTCGAGATTGGTGAGGGCATGGCCGCCGCCGCGCTGACAGGGCGCGAAAATGCAGACGAGATATTCATGGGGAACGACGGGCAGCCTGTCTATTCCTCAAACCACGCGGGCGGTATTCTGGGCGGGATCAGCACGGGGCAGGACATCGTCGTGCGCTTTGCTGTGAAGCCCACGTCGTCCATCCTGTCCCCGCGCCAGTCGATCCGTATGGACGGCACCCCGACCGAGGTCATCACAAAGGGTCGCCATGACCCCTGTGTCGGCATCCGCGCCGTGCCTGTGGGCGAGGCGATGATGGCCTGCGTGATCCTTGACCACCTGCTGCTGGATCGTGGGCAGACGGGCGGCGTGCGCGGTCAGATCGGCTAGCTACCGGCGTTCAGCGCGGTGTCCATCAAGGCCTGAATTTCGCTGGATGCGGTGCCTGCAACGATGCGGCCAAGCTCTTCATTACCGCGCAGCACGACAAGCGTGGAACGGCGCGGGATATTCAGATCATTGGCCAATGCGCTGTTGCGATGCTGGTCCCAGTCGACGTTGATGAACGTGATATTCTCGCCGTAAGCAGGATTAGACCCCATCAACTGCCCGATCACACGCTCCTGCGCGCGGCATGTGGTGCACCAGTCCGCTTTGAAATCCAGAAACACGGTTTCGCCTGCAGCAAGGCGTTCATTCACCAGACCGGGCCGGTAATCCAGAATGTCAGCGGCCAGCGATACCGGCAACGCGGCAAGTGCGATGGTGGCGGCGATAAAATGACGACGGTTCATGTGAAGCTCCTGAGTTTAGAAACGAACAGATAGGTCTTGCAGCCAGAACGGCAGATGGTCGAGCAGCCAGATTTCGGCATATTTGTGTAGGTTGAAGAATAGCGCGAGGCCGACCAGAAGAAAGATCGCGCCCATGATCGGGCGGGCGCGGCCCGACATGCTGCGCATCCAGTCGCGGCGCGCGCGGATCGCGTTTTGGGCGCCGTAGGCCAACAGCACAATGATGGTGGAAATGCCAAGCGCAAAGCTCAGCATAGTGGCCGCCGCCCAGAGCAGGCTTTCCCCCGCAGAGGCCAACGCAATCGCGCCACCCAATGTGGGACCAACACAGGGCACCCAAACAGCACCCAGCAGCACGCCACCAATGAACTGACCCGACAGGCCGCTACGGTCGATATTATCCATGCCGCTGTCGGCGCGTTCGGAAAATCCGGCCGTCGCGGTGGCAAAGCGTTCGGACAGTTGCGGGGTCAGCAGGACCACACCGAACAGCATCATCAAGACAGCGCCCGCTTGGGCAATCATCTGCTCATCAAGGCCGATCGCACGGCCAAAGACGGCGATGGTCATGCCGACGACGACAAAAGACAGGCTCATCCCTGCGGCCAGCACGATGGGTCCAGTGCGGCCCGCTTGCAAGGCAGTCGCCAGCACGATGGGCAGGACAGGCAGCACGCAGGGGTTAATCAGCGTCAAAAGGCCCGCAAGATATCCGAGAATCAAATCCATGGCGCAGGATTAGCATCAAAAAACGTGTCAGTGGCTCACATCATTGTGGGTCTTTGTTCAACTGCACCAGCAGGATGCCACCCGCGATGATCGCAACGCCAAGGATGTCCAGCGGCCCCAGACGTTCCGACAGGATCACGGCGGCGACAGCGACGCCCAGAAACGGGTTGAGGAAGTGGAAGGTCGATGCCTTCACCGCGCCGATCCGGCGGACCAGCATGAACCAGACCCATGTGGCCAGCAGTCCGGGAACCAGCGTGGTGTAGATGAAGGCGACGGCAAGCTGCCAGTTCCATGTTACGGCCCATACCTCAAGCAGCAAGGCAGGGACGGTCAGCATCGCTGAACCGACCAGCATTTGCAGGCCCACGATCATCAGAACATTGCCGCCAGATGCGGCCCCCATTACCGCCATTGTGGCGACGGTCAGCGACAGCACACCGATCAGGCAGAGCACCAGCCCGAATACGTCCACACCGCCTTGCAATCGTGCGCCCATGATCAACGCGACACCGGCGATACCCGCGACCAGCCCCAGCACGCCCAGCCGGTTCACGCGGCGTCCAAAGATCAGCCATCCAGCAAGTGCCACCAGTAGTGGCATGGCAGAAGCGATGATGGCCGCCAGCGATGCCTCAATCGTTTGCATCGCGACAAAGTTCAGACCCAGATAAAGCGCGTTCTGACAGACGCCAAAGATGATCACACCCGTCCATTGCTGGCGCGTCAGACCCATGCGCTGCCCCAGCGCCCACGCCAACGCGACCCCGATCACACCCGACACAGCAAATCGCAGCGCAAGAGCTGTGAGCGGCGGTGCATATTCCACGATCACGCGGGCGGACGTGAACGCAGACGACCACATCAATGCAAAGGCCAGCCCCATGCCGATCGCTTTGAAATCCATGTCCGCCTTATCCAATGCAAAAGGGCCGCCTGTTGGGGCGACCCTTTCCTAATCTCGCAACAGATTCAACGCTTAGTCGTTGACGCTGTCCTTCAGAGCCTTCGCAATGGTCATCTTGACCACTTTGTCGGCGTCCTTCTTGATCTGCTCACCCGTGGCAGGGTTGCGGACCATACGCTCTGGGCGCTCGCGGCAATAGATTTTGCCAACGCCGGGAAGTGTCACAGCACCACCACCGGAAACTTCCTTGGTGATGATCGCAACGATCCCGTCGAGTGCGGAACCCGCACCTTTTTTATCCATGCCGGTTTCTTCGGCGAGTGCAGTGACAAGCTGCGCTTTCGTCATAGGCTTCGTTGCCATTGTTGTGGTCTCCCTCGTTTACTCACTGCCCAACCTGTGGGGCCTCTTACCGTTATATTAAACGGCATATGGTATGCATCCACAACAATTAGTGTCGCTGACGCAAGGGAAAACATGCGATTTTCAGGGATTTTCCCGCGAATTTGCCATTTCAGGCGGAATTACGGGCAGCACACGCTCGGATTGTAGGGAGGCGGGCCATCCGCGGCAACGCGAAATGACCCACTCCTCCTGCAAAAACGGGCTGATTCCTGCTGTTTTGCGCTGCTACAGAAAAGCTGTCTCTTCAAAGCTGCGCAATTTCCGGCTGTGAATCCGCTCCAACGGCATTTCACGCAGACGCTCCATCGCGCGGATGCCGATCATAAGGTGGCTCGCGACCTGTGTTTTATAGAACGCGGATGCCATGCCGGGCAGTTTGAGCTCACCATGCAGCGGCTTGTCAGACACGCACAGCAACGTGCCATAGGGGACGCGGAAGCGGAAGCCGTTGGCGGCAATCGTCGCACTTTCCATATCAAGCGCGATGGCGCGTGACTGCGACAGACGCTGCACAGGGCCGGAGTGTTCGCGGAGTTCCCAGTTCCGGTTATCAATCGTGGCGACGGTGCCTGTCCGCATGATGCGTTTAAGTTCAAACCCTTCCAGCTTGGTCACATCAGCCACCGCCGTTTCCAAGGCGATCTGAATTTCGGCCAGCGCAGGGATCGGCACCCAGACGGGCAGATCGTCGTCCAGCACGTGATCCTCGCGCAGGTAAGCGTGGGCCAGCACATAATCGCCCAACCGCTGCGTATTACGCAGGCCGGCACAGTGTCCGACCATCAGCCACGCATGTGGGCGCAGCACTGCGATGTGGTCGGTTGCGGTTTTCGCATTGGACGGCCCAACGCCGATATTCACCAACGTGATCCCGCCCCCGCCTTCACGCTTGAGGTGGTAGGTCGGCATCTGCGGCATCTTTTGCACGTCGGCAATTGGTGTATCGGCGTCCGTAATCTCGACGTTGTTGGTGCTGACAAAGCTGGTGTAGCCGCTGTCAGGATCGGCCAGCATCTGACGGGCGTAAGCCTCAAACTCTTCCACATAAAACTGGTAGTTCGTGAACAGGATGTGGTTCTGAAAATGATGCGGCGCGGTGGCCGTATAGTGCGACAAACGCGCGAGCGAGTAGTCAATCCGCTGCGCGGTGAAAGGCGCCAGTGGCCGCGCCCCATCGGGATAATGGAAGCCCTGCCCGTTCACGATATTGTCGTGCGTGGTGGCCAGATCGGGCACGTCAAACACGTCGCGCAAGTTGAAATCAAGGCTGCCGTCTTGCGGCACGGTCAGATCAGGATCGTTTGCCACAGCAAAATGCACCGGCATCTCGGTCGACGACGCGCCAATCACAACCGGCACGCCATGCGCCTTGATGATCAAGCCGATCTGCTGTTCCAGATAATGCGAAAACAGATCAGGCCGCGTGACAGTCGTGGCGTAAACCCCCGGTTCAGCCACGTGGCCAAAAGACAGGCGCGAATCCGTCTTGGCAAAGGTCGTCGTGGTCAGGCGAATTTCGGGGTAATAGGCACGATAACGGGCTGATGGTGCCTCGGACCCGACAGATGCTGCAAATTCGCGGCACAGGAAAGTGGCTGCAGTTTTGTAAAGCTCTTGCAGGCGGGCAACAGCCGCCTTGGGATCGATAAAGGCTTCTGGGGCAGGCACATCGGGTGTCTGCATGGAAAGGTGGCTGGTTTCGGTCATCAATTTATCCTTCGCGCCGCGGTTTGCCGCAGCAGTTATTGTTCAAGTCGGTCAGGCCGAACCTGCGATCAGGTCGGTCAATTCAAAGCGGGTCACGTCTACCAGCCCAAGGTCGCTGATCCGCAATTCAGGGATCACGACAAGGGCCAGCAGAGAATGCTGCATGTAGGCGTTGTTCAAGGTGCAACCGCAGTCGGCCATGGCCTTAACCATCCGGTCTGCATCAGCGGCGACTTCTGCTGCGGGACGGTCCGACATCAGGCCAGCGATCGGCAGTTTGATTAGCGCGATTTCCTGCCCGTCTTTCCAGACAGTCACGCCGCCACCCACTTCACCAAGCCGGTTCGCGGCAAGTGCCATGTTGGCGCGGTCGGTGCCGACCACGATCATGTGGTGGCTGTCATGCGCGACGGTCGAGGCCATCGCCATCTGGCCGCTATAGCCAAAGCCGCTGACAAAGCCGTTCACCACATCGCCGGTTGCGCGGTGGCGTTCGACAAGGGCGATCTGGCAGACACCGTCTTCGCCTTCGATCACGCCGTCTTTCACCGGAAGGTCAGCAGTCAGCGCCTTTGTAGGGGCCTGATTCTCAACGACACCGATCACCTTTGCCGTGACCCTATTTGACCCCTCGGGCGCTTTGACCGCAAAGTCATCTGCGGCCAATGACTTGCCCATGTGGACGGTTTGCCGCGCGCTGTCGGGCCAGTCGTAATGCGGACAATCCACCGTGATTTTTCCGTCCCGCGCGACGATGTTACCGCGGGCCATCACAGTGTTGATCGGCAGCGTTGTCAGGTCATCCGTCAGGATCACATCGGCACGCCGTCCGGGCGTGATCGACCCCAACTCGCGCTCTAACCCGAAGTGTGTCGCGGTGTTGATCGTCGCCATTTGCAGCGCCACCAGCGGATCACAGCCGCAGTCAATCGCGTGGCGCACAACACGGTTCATGTGTCCGTCATTGACCAGCGTGCCAGCCATGCAATCATCCGTGCACAGGATGAAGTTGCGCGGGTCCAGCCCCTTTTCCGTGACGGCCGTGATCTGCGTTTCCACGTCATACCACGCAGAGCCAAGCCGCATCATCGACTTCATGCCGTTGCGCACGCGGGCGATGGCGTCAGCCTCTGCCGTGCCTTCGTGATCGTCAGCGGCACCGCCTGCGACGTAGGCCGAAAACGCCGTGCCTTTGTCAGGCGACGCGTAATGCCCACCCACGGTTTTGCCAGCGTTCATCGTTGCTGCCATTTCAGCCAGCATCTGAGGATCGCCATTGATCACGCCGGGGAAGTTCATCATCTCGCCCAGCCCGATAATCCCGGGCCAGCCCATCGCCTCTGCGACGTCATCGGCGCTGATTTCAAAACCGGTTGTCTCCAACCCTGGCGCAGAGGGCGCGCAGGAGGGCATTTGCGTGTAGATGTTCACGGGCTGCATCAGCGCCTCGTCATGCATCATGCGCACGCCGTCTAGTCCCAGCACATTGGCGATCTCGTGCGGGTCGGTGAACATGGTGGTGGTCCCATGCGGGATCACCGCGGCGGCAAATTCGGCGGGGGTCAGCATCCCGCTTTCGATATGCATGTGCCCGTCGCACAGACCGGGGATCAGGTATTGGCCGTCAGCCTCGATCACTTGCGTTTGGTCACCTATGCAATGGGAGGCGTCGGGGCCAATGTAGGCAAAGCGCCCTTCGGCAATCGCCACCTGCCAGCCGTCCAGCACTTCGCGGGTTTGGACATTCACCAGCTTACCGCCACGGATCACCGTATCAGCGGCGTCACGGCCAGCGGCGACAGCGACAAGGCGGGGGGCCACGTCGGCCCATGATTTGATCTGAATTTCCATCCCCAATGGTTTCACCAAATCAGGGAAGGGGCAAGAGGCGCTAGATTGATGAAATCTCAAGTGGCTCCTGATCGGGGTTTAACCTTGCGACACTCAGGTTCAGCGCCGCTGCGACTGTGACCCAGATCAGGTAGGGCACAAACGCAAGGCCCGCCCAAAGGTCCAGTTGGAAATGCGTGATGGTGCAGCCAAGCACAGCGACCCAAAGGCACGCCATCACAGGCAGCGATTTGCGCAGCGCTCGCAGGCCAAAAAACACAGGTGTCCACAGCGCGTTGAACGCGATTTGCATACCCCAGAACGCCATGGCGTAGGCGCTGCCCTCAAGCCCCGCGACACGCGCGCCCGCAAACGAGATCAGCAGGTAAATGGATGTCCATGCGACGGGAAACACCCAGTCCGGTGGCACCCAGTCGGGCTTGTTCAGGGATTTATACCATTCGCCCGTGGGAAAAAGCATGCCAGTGGCCGCCGCCCCGCAGGTTGCCGCAAAGAAGATCAGGAAAAGAATGATATCCATCGGATGCTTGCCCTCCACGGCATTTGGATCAGCCTAGCAGACTGTATCCAGTATGCCAAAAACCAAACGGGCCGCCGGATGGTTCCGGCGGCCCGTTGGTATTTCAAGAAATCGGCAGCTTATTCAGCGGCTTCAAACTGTGCCAGATAAGCGTAGATGTCATAGGCAACGGCCTCATCACGGACCTGATAGGACATCTTACCGCGTGCGCGGCGGTCATCCAGTGCCTCGCGCAGGTAACCTGTTGGGTCCTGCAGATAAGCGACCATGCTCTCTTCGGTCCAGCCAAGGCCGGTCGTCTCGCCAAGCTCTACGATCGAGTCGCCATAGCGGAAATCCTCGACAGAGCCGGGCACGCGGCCTGCGACACCGTAAAGGTTTGGACCTGTGCGGGCATTGCGTCCTGCCAGGACTTCACCGGATGCGTCTGCAACGATGTGGCACGCCACGCACTGGCGGTTGAACTGCTCTTCCCCGTTGGCGACATCGCCTTGGGTTGATGCGTGGCCATCAGCAAATGCAGGTGCTGCAAGAACAGCAAACGCGGCTGCGACTGTAAACTTCTTCATGATCGTATTCCTTTCGACCGTTTCGACAACACCGGTTGAACGGCGTGTTACCTGATGAAGCTTAGTGCCTGACGAGTGATCGTCTAGTAAAGAATCGAAAAAAGGGCGTGATCCGCCGATCTTGACCGTTACGCAGGCTCAATCTTCGTCTTCGCTTTCGCCATCTTCCATGTCCCCGTGATCCATATCACCGTGGTCCATCTGCGAATGATCCATACCGTCATCGCCGTCGCGCTCTTCAACATTGAACACGATTTCCAGTCGTCCGGCGGTTTCAAAAATCAGGGTTGCTTCAATTTCTTCACCAACTTCGAACGGGTCGCCGTTCAGGCCCATGAACATGACGTGCTTGCCACCGCGCGACAGCGTCAGTGTCTCACCCGGGGCAATTTCAAGCCCGTCTTCCTGATGAACCATCCGGCTGACATCGTTTTCGACAATGGTGTCGTGCACTTCAACGCGGGGGAAATCAGCCTCGACGCCCAGCAGTCGGTCCGCTGTTTCGCCTGTGTTCATGATCGTCAGGTAGCCCGCACCGCTTTGCGCTGTCACAGGCGTTTCAAGGGCGACGGGGTGCATCACCTTCAGATCGCCCACGGTGTAATCATGTGCAAACAATGTGGTTGGCATCATGGCAAGCAGGATGGGGCTGATACGGCGCATGACAGACTTCCTTTTGTATTGTGTTTTGCTGTTTAGCTAGTCAGACCACCGCGTCGCTGCAAGGCGCATGACGTCGCACAGGCGCAAATCGACCTAGTTGACCCTACGCAAATCGCGCGAAACGTTTTCCAAATCTTTACAAACATCTGCGCAGGTAAGTCCGCAATCTATGGGCGAGGTGCAGACGTGAAAATTGCGCGGGATCTGCCGACCGATCTCCAGATACGGACTGTCGTGGATCAGATTACTGCACCAGCCTTTGCGCTGGGGCCGGACCTGTGCGTGCAACACGTCAACACGGCCATGGCCGCCTTGCTGGATCAACGGGCGTCAAACGCGCCATTGGCTGATCTGGCGCAGCTTGTGCAGCCTGCGGACCTTGCCACCCTGCAACAGCCTCTGACAGGCGATGATACGGCACATCAGGTTCCAATGTCGGGGACCAACCAGTTCATCATGATCGCCCCCGTGATCGGCCCCTCGACCGAGCGAGTGGGCTTTTTCGCCATCGTCGGACCGCAGGCGGATACGACCCGTGATCAATTTGCACGCTGGCACGCGATCCTTGGGCATATCGACGATGGTCTGTGGGACTACGATGCACACACCAAGACACGCTATCGCTCCGAAGGTTGGCGCAGGTTGCGCGGGCTGGATGATGGCGACACCAGCCGTGACCGCCGTGAAGACTGGCTGGCCTTTATCCACCCCGATGACCGCACGAGGCTGGACACCCTGACAGCTGATTTGCTGAACGGGAAGGTCACCACCTTTGAGATTACCTATCGGGAACGGCACGCCGACGGTCACTGGATATGGGTTGCCAGCAAAGGCAAGGTTGTCAGGCACGATGCTGATGGCAACGTGTTGCATATCGTGGCCAGCAACCGCGACATCACCCGCACAAAGGAAACAGAAGACAAGCTGCGCACGCTGGAAACTCTGCGTGAACGCTGGCGCATCAGTCTGGAAAGCGCGGGTCAGGGTGTCTGGGATCTGCGGCTCGCCGAAGGGTCGCGCTATTGCTCTGATCTTTGGTGCACCATGAGGGGCTACACATCCGACAACTGCCCCCAAGAGCGGATGTCAAAATGGTTTCGCTACATCCACCCGGATGATCAACTGCGGCTGCGTGGCCAGATTGCAAAGCTCAATAGCGGTGAAACCGACGAGATTCGGTTTGAGTATCGCGAGAAGCACAAACAAGGGCACTATATCTGGATCGTCAGCCGTGGTCGCGTGGTGGAACGCGATGAAAGTGGCGCACCAGCCCATATCATCGGCAATGACACCGACATCACGGCGATCAAAGCCGACCACGACGAATTTGACAGCCTGTCAAAATCGCTCGAATTGGCGGTGACAACAGCACGGATCGGCATCTGGCAGTTCAACACCCACACACGGATTGCAAAGTGGGATGCGCAGATGGGCCACATCTACGGCCTTGAGATGCACGACGATCAGGACATGACCGGCATGTGGGAAAAGCACCTGCACCCCGATGATCTGGAGCCAGTGACCAAGCTCGCCAACCACTGCCTGCGCACGGGGAAAGAGTTCAATCAGGATTTCCGCATCGTGCGGCCTGACGGGACCATCCGCCATGTCAGATCACGGGCTGCGCAATACACTGATGATGTCGGCGTGCGTCGCGTGATCGGCGTAAATTGGGACATCACCGAAGACCGCCAGCGCGCCGAAGTGCTGCGTCAGGCAAATGCGCTTGCCCAAAAACAGAACGAGGCGCTGGAAACTGCCCGCGCTGAAATGGAACACAGCGCCCTGCACGACGCGCTGACAGGTCTGGCGAATAGGCGGCTGCTGGACGATGCGGAAAAATCCTCGCGCGGGAAGGCGGTCGTGCTGCACATCGATCTGGACCGTTTCAAGCAGATAAATGACACGCTGGGCCACGCTGCGGGCGATGAGGTGATCATCCACGTTGCAAATCTGTTGCGCAAACATGCCCCGCAAAACGCCACCGTCGCGCGGGTTGGCGGGGATGAATTTGTGATCCTGCTGCCGCAGATGCCTGCGGATGGCGTGCTTGAAAGTCTGGCCGACACGATCATCACCGCCGCAGCCGAGCCACTGACGATCAAGGGCCACGCCTGCCGTTTCGGGATGAGCGTGGGGATCGCCACCTCCGCAGAGGGCGAAACGGGTTCAGCGCTTTTTGCCAATGCGGATATGGCGCTTTATCTGGCTAAAAACGATGGCCGTGGCCGCTACAGGTTCTTTACCGAAGACCTGAAGATCGCGATGCAAACCAAAAACAGGCTCGCTGACGAAATTCTAGCCGGTTTGCAGAACCATGAATTCTACTGCCTCTATCAACCACAATTTCACGCCGACACCCTGAACCTGTCCGGGGTCGAGGCTTTGGTGCGGTGGCGTCATCCCGACGGGTCCATGCGGTCGCCCGACAGCTTTCTGCCCGTGGCAGAGGAATTAAATGTGGTCGGCCGGATCGACCAGATGGTGCTCGATCAGGCCATCGCGGATACGCTGCACTGGCAAAAGCGCGGCCTTCCGGTGCCGCGCATGTCGGTCAATGTGTCGGCACGTCGTTTGCTTGACCCTGACCTGCCCGCAAACCTTGCCTGTCTGAAAAAAGCACCGGGAGAATTCGCCTTTGAACTGCTGGAATCCGTGTTTCTGGACGCGCATGACGAACAACTTGCCGCAAACCTTGCCTGCATCCGCGATCTGGGCATCGATATCGAGGTGGATGATTTTGGCACCGGTCACGCGTCAATCGTGGGTCTTTTGAAACTTCAGCCCAACCGTTTGAAAATTGATCGCGAACTGGTCAGCCCGGTAGATACGTCCGCCAAACAACGGCTTTTGATCAAATCCATCGTCGAGATTGGAAAACTGCAGGGCATCGGCGTGGTGGCCGAAGGGGTCGAAACACCTGCCCACATCGATGTTCTGCGTGATCTGGGGTGCGACCACCTTCAGGGATACGGGCTTGCCAGCCCGATGCCGCGCGATCAGCTTTCGGCGCTTCTGCATGCGGCGCAATCCAATGGCAAATACAGCCCCTACGGCGGTCCAACTTTCGTCTTGTAGCCGACCACCCTTGCGGCCTGCCGCAATTTGTCCATGCTGCGGGTGACATCGCAAGAGGAGTGGATGATGGCGAAACTGGCATTTTTGGGACTGGGCGTAATGGGCTATCCGATGGCGGGTCACCTGCAAGCGGCGAGCCATGATGTGACGGTGTATAACCGCACATCCAGCAAGGCCGACGCATGGGCCAAGGAACACGGCGGCACTGCCGCAGCCACCCCGCGCGAGGCCGCGAAGGGCGCGGAGATGGTGATGGCCTGTGTCGGAAACGACGATGATCTGCGGTCCGTCTGCCTTGGCGATGATGGCGCATTCGCGGGGATGGGCGAGGGCAGCATCTTTGTGGATCACACCACCGTATCGGCGGCGGTGACCAAAGAATTGGCCGCAACAGCACAGGAAGCAGGGATCGCATTTGTCGACGCGCCGGTGTCCGGTGGGCAGGCAGGGGCCGAGAACGGCCAGCTTTCGATCATGTGTGGCGGCGCACAAGACAGCTATGACACAGCAGAACCCGTGATGAACCACTACGCCAAGCTGTGCCGCCGGATCGGCGATAGCGGCGCAGGGCAGTTGACAAAGATGTGCAACCAGATCGCAATTGCCGGCCTTGTTCAAGGTCTGTCAGAGGCGCTGCACTTTGCCCAAAAGGCCGGTCTGGACGGTGAGGCCGTGGTCGAGGTGATCAGCCAAGGTGCCGCTGGCAGCTGGCAGATGTCGAACCGCTATAAGACGATGATCGCGGATGAGTACAACCACGGGTTTGCCGTGGACTGGATGCGTAAGGACCTTGGGATTTGTCTGGACACCGCCAATGAAAACGGGGCCAGCCTGCCTGTCACAGCGATTGTCGACCAATTCTACAAAGACGTGCAAAAGCTGGGCGGCGGCCGCTGGGACACGTCATCGCTGCTCAAGCGGCTGAACGCGATCTAGGTAATCACATCGGGTTTGGCGCGGCCAAGCGTGGCGGCAAACCCGACAATCTGTTCCGCCGCAGAAATGATCGGGGCCAGGGCGTCTTGCGGATCAAGGTCAAGCTGGTCTGGATCGTCCTCGTAGCGCTCCAGATAAAGCCGCAGCGTGGCACCGCTTGTGCCTGTGCCCGACATGCGCAGCACAAACCGCGACCCGCCTTCAAACATCACGCGCAACCCCTGGGCATTGGACACAGAGCCGTCGACGGGATCGGTGTAACCAAATTCATCCGCCTGCGCGACGTTCAGATCGCCATAGGTTGTACCAGACAGCGCCGCGAGATCGGCCCGCAGCTTTTGATAGGCGGCCTGTGCCTTATCGCTCTCCACAGCCTCGTAATCGTGGCGCGAATAGTAGTTGCGGCCAAATTCCTTGAAATGTGCGCGCAACAATTCACCCACGCCCTTGCCGGTTGCGGCAATGATATTCAGCCACATCAGCACGGCCCAAAGCCCGTCTTTTTCACGCACGTGATCGGACCCTGTGCCAAAGCTTTCCTCACCACACAGGGCCACCTTTCCGGCGTCCATCAGGTTGCCGAAAAACTTCCAGCCGGTGGGGGTTTCAAAACACGGGATGCCCAGCGCCCTGGCCACACGATCCACGGCAGCCGATGTCGGCATCGACCGCGCGACACCGGGCAGGCCGTCTTTGTAGCCCGGTGCGTTTTTCGCGTGCGCTGCAATCAGAGCAAGACTGTCGGACGGGCTGACATAGACATTATGGCCCACGATCATATTGCGATCCCCGTCACCGTCTGACGCGGCACCAAAATCAGGGCCATCTTCGCTGAACATTTCGTCCATCAGCTCGTGCGCCCATGTGGGGTTAGGGTCGGGGTGCATTCCGCCAAAATCGGGAAGCGGCGTGCCGTGCACAACAGTGCCCTTTGCAGCACCAAGGCGGTTTTCCAGCACCTCGATCGCGTAGGGACCGGTGATAGCGCACATCGCGTCAAAGCGCATGGTGAAGTTGTCGGCAAACAGGCCCCGAATGGCGCCGAAGTCAAACAAGGTTTCCATCAGATCGGCATAGTCGCTGACCGGATCAACAACAGTGACCACCATGTCGCCAAGGTGACTGTCGCCAAGCGCATCCAGATCGGGCGCTTCACCGTCCCAGATCTTGTAGCTGCTCATGGATTTGGTCTTGGCAAAGATCGCATCCGTCACGCCTTCAGGCGCAGGCCCGCCATTGGCAGTGTTGTATTTGATGCCGAAATCTTCGTTTTCGCCGCCCGGGTTGTGGCTCGCGGACAGGATGATCCCGCCGTCTGTCTTGTTCAGGCGGATCAGATGCGACGCGGCAGGCGTGGACAGCAGCCCGCCCTGCCCCACGATGACGCGCGCAGCACCGTTTGCCGCCGCCATGCGCAGGATGATCTTGACCGCTTTGTCGTTGTAAAACCGCCCGTCGCCACCCACGACCAGCCGCTTGCCTGTCACACCGCCAATCCCGTCGAAAATCGCTTGCACGAAATTCTCAAGATAATGGTCACCCATGAAAACCTTTGTCTTTTTTCGCAGACCGGACGTCCCCGGTTTTTGATCATCAAAGGGGGTCGTTTCAACGGTCAGGATCGACATGGGCAGTCTCCTTTAGGTGATGGGTGTGCGGGCAAAAACCTGCACGGCGTTGGCATTGGCCTGCGCGGTTGGTCCGGTGACGCAAAGCGGCCCGTCATCGGGGGTGGCCGTATTCAAAATTTGTTCCCACACGCAGCCCGGCGGATTGGGCGGCAGCGCAACATCACAGGCCGCTGCATTGTTGAACACAAGGAAAAGCACATCGTCTGATGCCTCGTATGCGGGGGTGTCGGACGATGTCCGCACTTCAACACAGATCGTGCGCAGGTTTTCATCAAGCCAATTTGCAGTGGTAGGCCGTTCGCCATTGGGCATCCGCCAGAACAGATCGGGGATACCATCACGGTTGCGCGGGCGTGAATGCAGGAACCGTTTTTGCCGCAGCACAGGGTGCTGTTTGCGCAAGCCGATCAGCCGCTTCACAAAGGCCAGCAGGTCTTTGTCAGGATTGTCCCAGTTGATCCAGCCAATGGGGTTGTCCTGCCCGAAGGTGTTGTTGTTGCCCTGCTGCGAATTGCCGATCTCGTCACCGGACAAAAGCATCGGCGTGCCCTGACTTAGAAATAGGGTCGCAAGAAAATTGCGTTTCCGCTGCGCCCGCATGGCTGTGATCGTCGTGTCGTCGGTTGGCCCCTCGACACCCATGTTGTCAGAATAGTTATCTTCCTTGCCGTCGCGATTACCCTCGCCGTTGGCATCGTTGTGCTTTTGATTGAAGCTGACCAGATCGTGCAGCACCATGCCGTCATGCACGGTGACAAAGTTCACCGATGACGTGGCGGCGCGGCCTGAATGGTCAAACTGGTTGGCGCTGCCCAGCACACGTTTGGACAGCTCTGCCACATTCGCATCGCCCTTCCAGAACTTGCGCACGCCATCGCGGTATTTGTCGTTGTATTCCAAAAACGGATGCGGCCATGCGCCAAGCTGATAGCCGCCGGGGCCCATATCCCACGGCTCTGCAATGAGCTTCACATTGGCCAGCACAGGGTCCTGCCGCAAGCTGTCAAGGAAACCGCCGTTGCGGTTGAACCCCTCCGCCTCGCGGCCCAGCACGGTGGCCAGATCAAAGCGGAAGCCATCGACGTGCATCACCTCGACCCAATAGCGCAGGCTGTCCATCACCATGCGCAGCACCATCGGGTGCGCCACATTCAGCGTATTGCCGGTGCCTGTATCGTTGTCGTAATACCGCCCGCCGGTGTTCAGGCGATAATAGCTTTTGTTGTCGAGCCCTTTGAACGACAGCGTCGGGCCAAAGTGATTGCCCTCGGCGGTGTGGTTGTAAACCACGTCCAAGATCACCTCGATGCCGGCAGAGTGAAAACCTTTCACCATCTGCTGGAATTCAGAGATGTCGCCATTGCGCATATAACGCGGCTCGGGTGCGAAGAACCCGATGCTGTTATATCCCCAGTAATTGGTAAGACCCGCATCGATCAGGAATTCGTCATCCACGAAGGTGTGCACCGGCATCAACTGGACCGACGTGATGCCCAGCTTAGTCAGGTGGTCCAAAACAGGTGGCGACGACAGACCGGTGTAGCGTCCACGCTGTTCGTCGGACAGGCCGGGAAACTGCGCGGTCATGCCTTTGACGTGCGCCTCGTAAAGCACGGTATCGGAATTGCTGACATTTGGCCTGCGATCGCCGCGACCAAAGCCCATCGGATCAGCCACAATCGACCGTGGCACATACGGCGCACTATCGCGCATATCGAACGTCAGGTCCTCGTGGGGCGCGCCAACCTTGTAGCCCATGACAGCGTCATTCCACTGCACACTGCCGCTGATCTGCTTGGCATAAGGATCAAGAAGCAGTTTGTGGTGGTTAAAGCGATGCCCTTCTTCGGGTTTGTAAGGTCCGTAAGCCCGGAAACCATAAGCCGCGCCCGGCACGATCCCGTGCACATAGACGTGCCACACGTCACCGTCACGTTCGAGGAGGGGAATCCGCGCCACTTCGGTGCGCGTATCCTCGGCAAACAGGCACAGTTCAATCCGCTCGGCGTGTTCAGAGAACACCGCAAAGTTGACGCCAAAACCGTCAAACGTCGCACCAAGCGGGTGCGGCCGGCCAGCGGCCAGTGCATGATTGCGCAGCTTTTGCGGCAATAGGGCAAGTGTCACGGTTATAGCGCCTCGTAGAGTTCCGCATATTTGGCCGAGGAAGCCCCCCAGCCCAGGTCTTGCGTCATCCCGCGTTTCTGCATCGCCGTCCAGCCCTTTTGGTCAGAATATAAGGCGATCAGCTTATCCAGCGCGCGGCTCAGGCCCAATCGGTCGATCCCTTGGAACACGATGCCCGTGCTGACTTTTGCCGCTTGGGCCACGGCATTGGCGTTGATCACCGTATCCGCCAGACCGCCCGTTGCAGCCACAACCGGCACCGTGCCGTAGCGCAAACCGTAAAGCTGCGTCAGACCGCAGGGTTCAAACCGGCTTGGCACCAACACCGCATCGCCGCCGCCAAACATGCGATGCGACAGCGCCTCGTCATAACCAATGCGCAGGCCAACCTTACCGGGGTTGCGCGTGGCCAGCGCCTGCAACTGCCCCTCAAGCCACGGATCACCGGACCCCAGAATCGCAAGTCCACCGCCCTTGGCGACAAATTCGTCGGCTGCCTCGATCAGCAGATCCAGACCCTTTTGATGGCTCAATCGGCTGACAACAATCGCCAGCGGCCCTTTGACCCCTTTCAGGCCAAACTCTTTGCACAGTGCCGCACGGTTCTTTTTCTTGCCCGTCAGTTTCTTGGCGGAATAGCTGACGATCGCCGGATCGGTGTCAGGGTCCCATGCCGCGTCATCAATGCCGTTCAGGATACCGCTTAGATCACCGGACCGTGCAGCGATGACACCGTCCAGACCCATGCCGAAATCAGGACGCATCAGTTCTTCTGCATAGGTCGGGCTTACAGTGGTGATCGCATCGGCTGTGACCAGACCAGCCTTCAAGGTGCTGACCTGCCCCCAGTATTCAAGGATATCGGGGTGGAACGCGTCATGCGGCAGCTTTAGATCGTCAAGCTTGTGCGCTGGTGTCACACCCTGAAATGCGATGTTGTGCACCGTCATTACAGTTTTCACGTCGCTGTTCGCAAACCGCAGATACGCGGGCGCCAGACCCGCTTGCCAGTCGTGGGCATGCAGCACCTGCGGCGTCCAGCCATCGGTCAGACCATTTTGTGCAATCTCCGCTGCGACCCACGACAGGGCCGCAAAGCGTTCCGCGTTATCAACAAAATCAACACCGTCACCGTATGGCCCGCCCGCGCGATCATAAAGATGCGGGGCGTCCAGAAGCAGCATCTCTGCACCGTCCACCTTGGCCATGAAAACCTTGGCAGGTCCACCGAACAGATCGTCAGACGACCAGACGGTTTTCTTGGCCTTGGTTTTGGCAATCAGGCCACGGTAGGCGGGCAGCAGCGTGCGCATGTCCCATCCGTGATCGCGCAAAGCGGCAGGCAATGCGCCTGCCACATCAGCCAAACCGCCTGTCTTGATCAGCGGCACACATTCCGACGTGACAGAAAGAACCCGTTTCATCAGGCTTTGGCGGCGTTGTATTTGTTGATCATGGCAGGGGTGATCAGCACCGTGCCCGACTCTGTCACCTCAAAGAACTCGGCGTCAGCTGTGGCATCTTCACCGACGACCAGTCCTTCGGGGATCACAACACCACGGTCGATCACGCAGCGCGACAGCTGTGCATTGCGGTTCACCTCGACATAAGGCAGCGCCACGACTCCATCGAGCTTGGAGTAAGAGTGCGTGCGCACGCCAGTGAACAGCAGGCTTTCCGAAATCTCGGACCCCGAGATGATGCAGCCACCCGACACAAGCGACGACACAGCAAAACCGCGCCTGTCGCTGTCGTTGTGAATGAACTTGGCCGGTGGCACGCCTTCGGCATAGGTCCAGATCGGCCAGCTTGTGTCATACAGATCAAGCGGCGGGGTAAAGTTGGTCAGGTCGATGTTGGCCTGCCAGAAGGCATCAATCGTGCCCACATCACGCCAATAGGGTTCGGTCTCCAGACCGCTGGTTACGCAGCTTTCCTCAAACCGGTGCGCCATGGCCTTACCACCGCTCACGATCTGCGGAATGATGTCGTGGCCAAAGTCATGCGATGAATTAGGGTCCTCACGATCCTTGATCAGCAGATCGCGCAGGAAATCCCAGCGGAACACGTAAATGCCCATCGATGCCAGCGCATGATCGGGATCACCGGGGATGGACGGCGGGTTCTTGGGCTTTTCAAGGAAATCCGTGATCCGCCCTTTATCGTCGGTGTGCATCACGCCAAAGGCTTTTGCCTCGTTCAGCGGCACGGTCAGGCAGCCGATTGTAACGTCAGCACCCATATCCACATGCTGCTCCAGCATGATCTCGTAATCCATCTTGTAGATGTGATCACCCGCCAGCACGACAATGAAATCCACACCGTAGCTATCGATAATGTCGATGTTCTGCGTCACCGCATCCGCTGTGCCCAGATACCAGTTTTCGTTCCCGTCCCGCTGGCTGGCTGGCAGGATATCAAGGTATTCGTTCCGTTCTGCCCGCAGGAAGCCCCAACCACGCTGGCAGTGACGAATAAGCGAGTGCGCCTTGTATTGCGTCGCAATCGCCATCTTGCGAATGCCGGAATTCAGCGCGTTGGACAGCGCGAAGTCCACGATGCGTGTCTTACCGCCAAAGAACACCGCCGGTTTGGCCCGATTATCTGTCAGTTGTTTCAGGCGACTCCCCCGCCCGCCTGCCAGCACAAAGGCCATTGCCCGGTTGGATAGTCGTCTGTTTGACGGTGATTGCATCGTGTCTTCCTCCCCTGAAGTCATGTCTTGGCCTTTGCGGGCTTGCGCGTCCGTGCGGGCTTTTTGCGCGATGGCCTGAATATGATGGTCGACAATGGCGGTAAGGTCAGTTCGGCAGAGTGCGCTTCTCCCATAGCGCTCACGGCCTGTGTTGTGATCTGACCCATGTTGCCACGGCCACCGCCACCATATTCAGTAGCATCGGTATTGATAATCTCGTCCCAAGTGCCTTCAGCAGGAAAACCCACACGATAGCCACTGCGTTCCATCGGCGTCATGTTCACGACCGCAACCAGCGGGTCGTCACCGTCATCACCAAAGCGGGCAAAGGCAAAAACAGAGGCTTGCGTATCCCCGCCTTCAAGCCACTTGAAACCCTCGGGGCGGCAATCGTTCACATGCAGGCCCTTTTCCGCGCGATAGACACCGTTCAGGTCGCGGATCAGCTTTTGCACGCCCGCGTGGCGCGGATCATCCAGCAGGTGCCATTCCAGCTGCTCGCCGTGGTTCCACTCGCCCCATTGGGCAAATTCGCAGCCCATAAAGATCAGCTTTTTGCCCGGATGCGACCACATAAACCCGTAATAGGCCCGCAGGTTGGCGAACTTTTCCCAATCGTTGCCGGGCATCTTTGCGATCATTGATCCTTTGCCGTGCACAACCTCGTCGTGGGAAATCGGCAGCAGGTAATTTTCAGAGAACGCGTAATCAATCCCGAAGGTCATCTTGTGATGATCATAGGACCGGTAGATCGGATCGGCTTCCATGTAGGACAACGTGTCATTCATCCAGCCCATGTTCCACTTGAACCCGAACCCCAGACCGCCGTGGTCCACCGGGCGCGACACACCGGGAAAGGCGGTGCTTTCCTCGGCCACAGTCATGATCCCGTCCACAGCACCGTAGGTGTTGATGTTCATGTTCTGCAAAAGCGCAATCGCTTCGTAATTTTCGCGGCCGCCGTCCTTATTCGGGATCCATTCCCCGTCATTGCGGGAATAGTCGCGGTAAAGCATCGACGCGACAGCATCGACGCGGATGCCATCAAGATGGAATTCCTCCAGCCAATACAGCGCGTTTGACGTCAGGAAATTGGCAACCTCGGGCCTGCCGAAATTGTAGATGTAGGTGTTCCAATCGGGGTGAAAGCCCTCTTTTGGGTCTTCGTGTTCATAAAGGGCAGTGCCGTCAAATCGCGCCAGCCCGTGTTCATCAGCAGGAAAGTGGCCCGGCACCCAGTCAAGCAGCACGCCAATGTCGGCCTCGTGGGCGGCTGTGATAAAGGCACGAAATTCGTCGGGCGTGCCGTGCCGGATCGTGGGCGCATAAAGCCCGATCGGCTGATAGCCCCATGACCCGTCAAACGGATGCGCGGAAATGGGCATCAGCTCGATATGCGTAAAGCCCAGGTCTTTGACGTAAGCGATCAGATCACGCGCCAGTTCGAGGTACGACAGGGGACGCCCGTGATCGACACGGCGCCAAGACCCGATATGGACTTCATAGACACTGATCGGCGCAGAAACATTCTGATGCGCGTCACGCTTTTTCATCCAACTGGTATCGGACCATTCAGGATTTTTGATATTGCGCACGACCGAGGCTGTGGCCGGTGGGTGCTCCGCGCCAAAGCCCATCGGATCGGCCTTTTCCACCGTATCCCCGCCAATGCCGGTCACCGCGTATTTGTAAGCGGCACCCGCCGTGACACCGGGTATGAAAACCTCCCAGATGCCCGACGATCCGCGTGGTGTCATCGGATTTTCAAAGCCGTTCCAATAGTTGAAATCACCAATGACCGAGACGTGCTGCGCATTCGGGGCCCAGACCGCAAAATGCACGCCGTCCACGTTTTCATGGGTCATCACATGCGCGCCCAACGCATGCCAGATGCGCTGATGCTGGCCCGTGCCGATATAGTAAAGATCATCGTCCGTCAGGACAGGCCCAAAGCGCTTGGAATTTTCGCCGCTCTGCATCGCGTCTTTCGTGCTGGCCATTCTTATCCCCGATCCGTTAGTCCGCATGCGCAAATCCCAGCATGGCACGTCTGCGGCATCTTGTCCAAAACTAGCCTGAGATTGCCAATTATCAACGATAACAACCGATCAGGTCACCTGTCGCCGGGGTTGCGTAATAGATCGCGCGGGCAATCGCGCGGCTTAGACAGACCGCCGCCGCATGCCCCAAAATCATCAACGCACCATCATCAATGCAGTCGCCTGATCCGGTGGACAGCGCGAAAATCATATCCCCGTCATAAGGCGTATGCGCGGGCACGATCGCGCGGGCCAAACCGTCATGCGCGGCCACCGACATTCTGTGACATTGCGCCTTGGTCAACGGCGCATCCGTGGCGACGATTGCAATGGTCGTGTTTGATCTATCCGTCGCGGCCAAATGCATGGCATGGCTCTTGCGGCTGTCAGGAAGTTGGAAAATCCCCGCATTAGGGTCTGTTCCGTGGCCGCCGAACTCAGCGTCTAACTCAAACGGTGCTGCCCAGAAGTGCTTGTCGCCCGGTGTTGTGACACTGCCAATCGGGTTGGCTGCGACTAGTGCCGCGACCATGGTGCCGTCGTCCAGTTGCAAGGAGGCAGAGCCAAGTCCACCCTTTTGCATCGCTGCCATGGCACCCGTGCCGGCACCAACCGACCCCAGATCAAACGCAGATTCCGCGCTGTCAAAAGCTGCCCGCCCCAACGCGCGATACGGATTATCATCCCACGCCTTGTCGCCGCCATTCAGAAGATCAAACAGGATCGCACCGGGAACCAAGGGCACGCGGGCGGGGCCAACCGCAAACCCGCGTCCGGCTGCATGCAGGCCGTCCATAACGCCAGAACAGGCGTCCAACCCGAACGCCGATCCGCCAGACAGCACCAGCGCATCAACAGCGGCAACCGTTTTGTCAGGTGCCAGCAGATCGGTTTCGCGTGTGCCAGGCGCGCCGCCCATGACATGGCACGACGCGACGAACGGCGTATCACCTGTCAGGACGGTCACACCCGATTTCAGTGTCTGATCCTGCGCATTTCCAACCCGAAGCCCTGCAATGTCAGTCATCAGGTTCTGAGGCCCAGCTTTCATCATAGCCGATCCAACACGGCCAATTGGGGCGTTTGCACCATCAGATCTTCGCAAAACTCACAGGGCAAAAAGACATCAGATACAGCGGCCACCATCCACCTCCATCGCAACGCCTGTGATCATGCTGGCTTCGTCCGAGCACAAGAAGCATGCTGCATTGCCCATATCCTCAGGCGTGGAAAAGCGCCCGAGAGGGATGGTCGACAAAAACTTGGCCCGCACCTCTGGCGTGTCTTCGCCCATGAAAGACTTCAGCAAGGGCGTTTCGCCAGCCACCGGATTGATCGCATTCACGCGGATACCAGCAGGTGCCAGTTCAACAGCCATGCCGCGCGTGGCGGTAATCATCCAGCCCTTTGATGCGTTATACCACGTCAGGCGCGGGCGGGGTGACACGCCGCCGGTTGACGCGACATTCAGGATCACACCGGCACCACGATCTTTGAAATGCGACACGAATGCCTGTGCGGTCAGATAGACCGACCGGATGTTTACATGGAATACCTTGTCGAAATCCGCGTCCGTCACGTTCTCCAGATCGGTGGGAAGATGGGTCGCGCCAGCATTGTTCACCAGAATATCAAGATGACCATGCGCATCAATCACCGCGTCCCGCATCGCCGTCACACTGGCGCGATCCCCGACATCGCAGTGCTGGGAGGTGCCACCGATCTCTTGCGCGATGACGCTTGCGGCCTCTGCGTTGATATCCGCGACGACCACATGCGCCCCTTCCGCCGCAAACTTGCGCGCGATACCAGCGCCAAAGCCCGACCCGCCGCCTGTCACGATGGCGATTTTGTTGTGCAGTCTCATCCGATCCTCCTACCCGTGCCAGGCCGCGACGGTTTTCAGGGCTGAGAACCCGTAAAGCGCCTCGAACCCCTTTTCGCGGCCATGGCCTGATTTGCCCACGCCGCCAAACGGCAGTTCGACCCCGCCGCCCGCGCCGTAGTTGTTGATAAAAACCTGCCCTGCCTGAAGCCGTTTGGCCAGCCGCATCTGGCGCCCGCCGTCTAATGTCCAAACCGCAGCGACCAGACCGTAATCGGTGCCATTAGCAATCTGAACAGCCTCATCCTCGGTATCAAACGGGATGATGACCTGAACCGGACCGAAAATCTCATCGCGGGCCAAAGCGTGATCAGGTGGCACGTCCTTGAACAGTGTTGGCACGACATATGCACCACTTTCAGGCGCGTTAGTATCGATTTGACCCGTAGCAGCGACGGTCAAATCGGCACCCTGTTCAATGAACCCCGACACAATTTCCTTCTGCCGCTGCGAGATCAGAGGCCCCAGATGGCGGTCATCCTGCGCTGCCCCGACCACTAGCCCGCGATAGGCTTTTGCCATCGCGTCGCACACCGTGTCATAGACGCCGCGCTGCACCAAAATCCGCGACGAGGCAGAGCAGGTCTGCCCAGCGTTCTGGATACCCGCATTCACAAGAAACGGCAGCGCGCGATCAAGATCGGCATCGTCGAACACAAGCTGCGGGGATTTGCCGCCAAGCTCTAACGTGACAGGAACGACATTGCGGGCCGCTGCTGCCTGCACCGCCTCGCCAGTGCGGACCGACCCTGTGAACGACAGATGTTGCATGCCGGGATGCGCGCAAAGGGCGGCACCCGCTTCGGGCCCTGTGCCGTTCACCACGTTCAACGCGCCATCCGGCAATCCCGCCTCTTGCGCGATCGCAGCAAAGGCCAGCGCGGTCAGGCACGCCTCTTCGGCGGGTTTAAGGACGCAGGCGTTGCCCATGGCCAACGCCGCACCGACCGAACGCCCGATAATTTGCATCGGATAATTCCACGGGATGATATGACCCGTGACACCATGCGGTTCGCGCAACGTATAAACGGTATAGCCGTCCAGATAGGGGATGGTTTCGCCCATCACCTTGTCTGCAGCGCCGCCATAAAACTCCATATAGCGGGCAAGCGCCACAGCATCAGCGCGCGCCTGCGTCAGCGGTTTACCGACATCCATCGCTTCAATCTGGGCAAGATCATCAACGCGCTGCAAAACCAGCTCTCCAATCCGCGTGAGGATCCGACCTCTTTCCAACGCGGTCATCGCCCCCCACGCGCCATTCAGGGCAGTGTGGGCGGCTGTGACGGCATGATCCACGTCCTGCGCCCCGCTGCGGGCGATCACACAAATGTCGCTCCCGTCTGACGGGTTGATCAATGGCAGCGTGTCGCCCGTGACAGGCGGCACCCATAACCCGCCGATCAGATTGTGATCGGGCGCGATATTGAAGCTACTCAATGGCATCTGCGGTAACCTTTCCAATGTCTGGCAGAACAGGCGCTGCGGCCAGAAGTTGTTGTGTATAGGGGTGCTGCGGGGCGGTGAAAACAGTGTCTGTTGCACCCTGTTCGACGATTTTTCCGGCCTGCATGACCAGAACACGATCTGTCACGCTGCGCACAACCGACAGATCGTGGCTGATGAACAGATACGATAGTGGCCGCGTCCGGCACAGGTCTGCCAGCAAATCAAGCACCTGCGCTCGTACCGACACATCAAGTGCGGAGACAGCCTCATCAAACACGATCAAGTCCGGCGCCACGATCAGCGCGCGCGCAATCGCGATGCGCTGTCGTTGGCCGCCAGAAAATTCGTGGATGTATTTGCGGGCATCGTCAGGATGCAGGCCGACATCAGTCAGCGCCTTGGCGACAGCGTCTTGTCTGGCCTGCGGCGTCATCGTTGTTTCCAGCAAGTGAAACGGCTCTGCGATCAGACGGTCAACGCGGTGTCGCGGATTAAAAGACCCGTAAGGATCCTGAAACACCACCTGCATCTTGCGCCTGACATGCAGGTTTGGCTGCTTGCCTGTAAAGACCGGATCACCGTCAAGCGTAATAGTGCCACCCTGAATAGGCTCCAGACCCAAAATCGCCCGTGTTAGGGTCGATTTTCCGCAACCGGACTCGCCCACAAGACCCAGCCGTTCGCCACGATGTAAATCGAAACTGACATGATCGACAGCCCGAAAATGGCGCGCCGTTGCAAAGGGCAGTTTCGGCAGGGCGTAATCCCGCACCACATCCTTCACCTGCAAAAGCGGTGCAGGCGGTGGCGGTTCGGGCAGATTAACCTGATGGCCAGAGGCCGCAAAAAGCGCGCGCGTGTAAGGGTGCTGCATGTTGCGCAACAGGTGTTGCGTTTCGCCCTTTTCAACAAGTTGACCGTTTTGCATCACAACAATCCGTTCGGCGAACTGGCTAACCACCGCCAGATCATGGGTGATCATCACCAACCCCATGTCAAACTCATCGACCAACCCGCGCAGCAGATCAAGGATCGTCGCCTGTGTCGTCACATCAAGTGCAGTTGTCGGCTCATCCGCAATCAGCAGTTTGGGCCGCAGCGCAATTGCCATGGCAATCACAACCCGTTGCCGCTGTCCGCCAGACAATTCGTGCGGATAGCGTGTCAGCGGAAACCGTGCGTTGGGCAGACCTACACGTTCCAAGGTCTCCGCTGCCCGTGTCAGTGCCTGTTTCCTCCCCCCACCTTCATGGACAAGGATCGCTTCGGCCACCTGATCGCCGATGGTCTGGACAGGATTCAGGGCCGTCATCGGTTCCTGAAACACCATCCCCATATCATTACCGCGCATTTTGCACAGATCAGGCTCTGGCGTGGTCAGGATGTCGGTGCCATCCAGCAGTACCTTGCCTTTGGCCTTTGACCCACGCGGCAACAGGCCCATGATCGACAGCGCGGTCATGGATTTACCCGATCCGCTCTCTCCCGTAATGGCGACAATCTCACCTTTAGCTACGTCAAAACTGACATCGCGCAGGATAGGTGTGTCGTGAATCGCGAGTGTTAGACCCTGAATTGACAGTAAGCTCATACCCGCGCCACCCGCATTTTCGGGTCAAGCCAGTCGCGCAAACCATCGCCCAGCAGGTTCAGGCCAAGCACCATCAAAACAATCGCCATACCCGGCACAATCGCCGTGTGTGGTGCAAAGCTGACCAGCGTTTGTGCATCGGCCAGCATGCGCCCCCAGCTTGCCGTCGGAGGCTGCGCACCCAACCCGATATAGGACAAAGCCGCCTCTGCCAGAATACCAAGGCTGAACTGGATCGTGCCTTGGACAATCATAAGGTTCGTGATGTTGGGCAGGATATGCTCGTAAGAGATACGGAACGCCGATTTGCCAGACACACGGGCCGCGAGGATGAAGTCACGCTCCCACAGCGACAAAGCCGCAGACCGCGTGAGGCGGGCAAACACAGGAATATTAAAAATACCAATCGCGATGATCGCATTGACCGCCGATGCGCCAAAGACAGCCGTTATCAGGATCGCGATGACAAGTGACGGAAAGGCGAAAATCAGGTCGTTGCCCCGCATGATCACCTCGTCCAGCAGCGTGCCACGCCGCGCCGCTGCCCAAAGTCCAAGCGGGATACCGACACCCATGCCGATCCCCACAGCGACCAAAGCCACTGCGATAGACGTGCGCGCGCCCATCATGATCATCGACACGATATCACGGCCCAGATGATCGGTGCC
This sequence comes from Yoonia sp. 208BN28-4, assembly GCF_037543925.1. NCBI lineage: Bacteria > Pseudomonadati > Pseudomonadota > Alphaproteobacteria > Rhodobacterales > Paracoccaceae > Yoonia > Yoonia sp. 208BN28-4. The sequence goes on from NZ_JBBIFY010000001.1 coordinate 231,736, forward strand.
AAGCCAGTTTACCATGTCCGGCGGATGCAGCTTGTTCGGGATATCAAGCGACCCGATATCATACGGCGTCCAGATGAACGACAGCAGCGAAAGCGCCACAAACGTGCACGTTAGACACGCACCGAGGATCAATCCGCGCTTCATCTTTTGGTCCTCAACCGCGGGTCGACGACCGCATAGGCAAGATCGACGGCAAAGTTCACGACGATGACCAAAAACACCAGAAGCATCACCACGCTTTCCACCACGATCAGATCGCGCGCGCTGATAGATTGAAAAATTAAGCGCCCCAATCCCGGCAGGAAAAACACCTGCTCGATCACGATGCCACCCGCCAGCAGGAACGAAAACTGCAATCCGATGATCGTCAAAACAGGGATAAGTGCGTTGCGTACCGCGTGTTTCCAGAGCGCCTGCCTGCGCGTCAGCCCCTTAGCCCGCGCCGTGCGCATGAAATCCTCGCCCAGCATATCCAGAAGCGATGACCGCATCACCCGCGCGAGGATCGCCGCTTGCGGCAGGGCCAGCGCAATAGCGGGCAAGGTCAGGGCCTTGATGCCGCTCCAGAACCCGTTGTCCCACCCGGGAAAGCCACCAGCGCTGAACCACCGCAGCTTAATCGCGAATATACCAACCATGATCATCGCGAACCAGAAATTCGGGATCGCGACACCCAGCTGTGTGGCCCCCATCACGCCCATATCGCCCACGCTTCCACGGCGCGATGCGGCGTAAATACCGGCGGGAAATGCAATCAAAGTAGACAGTAACAAGGCATAAATGGCCAAAGGCAGCGATACCCAGATCCGGTCCGCGACAATTTCCGAGATCGGCGCCCGATAGGTGTAAGAGGTGCCCAGATCGCCTTGCACCATACCCGTGATCCACGCAAAATACCGCTCGACCTTGCTGACATCGAGGCCAAGCTCCGCCCGCAGCGCCGCCACCGTATCAGGCCGCGCGTTCACGCCAAGCATAAAGGCCGCCGGATCACCCGGCACGATTTCGATCACAACAAAGATGACGATGCTGGCCACGATGAGGCTGACCACGAGCGATACAAAGCGCGAAAGGACGTAGCGCAGCATCAGCCCTCGAGCCCCTTTGCGAATGTCACTTCACCCGCAGGTTCGGGACCTTCAAAATGCACGAACTGAACAATCTCGGCCGGCACATCGCGAAAGCTTAGCTGCCCGTTCGACACAAACCCCATCGGGCCATACACGCGCGGATTACCGATCAGGACCACGCCATGCGCGCCGCGGTCGCGCAACTGGCGAAGCCCTTCGGACGCGAGGGATGAGCCGATCCCTTGGCGCTGTCGGTCCAGTTCAACCGAGATCGGACCAAGCCCATACCAGTGTCTAACATTGGGAATTCCGGCGGGTGAAAAGGCAATGTGCCCGATCACCTTTCCCTCCTCTTCCGCAACCAAGGATAGCGCCAGTTCGCCCTGATCGCGCATCCGGTCAATGCTGCCTGCTTCCGTCCCGTCGCCAAAGGCCATCGGTGCGAAGGCGCGCATCGTCAGGTCGTAGATGAACGGATAATCGGCAGGTACTTCAGGTCGGATCGACATGGGTTGCGTGACTGTATCAATCATGTATCAATCGCACTGTTCTCAGGGCGGGGCGCAATTCCCCACCGGCGGTATGTGTTTACACGAGCCCGCGAGCGCCTTCCCGTGGAAGGGTCTAGCAGATCAGGTGCGATGCCTGAGCCGACAGTGATAGTCTGGATGAAAGAGAACGCGGAGCGACACAGCCTACGGGCTGTGCTGTCCCGTGTGATGCCTTGGGTGACGTGTCGTTTGCAAATCAAGGAGATCATCAATGACACCACCCCGTTTTGCCTTTCTCAAGGCCCGCTGGCACGCCGATATCGTCGATCAGGCGCTTGCAGGGTTTCAGGAGGTCGCGCCCGTCGCAGACAATTTTGACGTACCGGGCGCGTTTGAATTGCCGCTGCTGGCCCAGCGCCTTGCCCACAATTATGACGCCGTGATTTGCGCCGCATTGGTCGTGGACGGTGGCATTTATCGCCATGATTTTGTCGCGCAAAGCGTTGTGCAGGGCTTGATGACTGTGGGCTTGAGCACTGGAAAGCCTGTGCTGTCCGTCGTTCTCACCCCACATCATTTTCAGGAAACCGACCACCATATCAGTGTCTATACAGACCATTTCCGCACCAAAGGGCGTGAAGCAGCCGAGGCGGCGCTGGCCATCACGCAAACCCACGCCGCCCTTTGATCGCGTTGCCCCGGCAAAGCCGCTCTGCCGGGGCAGTGTCACTTACTCGGCCCAGCTGACCATCGTGAGGTCCACAGCCGCTGTCGGCTGGTTCTCCCACAGACCCTGCACGCCCGCCTTGGCGACCGTCGGATAGGCCAGTTCGAACAGATACCCGTTCACATAATCCTCCGAGATGATCGTCTGCGCACGTGCCAGCATTTCAGAACGCATTGCAGGATCAGCTGTCGCCTCAAGCTCTGTCATCAGCGCTTGGAAGTCAGCGTTGTCATACTGGAAATAGTAATCAGGGTTGGCATAAATCCCGATATCCATCGGCTCTGTGTGGCTGACGATCGACAGGCCAAAGTCCTTGTTAGTAAAGACCTCTTCGATCCACTGCGCCCACTCGATATTGCTGATCTCGGCCTCGATCCCAACCTCGCGCAGTTGTGCCGCGATAATCTCGCCTCCGCGACGTGCATAAGACGGCGGTGGCAGCTTCAGCGTTGTCGTGAACCCGTCAGCGAAGCCTGCTTCGGCTAGTAATTCCCGTGCACGCTCAGGATCGTAGGGCGAGTTGGCCAACAGATCGACGTAATCGGGATTGTGTGGCGCAAAATGCGTACCAATCGGTGTGCCATAGCCAAACATCGCCCCGTCGATGATCGCGTCGCGATCAATCGCATAGGCCACAGCCTGACGCACCAGCACGTTATCAAACGGCGGCATCTTGTTGTTGGTGGACAAGATTGTCTCACCCTCGGTGTTGCCCACCAGCACTTGGAAGCGTGGATCGGCTTCGAACTGCGGCAGGTTCTCCGGCGCGGGGAAGCCCGCAAATACATCCACATCCTCGGCCATCACAGCTGCAAAAGCCGCCGTCGGATCACTGATAAAGCGGAAGGTGGCAGACTCTAATGCAGGCGCTTCGCCCCAATAGTTGTCGTTGCGCACCATTTCCAAACGGTCGCCCTGCACCCAGTCGCTGAACATAAACGCGCCTGTGCCAATCGGGTTGGTGGCGTTGCTGTCCGCAGTCTCTGGCGCAACGATAACTGCGTCACCCCACGCCATATTGAACAGGAACGATCCGTTCGGCTGCTCAAGCGTCACGGCAACAGTCAGCGGATCAACCACCTCTACATCTGTGATGCCTGCAAACAGACCCTTCTGGGCGTTTGTGCTGTCCTCGGCCCGCGCGCGATCCAGCGAGAATTTTACGTCCTCGGCGTCCATGTCCGATCCGTCGTGGAACGTCACACCATCACGCAGGGTAAAGGTATAGACCGTCCCGTCCTGGGAAATCTCCCAGCTTTCGGCAAGGCCAGCCACGACGGACCCGTCGCTCATGAACCGCGTAAGACCCTCGAACACGTTGGAGTAAAGCACGCTGTCAATCGCCTGTGCCGCACCGCCTGTCGGGTCCAAATTCGGCGGCTCCAACTGGATTGCAACCGTGATGCTGTGGCCCTCAGCCGCAGCCATGCCCGCAAAAAGCGCAAGCGCGCTTGAGGCAATCAGCCGTGTGGTCAGTTTGTTCATCGTGTCTCTCCCTTGTTTGCGGTCAGTCGGTAGGCAGCAGCAGGGCTGCCAAAGTTCGCGCCATGACCGCGACGCTGTCCATCATATCATCAACGCCGATATATTCATCCGGCTTATGTGCAAGTTCCAGAATTCCCGGCCCATAGGCAATACAGTTCTTCAGCTTGCCAATCCGGTCTATATGTTTCTGGTCGTATGTCCCCGGTGACGCCACGAACTCGGCCTCTTTGCCCATGACCTGCGCAATCTGCGCGGCCACGGTTGCGGCCACAGGCGCATCGCGGTCGGTCATCGATGGCAGCACGCTATTAAGCTCGCGCATGGCATAGTCAAATTTCGGCCTGTCCGCTTTCAACCCGTCAAGTATCCCCGCCACCTCACCACGCACCTCATCCAGTGGCTCCTCCACCAGAAACCGCCGGTCGATCACAATCCGGCAGCTATCAGGCACACAATGCGCAGGCAGTCCGGTAAAATCGTCATCCTGCTCTTTTTGCCCGCCGTGAATGGAGTTGATATTCATCGTCGATTGCCGCGCGCCTTCCGGCACCACAGGCATGTCGGTGCGCCGCTGCGCCATGGCCGGAAACAGATCGCTCTCGAATTTATCCAGCACGGCCCCCATGTGCCGCACCGCGCAATCCCCCAGAAACGGCATGGACCCATGCGCAATCTCACCGAACGTCTCGATCTCAGCCCACCAGCCACCACGATGGCCCAAACACACGCGATCTTTGTTCAGCGGCTCGGGAATGATCACATGCTGCACGCGGGCAGGATCAAAAAACCCCTGCTCTGCCAGATAGGCGACACCGCCATAGCCACCGGATTCCTCATCCGCCGTGCCTGAAATCTCGATCGCGCCATGGAAATCAGGAAAGACCGCCAGAAACGCCTCGCAGGCGACAATGGACGCCGCCAGCCCGCCCTTCATGTCACAGGCCCCGCGTCCGTAGATTTTCCCGTCAATCAATTCGCCGCCAAACGGGTCCGTGGTCCAGCCCTTGCCCACCTCGACCACATCCGTATGCGAATTGAAATGGACGCAGTCGCCCGCGTGCTTTCCCTGACGCCGCGCGACGATATTCCAGCGCGGATAGCGTTCGCTATCACCCGGCGTGCCATGCGCCCGCACCAACTGCGTCTCGAACCCCGAGGCCTTCAGCCGCCGGTCAAGATAATCGCAGATCGCCTGATAATTCTCACCGGGCGGGTTCAGCGTGGGAATTCGGATCAGCTCTTGCGTCAGCGCGATCAGATTATCGCGCCGCCCCGCAATCTCGTCCATCAAAAGGTCCAGATCAGCCATGCCTCACCCTTCCGCAAACTTTGCACAACGTCCAGCCCGCGCGCTTGTATCATTTTGCCAGAAATACTCTCAGGGGGTGCGGGGGATGAAATCCCCCGCCATCGCGACGCATATCATGCGGCGCAAAACCTCAAGCTTCATCCATCCCGCTGGGAATCCACCAATCAAACCCCCGCGCCGTCGTGACATACTCCGGCCAGCGAAAGCCAATGGGCGGATCATAATCACACAGCGGCGGGATCGGATCCTTGGCAGTCCGTTCGACAAACTCAGCCATCGCCGCATCGCGGGCCTCCTTATCCTCCAACAAACGCAACGCTGATACGGCCAGAATTTTCGCCGCCGTCTGCACCATCGGATCAATCGTGGCCGGTATCCCGCCCAGCGCATTCATGACCCACGGCGGATACGGCCCTCCGCGCAAAGCAGGCCGTGCCACGAAAAACCGCGCTGTCGGCGCGTGCCACGTCATATCCGTGTAGTCGTCACTTGTGGAATTGCGTTGCGACGGTGGTAGGTCGCGACGCAGGCAGGCTTCAGCCGCCTGAGGAGCAAGCAACTGTGACATCTCCGGCAAAAACGGATCATCCATCACCGTCATACCTGCGTTTTTCTGCACCTCTTGCGCTACAGCCACAGCCTCGGCCCCGAACGCTGGCGCACCCACGGCCTGCATCGCCTCCCACACCGTCCCCGCAATCGCGTGGTTCGCCAGACCGGGCCGCGATTTACAAACCCAGTGCCTTTCCCAGCGACACCCTGTCATATCAGCCGCAGCCTGCGCATTCCGGTCCAGCGCCGCCGTCACCTGTTCGGCCATCGGAATATCCGGCGTGCGGATCATATATTGCAGCTCCGCCAGACCCGCTGGCAGGTTGTCCGCCGTGGCCTGGCCGTGGGTCAAAACCGCCTCGGACATCGACCAGCCACCCTGATGCGGCAGCATACTGTCGCGCAATGCCTTTGACGCGGTGAACATCATGTTCAGCGCCTCACCCGCCCCCGGCGCGCGCACGGCAGAGTGGCTTTGCGGGATCGGCGTATCGCTCACCCCCCAGTCCTGGGGGGCATCACATATAAAGCGGTAGATCATGGAATACGCCGCACCGCAGTGGGTATCCCAGCGCACCGTGTTACACATCGGCAGCATATAGAACGGATGGAACGACAGGATCGCGGCAAGCCCGTCATAGTACCCCGCTGCCGCGTGGATCGGCTTGGACCCGCGCACCTTCTCTGCAGGCTCCCCCGTAAAGCGCAGCCCGCCTTTGATTCCGTGCTTTTCCATCGCGGCTTTTGTGGCCAGCAATCCGCCCAGCCCCGCTATCCCCAAACCGGAATGTGGATCGGTGTGCCCGCCCGCCTGATACCCCAACCCGTCGCGCGGGGCACGGTGCGTCGCGGCGGCCTGACAGTTGCCGGGCACCGCGTCATATTCCGCATACATCCCGATGACAGGACCGTCCCCGTTTGACCATTCGGCATAAAACGCCGTGGGCATGCCCGCGCTGCCCTCTTCCACCGTGAAGCCCTCTGCGCGCAGCCTGTCGACATACCACGCTGCCGAGCGGTATTCCCGCCAAGCTGTTTCACCAAAGTCAAAAATCGTGGCGCAGTCGTCCGACAACCGCTTTCGCTGATCCTGCACGTGGGCGATTGCGCTGGTTTGTGCTGCTGTCAATTGCGCTGTCATCTGCACCTCTTGTCGTTCCAAAATCGCCCGCATTGACGCCAAGCGAAGGACTTTTCACTTTTATTTGCAAGCAAATCGATAGCTTTGCACAAATTTTAAGGCCAGACTGACCGCACAATTAGTCCAGATGAGGATTCGTTTGACTCCTTGTGACGGGCCAATAGTGTTCGATTGCAAGCGCGCAAAGCGCTGTAACTTTCAAGAAATGCCGAGAGAATACGGCATAAATCACCTGCTGCGGCCCATTCAGGCCAAGGCGTCAAAGATGTGGATCTGCGCACGGGATCACTGCCCGATACAGGCCCGCACACCAAGGGAGACTACGAAATGAAATCCACCATGATGAAAGCTTTGATGGCAACTGCCGCTCTGACGTTCACCGCGAACACAGCAGTTGCAGATGGTCACGAAGAAATCACTGTTGCCTACTTCCTCGAGTGGCCGATGCCATTCCAGTTCGCCAAAGTGAACGGCATGTACGAAGAAGCAATGGGCGCCAAGATCAACTGGGTCAGCTTTGACACAGGCACCGCAATGTCCGCTGCCATGGCATCCGGCGACGTGCAGATCTCTGTATCCCAGGGTATCCCGCCGTTCGTTGTTGCTGCATCCGCAGGTCAGGACATTCAGGTTGTTGACGTGGCTGTATCCTATGCCGAGAACGACAACTGCGTTGTTGCCTCCGGTCTGGAAATCGATGCTGCATCCGCTGGCGAACTGGCTGGCAAGAAAGTTGCCGTACCACTGGGTACTGCTGCGCACTACGGCTTCTTGCGCCAGATGGACCACTTCGGCGTTGATGTCGCCTCGCTTGAAGTTGTTGACATGGCACCGGCTGACGGCGCTGCCGCGATTGCACAGGGTCAGGTCGATATGTCGTGCGGTTGGGGTGGTGCACTGCGCCGCATGAAAGAGCACGGCAACGTCCTGCTGACCGGCGCTGAGAAAGAAGCGCTGGGTATTCTGGTGTTCGACGCGACAACAGCACCTGCTGCGTTTGTGGCCGAGAACCCGGAGATGGTTGCCAAGTTCCTTGAAGTGACAGCAAACGCCAACGCCATGTGGAACGAAGGCTCCATGCGTGACGAGATGCTCGAAGTCATCGCCAATGACGCTGGTATGGACGTGCAGGCCACTGCCGAGACGATTGACACATTCGTGTTCCCATCGGTTGCTGACCAGCTGTCGGCTGCATGGATGGGCGGCAACGCACAGACATTCATGAAAGGCGTTGCAGACGTCTTCGTGGAAAGCGGCTCGATCCCATCTGCACTGGACAGCTATGAGGGTGCGGTAAACGCCGGTCCTCTGATGGCCGTGTCCGAGATGTAATCATACCCTCGCGAGTATGATCCGGCGCGGGGGTCCAGCACCCCCGCGCCACACCACCCAACACGTTCTTTCGCGAATGATGCCAAAGCCGCGCATCCTTTCCGCAAGAATAATACCAAGGGACACCAGTATGGCCGCACTTGAAATTGATAAGCTGTCGATGCGCTTTGACTTGCCCAACGGCACGTCTGTGCAGGCGCTGAAGGACGTGACGATCGACCTGAAAGCGGGCGAGCTTCTGTCCGTCCTTGGCCCGTCGGGCTGCGGTAAGACCACACTTCTCAACATCGTTGCGGGCTTTCTGGCCCCGACCGAAGGCGAAATCAGGCTGAACGGCAAAGCGGTCCACGGCCCCGGCCCTGAACGCGGCATGGTATTCCAGCAAGGTGCGCTGTTTGAATGGATGTCGGTGCGCGAAAACGTGGGCTTTGGTCCCAAGATGAAGGGCACCTCCAAGCAAGACGCCGATAAAGTGGACCACCTGCTGGATGTTGTTGGCTTGCAGGACTTCAAGGAAAAGCAGGTCTACGAACTTTCCGGTGGTATGCAGCAGCGCGTGGCCCTTGCCCGCTGTCTGGCCAATGAACCCGACGTGATCCTGATGGACGAACCGCTTGGCGCGCTGGACGCCCTGACCCGCGAAAAGATGCAGGGTCTGGTGCTTAAGTTGTGGAAAGAAACCGGCAAGACCATCATCCTGATCACGCACTCTGTGGAAGAGGCGCTGCTTTTGGGCGAACGTCTGATCGTCATGGCCCCGCGTCCGGGTCGTATCCATAAGGAATACAACTTGCCATTCGCAGAAATGGGCGTGGGTCAGGACCTGCGCGAAGTAAAGAAGCATCCGCAGTTTGCCGAAACCCGCGAAGAAATCCTCGGGATGATCTGGGATATGGAAGAAGAAATCATGGGCGGAGCAGGTAAATGAGCATTTTCGCAAGCCTTTGGGCAGAACTGGTCGCCGTTCTGCAAACTCTTGTCGCCGCCGCCCCCTATATCATCGGCTATGTGCTGCTGATCCTTGCGGCCGGTATCATCTGGACCTTTGTCAAACGTCTGCTGACACCCAAAAAGGATTATGGCTCACTCAAGACCGTGACCTTTGGTGACGAAAGCGCGGTAACCTCCAACACTGTCGCATCCGTGGTGTCGATTGTGCTGATTTTCGTGCTTTGGGGCGCGTTTACAGGCAGCAAACTGCTACCGGGTTTCCTGCACGCCCCCGGCCCTTATGAAGGCACCGGCACATTCACCTACACGTCGACAGCGCCGGATGGCACGACCGACGACGCCGAAGTGACCGTGCTGGTCTTTCCAACAGGTGAAGACGCCGAAGCGCCCGAGCCCGCCCCCGGTGACGGTTTTGCCAAGAACGACAGCATTGCATTGCAAGTTTATCGCAGCGGCCTTCTGCGCGTGGAAGACAACGACGACATCACCCGCGACGACGGGGCTGTCATCACCGCCATCAATGGCGAAGCGATTGAGCCGGACGGATCGGTCAGAACCGATATCGGCACCATCGGTATGACGGGCAAAGGCACGTTGAACATCCAGCCCGCCACCGGTTGGCAGATGGAGCCGATCTGGCTGCCTGCCCCAGAAGCTGTCTGGAACCGCGTTGTCGAAATCGCCTCTGCCGGTTTCCGCAATTCGACACTCGCCGAACACCTTGGCTTTTCGCTGTTCCGCGTGATCGTTGGCTTTATCCTTGGCGCGCTGGTGGGTATCCCGCTGGGCTATGCTATGGGCCTGTCGGACTGGTTCCGTGGCTGGTTTGACCCGATCGTGGAATTCATGCGCCCCGTGCCACCGCTGGCCCTGATCCCGCTGGTGATTATCTGGGCCGGTATCGGCGAGGTGGGCAAGATCATCCTGCTGTTCCTTGCCGCACTTTGGATCATGGCCATTGCCGCACGCTCTGGCGTGTCGGGTGTGCGCATTTCCAAAGTTCACGCTGCCTATTCGCTGGGTGCGTCCAAGTGGCAGATCATGCGCCATGTCATCATCCCCAACTCCCTGCCCGAGATTTTCACAGGCGCGCGGGTTGCAATGGGTGTGTGCTGGGGCACTGTCGTTGCCGCCGAACTGGTCGCCGCTGAAAAGGGCGCAGGCATGATGATCATGGTCGCCTCAAAGTTCCAGCAAACCGACATCGTTCTGATGGGTATCATCCTGATCGGTATCATCGGCTTTACCATCGACATGCTGATGCGGTGGGTTGAACGCATCCTTGTGCCTTGGAAGGGCAAGGGCTGATCCACCCGACATAAGAATCGCAAAGAGGCCCGGCAAACTGTCGGGCCTTTGGCATTTCTGGGGTCAACCAGACTAACGCATACATTAATGCATACGTCAAAGAGGCGTTAACATTCTGTTTAATAGGTAATTTTGTTATGCGCGACCTTCTTAATGCGTAACAAAGCACAATCAACACTAGCGCGACCCATCTAAATCAGTAGGCTTACCCCATGTTCGCCCAAAATAAGGGCGGCGACACATGGGAGGAAATGAATATGAACCGCTTTATCGCGGGCGCAGTTGCTGCGACCGTATCACTTGCCGGCGCTGCGTCTGCGCAAGAAACACTCGAAATGACATCGGCCTTTGGTAAAAACCTGCCGATCCTTGGCACCGCGGGTGTCGATTTTGTCGAAAAGATTAACTCGATCTCCAGCGAAGTTGAATTTGAACACTTCGATCCAGGTGAGCTTGTCCCGACGCTTGAAGCGCTTGACGCTGTCTCCAACGGCTCGATTGACGCGGCCTACACCACTGCCGGTTACTGGCAGGGTAAAATCCCGTCCGCATCGCTGTTCGCTGCTGTGCCGTTTGGCCCCGAAGCTGGCGAATTCCTCGCTTGGATGCTTTATGACGACGGCCACGAGCTGTTCCAGGGCATGTATGATCAGGCCGGTTATGACGTGCACGTGCTGCCATGCGGTATCATCGCGCCCGAAACTTCCGGTTGGTTCAAGAACGAAATCAACTCAATCGAGGACCTTGAAGGTCTGAACATGCGCTTCTTTGGCCTTGGTGCCGAAGTGATGCAGCGTCTGGGCGTGTCCACATCGCTTCTGGCGGCTGGCGACATCTTCCCTGCGCTTGAGCGTGGTGCGATTGATGCAACAGAATTCTCCATGCCGCTGATCGACGCGCGCTTGGGCTTCTACAACATCGCCAAGTACAACTACTTCCCCGGCTGGCACCAGCCCGCGACAATGTTCGAACTGCTTGTGAACAAGGACGTCTGGGAAGATCTGGATGAGGTTGCCCAAAACCAGATCGAAGTGGCCTGCCTTGCCAACATCACAACGAACTACGCCGAAGGCGAAGCGCTGAACTATGCCGCGATGGTCGACAACACCGAAAACAACGGTGTGACGATCAAACAGTGGCCGGTTGAGATGCTGGACCAGTTTGAAAGCGCTTGGGGCGAGGTTGCAGCAGAGCTTGCCGCCGAGGACGAGTATTTCAAGATGGTCTGGGACGATCTGCAGGAATTCCGCGACGGCTATAAGGTCTGGTCGGATAACATCTACCTGCCACGTCCGCGCAACTAAGCGACAGACGTTATAAAATAGGTATCGGGGCGGCCTTTGGGCTGTCCCGTTACGCACTTGGGTTGGGCATCTGTGACCGTATGGCGGTTGCGCAGACAGGGCGAAAATCATGCAAAATATTGAACCCGCGACAACAGTCGAAGAGGTTGCGGCGATCACCGATCCCGGTGAGGCCAATCGTGCAAACCACAACTGGGGCGACCGCGTGATCGTGCACATCAGTAATCTCTTTGCATGGTTCTTCCCGATTCTGATGATCGCTATTTGCAGTCAGGTCGTTTTGCGCGGCATTGGCATGAACCAAGCCTGGCTGGATGATCTGCAATGGTGGCTTTACGGCGCGGCCGTGCTGGTTGGCGTGGGATACGCCGTGACGACCAACAGCCACGTGCGCGTTGATATTTTCTATGACCACTACGATGAGCGCAAAAAGCTGCGCACCGAAATTTTCGCAATCGCGTGGCTGTTCCTGCCGTTCATCATCCTGTGCTGGGACGTGACGGCCGCTTATGCCGTTGCCTCTTTGGTGGCAGACGAAGGCTCTGACAGTCCGAACGGATTGCATAACCTGTGGGTTCTCAAGATTTTCATGAACCTCAGTTTTGTGTTTATCGCCTTTGCCTGCTGGTCGGCCTACGTGCGCTATCTGACGCGGCTGACCACACCGACCCTGTTCCGCAAGCTGCTTTATGCGCTGCCCAGCACGTTCTTCATCATCAACATGATCGTGTTCCGACTGGTCTGGTCTTTCACATGGCTGACCGCCGAAGACGGCGCAACCTCACGCGATATCAGTCGCGCCCCCATCTTTGATGCATGGGAGCCTGGCCGCTACGAAATCGCCTATACCGCACTGATCAGTGTCGCGGTGACCCTTGTCGTGCTGATTATCGCACGCGCCCTTCAACCCAAGACAGAAGGGTAAGCGCAAATGCCGTCATTCATCGGACAATACCTGACCATGAACGAACTGGCCGTGATGGCCATGTTCTTTACCTTTATCTACATGCTGTTTCGCGGGATTCCCGTCGCGATGGCGCTGGTCGGTGTCAGCCTTGTGTTTGTGCTGATTGCCGAACTGTTCCTCGATCCTCTGCGCGGCTTGTGGGACGACATTATCGACTTTGATCGCACGGGCATCGACTACCAGAAACTTCAGGTTCTGTCGGGCCGTCTGTTTGGCAACACGGTCAAGAACCCCGTGTTGGTGGCGCTACCGATGTTCATCTTCATGGGGTTGATGCTGGATCAATCCGGCGTGGCCCAACGCATGATGCACGCGATGCAAAAACTGTTCGGCAGCCTGCGCGGTGGTCTGTCGCTGACCGTGCTGCTGATCGGGATTATCCTTGCCGCATCCACTGGCGTCATCGGCGCATCCGTGACCCTGCTGGGGGTGATGGCCCTGCCCGCGATGATGGCGCAGAACTACTCCAAGCCGATCGCCACAGGCACCATCGCCAGTGCAGGCACGCTGGGTATCCTGATCCCGCCGTCGATCATGCTGGTGATCATGTCCGACCAGCTTGCCATTTCGCTGGGCGATCTGTTCATGGGCGCGCTTTTCCCCGGCTTGCTGCTGGGCGCGCTTTATATCATTTTCATCGTGATCTACGGCATCATCAGCCCCAACAGCATGCCCGCGCCGGAGAAATCCGACGAGGTCGGCTGGCCCGTCGTCAAAGAAGTCCTGCTCGCCGTGATCCCGCCGATGTTCCTGATCCTGCTCGTTCTGGGATCAATCTTTGCAGGCGTGGCTACGCCGACCGAAGCCTCGGGCCTTGGCGCCTTGGGTGCCACGTTGTTGGCACTGCTGAACCGCAGGCTGGATTTCAAAACGCTGAAAGAGGTGAGCCGCTCAACGCTGAACACCTCTGGCTATATCGTGGGCATCTTTCTGGCTGCGAACTTCTTTGCGTTGATCTTGCGCCGTTATGGCGGGGACGAGATCGTCGAACACATGGTTCTGTCGGTCTTCGAAGACCCCTACATGATCGTCCTGTTCATCCTGTTCATCGTGTTCCTGCTCGGCTTCCTGCTGGACTGGATCGAAATCACGATCATCATCATGCCGCTGATGTTGCCGATTATTGTGGGGCTCGACCTTGCGATTCCGGGCTTTGATCAGGTGCGTGATCCATCGGTTGTCTGGTTTGCGATCCTTGTAGCGGTGACGTTGCAAACGTCATTCCTGACCCCGCCTGTGGGCTTTGCGCTGTTCTATCTCAAAGGTGTCTGCCCGCCCGGTGTTACCATCGGCCACATCTATCGCGGCGTGATCCCGTTTGTGTTGTTGCAGCTTCTGGGCCTGTTCATCGTGTTCCAGTTCCCTTGGCTGGTAACGTGGCTACCCGCCGTGGCCTACGGAAACTGACACTGCTTTGAAGACCCCCTTTTTCTAGAAGACGGGGGTCTTCACATCATTTCTAGCAAATTGTGGCGCTTAGAACTGTAGCTTGCGCGGTTGACCATCGCGGGCGCTCGCATCGGCGGCATCTGCCATCATCTGCGCTTTCAACCCATCAACACCGGTTGGCGTCATCTCGACGCCGTCCACCACGCTGGCAACAAAGTGCTCCATCTCCGCGCGGTAGGCTGCCGCATAGCGCTCAAGAAAGAACGGCTGCGTTGGCGCAGACGTGAACCCCGCCCCCGATGAAAATTCCACATTATGCTCCGGCACATTCATCGCCCGCAGCATGCCCTTTTCGCCATGCACCTCGACCCGCTGGTCATAGCCATAGGTCGCGCGGCGCGAGTTCGAGATCTGGCAAATCTTGCCGCTTGCCGTTTTCAGCGTGACTGCGGCGGTGTCAAAATCCCCCGCCTCACCAATAGCGGGATCGACCAGGCATGAACCAACGGCGGTCAGTTCCACCGGGTCCTCGCCCAGCAAAAACCGCGCCATATCCAAATCGTGGATCATCATGTCGCGGAAAATACCGCCGGACTGTTTGATATAACCAATCGGCGGCGGTGCGGGATCACGCGACAGGATCGTCACAATCTCCACATTGCCCACCACCTGATCCGCGATTTGCTTTTGCAGATGCGCAAAACCGGGATCAAAGCGCCGGTTAAACGCGGTCATGAAGGGCACGCCCGCCTTTTCCACCGCGGCCAGACATTCGCGAATTCGGTCCACCGACAAATCGACGGGCTTTTCGCAGAAAATCGCCTTGCCCGCAGCCGCTGCCGCATGAATCAGATCGTAATGCGTCGTCGTGGGCGTGCCGATGACCACCGCATCGATTTTGTCTGACGCAATAATCTCTTCGGAGGTCATCACCTCGGCGCCCAGCCGACCGGCCAAGGCCTGCGCCGCGTCCGGCACAAAGTCCGACACTGCCGCCGCACACGCCGTTGTCATGCCGCGCAAGGTTGCGCCATGCACGTGCCCGATACGCCCCGCACCTAAAAGTCCGATATTGAGCATCATTTATCCTTTCAGCGCGCGGAGAACGCCGCGTGCGGCCTCTGTTACGGGTGTCTCGGTGTCTTTGAGGATGGTGTTGCGATCAAACCTGTCGGGATCGCTGTTCACCGCCGTCCTAAGCGCGTCGCCAAAGGCCATCCGCAACTCTGTCCCGATGTTAAACTTGCAGATGCTTGTCTCTCGCGCCAGTTTTCTGCGCTGTTCAATCGGCACGCCCGAGCCGCCGTGAATGACCAATGGGACATCCGTGACTGCCTGAATGGCCGCGATCCGCGCCTCGTCCAACCCGCCTTGCTTGTCCTGTTGCAAGTGCACGTTGCCCACGGAGATGGCCATCGCATCCACACCGGTTTCGGCGGCAAAACGCGCCGCCTCTTGCGGGTCGGTTCCGCTTGACGCCTCGCCCGCGTCATAGCCCACAAAGCCGATCTCGCCCTCGCAGGAAATGCCCGCGGCATGTGCCAGTTCCACCACGGCCCGTGTCTGCGCAATATTGTCCGCCAAAGGCAGACGCGACCCGTCAAACATCAACGAGGTGAAACCCGCATCCAGTGCCTCGGCGCAGTCATCATAGGTATATCCGTGATCCAGATGCGCCACGACAGGTACGCTGGCCTCTTGGGCGAGATAGCGGAACATCCGCCCCAGCACCGGCAGCGGCGTATGCGCGCGGCACCCCGGCCCCGCTTGCAGGATGACGGGGCAGTCTTCAGCCTCGGCTGCCGCCACATAAGCGCGCATGTCTTCCCAGCCAAGCGTGACCAGACCACCGACTGCGTGACCGTGCTTTAGCGCGGGTTGCAGGACATCAGAGAGGGTGACGAGAGGCATGTGAAGTCCGTTCGTTTTGTGCTGGTGGGACGCTTGCCAGCGGGGCGAGTATTTTTGGCAAAATGATACCCGGAGGGTCTACTTGAACTTCGCGATCATGTCCTTGATGCCCGGTATCGTCTCAACCTGATAGGCGTGGGACGGCTGGAAGTATTGCACAAGGCTGCGTTGTGACAGGCCGCCAAGGATCGTGAAGTAATACATCTGATAACCCGGCAGCACCGCGCAGGGATGGTAGCCGCTATCAAGGCAGATCGTGGAGCCATCGACGATGTGATAGGCATCGCCCGCCTTCCCGTCCTCGCGTTGCAGCATCTGCACGCCGGACCCGTGGTTGGGCTTGAACCGGAAGTTGTAGGTTTCGTCGTGGCGCGTTTCCTGCGGCAGGCGGTCGGTATCGTGCTTGTGCGACGGGAAGCCGGACCAGCCACCTTCGCCCACGGTGAAGAGTTCGGACACCAGCAAGCGGCCAACCTTGTCGTGGTATTTCGTGCCAAGGATGTGTTTGATCTTGCGGTGGGTTTTCGTGTCGTCTGACCCGTATTGCACCTTGTCCAGCTCGTTCGCGCGGACGGCGAAGGCATCCAGCACTTTGTCGTAACGCGCGCCGCAGATGAACACTTCGGCGTTGTCGGACGTGCAGACCATCGTGGCTTTGGCGGCCACCGGAACATAAACGCCCTCCGGCTCGCCATCCCAAACGTCCTCGACCCGCTGACCGATGCCGTCGACCTTGAACCCTTCGATGTCGATATCAACGGTGCCAGTGGCTGGCACGATGCACGTCTCATACCCCGGCACGGCGTATTCAAACGCTTGGCCCTTCGTCAGCTTTACGATGTTGAAATAGTTCAGCGGCACCGTTGGATCATCGATATCCACAATCGGTTTGTTCTGGTTGTCGAACGGCGGGATATGCATGGGCGTGATCCTTTAGGCAGCGGTGGGGCCGGGGTGGTCGGCCATGAATTGGGTCAGTGTCGCAGTGTCTGGCATGGCTGGCGCGCAGCCCGGTTTGGACACAGTTATAGAGGCACAGGCCGAACCGCGCAAAATCGCATCTTTCAGTGGTTGGCCTGCGGCAAGGCCCGTCATCAAGCCCGCCATGAAACTGTCGCCCGCACCCGTGGGTTTGAGCGCGTCGACGGGGAAGATACCCGTGCGAATTTCCTGATCGCCCGCGAAGGTCACGGCGCCTTCGTGGCCCATCTTGTAGACCACAATGCTGGCGGTTGTTGCGGCCAGGTCGCGGGCCTTGTCGAGGCCCTTGGCATAGTCGCCCGCCATAAAACCGAACTCTTCATCGTTGCCAACGATCATGTCGCATTCCATCGCGGCACGGCTCAGGACATCGGCGGCGACCTGTGGAGAGGGCCATGAATAGGGGCGGTAATCCACGTCGAAAATCACGGGCAGGCCAGCGGCTTTGGCATGGGCGAATGCGGCGAAGGTGGCGCTGCGCGAAGGTTCCGCCGCGAAAACGGTGCCTGCGGTGATGAGCGCGCCATATGCCCCGTAGTCCACCGCCGCCACATCCGCCTCATCCATTTGGAAATCAGCGGCACCATTGCGGTAGATCGTGGATTGGTGCCCTTCAATCCGGCTTTCGTAAACCGCGAGCGAGTTGCGGTATTCGCCGCCAATGTGTGTCACATGCGTGGTATCCACGCCGTAGTGCTTGAGCTTGCCGACACAGAACCGTCCGACGCTATCGTCGGACACACGCGTGACCAGCGCCGCCTTGCCGCCGAGTTTCACGATCCCCGCAGCGATGTTGGCGGAGGAACCGCCCATATCCACGGTCATCTCGGTTGCGTCTTCGGTCGCGGTGCCCGGCGGGTCTGGATAAAGGTCCATGCCCACGCGCCCCACCACGACAAAGCTGTTTTTGGCGATGCCATCCAGCAGCTTGTCCATCACACGCCCTTACGCTGACGGGGTCGCGTGCTTTCCTGATCTTTATGCGCTGCGGCGACCTTTGGGTTGTCGGTCACATAGGGCGTGCCGACCTCCCACCATGTGTGGCCTTCGGTCGTCCAGCCGTCGTAGGGGTCAACCTGCATGACGATTACGTATGTCCGGTCGGCGGCCTTGGCGCGCTTGAACGCCTCTTCCAACCCAGCGGGGCTATCCACGGTTTCCGCCAGTGCGCCCATGGATTTCGCGTGTGCTTCAAAGTCGACCCGCGCCTGCGTTGTCGCCGTTGGCGTATCCGCGATCAGGTTGTTGAAACTCTCGTTGCCTGTGTTGTTCTGCAATTTGTTGATGACGGCAAAGCCGCCGTTATCCAGCACCATCACGATCATCTTTTTATCGGTCAGGACGGATGAATAAAGGTCGGAGTTCATAAGCAGATACGACCCGTCACCGGTGAACACGATGGTATCACTTTCCGGCTCCTGCTCACTCTGTGCAATGCGCGCGCCCCAGCCGCCCGCGATCTCGTAGCCCATGCACGAGAAGCCGAATTCTACATCCACCGTGCCGATATCCAGTGTGCGCCAGTTGGCCGTGACTTCGGCAGGCAGACCACCAGCCGCCGCAACAACGCGGTCGCGGGGATCACACAGGCGGTTCACCTCGCCAATCGCTTGGGCATAGCTGGCGGGGCCGTTGCCCAACCCCGTGTTCGTGGCAACGTAGTCGTTCCACTTCGCACGCTCTTCCTGCGCATGGGCCTTCCAGCTGTCGGGCGCTTTGTAGCCGCTTGCCAACGCTTCAAGCGCCAGCTTAGCATCACCCACGACGGTCATCGACATATGCTTGGCTGCGTCGTGCCGCGCTGCGTTCACGCCGATGATCTTGGCGTCTTGGGCAAAGGCGGTCCATGACCCAGTGGTAAAATCCTGCAAACGCGTGCCAACTGCCAGAATAACATCCGCCTCTTCGGCAATCGTGTTGGCAGAATTCGACCCCGTCACGCCAATTGGGCCGATGTTCAGCGGATGCGTATTCAGCATATTCGCCCGACCCGCAATCGTCTCAACGACGGGAATACCAGTAGTCTCCGCAAAGGCGGTCAGATCCGCCACAGCGCCGGAATATTGCACACCGCCACCCGCGATAATCATTGGTCGCTTGGCGGTTTTCAGCAACGCAATGGCGTCTGCCACCTCGGCTGCGTCAGGCGCTTGGCGACGGATACGGTGCACCCGCTCCTCAAGGAACGACACCGGATAATCATAGGTCCAGCCCTGCACATCCTGCGGCAAGCCAATGAAAGCTGGCCCGCAATCGGCGGGGTCCAGCATCGTGGCCAGCGCCGCTGGCAGCGACTGGATGATCTGCGCGGGGTGCGTGATCCGGTCCCAGAATCGCGACACCGCCTTGAACGCATCATTCACGCCCAGCGTCGGGTTCCCGAAATGCTCCAACTGCTGCAATACAGGATCAGGCAGGCGCGTCAGGAATGCGTCACCACACAGCATCAGCATTGGCAGACGGTTCGCGTGGGCCAGCGCCGCCGCCGTCAGCAGGTTCGCCGTGCCCGGACCAGCGGACGCCGTGCAAAACATAAACCGGCGGCGCAGGTGCGCCTTGGCATAACCAGCAGCGGCAAAGCCCATCCCCTGCTCGTTCTGCCCGCGATACAGCGGCAACACGTCGCGATGATCATAAAGCGCCTCGCCAAGGCAGGTCACATTGCCGTGGCCGAAAATGCCAAATCCGCCACCGCACAGGCGGTTCTTCACACCGTCAATCTCGATAAACTGCGCGGCCAGATAACGGATGATCGCCTGCGCCGTCGTCAGCTTAATTGTCTCGCTCACAGCCGTGTCCCCCGCTACAAAATCTGCAAGGCGCAGATTGCATATTGACCCGCCGCCCTAAACCACGATACGCATTTTGCAACCGGTTGCAATCGGTTTCTGCGGGAGGGTTCACCAATGTCTGAGATCGGGATCGGCATCATCGGTGGCGGCTATATGGGCAAGGCGCATGCCGTGGCCTTTGGCGCTGTAAAAGCTGTGTTCGACACGGCCCTGACGCCACGATTAGAGATGGTCTGCGCGACGTCACCTGAGTCGGCAGAAAAGTATCGCAACACCTATGGCTTTGCCCGCGCAACCGACGACTGGCGCGTTCTGGTCGATGATCCCAAGGTCGAGGCGGTGGTCATCGCCTCCCCCCAAGCCACCCACCGCGAGATTGCACTGGCCGCCTTCGCCGCTGGCAAGCCTGTGCTGTGTGAAAAGCCGCTTGGCACATCCATGGACGACAGCCGCGCGATGGTGGATGCGGCCACGCAAGCAGGCGTCGCCAACATGGTCGGTTTTAACTACATCCGCACGCCCGCATCCCAATACGCCCGCCAGCTTCTGGCCGAGGGGCGCATCGGCGATGTCATCTGGTTTCGCGGTGAAATGACCGAGGATTTCTTTGCCGACCCCGCCATCGGCGGCTGGCGCGCGCAGGGCCGCGCCAACGGCTGCATGGGTGATCTGGCCCCGCATATGATTAACGCCGCACACGCGCTGATGGGACCAATCAAAAGCCTGTGCGCGGTCACCGAGACAGTCCACAAAACCCGCGACGGTGACGCCGTGACCAACGACGATCTGGCGCAAATGATGTGCCGTTTCGCCAGCGGCGCGCAGGGGCACATGTTCTTTTCCCGCGTCGCGATGGGTCGCAAGATGGGCTACGCTTACGAAATACACGGCACCAAGGGTCATATCCGTTTTGATCAGGAAGATCAGAACGCGATCCATCTTTACCTTGCCGAAGGGCCGGAGGCCGAACGCGGCTTTCGCAAGATTCTGACAGGCCCGAACCACCCCGATTACCTGCCATTCTGCCAAGGCCCCGGTCACGGCACAGGCTACAACGACCAGATCATCATCGAGGCCAAGGATTTCCTCACGGCCATCGCCACCAAAACACCCGTCTGGCCCACCTTCCAAGAAGGGCTGGAGGTGAACCGCATTGTTGCCGCCACCCATGCCTCAAGCGAACGCAACGCTTGGGTGCAGGTCGCGGATTTCTAAAGGACCAACACAATGATCAAAATCGGTAACGCGCCCTGTTCCTGGGGTGTCGAATTTGCAGACGACCCCCGTAATCCCGCGTGGCGAAAGGTGCTGCAAGAAAACGCCGCCGCTGGCTACACCGGGATTGAACTGGGGCCGGTTGGCTTCATGCCCGAGGACCCTGCCCTGCTGGGTGACGCGCTCGAAGAGTTTGGCCAGACGCTTGTTGGCGGCGTGGTCTTTCGCCCGTTCCACGATCCCGCCGCTTGGGATGACGTGATGGACGGTGCCGTGCGCACCTGCAAGGCGCTCAAGGCGCACGGGGCTGAACACCTTGTCCTGATCGACAGCATCTCGCCCCGCCGCGCGCCTACTGCTGGCCGTGCGGATGAGGCCGAGCAAATGGATACCGCCGAATGGTCCGCCTTCCGTGATCGCATCGCAACCGTCGCCAAGATGGGCGCGGAAGAATACGGGCTGACTGTTGGTATGCACGCCCACGCCGCCGGTTTCATCGACTTCGAGCCTGAGCTGGAGCGTCTGCTGGACGAAGTTGACGCCAACATCCTGAAAATCTGTTTTGACACGGGCCACCACTCTTATGCCGGTTTTGATCCTGTTGCATTCATGCGCAAACACATCGACCGCATCAGCTACATGCACTTCAAAGACATTGACCCGAAGGTGAAAGCCAAGGTTGTGGCCAACCGCACCGATTTCTACGAGGCTTGCGGCGACGGCATCTTCTGCAATCTGGGCGATGGCGATGTAGACTTCCCTGCTGTGCGTCAAATTCTGATCGACAATGGGTTCAGCGGCTGGTGCACAGTCGAACAAGACTGTGACCCCGAAGGCGACACATCCCCCGTTGACGATGCAAAACTGAACCGTGCTTATCTTCAATCCATCGGGTTCTAACCTTTCTACGGCGACGCGCCCGTGCACGCGCTGTGCACGTCCGGTGCACGCTCTGTGATCTTGATAAACTGACCTTCTCACCGAAAGATTAACGCAAATGACGAAACTGAAATGGGGCATGATCGGCGGCGGCGAAGGCAGCCAGATCGGACCGGCCCACCGCCTTGGCGCGGGCCTTGATGGGCTATTCGAATTCACCGCCGGCGCGCTTGATCACCGCCCCGAATACGGCATCGACTACGGCCAGCGCTTGGGCCTTGGTGACCGCGCGTATGGCGGCTGGGAAGAAATGCTCGCAGCCGAGAAAAAGCGCAGCGATCCCATAGACTTGGTCACTGTTGCAACGCCCAATAGCACCCACTTTGAAATCACCAAATCCTTCCTTGAAGGCGGGTTCAACGTGTTGTGTGAAAAGCCGATGACCATGACCGTGGAAGAGGGCGAAGAGATTGTCGAGATCGCGAAGAAAACCGGCAGAATCTGCGCGGTGAACTACGGATACACGGGTTATTCACTTGTCCGCCATATGAAGGCAATGATCGCCCGCGGTGACATCGGCAAGGTGCGCCTTGTGAACGCCGAATTCGCCCATGGCCACCACGCCGACGCGACCGACGCCGACAACCCCCGCGTTCGCTGGCGGTATGATCCGGCGCAGGCTGGCGTGTCGGCGCAGTTCGCCGACTGCGGTATCCATGCAATGCATATGGCGTCGTTCGTGACAGGGCAGGAAGTGACGAAATTGTCAGCAGATACAGTGTCTTGCATTGACGTGCGGACATTGGAAGACGACGCGATGGTGAACTTCCGTATGGACGGTGGCGCTGTCGGGCGGCTTTGGACTAGCTCTATCGCGATCGGGCGGCAGCACGGGCTTGGTATTCAAGTGTTCGGCGAAACCGGCGGTCTGCGCTGGAGCCAGGAACACCCCAACCAGCTGTACTACATGCCACTGGGCGAACGCCTTCAGATCATCGAACGTGGTGAGGCGAACCTGTCGCCAGAGGCCGACCGCACCACCCGCGTCACCATCGGTCATGCCGAAGGCATGCCGTTGGCGTTCGCCAACATCTACACCGATCTGGCCGAGGCGATTAACGCCCGCAAAGAAGGTCGCGTGATGGATCCGGCAGCGAACCTCTATCCCCGCGCCGAAGACGGTTTGCGGTCGATGGCGGCGGTCTTTGCTGTGGCAGAAAGCGGGAAAAAGGACGGCGCATGGCTCGATGCGCGCCCGCCGATGTTCCGCTGAAATGCTTTATGGCAGGGGCCGCAACGTGCCCCTGTCGACGACATGACAATCGAACCGTCGCGCCTTTGTCGGCAAGTCACCATCCTGCACCAGATCAGCGACCAGCCCGACAGAGGATTCGATAATCCGGCCAATCGGGTTGTGGATCGTGGTCAGGTTAATGTTGTCCCACGCGGCCATTTCCATGTCGTTCAGACCGATGATCCCCACGTCCTGCGGCACCGACAGCCCCTTGCTTTGCAACGCTGACAGCACGCCGATGGACAGCACATCGTCACCACAGAAATAGGCTTCGGCCAGTGGTTCATCCATCAAACGCAGCATCTCTGCGCGGCCTGCTTCGAACGAATACTGGCTGGCAAACGACGTGCTCAGCGTGGCGGCCGTGTTGCGCAGCGCGGCTGCAAAGCCCGATAAGCGGTCCTGTGTTGAGGTCGCGCTTTCCGGCCCGCCAAGAAACCCGACATTGCGATAGCCGCGGGCCAATAGCGTCTCTGCCGCCAGCCGCCCCGCTTCGATATTGTCGATACCAAGTGTGTTCACGCGGGGGCTGTCGGTGTGGCGGCCAAAGCTGTGTACAACGGGCATGTTCGCATCGGCAAATGCCTCGGCAAAGCTTTCGGGCAAGGTCGAGGATGCGACGATCACACCGTCCACAGAATACTGCCGCAGCATCTGAACCGAGGCTTGCGGGTCAGTCTCATCCGTGAGGTTTACCAGCAAGGGGCGCAGGCCACGGTCTTGCAGGTTCTTGGTGAACAGATCAAAGACCTGTAGGAAAATCGGGTTGTGAAAGTTGTTGGAAATCAACCCGATCATCTTGGTCCGGCCAGTGGTTAGTGACGAGGCCAAGGCATTGGGGCTATAGCCCAGATCATCAGCGGCACGGCGGACCTTCTCGCGGGTCTTGGCCGACACGGACGCGCCTTCGGTATAGGTGCGCGACACCGCCGAGCGGGACACGCCCGCCAGTTCTGCCACGTCCTTGAGCGTTACAGCCATACCCCGTCAGTCCTTGTCTTTCTGATCGGGCAACGCGCTATAGTCTATCGTGGCAAAACGCCAGCCGCAGATCAGGGCCAGACCAAGGAAAAACATCGCCCAGAAGACCGCGCCTGACGACAGTTCAAACAGTCCCCAACCCGCGCAGATCGCAGTGACGATCACGCGGGTTGCAACGGGGGCAAAGAATGGATGTTCTAGATCAAGCAGCTTCATGCCGCGCCTTCATACTCCGCACCGGTTTTGGCGCCAGTGATATAGGACACGACATCGTTCCCATCGGTATCTGCGACATTCAGGTTCGCCACGATGCGGCCACGGCGGAACACGACGATCCGGTCCACAAGATCAAACACCTGCCGCATGTTATGCGACACAAGAATCAGGCTTTCGCCCTGCTCTTTCAGCGTCCGCACGATGTTTTCTACCTGCGCGGTCTCCTGCACGCCAAGGGCGGCGGTTGGTTCGTCCATGATCGTTAGCTTGGACGCAAACGTCGCTGTCCGCGCAATCGCAACGCATTGGCGCTGACCACCCGACATATTGGCGATGGTGTTCTTGATGTTGGGAATTTTGACGCCCGTTTTCACAAGCCCCGCCATCGTATCTTCTTTCATAGCCTTATAGTCGAGCAACCGGAACGGGCCAAGCCAGTTCCATTTGGTCTTTTCACGGCCCAGAAACAGGTTGTCCGGCACATTCAGATCGTCCGCCAAGGCAAGCGTCTGAAAGACCGTTTCGATCCCCGCCTCGCGTGCGTCCAATGGGCCAGCAAAATTCACCTCGGCTCCGTCAAATACCACAGTGCCGCGCGTGCGTTGTTCCACGCCGGTTATCTGGCGCACAAAGGTGGATTTCCCCGCGCCGTTGTCGCCCATGATGGCCACGTGCTCACCGCGTTTCAGCTGGAAATTCGCCTCTTCCAGCGCGTGCACACCACCGTAGTGTTTGGTCAGGCCTTTGGTTTCAAGAATGATATCTGACATGTCCTGTGCCCCTTATGCCCGCGACGCGGCGCGTTGTTGTTGCCATTGGTCAAGTGCAACCGCACTGACGATGATCATACCCAGCACCATTTCCTGATAGAAAGCGCCCAGCTTGAGGAACGTAAAGCCAGAGGTGATGACGCCGATGATCAATGCACCAATCACCGTGCCAATGATCGACCCGCGCCCGCCAAATAGCGACACGCCGCCGATGACGGCCATGGCGATCGCCTCAAGCTCATAGGTCAGGCCCATGCCTGATTGCGCGGTCAGGTTCTTGGACGTCAGGATCACGGCGGCCAGTCCGGCCAGCATGCCTGCGATGATGTAGACCAGCACAAGATGGCCCGGCACGTTGATGCCCGACATGCGGGCCGCTGCCTCGTTTGATCCGATGGCGTAGGTGTGTTTGCCGTAGACGGTGTAGTTCATCACGAAATGAAACAGCACTGCCAGCGACAGGAAGATAATCACGGGCATCATGCCCGCGCCGATTTGCGCGTAGCTTTCGGTGGGGAAAGACACAGGGTTACCGCGCGACCACCACTGGGCGACACCGCGTGCAAACAGCATCATGCCAAGGGTCGCGATAAACGGGGGGATGCGGGCGAAGGCGACCAGCAGGCCGTTGACCGCACCCGCCATCAATCCCACACCAAGACCTACCAGAACCGGAATGATCCACGGCAGATCAAGCGCCCATTCGCCAAAAATGGCCTTTGGATTGGGGTTGCCATTAACCTCGGCCACTTGCGCGAAGCTCATCGCGATCATGGCCGCAGCACCGACGACAGACCCGGACGACAGATCAATCCCAGCGGTGATAATCACCTGAGTGACGCCCAGCGCGATGATGCCGATAATGGCAACCTGGACGATTATGATGCGCAAACGCTGTTCGTTGAAAATGGTGTCGAAACGGTCGCGGGTGTCGAACAACAGGCTTTGCCCGTTCATGTAAGGCAGCACCTGCCCCAGCACTTCGAAGATGACGATAATCAGAATAAGCGCGCCAAAAACGTTCAGTTCGTTCGGCCATTGGCGTTTGGATTTGTCGAAGGTCAGACCACCTGTCCCGTCGCTATTCTCTGACATCTGCCAGCTCCCCTAAAATCATGTGCCGTGATTGGTGTGATATGGGGCAGCACATCGGCTGCCCCACATGGTCGTGTGATGGCTACAGAAAACCGCGCGGGTTTTACTGGAACTCGGACAGGTTGTCCGGTGTCACCAGCTTGAACGGGATGAAGACTGTCTTGTCGACTTCTTCGCCGTTGGCCAGTGCCATCGCTGTCTGGATGGAACCTGCACCCTGACCTGCAAGGTCCTGGAACACTGTGACGTCCATGTCGCCAGCCGACATTGCCAGCAGCGCGTCGGAAGTCGCATCAACACCACCAACGACAACGTCGTCCATGGAGATGCCAGCGGCCTTCATGGCCTGAATAGCACCCAGCGCCATTTCGTCGTTGTTACCAAAGACAGCGTCGAATTCCTCACCGGAGGAGATCCAGTTTGTCATCAGGTCGTTGGCTTCGTCGCGCGACCAGTTTGCTGTCTGCTCGTCGATGATGGTGATGAAGTTGCACATGTCCATGCCGATCACGTCATGGAAGTCTTTGGTCCGCTGAACAGCAGCCTGGTTGGACAGCTGACCGACCAGAACGTAAGCCGTTGCACCACCCGCTTTACCTTCAGCACGCAGCTGACGGCACATCTGGAATGCGGCCAATGTGCCGGACTCGATCTCGTTGGAAGCAACGAAAGCCTGACCGTCTGGCAGCGTGTCCATGTTGATGGGCTGACGGTTCACGTAGACCAGTGGCACACCGGCGGACGCAGCTGCGTTCGACATCGCCTCGGTTGCGTTTGTGTCAACAGCGTTCACGATGATCGCATCAACACCGGACGCGATGAAGTTGTTGATCTGGTCAAGCTGCTTGGCCACGTCATCAGTTGCGTCTTCAACCTGAAGTGCGACATCGTCGTTGGCTTCGTCAAAGGCTGTCATGCCGTTGCGCATCACAGTCAGGCCGTTGTCGTCAAAACGTGCAACAGACACACCGATCTGCATTTGCGCAAAAGCAGTTGTGCCCATCAGGGACATCAGGCCAGCGGCCAGCATTAGTTTCTTCATGGTTTCCTCCCAAGGAACGTGCCCGGCGCACGCGTTATTATACCGGGACCTGTGTTTCAGGCGTTGGTCATTCATGCGGATGCAATCCACCCTTAGATCGCGATTGATTCGGAATCCCCCGGCTCAAGCACCCTACGTCACCTTAGCGGGTGCGCATTTTTTTGCAACCGGTTGCATTTTCATTTCTAACGGCCTGCAAAGGCGCGGGAAGGGCATCACAACGGGCTGGCAAACCATCCCCAGACGCGTAAGCTGCGGCGCAAGAGGATGACGCCATGGCACTGACCCGCACACCGCAAAACGGACAATCACACGTTCACGGCGACACCGCCGCGCCGCTGCTTGACCTGACCATTCCCGCGCTTCTAGCGCAAACCGCCGCGCGCCTGCCCGATCATCCTTGCGCTGTATTCACCGCTCAGGATGTGCGCTGGACCTATGCGGAATTTGCGGATCGGGTGGATCAACTCGCAACCGGATTTCTGCGCGCGGGCATCAGCAAAGGGGACCGTGTCGGGATATGGTCGCCCAACCGTGTGGAGTGGCTGCTGACACAATTCGCCACCGCGCGCATCGGTGCGATCCTTGTGTGCATCAATCCCGCCTACCGCCCGAGCGAGCTGGGATACGCGCTGAAAACTGTGGGCTGCAAGGCCATCGTGACAGCCACGCAGTTCAAATCGTCGGACTACATCGCGATGCTGCAAGAGGTGCAGGCCAAGGCAGACCTGTCTGATCTGACGCATATTTTTGTGATGGGAGATCAGACACCATCGGGCATGTCATCCTTCGATGATCTGCTTGGCAAAAGCGATCCCATGGCACTGGATGCCATCGCGCTCGACCCGCATGACCCGATCAATATCCAGTTCACATCCGGCACTACGGGCAGCCCCAAAGGCGCGTGCCTGACGCACCACAACATCGTCAACAACGCGCATTTCACGACTGCGACGATGAACTTCACCAAAGACGACAGGCTTTGTATTCCGGTGCCGTTCTATCACTGCTTTGGCATGGTGATGGGCACGCTGGGCTGTGTCACCAAGGGGGCCACGATGGTGATCCCCGGTGAAGGGTTTGAGCCCGCCGCTACGCTGCAAACGGTATCGGACGAAAAATGCACCGCTCTTTTCGGTGTGCCGACGATGTTTGTCGCCGAGATGGCCTTGCCCGATTTCGACAGCTACGACTTGTCGCATCTGCGCACCGGCATCATGGCGGGCGCGCCCTGCCCGATTGCGGTGATGCGCCGCGTGCAGGCGGATATGAACATGTCAGAAGTCACCATTGCCTATGGCATGACCGAAACGTCGCCGGTGTCTTTCCAATCCAACGTCGATGATCCGATCCAGCAGCGCGTGTCGTCGGTGGGCCGTATCCACCCGCATGTAGAGGTGCGGATTGTGGGCGAGGATGGTGCAACGGTGCCGGTTGGTGCGCAGGGTGAACTGCTCACCCGCGGCTATTCAGTGATGCGCGGATACTGGGGCGACGACGCCAAGACCGCCGACAGCATCGACGCAGATGGCTGGATGCACACCGGTGATCTGGCGACGCTTGATGCCGAGGGCTATTGCACGATCACGGGCCGCGTGAAGGACATGATCTGCCGCGGCGGTGAAAACGTGTTTCCCAAAGAGATCGAGGACTATCTTTTCGAGCATCCCGCCGTGGCCACAGCACAGGTATTCGGCATCCCTGATGACAAACTGGGCGAGATTGTCTGCGCGTGGATCATCCCGCACGACGGGCAAAGCCTGACCGCAAATGACATCACTGCGCATTGCAAAGACCAGATCGCCTATTTCAAAGTGCCCGCCATCGTGCGGATCGTGGATGAAATGCCGATGACTGTTACGGGTAAACCGCAGAAATTTATCATGCGCGATAAGATGATGTCCGAGCTAGGGATCGCTGCGGACTGACCGCGCAAGCCTGCGGGCCCATTAGGAGCATACCAATGCTGAAATTGCGAAAACTGTTCGGCAGTGGGTCTAAAGCGCCAGAGATCACACTTCCGGTTGATCTGCTCGACCCCGGTTTCGTCGCTGATCCGCACGCCACCTATGC
This sequence comes from Yoonia sp. 208BN28-4, assembly GCF_037543925.1. Classification (NCBI taxonomy): domain Bacteria; kingdom Pseudomonadati; phylum Pseudomonadota; class Alphaproteobacteria; order Rhodobacterales; family Paracoccaceae; genus Yoonia; species Yoonia sp. 208BN28-4. The sequence continues at coordinate 261,011 of NZ_JBBIFY010000001.1, forward strand.
ATGGCTACGCGATAACGCGCCATTGGCGCCCGTGAAATCCGGCGGCTTTGTGATGACGCGACACGACGACATCAAGGCGATGCTGTCATCCAAGGCGCTGGGCAATGCCCCATCCCGCTTTTCCACGCTGCACGCACGTAATGCAGGCAAATACACCGCCGCAAGCCTTGCCGCGCATATCCCGCCGTTTCAGGACCAGCCGGACCACAAGCTGCCGCGTCAGGCGCTGACACGCAGTTTCCACGACACGTTCAAGGTATTTGCGCCCACGATACCTGATCGCGCTGCGGCAAAAATTGCGCAGGTCCAAACGCCTGACCGGATTGATCTGATTGACGACGCAGCACAGGATTTTGCCTGCCAAACGATCGCGGCCTTCGTCGGGTTAGAGGCAACAACTGCGCAGATCAAATCGGCCACCGCTGCATTCTTCCGGCTATTTGCTCCGGTTCAGGACGCTGCCATTTTTGAAAAGACCAATGCAGCGCTCGATGATGCGCGGGCGATGATGGCCGCGCACCTGACGGACGCTGATGATACGCTTGTGGCAGGCCTGCGCCGCTTTCAGTCCGACAACCCCGCCCTGTCGCAGCAACATATCGTCGATAATGCCCTGCTAGTTCTGGCCGACGGGGTCGAAAATATCGAGGCCGGGATCGCACAGGTCGCTATGGCTGATATTCAGGTGTCCGAAGACAACGTGCGGACAGTTTTGGCCAGCCAGACCCCCGCCCAGATTATCCCCCGCGTCTGCCGCGAGGCGTTTAGCATGCACGGTCACGATGTGGCTGTCGGCACGCCGGTTTTCCTCGCCCTGCAAAGTACCAACGCGCAAGAGCCGCTCACTTTTGGCGCGGGGCGGCACAGTTGCATCGGTGAACAGCTTGGCGTGGCGATGATCGCAGGATTTGCGCGCGCGTTACAGGACAGCGGCGCGGTTGTTGATGCCAGCGGCCTGCATTACGCCCCGATGTTCGGGCATCGCTGGCCGCGCGGCGTCAAGGTTCACTGGCCGACCTAGAACAGCTTTGGCAACACCAAGCGGTTCACACGGCCCCCGTCAGACTTACTGAAATCACAGATGCCCTGATCGGTGACAACGCATCGCAGCAGCATCGGCAGTCTTTTGTCGGGAAACGTCGTGCGAAGGGTCAGCGTCACGCTTTGACCCGGCATGACGGTTTGCTCCAGATCGTGGTAGCCGATGTTATATTGGCGCGGATAGTTGTCAAAGTTGAACGCATGTACCGCCAGACTGATCCCGCTTTCGGACGTTGGCCCCCAAGGCAATGCGCTCCGGTTTTGCACGTCAAAGATCACGTCAAACTGCTCTCCCGCACCAACAAAGCGCCGAGTTTTGATCCGTAACCGCGCGTGATGCAGCGTCCCGCGATCTGCGAATGGCACAGAGTGCGAGGTGAATGGCGTAAACTGGTGGTCACCCGTGACCACATCGCGCAACCGGTTGGCGATATGCGCAAGGCTTTGGGCGTTCAGATGGTGAACGCTGTCGATGTTCACAGCATTCGCGCCAACCGGATGTAACAGCCCGAAAGCAAGTTCTGGGCGCTGATAGAACACGGCGGCGCTAAACCGGATATCGCGACTGAAAATGTGAAAAACCGGATAGGCAGTGGGGCGCTTGAACCAATAATCCCCGCTGATAAAACATCTGATTTCGCGGCCCGCCGCGACAAGCCTGTCGGCCACCAGTTCCATGATCCGGCCACCGTCACAAAAGCCGCCAATCACCAGCGGTCCATCAGGCGCGATCTGCGCAATTTCGGCGACATAGGTATCGGCCAGCAAAGCACGATCGGCATCGTTACGTCCGGGAAACCGCGCCGTGGGCAGCATGGTGTAGATCGGGTGCGCAAAGCCCAGCGCCTCTTGCAGGGCAAGCCCCTCATCGCTGCCGGTGCCGCACCAGAAAATCGGTTGCGCATCGCCAGCCGTGCCAAGACTGCGGATGATCCCGCCATCAAGCGTGGGCGACCCCGGCCAACCCGCCATCATGCGCCGCACGTAACCCAATATTGGCGCCTCGTCCGACTGCACCGTTGCAGCGGTCGGGAGATGTGCAATGACACCGCCAAATGTGGGATGGTTGAACAGGATGTTCGGGTCCAGCCGTGTGCCCAGCTTCTTTTCGACCGCCAGAATAAAGGTCGTCGCTGACAGGCTATCGCCGCCGGCATCAAAGAAATCAGTGTCTGCACCAGGGGTTTTTGCGTTAAGCGTGTCTGCCCAAATTCCCGCCACGACCAGCGCTGTGCCTGTCCATGTCGTCTCTGCTTCCGCTGTGTCAGTTTCGGTTTCAGCCGCGCGGATCAGCGCCAGTTTGTCGACCTTGCCGCCGCCAAGTCGCGGCAATGCAGCCCGGATGTCGATGGTGCGCGGCAATTTGTAGTGCGCAAGGTTGGTCCGCAAATGCGCCATGATCTGATCGGCAGGCAGATGGGAAACAACGCTTAGCCCCGGCTGTTCGCCAAGTGTCGGATGCGCAAGCGGGTAGGACGCGGCCTCGGTCACACCATCAAGCGACAACGCGACCCGCTCGATCTCAAGCGGTGAGATTTTCTCACCACCCTGATTGATCATCTCTTTCTTGCGGCCTGTCAGGAAAAGATATCCGTCGTCGTCAAACCGGCCCAGATCACCGGTGCGGAACCAGTTGTTGAAGAATGCCTCGCCCTTGTCTTGCCCTTCGTAGCCGTCAAAAACCGTGTCACCGCGCACGCACACCTCACCCTCGCGCCCAGCGGGCAGCTTGCCACCATGCGCATCAAGGATCGCCACCTCGGGTCCAGCGACAAGGCCAACGCTGGTTGCGCGAGATTGCGCGGGCGGGCGGGGGTTGGAACATATCTGCCCCGCGGTTTCTGTCATTCCGTACATTTGGATAAGCGGCGTGCCAAAGGCCTGTTCTGCCCGATGCTGAAGGTCCGCAGACAGATCAGCCGACACCATTCTGATGAAATCAAGATCGCGCCCCATGCGCTGCAACGTTGCAGCGTCACAATCAGCAAGGCATCGGGTCAACATGGTCGGCACAAGCTGCATCCAAGTGACCTGATGCGCCGTGACTGCTGCTGACAAATCAGCTGGGCCGCGCCCCGCGCAGACCACGGTGCTGCCGCCTGATAAAAGCGGCACCAACAGCAGGTCCACCACAGCGCCAATGTGGAACATCGGCAAGGCGTGCAAGGCACGATCATCCGGGCCCAGTGATAGGGTCGCGATGATGTTGTGCGCAGAGGCCAGCATCGCCTCGGGGCTGATCCGCACCATTTTGGGCAGGCCTGTCGATCCTGATGTCAGCAACGTTAGCCCGACATCGTGCTGACCATCGGCCCGTGATGCCACCTTTGGCGCACGACGGGCCATCATATCTGCCAATGCCACAACCGGCACATCCCCCAGCGCGGCCACGCGCCGCGCCTGATCGCTGTCACCGTCCGCAACCAAGAGATCAACATGGGCCCGCTGCACAAGCGCGGCTAGTTCACCGTCTGTCAGGCTCGGGTTCAGCGGCATAAGCGAATGATGCGCGGCCACAGCAAGCTGGAACAACGCTGTGTCCGCGGTATCAGGCAGCAAGGTCGCCACGCGATGGGACGACGTCAAACCTGCTGCGGCACAGGACGCGGTGATATCCTCCAGCCGCGTCATGACCTTAGCGTAGGTTACGATGCCGCCATCTTCACCGATCACAGCGGGAGCGTCGGGTGTCAGCACGCTGGCGTCGCGCAGTGCGACCATGATGGGTGACGTATTGGTCATCAGGTCATTTGACCCAAGACCGCCGCATCCCGCAACTTTTATTGCTAAACGGTTTTAACCGTCGAACCGCTCAGATGCTGCCCCGACATAGCTGTCCCACGCAAACCAATACGCGATATGCCCCGCCACACGCGCAAGCTGCGTGCCATCGGGACCGATCAGCGCGGCCTCTGTCACCTGCCACGTGGTGCCGTCATTTGCCGCAAGCCCGCCATCCGATTGCTGGAATTGCAAGGCGCCACGTTCATAGGCGCGCACACTGCGGGTATCGGGATCACCGATCAGAACCAGCGGTGTGTCCAGCATCCCGTCGTTGATAATTCTTCGATCAGTAAAGGCTTGCAGCGGCCACGCCTTGGACCCGCCAAACTGGCGCACGCCGAACACATAGTCCTTTTGGCGGGCATCTGTCTCATCGACCAAGGCAGGGAACATCAGGTCTGGCGATGCAAAGTAATCGTTATAGACCACACCAGAGCCATAGTCGCGGCGATGTCCGGTCTCAAGCGACAGCACGCGGCTGTCAGGATGTGCCGATGACCAGTTGGCCCAAGTGTCGATCGCCACAGGCCGCTGCGACAGGGTAATCCCGCTTCCAACCAACGGCCCGACCACAGGTTCGCCCGTGAACTGGTTCCAAAGGGAATTGGTGGCGCGATCAAACATCAGTTTATTGGACCGGTACAGAAAGCCCGATGATCCGAAAACCAGCGGTGCTGCGCGCCCCGGCACTTGCGTCTCAAAAAGGATGCCAGAGCCGCACAGCGTGCAATACGCCAGCGCCACTGGCACGCCGCCGATCACCTCGTTGAACATTTCGTGCCAGCCCATAATTCGCAGGGGGTAGGCACGGGTATCGCCGTTAATCGACACCCCAAAGACCAGATCATCGGGACGCAAGTAATCTGCCTCGGCCACAGGGATCAGGTCAGGATTGTCCAGCGACGGAATGCCATCAACGCGCACACCGCCCCAGACGATCTCTTCGATGCGGATCTTCATGACGTCGGGTTGCAGATTGGCATCGTTCAGAAACACGTCAAAACCGCGATCAATCCGCAGGTGAACCTCGCGCATCAGACGGGCATAAGTGGGATGCGGCACGACCTCCGGATGGGCCTCTTGCCAGAGCATCCAGTCAAACCACGTATCGGCACGACCTTCGCCGGTGATAGCGGCAAGCGTTTGGGAAATCTCTTCACGGTCCAGCGCACTGACCCGCATCGCAAGGATCAGACCTGCCGCTAAATCCGCATCGCCCCGCGCCGCGATTTCATCCAGCGCGACCCTCCCGCGATCAGGTGTGGCAAACACGACGTTCCATTGCAGTTGGAACAACGGATCGGTCTGCGCCAGCACATGCGAGGCGGGCAGCACCAGCGTCAGCGCGGCAGCACTGCCCAGAAGGGCGCGTCGGGTGGTCATCATGGATGTAACCTTTCATTCAGTTGCCCCGTGATAGCGCAAAAGCGCCTCACGCCGCGTTCAACCCCTCGTGAGTGTTGCCGCAGCGGGGCAAAGACCGTATCTGACCTATTAAACAACCGAGGACACGCGCATGGCCAACCATCTTTACCAGAACGATTTGCCCGACGGGCTGGACCTTGGACCGATCGTCGCCATTGATTGCGAAACGATGGGCCTGAACCCGCATCGCGACCGCCTGTGCCTCATCCAGATGAGCGGCGGCGACGGCGATTGCCATCTGGTTCAGGTGTCCATGGGCCAGACCGAAGCGCCTAATCTGGTGGCGATGCTGGAAAACCCGGACATTCTCAAGCTGTTTCACTTTGGCCGGTTTGATATCGCCGCCCTGCTGAAAACCTTTGGCGCGGTGACCACGCCGGTTTACTGCACCAAGATCGCATCCAAACTGGTGCGCACCTTTACAGACCGCCACGGGCTGAAGCACCTGCTGCACGAATTGGTCGGCGTTGATATCTCTAAGCATCAGCAGCAATCCGATTGGGGTGCCGAGACACTGACGACAGCACAGCTGGATTACGCGGCCTCTGACGTGCTTTATCTGCATAAGCTGCGCGATGCCCTGAATGAAAAGCTGGAGCGTGAAAACCGGATGGACATGGCACGGGCCTGTTTCCAGTTCCTGCCAATGCGGGCCGGACTTGATGTGGCGGGTTGGCCCGACCAAGACATTTTCGCGCACTGATGGCGTCCTATCTCGACACTGCGCGCCGCGTGATCCGGCAAGAGGCCGAGGCGTTGACGGCACTGGCTGATGGGCTGGGCGACGGGTTTGCCGAAACGGTCGGGATCATTCTAGCGGCACAGGGGCGTGTGATTGTGTCGGGCATGGGCAAATCCGGCCACATTGCCCGCAAGATTGCGGCAACGCTGGCCTCAACAGGCACACCAGCGCAATTCGTCCACCCCGCCGAGGCAAGCCATGGTGATCTGGGAATGGTCACCACAGGTGACGTGGTTCTTGCCCTGTCCAATTCGGGCGAAGCGCCAGAACTGGCGCATCTGGTGGCCTACACGCGCCGCTTTGACATCCCATTGATCGCGCTGACCAGTCGCGCTGACAGCACGTTAGGAAGCCAGTCAGACATCCGCCTGAACATCCCCCAGTTGGGCGAGGCATGCGGCACAGGTGTGGTGCCAACGGTATCAACCACCATGTCGCTGGCCGTCGGTGACGCCCTTGCTATTGCCCTGATGGAAGCACGCAACTTCACGCCGGAAAACTTCCGCGATTTTCATCCCGGCGGCAAGCTGGGGGCGCAACTGTCGCGGGTCGGTGACCTGATGCACACCGGCGATGCGATCCCACTGGTGGGTGAAGCCACCCCGATGAGCGATGTGCTTTTGACCATCAGCCAGAAGGGGTTCGGCGTCGCGGCGGTGCTGAATGACAACCATCGTCTGGTAGGCGTTGTCACCGATGGCGACCTGCGCCGTCACATGGACGGATTGCTTGATCGCACCGCAGGCGAGGTGATGACCGCAAATCCAGTCACAACCGGCCCCGATATGCTTGCCGAGGCGGCGGTCGCACAGATGCAGGGTAAAATCACCTGTCTGTTTGTCGTTGATCCTGCCGGATCTGATCGTGTGGTTGGTGTCCTGCATATCCACGACTGCCTACGCGCTGGCGTCGTGTGACGGCGACCATGGTGCGGGACAACTTTCATTCGCAACTGGTCGTCTGGGCCAAAATCATCTTGCCGCTCTCCGCGCTGGCGCTTTTATCGACGCTCTTCCTGTTTGCTCGCGCCCCGTCAGAAGAACCTGCGATCCCCATCAGTGACATTGCCGCGATTGCCCGCGATCAAAGCATTTCTGCGCCGCGCTTTTCAGGCGTCGCCGATGACGGGTCAATCGTATCCATCGCGGCCCGCAATGCCCGCCCCGACCCCGCCAAACCAAGCGAGGTCGTCGTGGATGCGCTGTCACTGTCGCTTGATGCGCCCGATGGCAGCCGCGTCGATGTGACGTCAGGTGCCAGTATTATCGACACGATGCAGAACACCGCCCTGCTGGAAGGGCTTGCACGGCTGACCACATCCAGCGGCTATGTGATGGAAACCAATGGACTGCGCGCCGATTTGAATACCGGCATTATTACATCCGATGGCGCGCTAGAAATTCAGGCCCCTTATGGCGAACTGACCGCTGGCCGGATCAGGATCGCCGTCACATCAGACGGAGAGGGGCAGCAGATGCTGTTCACAGATGGCGTCCGCCTGCTATACACCCCTAATAATTTGGCGAGAGGTATTTCAGAATGATCCGGCTTATTGCCCTTTTCGCCATCATGGCGCTGCCTGCAACGGCACAAACCAAAATTGATCTGGGCGGCCTGACCGTTGATCCCAGCGCCGAGGTTGAAGTGTCCGCCGACAGCCTGTCTGTGGATCAGGATACCGGCACGGCGCAATTTACCGGCAATGTGGTGGTTGGCCAAGGCGACCTGCGCATGGCGGCAGGCGCGATCCGCGTGGTCTATGACGATGCAACAGGCGATATCGGACAACTGCTTGCGTCGGGCGGCGTCACATTCGTGACCGCGACAGAGGCGGCAGAGGCCGACAGCGCCGACTATAACATTACAAACGGAACGCTGACATTATCCGGCAACGTGCTGCTGACCCAAGGGCCAAGCGCTCTGTCGGCTGATCGTATGGTGATCAACGTGGCCGATGGCACGGCCCGCATGGACGGACGTGTGCGCACGGTATTCAGTCAGGGCAACAACTGATGGACGGCGGTCCCGACCTGACAGTGCAGGACGGTGATGTCGGCCTGAAGATCCTGAACCTGCGCAAAAGCTACCGTAAACGCCTCGTGATCCGCGATGTCAGCATGGAGCTGGGCCGCGGCGAGGTGGTGGCACTGCTGGGGCCAAACGGCTCTGGCAAGACCACCTGCTTTTATTCCATCGCTGGATTGGTCACGCCCGAGGGCGGTCAGGTGGTGATTGACGGGCGCGATGTCACGACCCTGCCGATGTATCGCCGTGCCAAGCTGGGCATCGGATACCTGCCGCAGGAAATGTCGATCTTTCGCGGATTGTCGGTCGAGGACAACATCAAAGCCATTCTTGAGATCGCTGTTGATGATCCGGTCAAACGCCGCGAACGGCTAGAAGAATTGCTGTCGGAATTTTCCATCGAACACCTGCGCCGTGCACCTGCGCTGGCCTTGTCAGGGGGGGAAAGGCGGCGCGCCGAGATTGCGCGCTGTCTTGCCGCAGGGCCAAAATATGTCCTGCTGGACGAACCCTTTGCTGGTGTTGATCCGATTGCCGTGGGCGAGATCAGACATCTGGTGGCCGACCTGAAAAACCGTGGCATCGGCGTGCTGATTACCGATCACAACGTGCAGGAAACCCTGCAAATCGTCGACCGCGCCTACATCTTGCACGACGGCAAAGTTTTGATGAGCGGCACCACCGACGAAGTCGTGCGCAACGACGATGTGCGCCGCGTCTATCTGGGTCAGGGTTTCCGCGTAAACTGACCCTCCCATGTCATCGTTAATACCTTCATCATTGACAATCAGCTAGGATCGTCGCCAAATGATGGGGATGATGGACTTGGTTCTTTCGACACGCACCGCGCTGGCAACTTTGCCGGAGGGTGATCTTAAACCGTTAAGAAACAAGCTGTTATCATTTACCTCAATATGCAGGACAGCCCGCTAAGGCGGGTGTGCGGCCAATTGCGCCGCACTGCAAACACGTCAAAGAAGGAGACGCAATGCGGTATCAAATCAGTGGTAAGCAAATCGACATTGGTGAGGCACTTCAAACCCATGTGCGCGAGGAATTGGGCGAAACGGTCAACAAATATTCCGGCCGACCGACAGAGGCCTATGTGGTCTTTTCCAAGTCCGGCCACGAGTTTGTTTGCGAGGCTGTTGTGCATTTGTCGACCGGTCTGACAGCGCAGGCCAAGGCGCATGCCACTGAAATCTATGCCGCTTTTGACGGATGCTGCGAAAAGATGGACAAACAGCTGCGCCGATACAAGCGCAGGTTGAAAGATCACCATAAGGAACGATCACAACCAGTTGAACTTAGCGACGCAGGGTCCTATATCCTCGCTCCATCAGACGAGTCGGGGGAAGCCGAGCAAGACACAGTCAACGCCATGATCATCGCAGAAACGGAAAGCAAAATTCCGTCTTTGTCGGTAGGAGAGGCTGTCATGCAAATGGAACTCGCTGACGCGCCAGTGTTGGTATTCACCAATGAAAAGAGCAGTAGCATCAACGTCGTTTACCGGCGTGAAGACGGAAATATTGGGTGGATCGATCCTCGGAAGGCGGGGTGATGCCGCCGCTGGAAGGCAGGAAAAATGGATCTCTCTATGATACTTAAAGCTGACGCCGTTAAGGTGACTGCATCCTGTTCCAGCAAGAAACGCCTGTTCCACGATCTGGGCGACGTCGCGGAGGCCAGCTATGGTTTCCGCGCCGCCGATGTGATTGATGCTCTGGTCGAACGCGAGGGTCTTGGCCCGACAGGGGTGGGGCATGGTATTGCCCTTCCCCACGCCCGCATGGACGATGTTGATAAGGTCAGCGGCGTTTTCCTGCGCCTTGAAAAGCCGATTGAATTTGATGCGGTCGATCGCCTGCCCGTTGATCTGATATTCTGCCTGCTGGCCCCGACGAACGCCGGCGTTGAGCACCTCAAGGCGCTGGCGCTGGTGTCACGCACCATGCGCGATCCGGCCATTCAGGCAAAGCTGCGGGCCAACACGGACCCCAGCACGCTGCACACAATCCTGACAGAACTGAACGCGATCCAAGCCGCCTAGGGCTGATAATCGCCAAAGCCGAACGCGGTATAGTCGCGGGCGTAAGCCGCGCGCGCTGCCGCTTCGATCTCTGCATCACAAATCTGGGCAAGACGGTCGGCATGCGGGTCTGTGCCCGCTGGGATACCCGGCATTGTCTCGTGACCGATCTGGCTGGCCAGAATTGCAAGGTCTTGCTGCATCCGGTCTTCTCTCACGATCAAATCGGGTAGGCCAAAGCCCGCAAACCCCTGCATCACGGCAAGTTGGCTGGCCCACGCAGGATCAACACGCACGGCCGTTTGCGCAGACAGATTGTTCTTTAGAAAACCCAGAAACGACAGAAAAGCCGTGCGATGATCGGCGATGCCATAGCGGCTGTCGGTCTCGGGCTCTGGCGCGTAATCGGGGATCGGAAGCTTGTGAACCTTGCGCAGCGTCTGCCGGATTTCAGGAAAACTGTCTTTGCGCATCGCAAGAATTTTGTCGCAGAACGCCGCGTGCGCCCGCGCAACAGGATGGCGGATCACGGTGAAACTACGATGTCCCGGAGTATCATCAAGCCAGTCGCGCAGTGCGTTCTGGTTCATGCCGGTGCGCAGCATATCTGCGGTCTTGCCGTCCAGCTGTGCCAGCCAGTTGCGTGTCACATCCTCCGGCCCGGATTTGATCGGCAGATAGAGCAGCGGGCTATCGACAGCAGCGACAAAGCTAGGGGTATTGGGCCCGCGCCGTGGTTCGAAATTCGGGGTGCGGCTTAGGTTGAACCGGTCCAGCCGCGCCAAGGACAATTCCATGTCAGCAAAGTTCGTCACCTTGTCCTGCATCGGTGCGGGATTTTGCTTTTTCAACTGTTTGTCGAGCGCCGTTATCCGCGCATCAGTGCCCAAAAACATGGCTATGCCGTTCATAATATCGACGTCTTGCAGGTCTTCATAGGCCACGTAAAACGCGGTCTGGCCTGTCTTTTGTAGCCCGTTCAACAGGCGCACCTGAAAGGCTTGCAATCCTTCAAGATGGGCCTCGAATTCAGCGAGATCAAAGGTGATCTGCTGGCTGCGGGCGTTTTTGACGTTGGTCAGCTTCCACTGCCCCGTGGCCTGCGCGATCTTCCAGCTGACAAAGCTGTCGACCGGATTGCGGGTGAGAATAATCTTGGCACAACGCGGGTCGTTCAGGATCGTGTTAAAGACGCGCGGGTCATGGTCGTTGAAATAACGAAACCCGCCCATACCATCGGTTTTCGTCTTGATCGTCTCAAGCAGATGTAGCGGTTTGGCGTCACGTTCGGGCTGGCTGACGCCCAGAATATTGTCCTTATTGGGATACCCGATAAACGCGGCGTTGAACGCCTCACCATGACAGGTCAGCCCGTCAAACAGGTTCAGGTTCGCCTCAAGGAAATTGGACCCCGTGCGCATTTCGGCAAAAACAACAAAGTAATCAAAACGGCTCATGGTCTAGCGCACCAGATAGGGTTTGCGCTTGGTCGGGGCTTTGAAACTGGCGTTTCGATCGACCGGAAAATCACCCATCAGATAGGGGTGCATGCCTTGGTTTTTCAGATTTTGCAGGAACTGGCCAAAGCCTTGAAGATCATGCATGCGCGGTGCCTCGGTCAAATGTGGGCCAGACTTTCCTGACATTTCATCCACCACCATTTGCAGCACTTCCATCGGGCTTTCGATAAAGTCGGCCATCGTCCATATCCGCACCCGCGCCTTTGTGTCGGGTGACCGCAGCAAATTGAGGTGTTCATTTTCAATGATCTGAAGGCGCGCTGCCTCCTGCCGCAAGTCAGCGAAATCACGGTTGGACCGGAACAGCGTGACCGCCCATGCCCCCGATATGATGGCAAGCGTAGCGTTGTGGTCGCGGGCAATCACATCGCGGATCGGTTGGGTATCCATCGGCCCGAACTGGAAGCCCTGCCTTTCGCCGCGCGTGTTCCAGATCAGGTTGGTCAGAAACATCTGCGGATTGTAGTCCCGCAAGCTGGCGCTGTCAGACAAGGCCCCCTGAAAATGGGTCTGACCGCCGTCGAACATGACGCGATTGGGATCAAACAGATGCCCGTGCACACGCGCGCCAGACGCTTTGGCCAGCCACGGTTCATAGTTCTCAAACAGTTCCGAGAACCCCTGAAACACCGAATAGGGCGATGAGGTGATCCCGTTTTCGCGGTAGCGGTTTGGAAAGCGGCTTTGCATATAAAGACCGGGCCTGCCCCGCGTGCGTCTGTCCACTGCTTTGGAAAAGATGCGGTCAATTTTGCCGGGGTTTGGTTCTGTCCCTTTCATCGGGGACACTTCGTCATTCAGAAATGTCTGATAAAGTCGGTTCGCATGGGGCCAGATTTTGCGCGCAACAAAGCAGTCGGACCGCCGCAAAAGCTGTAGGTGATCATCGTAGAAAATATGCGGCTTTCCTTGAAAATCGAACTTTGACAGGGTCAACGATCTGCTTTCGATGTTGGGCGAATAGAGCCGCACCAGCGTCTGGAAATAGCTTTCGTCCGGAATCCAGACGCGCCGGAAATACGCGTCATAGGTTTTGCGGGCAGGATCTTGCAGGATCGCAGACAGCGTTTGCCGTGTCAGACACCACCATTGCGACCCCATATGCGGCACGATCCCGTCAGGGATGCGTCGCTTGAAACGGATACGTCGCTGGAAATTCACGTAGGCATCAAACAGGAAGCGCCGTTTGCGCCACGAGAACGGGAACCGCAGGGTAAAGCGTTCACGGTCCAGCCCACCAACCGTCCAAGGCACCTCGGACGTGGTGGCGCTTTCGATGAAGTCGGTGCGCGGGCGGCTGTCGAGGTAGCGGCGCAATTCCTTTACAGGGCGCAGCGGCAGACACGACCCAGATGCCAGATAGACGTGTCGGACCTTTGGAAAGGCGCGCAGCATCATCTCGGACGCATCCTGCGTGGCCGCAACAAGGCCCCACATGCCCCATTCGCAGCGATGTCGGGTCGAAAACCTGACGTTCTCAAGGTCGGTGAGATTGCCGACAAAAGCCTGATAGGTCCGGTCACCCACGCCCTTGTCCACATGCACGACGACTGGGCAACCGCCAGCGACCCAGTGACGGATCACCTGTTCGGCACGGTCCAGCGCCGTGTGTACAAGGATGACGACACCAACGGTCATGCCCAGTTTCCTTTGGACATGATCCCCAGAATCTCAAGCTGGCGCCAGTTGATGTATTTCTCGCTCCATTTGCACCACAGATCGGGGTTGTCCTTGATCCCTTCGACGTAGGCTTTGTATTCGTCGCTTTCGGCATAATGTTCGCCGCGGGCCAGTTCCTCTTGCGCCTTTACCGCGAAGGTATTGAGGAATTTGGTGTGCAACAGCGCGCCAGAGGCTTTTTCACCGCCCATATCGTCATAGACCAGGTTAAGCCCGCGTGGCAGCAACATATGGGTTGAGCTGACGTAGGCGAAACGCTTGTCCCACTTCACCAGCGGTATCTTGTTGAGCGCAGGCGCTTTCTTGGGCTGGTTGGGGAAAAAGACACGGGCGCGTGGCCCGCCTTGTATCCATAGGTTCCGATAACGCGGGTTGCGGGAAATCGTGTAGTTGCCCGCATCAAACCACGCAGCGATATCCATCGGATCGGTATTGCGTTCATAGGGCGTGTCGTTGATCGGTCCCTTGGGATACATATCCAGCATGACCGCGCCAAATGACCGGATGTTTGAGCTATCAAGCCAATCGGTCAACGCCCTGACAGATCTGGTATCGCAGAACGGATAAACAAAGAATTCGTCGGGGTCGACCGTCAGGCACCAGTGTTTGTCGCCATAGCGCCGCTGCAACCATGTCAGCCAGTCCACGCCAAAGCGGGCATCCTTGTAGCTGGCCGCAGTTGTCCAAATTGACACGTCGGGTTGGCTGGCTGCAAATTCTCGACCACCATCACTGCTGTCGTTATCGACGAACAGAAAATGGTTCACACCCAGATTGCGGTAGTATTGCAGAAAGTAGTGCAATCGCACCTCTTCATTGCGGAACGTGCAGAACAGTAGCACATCACCGGGTCTGATCTGATTGGTGCGATCCTGCACGGGCGTCAGTTCGCGCCGCTTGCGCATGGCGCGCACCTGCCAGCGCTTGCGCTGCAATCTCATCCGGTATGATGCGAGTGCACCCAACTGCGATCCCTTCGTCCAGCATGTGGCGTCTGGTTACGACAGCAAGCTTAACGACAGCTTGCAATCGGCAACACTGATTGCCGTAATGGAAACGATGAATAGTGATCGTTGCGGTTTTAGCAACAGTTTCAAGGTGTTTGGCGCCCTGATTCAGTCCGTCCAGTCGCCTTTTGACATCAGCCCCAACGCTTCCAGTTGTGCGGGTCCGGTGTAGCGAACCGATCCATCATACCACAGGTCGGGGTCGTCGATCAGGTTTTGGTAATATGTCGTATAAAGACTGCTGTTTTCGAAATGCTGGCGGCGCTCCAACTCCTCGGCGGATTTGGCAGCGATTGTGTTCAGAAATTTGGTGTGCAGCAGCACGCCAGACGGTTGCGACACCCCTTGCGCCACAAAAACGCGGTTCAGGCGGCGCGGCAGCATGTGGTGGGTGGACGTGACATAAGCGTAACCACGCCGCCAATCGACCAAAGGCAACTTGTTCAGCGTTGGCGCTCGTTCGGGACGCGCGGCAAAGAAAACACGGTCCCGCACGCCGCCTTGTATCCAGAGACTGCCAAATCGAGTGTTGGGCTTGTGCCTGATCTGCGGGTCAAACCACGGGATGGCCGTGGTTGGGTCCTGTCCGGCCTCATATGGCGCCTGTGACAACCGGCCTTTCGGATACATATCCAGCATGACAGCCCCGAATGACGATATCCCGTTGCCGCTTAGCCATTTTGTCAGCGCGGATAAGTCATGCGTCTCACTATTTGGAAAAACCAGCAGCTCATCCGCATCCACCGTCAGCGCCCAATGCCCATGCGCATGCTTGCGTTGCAGCCATGTCAGCCAGTCCATCCCGAAGCGCGACAGCTTGTAGCTATTGGGCGTTGACCACACAGACACATCCGTCTGCTCAGCCAGCAATTCGGCAGTGCCATCATCGCTTGCGTTATCAACAATCAGGAAATGCCGGACGCCAAGCTTGCGGTAGTGATCCAGCCAGTACGATAAACGCAACGCCTCGTTCCGCACTGTGGCAAAGCACAGGATTTCATCAGGGCCGATCTGCGAGGTGCGATCATGGACCGCTGTCAGTTGTCGGGATTTCCGCCATGCCCGCAGCAAAAACCGGCGGCGTTTGATGCGCAGCCGGTATGCGTCCCATGCGCGGGCGATCATCCGTCTATTGCGCGGCGTTCTGCATGGACACCATCTGTGTCATGTAGTCATGCAGTTCATCGCGCAGTTCAGGACGGGCCAGCGCAAACGCCACAGTCGCCTGCAAGAAGCCCGCCTTTGATCCGCAATCGAAACGCTGCCCGGAAAAGCGGAAGCCATGCACATCGCGACCCTGATTGATCTCTTCAGCGATGGCATCGGTCAGCTGCAGTTCGCCGCCTGCGCCTTTTTCGATCTTGTTGAAATTGTTCAGCACCTTTGGCGACAGGATATAGCGACCGATGACGGCAAGATTTGACGGGGCAGTGCCGGGGGCAGGTTTTTCCACCATGCCGCGCACGGAAACCGTGTTGCCCTTGTCCTGCGCGACATCAAGCACGCCATAAGACGACGCCTTGTCAGGGGCGACCTCCATTGCCGCGACCATCGAGCCGCCTGTTTCTTCGTAGGCTTCGACCATCTGCTGCAAGCACGGCTTTTCGGCGGCGATCACATCATCGGGCAGGATCACGGCAAAAGGTTCGTTGGCGATCAGGCGGCGGGCACACCAGACGGCATGACCAAGGCCCAGTGCCTTATGCTGGCGGATATAGGCAATCGCGCCGCTATCCATGTTGGTTTCTTTCAAAGTCTCCAGCAGGTCGGTCTTGCCGGACTTGCGCAAAGACGCCTCAAGATCCGGGGCGTGGTCGAAGTAGTCCTCCAAAGCGCCTTTGCCGCGTGACGTGACAAAGATGAATTCCTTGATGCCTGCCGCACGGGCCTCGTCAATCGCGTATTGGATCAGCGGGCGATCGACCAATGTCATGATCTCTTTTGGCACGGATTTTGTTGCCGGCAAAAAGCGCGTGCCCAATCCGGCAACCGGAAAAATCGCTTTGGTGACTTTGGTCTTCATGGTCTGCCCCTCAAACAGTCAATTCTTGCGCCACGGCCGGTCATGAAACACTCTTCAGCGGCGGCGCTGATTGATCACGATTTAGAAACAACAATATGGTCGCTTTATGGCGCTGCAACGCTGATAATCTGACATCGCGCAAAAACGTTCACGGTGAAAAGTTGCGATATGACCTCATTGTGCCACATCGGCTGGAGGTTTCCAAAGCTTTCGGGGTCAGTCCTGACCCATTTCAACTAGCATCGCCTCAATTTTGGGCAGGTCCTCTGGATTATTCAGCTCCCAGAACTGACGATTGTTTGATTGCACCTCAACGCAAAGCATCGACACGCCGCGCTCCAGAAACCGCAACTGCTCAAGGCCTTCAAGCTGCTCAAGCGGTCCCGCGTCCCAGCCGGTGTAGGCCGCCAGCGCGTCGGGCCGGTAGGCATAGACCCCCACATGGTGAAACACCGGCGTCTGTGCATCGTCGGCGTGGTCCTGACCGGTATAAGGAATGACCTCTTTCGAGAAATACAGCGCGTTGTGATTGGCACCAAAAACCGCCGTTGTTCCACCCACACGGCCTGCAGCCCGATCATCGCGCAGCCCGCGCAGGGCGCGCCCTTCGGTGCGAAGCACGGGCGTTGCGACACGCGCATCGGGATTGGCATCCAATCCAGCAATCAGATCTTCGACAAACCATGCGGGCGTCAAAGGTGCGTCGCCTTGCAGGTTCACAACCATGTCGTATCCACTGCCCAGCGCCGTCAGTGCCGCAGCACAACGTTCGGTGCCATTGCGGCAGCTTTCAGGTGTCATCACCACCTCTGCGCCGAAACTCTCCGCGGCATCCTTGATCCGCTTATCGTCGGTGGCGACAATAACGCGGTCCACGCCTTTGACAGACATCGCTGCGTCCCACGACCGACGGATCAGACTTTTGGCAACACCGCTGGCGCCCGTGATCTCAACAAGCGGTTTGCCCGGATAACGGGTTGAGGCATAGCGCGCGGGGATGACAAGAAGGACAGACATCAGGGCAACTTCAGCTCAACGCCGGGGGCGTAGGCGATAAAGAACGGGTTGGCGAACGTGTCCTTGCCATAGCGCAGCGGCGTGTGATCATCGAAACGGACAACCTCGCCCCCCGCTCCTGTCAGCACGGCGTGGCCCGCAGCGGTATCCCATTCCATCGTGCGCCCGACACGGGGGTAGATATCAGCCTCACCCGTCGCAATGAGGCAAAACTTGAGCGACGACCCCGCGCTTTTGCTGTCAGCCACATTATATTTGTTGATGTAGTCATCGGTGGCCTGATCGCGGTGCGACTTTGATGCGACGACCAGAAGGGCGGAATTGTCAGAGTTAGACACTGAAATCGGCGTGGTCGGGCCAACCGCTTCCTTGGCAAAATCGCCTGTTTCCTCAACCGACTGTCCGTCAGCCGTGGTATAAAACAGGCGGCCTTTCGCAGGGGCATAGACGATCCCGCGCACCGGAACACCGTCTACGACATAGCCGATATTCACCGTGAAATCGCCACGCCGTTTGATGAATTCCTTGGTGCCATCCAGCGGGTCAACGATCAGGAAGGTCGAGGCCGATACGCCGTGCGTGGCCGCCTGTTCTTCGGTCACAAGAGCGACATCGGGAAACGCCGTGCGCAGACCCGCGCTGATTATCACATCTGCTGCCTCGTCCGCGGCAGTCACAGGGCTGTCGTCGCTTTTGGAGCGCACGTCGAAGTCAGGGCTGTCGTAGATTTCCATAATCTTGTCGCCTGCCTCAAGCGACAGACGGCGCATCACCTGCGTCAGCTTATCAAAATCCATAGTTTTGCCCTTATTTCGTGCGATGCGCAGTCCGCGACACACAGCCACGTTAATTGAATTTGCAACTTGGCCCCCTTATGATGGGGGGATAGGCGTTGGGCAAGATTTTCGTGTACGCTTTGATAACAGCCCGAAAATCAAGGGCATGACGGCAGGACTGACCACCGATGTTTCAGGTTCAAACCCGCAGAACCAACGCCCGCACGGCGTTCACGATTGCAGAGCTGATCTATCACTCTGTGGTGCGTGACCTGCGCAAAGACCATCGCAATGCGCTGATGGGTCTGGCAATGAACATGTTCCAGACCGTTGCCTTTGTCATGACGTTCTACGGCATGTTCCTGATGCTTGGCATGCGCGGTGCGGCGATCCGTGGGGATTTCCTGCTTTATATCATGTCGGGCATCTTCATGTTTATGACTCACACTAAGGCGATGGGCGCTGTGGTGGGGTCTGAAGGGCCGGCATCGCCGATGATGCAACACGCGCCGATGACCACCTTTATTGCCATCGTCGCGGCGGCGCTGTCATCGCTTTATATTCAGGTGTTGTCGTTGCTGGTGATCCTGTTCATCTACCACGTCGCGTTTAATCCGGTGGTGATCGACAATCCGATTGGCGCGCTGGGCATGTTGATGACCGCTTGGATGTCCGGTGTTGGCGTGGGCCTAGTGTTTCTAGCGATCAAGCCGTGGTCGCCCGACTTTTCGCGCATCGGCACCAGCGTCTATGGCCGTGTGAACATGATCGCCTCGGGCAAGATGTTCGTGGCCAACGCCCTACCCCATTCCATGCTGGTCCTGTTCGACTGGAACCCGCTTTTCCATATTGTCGACCAGACACGCGGCTATGTCTTTTTGCATTACAATCCTCATTTCACCTCGTCCTCTTATCCTGTCTACATCGGGCTTGGCCTGATCATGATCGGTCTGATGGGCGAATTTTACACGCGTAAGAACGCATCCCTTTCATGGAACGCAGGACGATGATCAGATTTTTCATTCTTATTCTTTCCCTTTTCGCCAGCCCCGCATTTGCACAAGGTTTTCCCGACGCTTTCATCACCCGTGATGTGCCGTCCGATGACCGCCTCAATATCCGGGCCGAACCTTCGGCCAGCGCGCCGATTATTGGTGACTACTATGCCTTCACCACCAATATCGAAGTGCTGCGCACCTCCAGCGATGGCAAGTGGGGCATGGTCGGCATTGGAGAACGTAACGGCTGGGTATCCATGCGCTATCTTGAGCGGTCCAACCACAATGAACCGCACCGCTTTCCCCGTCCAATCTCTTGTTCGGGGACAGAGCCGTTCTGGAACCTGAATGTCACGATGCGCGGTGACGAATACTCTGAAATGGGGATGGACCGTCGCGACCTGAACATGATCTCGGACAGCGGTGCGCCAAACGGCGGGATCGCTGTGTTCGAGGAAGGCCCGACACTGAACCGCACCCTGATCGTGCAGCGCGGTTATTGCGGTGACGGCATGAGCGACCGTGAGTTCGGTTGGAAAGCCACGCTCTTTACCGAAGCGCCCGATGGAAACTACGCGCAATCAGGTTGCTGCACGTTGGACGCAAACAACTGATCCGTGACTTTGCGATGAAGCGGCTTAGGTGTCGTGGATGACGAAGATTGCGCGCTACACGCCGCCACCACAGGAACTGGTACAGGCGCTGCATGATGGTTTGGCGCGGGCGGGTCAGACGCTGTCAGACAATGATCTGCGCAACTTCCTGTTCGCCGCGCATGACGACGCGGGCGCCATGATCGGCGGGTGCAGGGGAGAGATCGCCTTCCGCTCTGCCCGCGTATCAGAGCTTTGGGTGAGCGAGGCTGCGCGCGGCCAAGGGCTGGGCGGCACGTTGTTACAAGCCGCCGAAGCACACGCGCGGGATCACGATTGCATCCGTATTCACATCGAAACCCGCAACGAAGGCGCGCGTAGGCTTTACGAACGGCAAGGCTATCGCATTTTTGGCGAGCTTACGCATTACGACGGTGAGCAGTCGTTCTACTACATGGAAAAACGGTTGCCGCCCGCTGCAGAAACGGGCTAGCTATCGCTTGTCTGGCGACATCCACAGTTTGCGCCCGTTCGGCACCACCGAGCGGCCCTTTTGAGATAACTGAACTGGATTGACCATGACCGACCACACCACACGCCCCCTGACCGCCGCCGATATTCCCGCTCTCAAAGCGATACTTGATGCAACAGAACTGTTCCCCTCTGACATGCTGGAGGCAATGGTGGCGGGCTATCTGGATAAGGTGGACCACGATCTTTGGCTTGTCAGCGAGGCTGGCGGCATTGTCACTGGATTTGCCTATAGCGAGCCGGAGCGCATGACAGATCGCACCTGGAACCTGCTGGCTTTAGCCGTGTCGCCCGACCATCAAAAACGGGGGATCGGTGCCACGTTGATTGATGCCACAAGGGCGGCGCTCAAGGCAAAGAACGTGCGAATGCTGATGATCGAAACCGCCGACATTCTCGAATTCGAAGGACAACGCGCCTTTTACCAGCGCATGGGATTGGCGCAGGTCGCCCATATCCCTGAATACTATGAAGCGGGCGTTGGCAAAGTCAGCTTTGCCCAGCAATTAAACTAAGACACGAACGCTCAAAAATCTTGCATTTTGTCGCATGATGCAGGGTTGCACAGGTTGCAGCCCCGCAACCCCATCCCTATATACGCCAAGATCAATGATTACGGGCCTAAACCCATGATCAGACTCATGAAACTGGTGCGGATGCCAAAACGGGTTCGCGCTGCTCAAACCGCCTAAAGTAAAGGGATTTGATACTATGGCTAAAGTCATCGGAATTGACCTCGGGACCACCAACTCCTGCATCGCGATTATGGACGGCGCCAAGCCGCGGGTCGTTGAAAATGCCGAAGGTGCCCGCACAACACCATCCATCGTGGCCTTCACAGACGACGAGCGTCTGGTCGGCCAACCTGCAAAGCGTCAGGCGGTCACGAACCCCGAAAACACAATCTTTGCCGTCAAGCGCCTGATCGGCCGTAACGTCAACGACAAGGCACTGGCCAAAGACAAAAAGAACATGCCGTTCAACGTCATCGACGGTGGCAACGGTGCTGCTTGGGTTGAAGCAAAGGGTGAGAAATACTCCCCTAGCCAGATCTCGGCCTTCATCCTTGGTAAGATGAAAGAAACCGCTGAGAGCTATCTTGGCGAAGAAGTGACACAGGCCGTCATCACAGTGCCTGCCTACTTCAACGACCAGCAGCGTCAGGCGACCAAAGACGCCGGTAAAATCGCGGGCCTTGAAGTACTGCGCATCATCAACGAGCCGACAGCGGCCGCGTTGGCCTACGGTCTGGACAAAGAGAACACACAAACCATCGCGGTCTATGACCTTGGTGGTGGTACATTCGACGTGACCATCCTCGAGATCGACGACGGCCTGTTCGAAGTGAAATCCACCAATGGTGACACGTTCCTTGGTGGTGAAGACTTCGACATGCGCATCGTCAGCTACCTTGCTGACGAGTTCAAGAAAGAGCACTCCGTCGATCTGACCAAAGACAAGATGGCGCTGCAGCGTCTGAAGGAAGCTGCCGAGAAAGCGAAGATCGAACTTTCGTCGTCCTCCTCGACCGAGATCAACCAGCCGTTCATCTCTATGGGTTCCAACGGTGCGCCGTTGCACATGGTGATGAAGCTGACCCGCGCCAAGCTGGAGAGCCTTGTGTCCGACCTGATCAAAGCGTCGATCAAGCCATGTCAGGCTGCGTTGAAAGACGCCGGTCTGTCCAAGGATGACATCGACGAGGTTGTTCTGGTCGGCGGTATGACCCGCATGCCAAAGGTGCAGGAAGAAGTTGAAAAGTTCTTCGGCAAGAAGCCGCACCAGGGCGTGAACCCAGACGAAGTGGTTGCCATGGGTGCCGCCATTCAGGCCGGTGTTCTGCAAGGCGACGTGAAAGACGTTGTTCTGCTTGACGTGACACCGCTGTCGCTGGGTATTGAGACGCTCGGTGGTGTGTTCACACGCCTGATCGACCGTAACACAACGATCCCGACGAAGAAGTCTCAGGTCTTCTCGACTGCCGAGGACAACCAGAACGCCGTGACACTGCGCGTGTTCCAAGGTGAGCGTGAGATGGCTGCCGACAACAAGATGTTGGGCCAGTTCAACCTTGAGGACATTCCGCCAGCGCCACGCGGCCTGCCACAGATCGAAGTGACCTTCGACATCGACGCCAACGGCATCGTGTCCGTGGGCGCCAAAGACAAGGGCACCGGCAAAGAGCAGAACATCACGATCCAGGCCTCTGGTGGTCTGTCGGATGACGATATCGAAGCAATGGTGCGCGACGCCGAAGAGAACGCGGAGGCCGATAAAGAGCGCCGCGAGATGGTCGACGCTCGCAACCAAGCCGAGAGCCTGATCCACTCGACCGAGAAGTCCTTGGAAGAGCACAAGGAAAAGGTTGATCCGACAACCGTGGAAGCCATCGAGTTGGCGATTGCCGCGCTTAAGGATGATCTTGAGAACGAGGACAGCTCTGCCGAGAAGATCAAGTCTGGCGTTCAGAACGTCACCGAATCCGCCATGAAGCTGGGCGAGGCGATCTACAAAGCCTCTGCCGAGGAAGAAGGCGAAGCCGAGCCGAAAGCAGCAGACGAGGGTGGCGACGATGACATCCTTGACGCCGATTTCGAAGATCTGGACGGCGACAAGCGCGACTAAGGCCTGAGCCTGCGCGAATGACCGGCCCACACACCGGGCCGGTCATTTTCGTTCCCAAGGGGGAAATACAACATGGCAAAACGCGACTATTACGAGACACTCGGCCTTTCGAAAGGTGCTGGCGCTGACGAGATCAAGAAAGCCTATCGCCAAAAAGCGAAAGAGCTGCATCCAGACCGCAACGCAGATAATCCGAACGCCGAAGCTCAGTTCAAAGAAGCGAACGAGGCGTATGACGTTCTGAAGAACGCCGACAAGAAAGCCGCTTACGACCGCTATGGTCATGCTGCCTTTGAAGGTGGCAATGGCGCATCTGCAGGCGCAGGGCGCGGCGGTCATGGCGACTTTGGCTCAGCGTTCTCCGACGTATTCGACGATCTGTTCGGCGATATGATGGGTGGCCGTCGTGGCGGCGGACAATCCCGTGCGCAACGGGGCAATGACCTGCGCTACAACCTGCGGATCAACCTTGAAGATGCCTATCAGGGCATGCAGAAAACGATCACGGTGCCGACTGCTGTCGCCTGCGACAGTTGCACAGGCACAGGTGCCGAGGGCGGATCAGAACCCCAGACCTGCCCCACATGTTCCGGCATGGGTAAGGTGCGCGCGCAGCAGGGCTTCTTCACAGTTGAACGCACCTGCCCGACCTGTAACGGCATGGGCCAAACGATTAAGAACCCCTGTAAGGTTTGCCACGGGCATGGCCGCGTCGAGAAAGAAAAATCGCTTTCCGTCAACATCCCCGCTGGTGTCGAGACCGGCACCCGAATCCGCCTTGCTGGCGAAGGCGAGGCCGGCATGCGCGGCGGACCGACGGGCGATCTGTATATCTTTATCGAGGTGAACGAACATAAACTGTTCGAACGCGATGGTGGCACGCTGTATTGTCGTGTGCCTGTCAGTCTTGCCTCTGCCGCCTTGGGTGGCGAGATCGAGGTGCCAACGATTGACGGTGGCCGTTCCCGCGTGAAGATCCCTGAAGGCTCGCAATCAGGACGTCAGATGCGCCTGCGGTCTAAAGGTATGCCCGGTCTTCGCGGTGGTCCGAACGGCGATATGCTGATCGAGCTTGCGGTGGAGACACCTGTGAACCTGACAGCGCGGCAACGCGAAATCCTCAAGGAATTCGATGAGATCGCAGCCGAGAACAACCCCGAAGGCACCAGCTTTTTCAAAAGCGTCAAAAGCTTTTGGGACGGCATGAAGGGCTAAGGAAAAGGGCGGCACTGACCGCCCTTTTTGCTGACCGGGTAACACATCATTAACGCGAATCGTTCGATGTTCTTGATATGTTTCAGCTCGATGATACCCGCACCCTATTTGACAAACATGAAACGCCCGTGGCCACATCAGGCACTGGCAAGCAACCATCCTATATCGCGGGTCATCGTAAACGCTTGCGTGACAGGTTCCTGTCAGGCGGGGCTTCCGCGATGCCGGATTATGAACTGCTTGAGTTGCTGCTGTTTCGCTGCATCAAACAGGGCGACGTAAAACCTGTCGCGCACGCACTGCTGGCAAAATTCGGTGATCTCAACCGCGTCCTTTGCGCGCCTGTGTCACAACTTGTCACGGTAAGCGGTGTCGGTGAGGCAATCGCCACTGAACTGAAAGTGACTGAGGCTGTCGCCCATCGCATGGCGCGCGCCAAGGTGATCCAGCGACACGTTGTATCAAGCTGGGACGCGCTGCTTGACTACTGTCATACGGTGATGGCGCACCGCGAGACCGAGCAGTTTCGCATCCTGTTTCTTGATACCAAGAACGTGCTGATCGCCGATGAAGAACAAGCGAAAGGCACGATTGATCACGTCCCTGTCTATCCGCGCGAGGTGGTTAAGCGCGCGTTGGAACTGAACGCAGCATCGTTGATCCTTGTGCACAACCACCCGTCCGGTGATCCAACCCCGTCAGACGCGGACATCAACATCACCGGACAGATCAACGCGGCCGCGGCCGCTTTGAACATCGCGTTACATGATCATCTAATTATCGGAAAATCGACCGAGCTGTCGTTTCGGGCGACAGGTCTATTGTGATGGTTGCGTCACCCAAAGTTCGACCCGCCTGTTCATCTGGCGGCCCCATTCTGTATCGTCACAGCCCATGGGCAACGCTTCACCAAAGGCTTCTGTCTCTAGGATCACGTTGTCTGGAAATGTCGCCATGACGGACAGCAAGGCCCGTTTCACCGCCTCTGCGCGTGCGCTGGATAGATCACGGTTGGCTTCTGCCGCACCGCGCCCGTCGCTAAAGCCCACCAGCATCAGGTTCTGCCCGTCAAACTCTCCATCGCGGATGGCTTGGCCAAGGCTTAGCAGATTGGACCGCGATTGTGCATCAAGGCGCGTGGATCCTACCTCAAACCGGAAGCTGGTCGACATGCGCGTGCGCGGGGCAAGCACCCGCACCATGCGTTGCAGTTCTGTTAATGGCACCTCGTCCCCGGCAGAGGCGATAGCGTTCACGAAGCGCTGACCCTGCGCATCCATGGAAATCGGGATCGCGCCCTGATCGACAAAGCCGGCACGCCGCACAACAAGTTGAGCTTGCGGCGTGCGTAGAAAAGCCAGAAATTCACGGATCACCTGCGGCAGTCTGCGGCTGGGCAGATATAAGAATAGCGGCGCTGTCAGCGGATAATCTTCCGTTTTCAGCGTCGTCAAAACCGGCACCGCAACAAATCCGCAAACATCACGCAACGCCAAAGGCTGCGCAAACGCCGTATCGCGGTATGGCATGACACCCAATGCACCCGGCGTGGCGGCGATAGCGCGGCCCAGATCGTCAATCGTGGCATGGCGCACGACCGTATCCGCCAGATCACGCCCGCCAAGCCGGACCACGCGGTCAACATAGCCTTGCGTCTGACCGTTACTCTCCGGTCCAAGATGCAATGCAATCGGCAGATCAGGACCGCCGATATCCTGCCAGTTTGTAATGCGCCCCTGAAACGCCAAGGCCAGATCACGGATCGCAATTTCGCGGGTACCGGTCGTCGTGGCGGTTACAGGCACTAAGGCATCAATGCCAAGAATGCGGCTTTGCGCAGGATCATCAAGTCGTCCAAGACCCACTTCGGCGGCACGGGTGACTTCAGCATTGCGGGCCTCGCGGGTGGCCAGAACCATGTCGGCCTCGAGCGCGATCAGATCGGCAAATCCTTCATCGGTGTTCGAAATCCGGAAGTGGAACAGCGCCACATCGCCACCACTGTCATTTTGTAGTGCCAGCGAAAATGCGGTGTCGCTTTCCTCTGTCGTTTGCACCGATTGGCCGCGGCTGCGGGCAAAGCTGTCAATCAATGCAGGCAATAGCACGTCCGACATGCTGGCCGCGCCGGAAAACCGCACGCTTGGCACAAAGGTATCCGGATCGGGACAGGCCGCGCCGACGCACGTGACGCTGGCATAATCCAACGTCAGCGGGCCGTATTGCGTTTCGATCTGGAGATACGTGCCATCGTAGGCGACCACACGACCCGTCAATGCCAGCCCGCCGCCGGATGATGTGACTGTCACCTCTTTTGTGTCTTGCGCTATGGCAGGCGCACAAAAGAAAAGTGCGGCGAAAATCGCCGCACGTTTCAAACTGTCCCGGAGGGATTTTCGTCTGCAACGCATCATCTTGATGCGAGTGTCAGGTCCTCGAACATATTTTTCAACACCAGAAATTCACCAATTGCATCGCAGTCCGGCATGATCATGGTCATATCGGTCGCCTCGGTCGGTTGACCCGGCATGATCTGAAGGCTTTGGGCCGCAACCTCACGGCCACAGTTTGCCGCCGTAATCTCGGTTTCGACGTTCAGCAACACATCACCACCACGGGCCGCGATTTCAGTTGGAAAGGTGTAGACCTCGGCCATGAGGGGATTGTCGAGACGCGCATCGCCAAGCGACACAAGATACCCGCCATTGCCAGACTCAAACACGGCCATATCGCCTTGTGACCCAGCAGAGATGTGGCCCGCGTCGCCGTAGCTCGCACCAAACTCCAACGCGTGAAGCTGCACGCCATCATCACCCTGCCATTGCAGCACAGCGCGATCGACGGTTGCGATATCCGGCACGGTGGTCTGTGCCACGCCACCTGCATCGCCTTCAAAAGCGGCCACGAACACAGCAACTTCGGACAGGGCAGGTATCTGAATATCAAGCTGGCCTGCGTCATCTGTCAGCGCAGAGAACATCATGCCTTGATGGTGCAGCACCAGTTTGCTGTCGGCGTGACACGGGGCCGCGACGGATACATCCACCATGGCAAGCGCTGCTGGCGTTGCGGTCATCGTGATTTCACACGGGTCTGCTTGCACAATGGCTTGCGGGACATCAAGGATCGGCGCATCGATGTCTTCCACTGCCGCCAGAACAACTGGTTCGCGGATTTCAGGAATCGGGATCACAGCAGCCGCTTCACCCACAATTGCGGGCACATCGGGATCAACTGGCACCGCAACGGCGCTTGCCTGCACAGGGGCCAACGCAGCAAGCGTTTCTGCCTGTGCATCCGAAATTTGCGGCGTGTCGTCGGAGATAAATCGTGCGGCAACGGCGTCGCCGTACTGCATGACAAATCCGATCCCCAGCGCCGCTGAAAATGTGGTGACTGCCGTCATTAGTCGCTTTGGTTTGGCCATTTTGACACTTCCTTACCCTTACGGATTTGGAACAGAAGTGACGTGTGACATTGACCTCAGCAGGACGGCGTCAAGGTATTGTGGTGACGGAAATGAGGCGCAACCGTGCCGATGCTTACGCCAGACGCCCGTGGCAATGCTTGAATTTCTTGCCCGATCCACAGGGGCACGCGTCATTGCGCGCTGGTGATCCCCATGTCGTCGGATCGTCTTCGACAAAGCCTTCGCGTGCGGTTGCGCCGGTTGGTGACGCCGCAGTTGTTGCGCGGGCTTTTGCCTCGGCTGCGGCGGCCTCCTGCTGGGCGCGCATCTGCGCAATCATCTGCTGCTGCTCTTCCTGGCTCATCGGTCTGATCTGGGCCAGCTTTTGCGTCACATCAGTGCGCAGGCTATCCAGAAGCCGTTCGAACAGTTGGAATCCTTCGGTCTTGTATTCGTTAAGCGGGTCACGCTGGGCGTAACCGCGGAAACCAACGACAGAGCGCAAATGCTCAAGCGTCAAAAGGTGCTCGCGCCATTTCGCGTCGATGGTTTGCAACACAAGCTGCTTTTCCACGTTACGCATGGTGTCTTCGCCAAACGCGGCCAGTTTCTCGGCCATATGCTTGTCAGATGCTTCCTCAAGGCGTTCGCGCATCACATCATCATCAACGCCTTCTTCCTCGGCCCATTGCATGACAGGCACGTCGATCCCCAGATTGGCAATGACAGCGGCATACAGCCCTTCGGTGTCCCATTGGTCGGCATAGCTTTTGGGCGGCATATGTTCAGCAACCAGATCGTCGATCACCTGATGGCGCATGTCCTGCACAATCTCGGACAGGTCCTTGCTTTCCATGATCTCAAGGCGCTGCGAAAAGATCACCTTGCGCTGCTCGTTCATGACGTCGTCAAACTTCAGCAACTGCTTGCGCGTGTCAAAGTTGCGACCCTCGACCTTGGCCTGTGCGCGTTCCAGCGACTTGTTCACCCATGGGTGCACAATCGCCTCGCCCTCTTTCATGCCAAGCGTCGACAGCACTTTGTCCAGACGTTCGGACCCGAAGATACGCATCAGATCGTCTTCCAACGACAGCAGGAACAGCGAGCGGCCCGGATCACCCTGACGGCCGGAACGACCGCGCAACTGGTTATCAATCCGGCGGCTTTCGTGGCGCTCTGTGGCCAGAACGAACAGACCACCGGCGGCTTTCACCTTTTCCTTTTCCTCGGCCACTTCCGCCTCGATCCGCGTGCGCAGATCGTCGGGATTGGCTTCGGGGTCAGCGGCCAGCGCCTGCTGCACCTTCATCTCGACGTTACCGCCAAGCTGAATGTCGGTGCCGCGACCAGCCATGTTTGTCGCAATCGTCACCGCGCCAAACTTACCTGCGTCAGCGATGATCTGCGCCTCTTTCTCGTGCTGGCGCGCGTTCAGGACGTTATGTTCGACCCCTTCAGCGGTCAGCATCTTTGACAGGAATTCGGATTTCTCGATCGACGTCGTGCCGACAAGGATCGGCTGACCTTTCTCGTTCGCCTCTTTTATCTCTTTCACGACACCTTCGAATTTCTCGCGGGCGGTGCGGAACACCATATCGTTGTCATCCTGACGGGCGATGGGCCGGTTTGTCGGAACCTCGACCACGCCAAGGTTGTAGATTTCCTGAAACTCCTCGGCCTCGGTCAGTGCCGTGCCGGTCATACCTGCCAGCTTGTTGTAAAGGCGGAAGTAGTTCTGGAATGTCACGGACGCGAGTGTGACGTTCTCAGGCTTAATCGACACACCCTCTTTCGCCTCGATCGCCTGATGCAGACCGTCGGACAGACGGCGGCCAGTCATCATCCGGCCCGTGAATTCGTCAATCAGCACGACCTCTTGATCGCGAACGATGTAATCCTTGTCGCGCGTGAACAGCTTGTGCGCCTTCAACGCCTGCGAAACGTGGTGAACCAGTGTCGCGCTTTCAGGATCGTAAAGTGTCTGACCTTCGGGCAGCAGACCGCGCTGTGACAGCTTTTCTTCCAGCCAGTCGTTGCCCTCATCAGTAAACGATGCACCGCGGGTCTTTTCATCCAACGTAAAGTGGATTTCCTCAATTTCAGGGATGATCCGGTCGATGTCTGCGTACATCTGGCTGCGGTCTTGCGCAGGGCCAGAAATAATCAGCGGTGTCCGCGCCTCGTCGATCAGGATGCTGTCCACCTCGTCCACAATCGCGAAATTGTGCGGGCGCTGCATCATCTGCGACAGCTCGGACTTCATGTTGTCGCGCAGGTAATCAAAGCCAAGTTCGTTGTTCGTGGCATAAGTGATATCGCAGCGATACGCCTCGCCCTTCTCGTCCTCGGGCTGCTGGGGATAGACGACGCCGGTTGTCAGGCCCAATGCGCCGTAGACCTTGGCCATCCATTCCGCGTCGCGTTTGGCCAGATAGTCGTTGACCGTCACGATGTGCACGCCCTTGCCGGACAGCGCGTTCAGATAGGCCGCAAAGGTCGCGGTCAGCGTTTTACCTTCACCGGTCTTCTGTTCGGAAATGTTACCTTGATGCAGAAAAATGCCACCCATCAATTGCGTATCAAAAGCCCGCAAACCTAGTGCACGGCGCGCCGCTTCACGACAGTTGGCAAACGCTTCGGGCAGAATATCGTCAAGGCTTTCGCCACCCATCGCGCGTTCTGCCATCGCTTGCGTGCGCTGTTTGATCTCTTCGTCTGACAGCGCCTCGAACTCGGGCTCAAGCGCATTGATCTTTGCAACCAGTGGGCGGACCGCTTTGATTTTGCGGTCATTCGCTGTGCCAAAAACCTTTTTGGCGATGGTGCCGATACCGAGCATATTCTCTCCGATTGCGCGTTCGCGCCTGTCTGACGTCTATTTGAGAGGAGGTCGCTTGTAGGCCCTGCACGGGCCACCTACAAAGGGCCAAGACCGGCCCCCTCGAAAGCCTGAATTGGATGTAAGGGCGGGGCCTATCAGTGTCAACGCCGCGGACCCGCGGCAAGAGGATAGGGAGGCGCATCATGCGCATACACACAACACTTTTGGGCAGCGCCGCCCTGATGGCTGGCCTTGCAACCGCCGCATCTGCACAGGACGCCGATACCGTGATCGCCACCGTGGGCGACACCGAAATCACACTGGGCCAGATGATCATCACACGTGCGCAACTGCCGCAGCAATACGCACAACTGCCGGACGATGTGCTGTTCATCGGTATTCTTGACCAGTTGATCCAGCAGCAGCTTTTGGCCGATGCGTTGGGCGATGCCCCCGCCCGCGTTGAATACGCGCTGGAAAACGAACGCCGCACGCTTATGGCCGGTGAGACGATCAATGATATCACGCGCGAGGCGATCACAGACGAGGCCGTGCAAGCCGCCTACGACGAACGCTTTGCCGATGTTGAACCTGCGACAGAATACAACGCCTCACACCTGCTAGTCGAAACCGAGGAAGAGGCGATTGCCGCCAAGGCCCGCGTTGAAGACGACGGCGAGGAATTTGCCGATGTGGCGCGCGATGTGTCCACTGGCCCAACGGGACCTAACGGCGGCAACCTTGGCTGGTTCGGTGCGGGCCAGATGGTGCCCGAATTTGAACAGGCCGTGATGGACATGGAAGTTGGCAGCGTGGCTGGCCCCGTGCAAACACAATTTGGCTGGCACGTCATCGCCCTGAACGAGGTCCGCGATGCAGAATTGCCATCGTTGGACAGCGTGCGTCAGGAAATCACCGGCCAGTTGCAAGAGGCTGCCATTCAGGAACGCCTGACAGCGCTGGAAGAAGAGATCACAGTAACACGCCCCGAAGAAGGCGCGTTCGATCCGGCGCTGATTTCAAACCTCGACCTGCTGGAGCCGTAAACCATGCCCCTGTCGCCGCTTGCACCCGCATCTTTTCCCGACCTTCCGGTCATCGAAGGCGTGACCTTTGCGGCTGCCGCGGCGGGGGTGAAATACAAGGACCGCAGGGATGTCATGCTGGCGCTTGTCGCGGACGGCAGCAGTGTTGCGGGAGTCTTTACCCGCTCTGCCACACGGTCCGCTAATGTGCTGGATTGCCAACGCAAGCTGGCGATGGGCACAAGCGGTCCGGCTGCGATTTTTGTAAACTCCGGCAATTCAAACGCATTCACCGGCAAGCACGGTGAAGGATCTGTGCAGGCGATTTGCGAGGCTGTGGCTACAGAAAGTGGCGTGGACGCCGACCGCGTGTTCACCGCCTCCACTGGTGTCATCGGCCAGCGTTTGCCGCATGAAAAGATCATCGCCAAGGTGGCTGATCTGAAGGCCGGACAAGCTGCGGGCGACATGAAAGCCGCCGCCGAAGCGATCATGACAACCGACACCTTTGCCAAAGGCGCGACCCAAACAATCACGGTGAATAGCAAGCCTGTGAAGATCGCTGGCATCGCCAAAGGCTCTGGCATGATCGCGCCCGATATGGCAACAATGCTGGTCTACATCTTCACCGATGCGGTGATTGCGCAGTCTGATTTGCAGGCGCTGCTATCGCGGCTGAACGATCAGACCTTCAACTGCATCACCGTTGATAGCGACACCTCCACGTCTGACAGCCTGATGATCGCGGCGACCGGCGCGTCCGGCGTTGATGTGACGGATAGCACTGATTTTGCCGATGCCCTGCACGCCGTGATGCTGGACCTCGCCCACCAAGTTGTGCGTGATGGCGAAGGGGCGACAAAGTTTGTCACCGTCAGCGTCAGCGGCGCGGCAAACGACGCCGACGCGCGCCTTGTTGCCCTTGCCACGGCAAACTCACCGCTGGTCAAAACCGCTATCGCTGGCGAAGATCCGAATTGGGGCCGCATCGTGATGGCTGTCGGCAAGTCCGGCGCGCAGGCGGATCGTGATCGTCTGGCCATCCGTTTTGGCGATATCTTGGTCGCCGAAGAAGGCTGGGTGTCGCCCGATTACACCGAAGACGCGGGTGCGGCTTACATGAAACAACAAGACATCACGATAAATGTGGACCTCGGGATCAGGGACGGCGCCAGCACCGTCTGGACCTGCGATCTGACCCACGAATACATCCGCATCAACGCGGACTACCGCTCGTGAAGATGGTTCTGGTGTCCGCCGTTGCCCTGATTGACGTGGACGGGCGTATCCTTTTGGCACAACGGCCCGAAGGGAAATCCATGGCGGGCCTTTGGGAGTTTCCCGGTGGCAAGGTTGAAGCCGGTGAAACGCCAGAGGCCGCACTGATCCGCGAATTGCAGGAAGAGCTGGGCATCGACACATGGGCGTCCTGCCTCGCCCCGCTCACATTCGCGTCTCACAGCTATGACGATTTTCACTTGCTGATGCCGCTCTTTGCTTGCCGAAAATGGGAAGGCACCCCGCTAGCGCGCGAAGGCCAGACGCTAAAGTGGGTGCACGCGCGTGATCTGAAAAATTACCCTATGCCAGCCGCCGATGTGCCGCTCATTCCGATCCTGCGCGACTGGCTCTGATCTATTTCCGCCATTCGCGGATTACGGTGATGAGCGCAATCAGGCCCAGTATCGCAAACGGCCAGACATCAAATGATGCGACATGCCCCAAGCCGATGGCGAGGCCCAGCATCGTCAGAAAGAAAAGCGCCGCAGCGACTGTCCAGAATTTGCGCATGTATCAAGTCTGGCGCGATACAGGAATTTTGCAATACCGCGGCTCTTCATTTGGCCAAAACAACTCGCGCCGCAGGCTCCGACACCTGCAAAGCAAAAGGCGGCTCCATTTCTGGAACCGCCTTTTCGATTTTCTGGACAGAGACCTACTTTACAGGTTCCGTTCGACCTCTTCGCGCTCGAAAATCTCGATCACGTCGTCGGCACGAATGTCTTCGTAGTTCTCAAACGCCATGCCGCATTCCTGACCAGACTGCACCTCGGCAACCTCGTCCTTGAAACGCTTCAGTGTCTTCAGCGTGCCTTCGTGGACAACCACGTTGTCGCGCAGCAGGCGGACGCCGGCGGAGCGACGAGCCACGCCTTCGGTGACCAGACAACCGGCAACCTTGCCGACGTTGGAGACCTTGAATACGTCCTTGATGGTCGCATAACCGATGAACTTTTCGCGGATTTCGGCGGACAGCAGGCCGGATGCGGCCGCTTTCACGTCATCCACGAGGTCATAGATCACCGAATAATACCGGATCTCGACACCCTTCTGGTTGGCGGTGTTCCGCGCCGACGCGTTGGCACGTACGTTAAAGCCGAACACAGGCGCGCCCGATGCTTCGGCCAGGCCGATGTCGGATTCCGTGATCGCGCCCACGCCGGAGTGCAGAACGCGTACGCGTACTTCGTCGTTGCCGATTTTTTCCATCGCCTGAACAATTGCCTCGGCAGAACCCTGCACGTCGGCTTTCACCAGAATTGGCAGTTCACTGACGTCTTCGTTCGCCTTGGCATTCGCCATCAGCTGTTCCAGCGTCGTGGCAGCACCGGCGGCAGCGCGTTTGTCCTTGGCGGCTTTCTCGCGGTATTCAGCGATTTCACGCGCCTGCGCCTCGGTCTCGACCACGTTCAGCACGTCACCAGCTTCGGGTGTGCCGTTCAGGCCAAGCACCTCAACCGGCACCGATGGGCCAGCCTCGTCAACGCGGTCGCCTTTATCGTCGATCAGCGCCCGGACTTTACCCCACTGCTCACCCACAACGAAGATATCGCCTTTGCGCAGCGTACCGGTCTGCACCAGAACGGTGGCCACAGGACCGCGGCCCACATCCAGCTGCGCCTCAATCACGGCACCAGCGGCGGCGCGATCAGGGTTGGCTTTCAGTTCGAGGATTTCCGCCTGAAGCGCGATGGCCTCCAGCAGTTGATCAAGGCCCTGACCCGTGACAGCGGACACTTCGACGTCTTGCACTTCACCGGACATCTTTTCGACGATGACCTCGTGCTGCAGCAGATCGGTGCGCACTTTGTCAGCGTTGGCCGCAGGGCGGTCGATCTTGTTGATCGCCACGATCATCGGCACCTCAGCCGCTTTCGCGTGGTTAATCGCTTCGATGGTTTGCGGCATGACCGCATCATCGGCGGCAACCACTAGAACAACAATGTCTGTCACCTGAGCACCGCGGGAGCGCATTGACGTAAACGCCGCGTGACCCGGAGTATCAAGGAACGACAAAACCTGGCCGCCATCGGTTGTTACCTGATAGGCGCCGATGTGCTGGGTGATGCCACCGGCCTCGCCCTGCGTCACGCGGGTCTTGCGGATCGCGTCCAGAAGCGAGGTTTTGCCGTGGTCAACGTGGCCCATGATCGTGATGATCGGGGCGCGCGGCTTGAGATCTTCAGCCTTGTCTTCTTCGGTGATGATGGACTGCTCAACATCGGCATCAGACACACGCACAACGGTGTGGCCAAATTCTTCGATGATCAGTTCAGCGGTGTCCGCGTCAATCGTCTGCGTCTGGGTTGCCATGATGCCGTTGGTCATCAACGCCTTCACAACATCCGCCACACGCTCAGTCATACGCGCGGCCAGTTCGGAGACGGTGATCGCCTCAGGCAGGGCCACTTCGCGGTAAACCTTTTCGCGCTCGGCTGATACGCCCATTGCCTTGGCACGAGCGCGATCTTGCTTGCGCTTCATCGCGGCCATCGACCGCTGGCGTCCGCCTTCGCGGCCTGCGGTTGCGGCGCTTAGCGTCAGCTTGCCACCACGGCGGTTATCGCCACCGCGCCCGTCGGGCTTGGATTTGTTGTTTTTTTCGTTGCGGTTGTCCCGCTCGCGATCTGTTTTGCGCGCACCGGCAGCGGGGCGCGAAATGGCGGCCTCGCCCGGAACAGCGGCAGGATCGGCGGCAGGTGCCGCAGGCGCGTTTTTCTTGGCTTCGGCCGCAGCTTTCTTGCGGGCCTCTTCCTCGGCTTTGGCCTTGGCGCGCTCTTCGCGCTCGCGGTCCTCTGCCTCTTTGGCTTCGGCCTCGGCACGGCGCTGCTCGCGCTCTGCGGCACGCTCTTTCTCTTCGGCTTCGCGCGCGGCGGCCTCTTCGGCCTCGCGGGCTTTCGCCATCGCAAGGGCCTTCATCCGGCGTTCAAGTTCCACATCCGAAATACCTGCGGGGCGCTTGGATGGGTCACGGCTGACGGCAGGCGTGACGCCAGTCGGCTTGGCAGCCGCACCGGGCTTGGGCACCACAACGCGTTTGCGCTTGGTTTCCACCACCACGTTCTTGGTCCGTCCATGGCTGAAGCTTTGCTTCACATTGCTGGGGCGCGAACCGCCCAGACCCAATGTTTTTTTGCCGTCGTTATCGCTCATTTAGCTACGTTCCTTCCCGAGGGCCGCTTTGCCCCCGTCATCATCATTCTCTCGGCCATCAATCCCGCGTAAGCCAGCCAACTTACTGGCTTCCTCTACAACACGATTGCCTAGGCCACCAGTGGAGAGCGCGCCATGTATCACACTTCCGCGCCCAAATGCCAAACCCAATTCCTGCGCCGTCAGGCACCCGAAATACCTTGCACCTTCAGGTGTCCAAAGTTTTGCCTTACCGCGCGTCGACCCGTCAGAGGCCTGCAACAGCACGCGCACACGTTCGCCGCCCGCCAGCCAGCCTTTGACCTTTTCAAAGCCGCACACCGCGCGACCTGCCTTGCGTGCCATCGCGATCAGATCAACAACACGGCGGGCCAACTGGCGCTCCACTTCGTCAACAAGACCGTCAGGGACACTTACCGCCTGCTTGGCACTACGCGAGAATTGTCCCTTGCGCGCATCTTCCAATACCGTGCGATCTGCGGTGACATACATACCACGTCCGGGCAGTTTTCCCAAGATATCGGGATAAACAGCACCATCAGGCCCGATCACAAAGCGGATCAGCCCTGTTTTTGGCTGCACCTCACCTGTGACGATGCACTTGCGTTCTGCACCGTCATCAGAGGTCTTATGTTGGCCACCGCGCGCCATGTTCAAGGGGGAAGGCCCGAATTAGGCCTCCGCTTCCTCTTCTGTGGCTTCGTCTTCGTCCGCTTCCAGATCGGCAGGATCAACCCAACCCAGCATAACGCGAGCGGTCATCACCATGTTCTGCGCTTCCTCAAGCGACACATCAAAGGGCTCAAGCACGCCGTCATCTTTCGTGCGCTCGCCGTCGACTGTTGTCCAGCCACCGGCCAGTTCCCAGTCGGCACAGGTTGCAAAATCTTCCAGCGTCTTCACGCCGTCATTGCCAAGCGCCTCAAGCATCTGTGGTGTCAGACCTTCAAAATCGATCAGTGACTGCTCAACACCTGTGGCAATCGCAGCTTCCATCGCTTTCTTGTTCTGCGCATCGAGATAGTCGCGGGCGCGCGCCTGCAATTCGCTGGCGGTGTCTTCGTCCACACCTTCGATCACGAGCAGTTCTTCAACTTCGACGTAAGCCACTTCTTCGAGGTTGGTGAAGCCTTCGGACACCAGAAGCTGGGCAAAGAATTCGTCCAGATCGAGCGTTTCCATGAACAGCTTGGTACGCAGTTCAAACTCGGCCTGACGGCGCTTGCTCTCTTCTTCCTCGGTCATGATGTCGATGTCGAGGTTCGTCAGTTGCGATGCCAGACGCACGTTCTGGCCGCGACGACCGATGGCAAGCGACAGCTGCTCTTCGGGGACAACAACTTCGATCTTGCCGGCTTCTTCGTCCAGAACAACCTTGCTAACTTCGGCGGGCTGCAATGCGTTCACAAGGAACGTCGGCATGTCTTCATTCCAAGGAATGATGTCGATCTTTTCGCCCTGCAGTTCGTTCACGACGGCCTGCACGCGGGAGCCGCGCATACCAACGCAGGCACCAACGGGATCAATGGAGTTGTCATAGGAAATAACCGCAATCTTGGCGCGCGAACCCGGGTCACGGGCAACCGCTTTAATCTCGATGATGCCTTCATAAATCTCAGGCACTTCCATCTTGAACAACTCTGCCATGAACTCAGGCGCTGTGCGGCTCAGGAAAATCTGCGGGCCACGCTGTTCGCGGCGCACTTCCTTGATGAAGCAACGGATACGCTCGTTCGGGCGATAGGCCTCGCGACCAATCTTTTCGTTGCGGCGCAGGATTGCTTCACCAGCACCCACATCAACGATGACATTGCCGTACTCTTCACGCTTGACCAGCGCGTTGATGATCGTACCAGCGCGATCCTTGAATTCTTCGTATTGCTTGTCACGCTCGGCTTCGCGGACCTTTTGCAGGATCACCTGCTTGGCGGATTGCGCGGCGATGCGACCCAGCTCAACCGGTGGCACCTCTTCGATTAGCTGCTGGCCGACCTCTGGGTTTTCCATGTACTGCTTGGCCTGCTCGACGGTGAATTCAGCCTGATAGTTCTCAAGCTCTTCATCCTCGACCACGGTGCGGACGCGGGTGAATGTGGCTTTGCCTGTCTTGCGGTCGATGGCCACGCGAATGTCCATTTCAGCGCCGTAACGCGACTTGGCCGCCCGTGCGAGGGACTCTTCCATCGCTTCGATGACCAGCATCGGGTCGATCATCTTTTCGCGGGCCACAGCCTCTGCGGTTTGCAAA
The DNA here is from genome assembly GCF_037543925.1 of Yoonia sp. 208BN28-4. Lineage (NCBI taxonomy): Bacteria > Pseudomonadati > Pseudomonadota > Alphaproteobacteria > Rhodobacterales > Paracoccaceae > Yoonia > Yoonia sp. 208BN28-4. The sequence continues at coordinate 298,982 of NZ_JBBIFY010000001.1, forward strand.
AGCTCAAGCTGGTTTGCAGACGTAATTGCCATTATTCACTGTCCTCCTGACCATCAATGATGGTTTCGATTTGATCAAACTGGGTCTCGTCAATTTGACCCTTGTCCTTACGCCCGCGCAGCACGTCGCGGATCAACTCATCTGTCAGCACCAGTTTGGCGTCTGACAGCCATGCAAATTTCAGACCGATAGTGCCCTCGGCAATCTCGATCAGCACTTCGTCGCCTTCGGTGCCAGCAAGCTGACCCTTAAAGCGGCGGCGCCCGTCGATCAGTTCATCGGTTTCGATCTTGGCCTCGAACCCTTCCCACTGGTCAAAGTCTTTCAGTCTTGTCAGCGGACGGTCGATGCCAGGGCTGGAAACCTCGAGCGTATAGGCATCAAGAATCGGGTCCTCGACGTCCATCACCGCACTGATCGCCGTGCTGATCTGACCACATTCATCAACTTCAATCGTGCCATCGGGCTTTTGTGCCATGACCTGAAGGATGCTTTCCTTGCCGGTCATCAGCCGCACGCGCACCACCTCAAACCCCATGTCTTCTACGACAGGAGTGATGATTTCTGCGATGCGACGGTCGATGGCCGCTTTTGCGATGAGGTCGTTCATAGGTCCAACTTTTAGATCACGTTTGGTTCGGGCATAAAAAAACGGGCACACGGCCCGCTGCAATTTTCGGTGGTGCAGGGGGTGGAAGCCTGCGCCTGTGTTGATGGGGATATAGGAGGAATGCAGCCGCAGTGCAAGCCCCCGTTGTGTTAGCGCGCCGTGCTTGCCAAAGAGCGCGGAAGATCGCGCGCTGAAAGCGCATCGGCCATGTAATCGTAAACCAGTCTGATGCGCTTGGCGTTTTGCAATTCACGATGCGCTGTCAGCCAGTAGGGCACGCGCACCGGTTCCAGCTTTGGCAGGATGTGGACCATTTCGGGAAACATCGCCGCGATATCCGCTGTCATCACACACATGCCCATGCCCTGACGCGCAAGCTGCCAGCCCAGACCACCATGCGCGGAATTGATCCGGATGTTGTCAGCGGTCACGGGCAGGCCCCACTGCCCAAGAAAGGCTAGTAGCTCGTCATCATTTCCAAAACCGATGATGTCGATATCGGCACAGTCGGCAACCGTGAGAACAGGACCAAACCTGTCAAGATAAGTGCGGCTTGCATATAGCTGCCCATCCACCTCACGCACCTTGCGGGCGATCAGATCAAGCTGGGACGGCGCGACATGGCGGATTGCGATATCAGCCTCACGGCGTTGCAGGTCGGACAGGTCATTTGAGACAACGATGTCGAGCCTGATCTGCGGCGCACGTTTACGCAGGTCTTCTGCGATCTGCGGCATGACGTGCAGCGCCATGATGTCCGTCACCGACACAGTGACAGTGCCCGACACCGCCTCGGCCCGTCCGGTGGCAATCAGCGACGCGCGTGTTGCCGCCTCGCCCATCGTGCGCATGTGGTCCAGCAGTTCTGCCCCCGCCGGTGTCAGCATAAGCTTGCGGCCAATCCGTTCGAACAGAGTAATATCCAATGCCGCCTCGAGTGCGGCCACCTGACGTCCAACGGTTGGCTGGGTCAGCCCCAACCCCTTGGCGGCAGCGGAGAAAGATCCGGTTTCAGCCGTGACCAGAAAGGCACGGGCTTGGTTCCAGTCAAATGAAAGCGATGTCCAATTCATGCAAATATGCATAACATAACCGCATATTTAGGCAATTCCACCACTGCATCCATGCGCATATGATGGCAGTATTCAATAGGAGCCATCCCATGCCTGATGCAGAGTTCTGGAACCGCGCCGCGCCGAAATACGCCAAGTCGAAGATTGGTGATCAAGCCGCTTATCAAGAAACGCTTGAGCGGATGCGCAATCTGTTGAAACCAACCGACACCGTGCTTGAGATCGGGTGCGGCACCGGATCAACCGCGCTGCAACTGGCGGATCGTGTGGCGCAATATCATGCGACGGATGTGTCGTCGGGTATGATCAACATTGCCCGTGGCAAGCTGGACGGTGATCACGGCAATATCCGGTTTGATGTGGCCGCTGCCGCCGAGATTTCTGGTGGACCTTATGATGCGATCCTTGCGCTGAACCTGCTGCATCTGGTCGATGATATTGACGCTGTGATGCAGGCGATCCATGCCGCACTTGCGCCGGGCGGGCTATTCATCGCTAAGACCGCGCTTTTGAAAGACGGCAATTGGTTCATCCCCAAAATCATCCCGATCATGCAGTTCTTCGGGAAAGCACCGACTGTCACGTCCTTGTCGGACAGCGAATTCAAAGAAGCCTTCACGCGCAATGGGTTCGATCTGGTCGAAACTCTCACCCAGAAAGGCCCCGCGCCCCGTATCTTTACGGTGGCCCGCAAAGTCTGAAACGCAAAACGCCCCGCTGTTTCCAGCAGGGCGTTCGCGGTTCGACTTGGTACGGTGGTTACGCTTGTGACCAACGCTCGGCCATACGGCCATTGTCCATCTGCCAAAGGTTACCGACGATATCCGGCGTCGCGATGGTATTGGCGACGGCCTGCACATAGTTGGCAAACATCGGAATGAGCACGCCACCCTCGTCACGCAGAATTTGCTGCATCTCGGTGTATTGCTCGCGACGCTTGTCGCTATCCAGTTCGGCGCGGGCGGACAGCAGCAGTTCCTGGAAACGTGCGTTGTCCCAGTTGCTGTCATTCCACGGCACGCCAGCCTCGTAGGCGGTCGAGAACATCCAGTCCTCTGTCGCGCGGCCAGACCAGTAGGACGCACAGAACGGCTTTGTATTCCAGACGTTCGACCAGTAGCCGTCGGCAGGCTCCTGCACCACGTTGATGTTGATACCCGCCGCGCCAGCCGAAGCCTGGAACAACTGGGCCGCGTCGATCGCGCCTTCAAAGGCTGCGTTGGATGCCGACAGATCGATATCCAGCGATGTCAGGCCCGCTTGCTCAAGGTGGAACTTGGCCTTGTCGGGATCATACATCAGCTGGTCCATGCCGCTGGCGTAATACTGGTTTGCAGGACCGATTGGCGTGTCGTTACCCACTTGGCCGTGGCCCAACAGGATCTTTTCTACCATCTCTTCGCGGTTGATGCCGTACTTAAGCGCCTGACGCACATGGACCTGATCGAACGGGTTTACGTCTGTCAGCATCGGGAAGGTATAGTGCTGGTTGCCAGTCACTTCCTGAATGCGGACATTAGGGTTTGCGTTCAGCAGCGCCTCTGTCTTGAAGTCGATCCGGTTGATCGCAGTGACCTGACCGGTCATCAGCGCGTTCATGCGGGCGGTATTATCGTTGATCGCGATATATTCGATCTCGTCAAAGAAGCCCGCGCTGTCGCCTTTATAGTGATCGGTCACACGCTTGGCTGTCATGCGCACGCCAGCGTCAAAGCTCTCGACCGCATAAAGACCCGTACCGATACCTTGCTGGATCGCTTCTTCGATCATGCCGGCAGGGAACATCAGGATGTGATAATCGGACATGAGGTATGGGAAGTCAGCGTTACCGGCGGCAAGCGTAAACTCAACCTCGTGCTCGTTGATCTTCTTCATCTCTTCGATGGCCGCCACGATCGGCTGGGCCGCAGATTGCGCGCCTTCTTCGACGTGCATGTTCAGCGATGCAATGACGTCATCCGCGCCGAATGATTTGCCGTTGTGGAATGTTACGCCCTGACGCAGCTTGAACGTCCATGTTTTCGCGTCAGCGGATGCTTCCCAACTCTCGGCCAGCTCGCCTTTAATCGAACCATCGGCGGCGATCTCGGTCAGCGAATCAAACACGGCACCCTGCGCACATGCGATCATAAAGATGTCAGAGTGCGTGCGGCTGTCCCAGCTATCAGATGTGTTGGCACCCGACAGACCGGCGGTCAGCTTTCCACCGCGTGTTTGCGCGCGCAACGGCATGCCAGTCAGACCCAAAACGCCTGCGGCAACACCTGTCTTCAATAGACCGCGTCTGCTAATTCCATTCATATTATCGTCTCCCTTAGTTTTCTTATCAGAGGCTTTGCGCCCCTTTATGTCGCCCGCAAAGCGGATGATTCGTGGTTACATCTTATCAACTGCTGCATCGCCGATGTTATCAACTCCGCGTTCAGCCAGCAGATTTGTCAGCCAGTCGGGGTCCATTTCCGGCACCGATGACAGCAGCAGATCGGTGTAAGGATGGTGCGGTGGCGTGAACATATCCCGCTTGGGGCCTTGTTCGACGACGCGTCCGTCCTTCATCACCACCACCTCGTCCGCAATGGCGCGCACGGTGGCAAGGTCATGTGTGATGAACATATAGGACAGCGACAGTTCGTCCTGCAACCGGGCTAATAGACGCAGGATGCCTTCAGCAACAAGCTGGTCAAGCGCCGACGTCACTTCATCACAAATGATAAACTTTGGATCAGCGGCCAAAGCGCGCGCAATGCCGATGCGCTGTTTTTGTCCACCCGACAGCTCTGACGGCAGGCGATTGTAGTAATCAGCGGCTGGCAGTTCGATCTGCTCCATCAACTCGTCCACGCGCTTGCGCAGCGCCTTGCCGGACTTGCCGCTGTAAAACTGCACGGGCCGCGCGATGATATTGCCGACAGTCACACGCGGGTTCAGCGCGGTATCGGCCATCTGGTAGATCATCTGGACCTGACGCAACTGGTCTTTGGAGCGCTTTCGATAATCGGCTGGCACGGGCTCACCATCAAACAGGATTTGCCCTGATTTTGGAGGCAACAGGCCAGTGATACAGCGCGCCGTTGTCGACTTGCCTGACCCGCTTTCCCCGACAACAGCCACAGTGCGCCCCGCGTGCATGTCAAAGCTGACATCAAACAGAACCGGCACCGTGCCATAGGACGCATCGACGTTTTGAACGGCAACAACGGGCACGGCATTGCCAACAACTGGTGGCTTGGCAGGGCGCTCAAATTCGCGCACGGCCCAAAGCGACTTGGTGTATTCCTGCGTGGGCGCGGAGAGCATGGTGCGGGTGTCGGCGGTCTCAACCTCGTCACCCTTCAGCAGCACTTTGATCCGGTCGGCCATTTGAGCGACCACGGCAAGGTCGTGGGTGATGTAGATCGCGGCGGTATCGAATTCGTCCACGATATTGCGGATCGCGGCCAGAACCTCAATCTGGGTGGTCACATCCAACGCGGTCGTGGGTTCGTCAAAAATAATCAGATCGGGGCGGCAAGACATCGCCATCGCGGTCATCGCGCGCTGCAACTGTCCACCGGACACCTGATGCGGATACCGAAAGCCGATCTCGTCAGGGTTGGGCAGACGCAGCTTGGCATAAAGGTCCATGCCGTCGCGTTCGCTTTCCGCCTTGCTCATCACATTATGGCGCGTCGGCCCTTCGATGTGTTGCTCAAGAATTTTATGCGCGGGATTGAAGCTGGCCGCAGCGGATTGCGCCACATAGGCAATCCGCTTGCCCAGTAGGCTGCGCTTTGTCGCGGCGGATGCTGTCAGCAGGTCAATGCCGTCAAATTCAACCGTACCTTTGGAGATACGCACGCCGTCGCGAGTATAGCCCATCGCGGCAAGGCCAAGCGTCGACTTCCCTGCACCGGATTCACCGATCAGGCCCAAAACCTCACCCTTTTTCAGATCAAGATCGACGCCGTTGATGATCGGGTTCCATGTCTCGTCAGAGCGCCCCTCAAGCCAGAGATCGCGGATTTTGACCAGTTGATCACTCATTCCTTTAGCCCCGATGATTTGTGCAGCATCCAGTCGACCACGAAGTTCACCGCGACCGTCAGCAGCGCAATCGCACCTGCGGCCAGCAGCGGCGTGACGGAGGCTTGCGGCGCAAACTGCGCGTAGTTGATGAAGCCCGCCAGATCGCGGACCATCGTACCCCAGTCAGCAAGCGGCGGCTGGATACCCACGCCAAGGAATGACAGCGACGCGATGGTCAGAAACACAAAGCAGAACCGCAGACCAAATTCGGCAAGCAACGGTGCCGTGGCATTGGGCAGGATTTCGCGGAACATCAGATAGCCCATACCTTCACCGCGTAATTTCGCGGCCTCAATATAGTCCATGACAACGATGTTTTGCCCCACCGCCCGGGCAAGGCGGTAAACGCGCGTGCTGTCGATGACAGCAATGATCAGGATCATAAAGATGGTGAGCGGGATACCAAGCGCGGTTGACCACACACTGGCAATCGTCATCAGAAGCAGCGCAAAGATCAGGGACGGAATGGCCATGAGCACATCCACCGCACGCGACAGCACTTGATCAAGCCAGCCGCCAATCGTTGCCGCCAGAAAGCCAAGCGAACCACCCAGCAGAAACGCCAGCAGCGTCGTGATAAAGGCGATACCAACCGTGTTTTGTGCGCCATAGATGAGGCGAGACAGGATATCGCGACCGATCTGGTCGGTGCCCAGCGGGAAATCAGGGTTTCCGCCCAGCGCGGGATCACCGCCAGCGACGATATTGGCCGCAACCCCCTGCAAAATCTGGTCTTGGCCATAAGGGGCAAGCCAACCCGCAAAGATCGCCACGAAGATATAGATGATGATTATTAGTACACCGAAAGACGCGGTCAGGGGCATGGACCGGAACAACTTCTTGCTCCAGTCGGTGCCGACATAGCGGCCTAAAAGGCGGAAGAGCCACGCCGCAATGGTGAAGATAATGAAGCCATTGATTGCGACGCGCAGGAAGAAATAGCTGTTTGCGACCAAGGGGTCATCGCTCATGCTGGCAATATAGCCGCGCACCAAGAACAACAGGATTGCCGCAGCCAGCACATAACCAAAAGCCACGCCGTAGGGCATGTCGCGCCAGTAGGGCTTGTTGCCGGTTATCGTTTGGCCGGCAAAACGTAGCAGCCAACCCAAAACGGCAATCGCCACAAGCCACGCGGCAAGGTTCGCAAGTGTGCTTTCAAAGATCATTTTGGATGCCTCAGACGTGGGTTGCTGAGGATCGAAAGCACGTCAGCGGTCAGGTTCAGCAGGATATAGGCTGCGGCAAAAATCAGACAGCAGGCCTGCACCACGGGGATGTCGCGTATTTTCACGCTATCCACAAAAAGCTGTCCGATGCCGGGATAGACAAACACCACCTCAACCACGACGACGCCGGTGACCAGATACGCAAGGTTCAATGCAATGACGTTAATGATTGGCGCCAGCGCGTTGGGCAGCGCGTGCTTGACGATCACGCGCATCGGCGACATGCCCTTCAGCCGCGCCATTTCGATGTAGGGTGATGCCAGCAGGTTGATGATCGCGGCACGCGTCATCCGCATCATATGCGCGGTTACGACCAAGGTCAGCGTCAGCGCAGGCAGCAATGTCTTGCTCAGCCGTTCGCCGAACGGCATCCCGTCATAGATGTTCGACAGGGACGGCAGGATTGGGTTAATCACGGCCAACACCAGGATCAGGATGTAAGCCATAAAGAATTCGGGGCTAGAGATGCTGGAAAGCGTCATCACGTTGGCCGCGCGATCAAATACCGTATTGCGATAAAGCGCCGCCAGAATGCCCAGCGTCACCGCGACAGGCACAGCGATCATCGCAGTTACACCCGCCAGAAACAGCGTATTGCTTAGCCGCGGCAAAATCTGGTCCAGCACGGTAACATCACCCGCACCACCCATTTGCTGGGCGAACATCAGTTGCGCAAAGCTGGTGCCAAGGTCACCCGTGACCATACCACCAAGCCAGCTGAAATAGCGTGTGAAAAAGCCCTGATCGAGACCAAGATCCTCGCGGATGGACGCCACGCTTTCCGGTGTCGCCCCCTGCCCCAGAATGGATTCCGCAAAATCGCCCGGCAGCAGGTTCACCGCCGTAAAGATCACAATTGATACAATCAGAAGCGTCAGCAGGCCCAGCAGAAGGCGCTGCAAAATAATCGTCGTGACATTACCCAATGTCTGATGTCCCCGTTATTCGAGGCCCAGAGTAAGGGGTTCGTGTCGTCTGTAAAGCCTAAAGGCCCAAAAGTTCACGCTTATCCGCCATCACATCCATCGTGCGCACAAGCTCTGCGCTGATCCCGGGCTCTGACAGGGCGTGACCTGCGCGGCCAATCATCATCAACCGCGACTTGGGCCAGCCCTGCGCTAGACGGTGGGCGGATTCCGGCGGGCAGATCATGTCATAGCGCCCCTGCACGATCACGCCGGGAATATCGGCCAGCCGGTCAAGACGGTTCAGAATTTGCTGGTCTTCGGTCAGGAAACCCGCGTTTTGAAAGTAGTGGTTTTCCAGCCGCGCGAAGGCACGTGCGTATTCGCCAGCGCTTTCGCCAGTAACACCATCGCTTCCCATCGCGGCAAGGGCATTTTCCCATCCAGCCCACGCGCGGGCATAGCGGATTTCGGTCGGCAGATCGCCGGAAAACAGGCGGCGGTGATAGGCGGCGATCAGATCGCCATGTTCATCTTTCGGGATCAACCCTGCGAATTTTTCCCACAAATCAGGCCAGAACCGTGCAGCACCACCGCCATAGAACCAATCCAGTTCGGGCTGGGTCATCAGGAACACGCCACGCAAGGCCAGTGCAGCCGCGCGGTCGTTGTGGGCCTGTGCATAGATCAGGGCCAGCGTCGCACCCCAACTGCCGCCAAAGACGATCCAGCGATCAATCCCCAGCGTTTCGCGGATAAGTTCGATATCGGCAACCAGATGCCATGTGGTGTTCGCCTCAACGCTGGCATGGGGTCGCGAACGCCCGCAGCCGCGTTGGTCAAACAGGATCACACGATAGATCTCGGGGTCGAAATAGCGACGCATCGCAGGGCTGCATCCGCCGCCCGGTCCGCCATGCAGCACCACGACGGGAATCCCGTCACGCCGCCCGCATTGTTCGACGTAAATCTTATGGCCATCACCGACGTCCAACATCCGTTGATCAAACGGATCAATCGGGGGATATAAATGTGCGCCTGCGCGTTTTTGACCTAAGACCTTGTCCATATACGGTCTATATAGCGTGATAGTGCGGGAAACCATGACCCCACGGCCAGAATTCGGACCGCACGCCAAATACGAAAGACCAATGCCCCGATGACCGATAGCGCCACCAATACCGTTGACCCCTCAGAAATCGCCAAGTTCGAGGCGATGGCAGCCGAATGGTGGGATCTGGAGGGCAAGTTCAAGCCGCTCCATATGCTTAATCCGACGCGTCTTGATTACATCACCCGACAGATCGCTGCCGAATATGGTCGCGATCTTGACCAGCCGCTGCCGTTCGAGGGGCTGCGCATTCTGGATATCGGATGCGGTGGCGGGTTGCTTTGCGAACCGATGGCGCGGCTCGGGGCTGATGTGGTGGGTGCGGATGCTGCAGGCGGCAATATCCCAGTTGCGCGTGTGCATGCCGATCAATCGGGTCTGAAAATTGATTATCGCCACACCACTGCAGAGGCGATGGCCGAGGCTGGCGAACAATTTGATGTCGTGCTGAACATGGAAGTGGTCGAACACGTCGCCGACCCGCTTGGCTATCTGACCGCATGCGGGCAGTTGCTGAAATCTGACGGGCTGCACATCTGCTCGACCATCAATCGCAATCCCAAAAGCTTTGCAGCCGCCATTATCGGCGCGGAATACATCATGCGGTGGCTGCCCAAAGGGACGCACGACTGGTCAAAATTCATCACACCGGATGAATTGTTTGACCTGCTCCGCAATGCGGGCCTGAACCCTGTTGACCGTAAGGGATTCAAATTCAATCCGATCACATGGGGTTGGAGCATTTCGGACGATGACCTGTCGGTCAATTACGTCACCGCCAGCCTGAAGCCCTAATCGGGATCGCCCAGCTTCAAACGCATTTCGCGCAGCACAGGCAATGTGGCCCGGGCTTTTTCAATGCCCACCGTATCGACAATGTCGTCAACCAGCGGCGCAATCCCCGAGATTGCCGCATCGCGCACGGCACGGCCAGCGGGACTGATCGACACTTTCTTGCGACGCGCATCATCCCAATCGGGGCGGATGTGGACCCAGCCAGCCCATTCCAGCTTACTTAACGTATTGGTCATTGCTCCGCGGGTCAGGTGAAACGTGCGGGCCAGTTCACCGGGGGATTTCTCGGTGTTGCTATAGGCAAGATGGTTCAGCACCGAAAAATGCGACAACTCCATCCCTTTGGGTAATAGCTTGGTCAGACGCGCACGGGCCAACTGCTCAACCGCCAGAATCTCGCTGAACAGCGTAACAGCAAGACTGTGTGACGGGTCGGACATTCAGGGGCCTGTATAATCGCGATCATGGGTCAGCGCGGGAACACGCTGCCGTGCTTTTGCCACTTCCGCTAGGTCAAGATCAACCATTGTGATCCCCCGCTCGGTTCCAGCATCTGCCAAGACATCGCCCCACGGGGCGACAACCATGCTATGACCATGTGTCTTGCGCGCCTTTCCATGGGTCGCATCATGCTGACCAGTCTGCGCAGCAGCGATAATGTAACACCCTGTTTCAATCGCGCGGGCCCGCAAAAGTGGCTCCCAATGGGCGGCACCTGTGACCGGCGAAAACGCGGATGGCACAGTGATGATCTGCGCCCCAGCCTGCGCCAGATCACGGTAGAGATAGGCAAAACGCACGTCATAGCAGATCGACAGACCCATCATTCCGAACGGCGTTTGCGCAAGACTGGCACGCTTGCCCGGACGGTATCCCGCAGATTCGCGATAGGTTTCAGTTTCCGACACATCAACGTCGAACATGTGGATTTTGTCGTATCGCGCCGCAATATCGCCTGTCGGTCCGATCAGAAACTGGCGGTTGGCAAAACGGCCATCGGGATCATCGGTTTTCAGCGCGAGCGATCCTATCGACACCCAGACGCCCAGCGCCTTGGCTTCTGCACGAATATCCGCAAGCGTAACATCTGCGCCTTCCGCTTGCAAAACAGCCTGCTGGTGGGTGCGGCTGGCGGAAACGCAATTAGTGACCTCTGGTGTAAAGACCATGTCTGCACCCTGCGCGGCCGCGTCGCGCATCATCGAAAGCGTCACCGGCAGGTTCGCTGCCGGATCATCCGACGATGTCATCTGCAAAATTGCAGCTTTCATGACGCCAGCATGGCATCCAGCTTACCGCGTCCGTGCAGCGCGTTCAGATCGTCATAGCCGCCCACATGTTCGCCGCCGATGAAAATCTGCGGCACGGTAGATCGTCCGTTCGCGCGCTGGATCATCTCGGCGCGGCGATCAGGCTGGGCCAGAATGTTCACGGTGGTATAACCCACGTTCTTGCTATCCAGCAGGCGGATGGCGGCATGGCAAAAGCCGCAGGTGGGTTTCATATAGATTTCGACGGGTTTCATGCGGTTTCCTTTGCATTCCGGTGTTGCAGGGAAACTTAGGTATCTTTCACCACTCTTGCCAGTGTGGCCACGCAGACGCTGTGTGCGCCAGCGGTCATCAGTGCCTCTGTCGCGGCAGCAAGCGTGGCACCGGACGTCATGACATCATCCACCAGCAAAATGCGCCGACCCTTAATAAGTGGGACGCGATATGGTTTCGGGCGGATGCTATCGGCCAGCGCCGCAAAACGCGCATCGCGGCTGTGCCCCTCCAGCGGCTTGGTGCGCTTGGGTCGTTCCAGCGCGTCAACGCAAACGGTGTAGCCGCCGCGCCTGCCAATATCCTGCGCCAGCACAGCCGCCTGGTTATAGCGCCGCTTCAGCAGTCGTGACCAATGCAGCGGCACCGGCACGACCATTACATCATCATGTAACAAAGGTGCTGCACTGCGCAGCATCCACCCTGCCGCCGGATAAGTCAGGTCAAGCCTGTCACCATGTTTCAGCCCCAACACCAGCTTGCGCCCGACCCCGTCATAGACCAGCGCCGCACGCCCCCGATCCCACGGGCGGGCAATCACCATGCAGTCGTCGCACTGCACAGGATCTCCGCCTTCCTCGCCCGGCAGCGGGGCACCACAGGTGTCGCACACAAGACCGCAAATGAACTGCGTATCGCGCCAGCATATGGCACATAAACCGTTCTCTTCCTCGGTCTGATTGTCGCAGGCCACGCATTGCGCGGGGTAAATTGCGCGAATGACGCTTTGCAACTTCATCTGACCCTCCTACATGACAGGCCATGGATACACCGCCCAAACTGACCGACCGCAACGCCCTGACCCGCAACCGTGCGCGCGCACAGCCCGATGCCTTGTTTTTGCATCAGACTGTCGCCGACGAGATCAAGGAAAGACTGAGCGAGGTTAATAAAACCTTTACGGCCCCAGCGATTGTGACGGGGTTTCCAGAATTTTGGCAGGCGCAGTTCCCCGATGCTGTGGTTGTTGAGGACAGCGAAACGCTGGACCTGATACCGGGCGCACATGATCTGGTGATCCACGCGATGGCACTGCACTGGGCGAATGATCCTGTGGGCCAGCTTGTGCAGTGTCGCCACGCGCTGAAACCCGATGGGCTCTTTATTGCGGCCTGTTTTGGCGGGCAGACGTTACATGAACTTCGCGCCGCATTGGGACAGGCAGAGGTGCAGGTCACGGGTGGCTTATCCCCTCGCATCGCGCCGATGGGTGAAATTCGCGATCTGGGCGCGCTGTTGCAACGTGCGGGCTTTGCGCTGCCCGTGGCGGATGGTACACCGCTGACGGCCAGTTATCAGAACATGTTCCACCTGATGCATGACCTGCGCGCCATGGGCGAAGTGAACGCGCTGGACCAGCGCAAACGCACCCCTACGCAGCGCAATGTCATCACCGAGGCGGCGGGCATTTACGCCACACACTATGGCGATGATGACGGGCGCATCCCCGCCACGTTCGAGATTATCACACTGACCGGATGGGCCCCTGATGAAAGCCAGCCCAAGCCGCTGCGTCCCGGTTCAGCGACCAATCGTCTGTCTGACGCCTTGGGTGTTCCTGAAATCAAGCTAGATCAATCCAAAGACTAGCGCAGGACGTATCCCATTTAACTGCCAGCCAATTCACGCTACTGACGGGAAAACCTTATGTTTGACGCCAAATCGGAAGATCTGATGGACACCGCACCCAAAGTGGCCATGTGCCCGCACCACGCCCCCGCCGATCACCCCAAGGTGAAACCGGCCCGTGTGGGGATACTGTTGGCGAACCTTGGAACGCCTGACGCCACAGACTATTGGTCGATGCGCCGCTATCTGAACGAATTCCTGTCGGATAAGCGGGTCGTGGATTACTCCGCATGGCTTTGGCAGCCGTTGTTGCAGTTGGTGATCCTGACCAAGCGCCCGTTTTCATCCGGTGCGGCGTACAAGTCGATCTGGAACGAAGAAGACAACGAAAGCCCCCTGCTGACCATCACGAAAAAGCAGACGGCGGCGATCAAGGAAACCATGAAGGCGCGTTATGGCGATGACGTCATGGTTGATTTCTGCATGCGCTATGGCAATCCGTCGACCAAATCCAAAGTCCGCGAAATGACCGAAGCCGGCTGCACCAAAATCCTCTTCTTCCCGCTTTATCCGCACTACGCAGGGGCCACGTCCGCCACTGCGAACGACCAGTTCTTCCGCGCCCTGATGGAAGAAAAGTGGCAGCCGATTGCCCGCGTCGTTGAACCATATTTCGAAGAACCCGCCTATATCGATGCGCTCGCCCAGTCGATTGAGACGGCCTATGCCAATGCAGAGACGAAACCCGAAAAGCTAATCTGCTCCTACCACGGCGTGCCGGAACGCTATCTGCGCGAAGGTGATCCCTACCACTGCCAGTGCCAGAAAACGACGCGCTTGCTGAAAGAGCGGTTGGGCTGGGATGATACCCAGATCGTCACGACCTTCCAGTCGCGCTTTGGTCCCGAAGAGTGGCTCAAGCCTTACACGGTGAAAGAAGTGGCACGTCTGGCCGAGGAAGAAGGCGTCAAGAACATCGCCGTCTGTGCGCCCGCGTTTTCTGCCGACTGCATCGAGACACTGGAAGAGATCAACGAAGAGATTGCCGAGAGCTTTGAAGAAGCTGGCGGTGAGCACTTCATGTATATTCCGTGCCTGAACGACGATCCTGCGCATATCTCCGCGCTATCCAGCGTGATCGACAAAAACCTGTTGGGCTGGGTGAACCAGTAAATCTAGCTATCCAAAATGCAAAAGGGCAGGTTCGACACCTGCCCTTTTGCAATTCCGAAGCTGATACGCTCTTAAATCAACATCACCTGTGTGCCGGTTCCGGCCAGCTGATACAGCTCTGCAATGTGTTCGTTATAGAGACCAATACACCCATTGGACGACCGCCGCCCGATCTTGCGCGTGTCGTGCGTGCCGTGAATCCGGTAATACTGCCACGACAGATACAGCGCGTGTGAACCAAGCGGGTTGTCAGGACCGGGGCCGATCCGCTCTGGCCATTCGGGGTTACGCTCGCGCATGGCGGGCGTCGGTGCCCAGCTTGGCCCTTCGACCTTGCGGATTACTTCGGTACGACCACGGCGTGTCAGATCCTCTGACAGTGGGACGGACGTAGGATAAAGCTTGTAGGTCTGCTCGTCTGCTGACCAGAAGTGCAGCGCGCGGCTTTCGATGTCACACAAGATCGCGCCACCGGCCAGCGTGCTGAAATACGGACGCCAGTCCAATGCGCGGAAGCTTGCGGTGTTGCGGGTCACGCCTGCGCTGATATCGCTTTCGATCTCTGTCGAATTGGCGGTCTGCGCAACAGCGCCAGTGCCAATCGCGGCAGCACCGGTCGCCAGAAATCCACGGCGTGAAAATGTCTTGAAACGGTCGTTGGTCATGTGCCTGTCCCTTCCGTAAACGGAATAAATCGATATGGCGGATATTTAGTGCCTGTCTTGCAACGCGGCAATTCAAACATCCGTCATCTGCGCAGAGTTTGGCCGAACGATGTTTGAAGTGTGATCCTATTGCCGCTAAGACAAGCGAAATCATGGCGGATAAGCAAATGTTGCGACGTATCTTTCTACTTGGGTTGGCCGGTTCGGCTTTGACGGCGTGCGGCGCACCTGCTGCACGGATCGGGCCGGACGGCCTGCCATTGCCACAGGTCTATCCCATCGGGCCCGGTGATGTGGACGCGATCCAGTTCCGGATGGAGGAAAGTATCAACGCACTGCGGCAGGCCGCTGGCGTTGCGCCTGTGGCACTTGATGCCGAACTGATTGCATCCGCCGCTACCCATTCGCGTGATATGTCGGTGCAAAACCGCCCTTGGCTGTTTGGCTCTGACGGATCATCACCATTGGACCGCGCGCGCCGCGCCGGATTTACAGGGCGTGTGCTGGGCGAGACGATCTCAGAATCTTACGAGACCGAATTGCAGACCCTTGCCGCTTGGATGCAGGACCCCGACACCCGCGCCATCATTCTAGATAGTGCTGCGCGGCGAATGGGCTTTGCATGGTATCAGGAACCGGCTGGTAAAATCTGGTGGACGCTGACAATGGGCGGCGCACCTGGCACGGCTCCTATCACCGGCCCGCAGGAAATCAGGCCGCTTGGTCTGCCTGTTGCCGGATCAACCTTCCAAGGCTAATCGCCGTCTACGGGTAGATCACAACGGGGGTGCCATCGCGCACCATCGCGTAAAGGTCTTCCATCTCGTCGTTGGTGAGGGCGATGCAGCCCCATGTCCAATCATCCTCGCCCGCATATTCGCTGGGCGTGCCGTGGATAAAGATATCTCCACCGGGGCGCTGACCGTTCGCGCGGGCATAGGCAACGTCAGCGGCGTTGGGATAGGAGATACCCAGCGACAGGTGATACCGGCTATTCGGGTTACGGCGGTTGATAAAATACACGCCTTCCGGCGTCTTACCGTCACCTTCGAATTGCTTGTGACCGACAGGCGCAAAGCCAAGCTCAAAGTTATAACGTTTCAGCAGGCGATTCCCGCTCAGCACCTGCATCACACCAAGCGATTTGAACACCTCGATCCGCGTGACCGGCGGGCCGCTATAGCTTTTGAACTTATTCGCTGTGCAACCAGCCAGAATGGCTGCTGTGCTCATCAATAGGACGCGTCGCGTGATCATGGGTGTCTTGCCTAATCAGGGGTGGGTCATAAGCCTTTGATCTGTGCCTAACCGAAGTCCCGCGATCGTCAAAGTATGCAGTTGGCGATCATGGTCACGACCGTGTGAAGGATGCCACAACTTCGACGTGCGGCGACCAGCGGAACTGATCCACGACCTTCACCCAATTCAGCGTAAAGCCAGCCGCAATCAACGTTTTTGCGTCCCTCGCGAAAGTAACCGGATTGCACGACACCATTGCGATAACTGCAATATCAGACGCGGCAAGCGTTTCAATCTGCGCCTCTGCGCCCGCGCGTGGCGGATCAATCACCACAGCGTCAAACTTTGCAAATTCATCAGGTTGCAGCGGACGGCGGAACAAATCTCGGGTTTCGATCGTGATCCGCTTGAGGCCCTTCGTCTCGCGCCACGCACGATCAAGTGCGGCAGTCATGTCCTCCTCGCCCTCAACGGCGTGGACCTCTGACGCTTGGGCCAATGGCAAGGCGAAAGTGCCAACACCGCAGAACAGATCGACGATCCGATCCGCGTCTTTCGTGATTTCTTGCACAGCCGCCAAAAGGGCCGCTTCACCGTCTTGCGTAGCCTGCAAAAACGCGCCAGCGGGCGGGGTCACCTTTGCCGGACCCATCTGCTGCACAGGGGGCAGCATAGTCACGATCACTTCGTCCTGCCAAACAAGCCGGGCCAGCTTGTGGGTTTGTGCAAATGCCGCCAGTTCGATCCGCAACTCGCCGGTCAGGTCCTTGTCCGTGTCGATCAGAACATCAGGACCGTTTGCAGTATCCGTCACCGTCAGGCCAATCTCGCCCTTGCGCGAACAGGCCAGCGGGATCAGCGCCTCTAGCGCGGGAAACGCGGCTTTGATCATCGGCGTAACAAGCAAGCAATCAGGCACGGCGACAACAGTATCCGACCCCTTTGCGTGGAACCCCAGCAGGACGCCTTTTTTCGTGCGGCGGCCCGAGAATTTGGCACGGCGGCGCGACAGGGCTGGCGACGTGTGCATCGGGCGGAAGTCCGGTTCGATCCGCTGTGCGGCCAAGGCGCGGCGCACGATCTCTTGCTTCCAGTCAGCGACGAATGCGTCAGATGCATGCTGCATCGCGCAGCCGCCGCAGCTTTTGAAATGGCGGCAAGGGGCGGCAACGCGATCCGATGACGGCGTGACGATCCGCACGGTGCCGTCTTGCGCCACGGCCACTTCCTCGCCCGGCAGAACACGGGGGAGCAATGTGCGTCCGTCGTCCACCTTGCCAAGGCCAAGATGCGTCAAACCTTCGATCAGTGCCATTATTCAGCCGCTTCCGCCACGTTTATGAAACCACCCGATTGCCGGTTCCAGTAGCGGGCATAAAGCCCGTCTTGCGCCAGCAATTCGGTGTGCGTGCCTTCTTCTACAATGCGGCCCGCGTCAAGCACGACGATACGATCCATCCGCGCCAGTGTGGACAAGCGGTGGGCAATGGCGATCACTGTCTTGCCCTCCATAACAGTCTCTAACGCGGCCTGAATCGACGCCTCCACCTCGGAATCAAGGGCCGACGTCGCCTCGTCCAGCACAAGAATCGGCGCGTCTTTCAGGATTGCGCGGGCAATCGCGATGCGCTGGCGCTGGCCACCTGACAGCTTCACGCCACGTTCGCCCAGATGCGCCTCATAACCTTCGCGGTCTTTGAAATCCTGCAGATCATTGATGAAGTCATGCGCCTCTGCCTTCTTGGCGGCGGCAATCACATCGTCATTTGTGGCATCCGGCGTGCCATAGCCGATGTTGTCATAGGCAGAGCGATTGAACATCGCGGTTTCCTGCGTGACCATGCTGATCTGGCGGCGCAGGCTTTCCTGTGTGACCTGCGAAATGTCCTGACCGTCGATCAGAATTCGCCCGCTTGTCACATCATATAGCCGCAGCAAAAGCGCCACGAGTGTCGATTTCCCCGCACCTGACCCACCGACGATTCCAAGCTTTTCGCCACTTTGCAGTTCCAGCGACAAATCATGGATGCCGTTGTGACTGCCATCATAGGCAAAGGTCACATCATCAAACGCAATATCCCCGCGCGGCACGACAAGCTGTGCGGCATCAGGCGCATCGGTCAGGTTTTGATCGTTCGACAAAGTGGCAATCGCATCTTCCAAGACACCGACATTGCCGTACATGCCCATCAACGTGAAGCTGACCCAGCCGGTCATTTGCGCCAGTCGCAGGCCGATCGTGCCCGCCACCGCGATATCACCCGCAGATGCGCCGCCATTTTGCCAAACGAGCAGCGTGACGCCGACCAGCAACAGCGGCAGGATACCGGACAGCACCATCAGCGACCCGCGGAAGCTGGCCGAGACCCAGCCCCATTTGATCCCCGCTTGGCGTGCATCCTCAAGCGCGGTGATCGCTGCCTGATCCTCGTGACGGTCGTGGGCGAACAGTTTGACGGTTTTGATATTGCCGATGGTGTCGACGATCTGACCCGACACCGTGGCCGCCGCCCCTGCCCTGCGTTTTGACGCGGCACGAATACGCGGCATGAAGAACCGCAGGAACGCGACATAGCCCGCGAACCATGCGCCCAGCGCCAGCCCCGCCCGCCAGTCCAACGTGAGCACAAGGATCAGCGATCCGATGACCGACGACAGCGCAAAGACCACCGTGTGCACAAAATCCACGACCAGGTTCATCAGCGCGCTGGCCGATTGCATCTGCTTTTGCGAAATGCGGCCCGCGAAATCATCATCAAAGAAAGATACCGACTGCCCCAGCGTGTGACGGTGCAAGCGCGACAGAATGAGCGTGGACACCGCAGGGCCGATGACCACGGACTGCAACACACCGGACAACCAGAGAACGACAGGCCGGAACAGTAAGAAAAAAGCAAAAACGCCCAGCAATAGACCCGCGTTATCGACAAAATAGCTATCGGCATTGCTCGCCAATGCGGCGTCGAT
Source organism: Yoonia sp. 208BN28-4 (assembly GCF_037543925.1). Classification (NCBI taxonomy): domain Bacteria; kingdom Pseudomonadati; phylum Pseudomonadota; class Alphaproteobacteria; order Rhodobacterales; family Paracoccaceae; genus Yoonia; species Yoonia sp. 208BN28-4. Next base: position 317,927 of record NZ_JBBIFY010000001.1, read on the forward strand.
AATCAGGCCCAGCAGCAAAGCCGACGCGACCTCGATCATGCCCGCGATCACCGAAACGGCTGAACCCGCGCCGATGGCGGTATAGCTGCCGCGCAGGCCCCAGTGCATGAACGCGCCCATTGTTTTGGGCGGCGGCCCGTCGGCGGCTGCAAATGGCGAAATCCAGTCGGTGATCTTCATGCGTTCTGCCCCAGAAATCCGCCAGACTGACGCGCCCAGAACCGCTCATACTGGCCACCCTCGGCCAGCAGGCTTTCGTGAGTGCCGTCTTCGATGATGCGACCCTGATCCATCACAATGATCCGGTCCATCTGCGCAATAGTGGACAGGCGGTGCGCAATCGCGATCACGGTCTTGCCTTCCATCATGCCATAAAGCGTTTCCTGAATGGCCGCCTCAACCTCGGAATCTAGCGCGGATGTTGCCTCGTCCAGCAACAGGATCGGCGCGTCCTTGAGCATGACGCGGGCCAGCGTGATCCGCTGACGTTGACCACCCGACAATTTGACACCGCGTTCGCCCACGCGGGCGTCATAGCCTTGGCGGCCTTCACTGTCCTCAAGCTCGAGAATGAAGTCGTGCGCCTCGGCCATGCGAGCAGCGGACAGCATGTCATCCTCGCTTGCTCCGGGTCGACCATACAGGATGTTTTCACGCACAGACCTGTGCAACAGCGCGCTTTCCTGCCCCACCATCCCGATCGCTGCGCGCAGGGTTTCCTGACTGACGTGGCTGATGTCCTGCCCGTCGATTAAAATCCGCCCGCTTTCGGCGTCGTAAAACCGCAATAGCAGTTTGACCAACGTCGATTTACCAGCGCCGGATTGCCCGACAAGACCGACTTTTTGGCCTGCAGGAATATCCAGCGAAATCGTGTCTAATCCGCCTGAACTGCGGCCATAGTGATGCGACAGAGCGTCGATCTTCACCGCACCTTGCGGTACGCTTAACGGCGCGGCATCCGCATCATCCAAAAGCGTAATGGGCTGCGCGATGGTCTGCATCCCTTCGGCCACAACGCCAAGCTGACGGTAGAAGTTCGACACGGCCCACATGATCCAGCCTGACATGCCGTTCATCCGCAGTGTGAGCGCGGTGGCAGCAGCAACCACCCCAATCTCAGCCGTGCCGCCGGACCAGAGCCAGATCGCCCACCCCACGACACCGACAATAAGAAAGCCGTTCAGCAGGGTCAGGCCAACATCCATGATGGTATAAAGGCGCATTTCGTTCTGGAACGTCACGCGCGCCTCTTCGATGGCCTCTTTCGCGTAGTCTATTTCCTGATCATGATGCGCAAACATCTTGACCGCATGCACGTTGGTGTAGCTGTCCACCACGCGCCCTGTGACAGCACTACGGGCATTTGATGCCGCCTCTGATGCGGGGCCGATCCGGCGCACGACCCAACGCAGCAGGAACAGATACGGGATGAACCACGCCATCATCGGCAGGATCAACCGCAGGTCCGCGTCACCGAGCAGGATGATCGCGCCGATGATGTAGGCGATGGCAAAGGTGATCGCGTCAAACAGCTGAAACACCACCTCACCAGCGGCGGGGGGCGTTTGCATGATCCGGTTGGCGATGCGGCCTGCAAAATCGTTTTCGAACCAGCCAACAGATTGCCGCATGACCTGCCGGTGTGCACGCCACCGGACCAGCGTGCCAAAGTTCGGCAGGATCGCCTGATTAAGCAGCGCCACCTGCGTCACCTGCAAAAGTGGGCGCAGCGTCAGCAGAAAGACCGCAACAAGCACCAGCTCCAGCCCGTATTGCGACCACACGTCAGCAGGGGTGCCTTGTGACAGGATGTTCACCAGACGGCCAAGATAGCCCAGCAGCCAAATCTCGATCGCGGCAACAATGACAGACAGCGCACCGGTGACCCAGAACACGCCTTTGAACGGACGCGCATACTCCAGCAGAAACGGCAAAAGCCGCTGCGGCGGGCGGTCGGTCTCCTGATACGGCGTATAGGGATCGACAAGACCTTCGAATAGTCGAAACATGGGTCTGCCTTCGGGTGTTGAGTATTTGATATAGGCGCTTTGGGCCTAAAGGAAAACCAGCACCGAAAATGCAGCCAGCGCCACGGCCATTGTCCGCATGAAAACCCGCCATGCTGCGGGATTGGTTAGCAGATAGGACAGCGCCGCTCCTGCGGCCGTCCAGAATAGGCAAACGAACAGATTTACACCGCTGAACGCGCCGGCAAGCGATCCGGTTTGCGCCAAAACAGACCACCCTTCAACAAAGGCCATGGCGGACAGGGCCACCGCCCAAATCTTCGGGTTTACCCACTGAAACAATACCGCTTCGATGAACGTGAACGGACGGTCGCGGTCGTTCTTTTGTTTGGCGGGATCAGCGTGCCACAGGTTCCACGCCATGCGCAGGATCCACGCGCAGGCGATCACCTTAAGGACTAGCGTCAGCATGGGCGCGGCCTTAAGCAAAGCGCCCACGCCCAGCGCCGTCACACCTGCGATGATGCCAACGCCCACCGCGACGCCAAGAACATGCGGCACCGTACGCACAAATCCAAAGCGGGCCCCCGAGGCAGTTAACAAAATCACATTAGGCCCCGGCGAAAACAGGCCCAGAAACACAAATGCCAGAAGGGGGTAAAACTCAGCCAATCAACTGGTCTTTGGTTAGAGTGAAGCCTGATGCGATCCAGCGGTCTTCGGCATCGGCAAGGGCCGCACCAAGCGCAGCCCCTTGCAGCTTAGGCATGAAATCCTGCGCCGTGACGGGCATCACCTGCCCTGCCGCGGCCTCAACAGCGACTACGGCGTCGGGTGCAATCTCCTGCCCTGCGACAGCGTTTTGCAGCGCCAGCATCCCGCGCCCGATCTGTGCGCCGTGGCGATAGGCGGTCACCTGCGGCGGTGTGAAATCCTGATAGATCGCCAACTGACGGGTCTGCGCCTTGGACAGACGCAACGCATCGGCTGCATCCTGCCCGCCAATCGCGGCAAGGCGAAGCATCGGATCGGGGGCCAGTTCGATTGCCTGTTCAAGATGCACAAGCGGCGCAAGCGCACCTGCACCCGCCCCCGGCAAGGCCTGCATCAGGCCACCGCAGGCGGCAAACGATGCCAACGCGGGGGCCGGATCGGGTGCCGACAATAGCTTGACCATCTCCTGTCCAATCCGTTCGCGCGACAGTGTCACGATGCCTTCGACATTATCGGCACAGGCAGCCAGCGCCTCCGCGTCGATCCCTGCATCAGTGTTGCCATACCACGCGTGAAACCGGAAAAACCGCAGGATGCGCAGGTAATCCTCTTTGATCCGCATATCCGCATCGTCGATAAACCGGACCTTGCGGGCCGCAAGATCGTCCAATCCCTGCCCAACAGGATCAAGCACAGTACCATCGGGCGCAGCATACAGCGCATTCATCGTGAAATCGCGACGCCGCGCATCATCAGCCATATCAGTCGAGAACGCGACAACCGCACGCCTGCCATCGGTTTCCACATCGCGCCTGAAAGTTGTGATTTCGAACGGCTTGCCATCTGCAACCACAGTGACGGTGCCATGATCGATACCGGTCGGGATTGCCTTTAACCCAGCCGCATCGGCCAGCGTCAACACATCTTCGGGGCGAGCATCTGTCGACACATCAAGATCAGAGACCGGCGCACCCAACAGCGCATTGCGCACGCAGCCACCGACGAAATACACCTGATGGCCTGCATCCGTGAGCATCCGGCAAACCGCCTGCGATGCGTCATCCGTCAGCCAAGGCGCGTCGATCTGCATTATCCGACCCTCTCGGCCAAGGCCCGCAAGATGCGTGCGGTTGCGCCCCAGATATAGAACGGGCCATAAGGCACCGCGTAGTAGCGCCGCTTGCGTCCCTGCCAGCGCCGCCCTTCAATTATGAAGTTCGTAGGGTTTGTGACATGCGCAAACGGCACCTCAAATACTTCGCTCACCTCGCCCGCTTCGGGAACCGGCAGAAACGCCCCGTGGATCAGCGCGACAACTGGCGTGATATCATATCCAGTGACAGTTTCGTGGCTTGGCAGCGTGCCCAGCACCTCAACCTGATCGATCGGCAGGCCGATTTCTTCGTGGGCTTCGCGCAGCGCAGCAGCGGTGGGTGTGGGATCGGTTGCGTCCTGCTTGCCGCCTGCGAACGCAATCTGTCCCGGATGGTGTTTCAGCCGGGCAGAGCGTTTGGTCAGAACCAGCGCACCCGTATCAGCCCGAAATGCCGCCAGAACAGCGGCAGGTTTCAACACCCGCCCTGCTGGCAAGGTCACATCTTTGTTCAGATCAAAATCAGACGACGCGCTGCCCGTCCTGGCCAGCGCGCCTTCTAGGATGGCCTTGTAATCAGGCGTCATCACCGTTCGCCTCAAACCCCAAAGCACTGGGGTCATCGAACACATAATGCGACCCGCAGAACTGGCAGTCGGCTGTAATCGTGCCGTCGTCCTTTGTCATATGGGCCAGATCCTTGGCCGAATAGATCGACAGGGATTGCTCCACCTTTTCGCGCGAACAAGTACAGCCGAAACGGATTTGCTTGGCATCGTAAACGCGCGGCTCTTCCTCATGGAACAAACGGACAAGCAGGTCCGTCGGCGCCACGCTTGGCCCGATCAGTTCAATCTCCTCGACCGTATCCAGCAGCACATTGGCGCGGTTCCAGTTCTCGTGCTCGTCCGCATCCAGAAAATCAGCCGGATCAGCCAAGCCATCTTCGCGCACAGCCTCTTCTCCCGTCATTTCGGGTGACGCTTTGGGCATGTGTTGCAGCATGATGCCGCCCGCACGCCAATGCTCCCCCTCACCGGGCACCTGAGACCGGCCATAGGTCAGCGAAAACCGTGTCGGCAGCTGCTCGGACTGTGCGAAGTAAGTCTCCGCACATGACGCAAGCGACCCGCCAGCAATCGGGGTCACACCTTGATAGGGCTGCATGTCCTCACCCTGATGGATCAGGATCGCGAAATAACCTTTGCCGATCTGGGGGAATCCGGGCGCGTTGCCGTCAATCTCTTCCGTGTCATAGCTGGCGTAAGCACGGATGCGCGCAGGCTCACCATCGTCGGTGGGCGCGTAGTAATCCGTCGCAATCAGCCGTGCAGGACCGTCGCCGCGCACTTGCAGCGACAGCTTCCAGCGCAGCTTTATCGACTGCCCGATCATTGCGGTCAGCAACGCCATCTCGGCCACCAGTGCTTCAATCGCTGGCGGGTAATCGTGCTGCTTGAGCACTTCTTCCAAGACGCCATCCAACCGCGCCACGCGGCCACGGATGTCAGATGCATCAAGTTGAAACGGCAGGACGGTATCGTCCCAGGCAATTGCGCCTACGGTCATGGGCTTTCCTTACATGTCAGGAATTGGCATATCGCGGGTATATAGGCGGGGCAACCCGCGGGTCCAAGGGGGCAAGCTATGATCAGACGGTATGGCAACTCACCGCGCAGCGGGCAGCGCTATCAACATCGCCCTGGCGCTTATGCAATCCTGCCCAGCGCAGGGCGGCTCTTGCTGACCTATCAAGGCGACCCGCATTTCGAATACCAACTGCCCGGCGGTGGCATTGATCCGGGCGAAAGCCCCCTGCAAGCCCTGCACCGTGAAGTGTTCGAAGAGACAGGCTGGCGCATCGCCGCCCCCCGCAAAATCGGTGCGTTCCGGCGATTTGTCTATATGCCCGAATACGGGATTCACGCGGAAAAACTGTGTCACATCTATCTGGCCCGTCCCATCCGCCCGCACGGCCCCCCGCGCGAAGAGGGCCACGAGGCCGTCTGGCTCGACGCGCGCACAGCGGTCAACTCTGTCGCAAACGAAGGCGACGCTGCCTTTCTTGCAGCGCTGATTACCTAGACACGCCACGTCGTATCATTTTGCCAAAAATACTCAAAATCCGACAACGCCCCACGCGCCTTGCTCTGATCTGCTAAAAACAGTATCGCCAAGCGCGACTCCACTTTGCAAAAAAGGCCCGATCCCATGTCCGCTCCCAAGAAAGTCGTCCTTGCCTATTCCGGTGGTCTGGACACCTCGATCATCCTCAAGTGGCTGCAAACCGAATACGGCTGCGAGGTCGTGACCTTCACCGCCGATCTGGGTCAGGGTGAGGAGCTGGAGCCAGCACGCAAAAAGGCCGAGATGATGGGTGCTGCGAACATCTACATCGAAGACCTGCGCGAAGAATTTGTGCGCGACTTCGTTTTCCCCATGTTCCGCGCCAATGCAGTTTACGAAGGTTTGTATCTGCTCGGTACATCCATCGCGCGGCCTTTGATCTCAAAGCGTCTGGTTGAAATCGCTGCCGCCGAAGGTGCCGACGCGGTGTCTCACGGTGCGACGGGCAAGGGAAACGATCAGGTGCGCTTTGAATTGGCCGCCTACGCGCTGAACCCCGAGATCAAGGTTATTGCACCTTGGCGGGAATGGGATCTGACCAGCCGGACCAAGCTGATTGAGTTTGCCGAGCAGCACCAAATCCCCGTCGCCAAAGACAAGCGCGGTGAGGCTCCGTTCAGCGTAGACGCCAACCTGCTGCATACGTCCTCCGAGGGCAAAGTGCTGGAAGACCCAGCCATTGAGGCCCCCGACTACGTCTATCAGCGCACCGTCGCGCCCGAGGATGCGCCTGACACGCCAGAAATGGTCGAGGTCGGTTTCGAAAAGGGCGATGCAGTGTCTATCAACGGGGAAATGCTGTCTCCTGCATCTATCCTGACCAAGCTGAACGAGCTGGGCGGTAAGCACGGCGTTGGCCGTCTGGACCTTGTTGAGGGTCGTTTCGTCGGCATGAAGTCACGCGGCATCTATGAGACCCCCGGCGGCACGCTGCTGCTTGAAGCGCACCGCGGGATCGAATCCATCACGCTGGATCGCGGCGCGGCCCACCTAAAAGACGAACTAATGCCGCGCTATGCGGAACTGATCTACAACGGCTTCTGGTTCTCGCCCGAGCGTGAAATGCTGCAAGCCCTGATCGACAAGAGCCAAGAGCATGTCACGGGGACCGTGCGGTTGAAGCTGTACAAGGGTTCCGCGCAAACGGTTGGCCGTTGGTCGGACGAGAGCCTTTATTCTGAACAGCATGTGACGTTCGAGGATGATCGTGGTGCGTATGACCAGAAGGACGCCGAAGGATTTATTCGCATCAACGCGCTGCGCCTGCGTTTGCTGGCCGCACGTGAAGAACGCCGCAAGGCCAACGATGTTGGCGGACCGGAAGTGCCAGACGCCGGATTACCGCGCTTCGACTAAGTCGTAAGCGCATGCTGCCGCAGTCGGTCGTAGAACGGCAAAGCAGTCTCTAACAACGCCGCATCCTGCCCATCTAGCGCGGGGAGCGGCCCTTCCGCCCCAGCGAAACCGGTGCTTTTGTGGACGGCATTATACCAATGCGATGCCCAAATGCCGTCGACATTACGCGGACCGGCTTTCCATGACAGCATCGCCGGATCAAATGCGATGCCGATCGCATTGCACAACGCGCGCAACATGCCTTCGGGATTGGCGCGGATGTCGGCGCTGTCGATGACGGTGCCGCCAATTTCATCGTAGAGTTCAGCCTGTTGACGGAATCCGATATCGTTGTCCGTAATAGTATCGCGCTTCGCACCGTAGCTTGCGATCACGCGCGAAGGATGGCGGATCAAATGAACATTCACGCACTCCTTCGTCCAATGCATCGGGAAGCCGTCGATCATGTGATGCGGCATGTGTTTCATGTAAAAATGCGGTTTTTCGCCTGGAATAGACCCGATGCAACGGGCGGCAACCTTGTCGGGGTCGGCTTCATGCGCCGCGATAATCTCTGCCGCCATGGGGTGATCCAACCCCGTTTTGGCAAGGTATGGCGCGTAGAAAGGCTCATCCCACACCGCGAAGTCTGCGCGGTTGCCAAACGCATACATCATCGCTGTCGACAGATTGCGCGGGCCGGACCACATGGCGATTTTCATGTCAAAAACCTCGTGTGCAAAGCGTGCACCGCGTGTGCACTACCCGTGCACCAGATTTGCGTAAAGTTCGCGGATGCGTTTCGTCACGGGACCAAGTTCACCCGTTCCAATCTGCCGCCCGTCGATGGACCCGACAGGCGTTTGCGCACCAAAGGTGCCGGTGAGAAACGCTTCGTCCGCGCCGTATGTATCGACCAGACTGTAGTTGCGCTCGAACACCGGAATATCATTGGCGCGGCACAGGTCGATGACCTTTTGGCGGGTGATACCGTTCATGCAGTAGTCACCCGTGCTGGTCCAAACAGCGCCCCTGCGCACGATGAAAAAGTTGCAGGCGTTGGTCGTGTTCACAAAGCCATGCACATCCAGCATCAGCGCCTCGTCCGCACCTGCCTTTTGCGCGGCAATACAGGCAAGGATGCAGTTCAGCTTGGAATGGCTGTTCAGCTTCGGGTCTTGCGTCATCGGCAAACCGCGTTGATGCGGGACAGTCGCAAGGTTGATCGGGCGGCCCAGCGCGGGCTTGGAGTGTTCCATGATGATCACAAACGTCGGCCCGCTTTGCGACAACGACGGGTGCTGGAAAGGGCGGACTTTAACGCCGCGTGTCACCATCAAACGCGCATGTGCGTCAGTGGTCATGCCGTTAGCCTTTTGCGTCTCTAACAAGGCGGAATAGACACCTTTTCGATCCATTCCGATATCCAGATCAATCGCTTTTGCGGCCTCGAACAAGCGGTCAAGATGTTCATCGGCAAAGGTCCAGACACCGTCATGCAGGCGCAACCCCTCCCACACGCCGTCACCTAGCATAAAGCCGCTGTCATAAACGCTGACGGTGGCCTCGGCCTTTGGCTTTAGAACGCCGTCAACATAGATCAGGATCTCTTCGTTACGCGCATCTTCGGCGGCTTGGTGCGTGGTTTGGTGTTCGGTCATTTTGGTCCTCCGCGCAGAACGCTAGGCCCATCACGGCGCATCGCCAAGTGGTAAACTACGCGTGATGTCACGGACCGGTGAATTGCATGTGACATGCGATGACCAGCATCTTTGACGCACAAGGAGGCAATGCCATGCAAATCACGCTTCAGACGTTCAAAGTTGTCCTGCTGACTGTCGCTATTGGTGCCGGCTTTTTCATGCAGGCCCATCCAACGCACGCGGCTATAGCTGAAAATCCTGCACTTCTGACAGATCAGGAATAACATCCGCCGTGCCATGGCGCGTGACCATCAGTGCCGCTGCTTTGGTAGCTTGCCCGATTGCCTGCGCCATCGGCATGCCACGGTCCAGCCCCGCCAGCACGTAACCCGTAAAGGTGTCACCGGCACCTGTTGTATCCACCGGATCAACCGCGATTGCGTCAAAATGGGACAGCTTGCCCTGATGATACCAGTCTGCACCGCCTGACCCCAAAGTTACGATGACATCGGTGATACCAAGCGCATCCGGCCCCTGCCCTGTCGCTTGTCGAAGTTGCTCGGCCTCAACTGCGTTCAGGATGAGGAAGTCCAGCACATCCAACACCGCTTGAACCCTGTCCGCATCAAAAGGCGCTGCCGCGTATGCCACCCGCAACCCCATCTTTCGGGCAAGCGTCGCGCCGGTGCGTTGCAGGTTTGTTTCGTTCTGGGTGATGAACCAATCGCCTGTGTCGGCCTCTGACAGCGCCTCTTGCAATTTGGCCTGTGGTATCTCTCCGTTGGCCCCTGACTGCAGGACGATTGCGTTCTCGCCATCAGCGGCGACCATGATCATGGCTTGGGCGGGATCAGTGTCTAATATGACGATATGGCGCGTATCGACACCGTATTCGAGCAGGCGTTCGCCCGTCCATGTCGCCGATTTTGCAACAGCGCCGATGTGGTTGACGCGCGTACCTGCGCGGGCGGCGGCAACGGACATATTGGTGCCTTTGCCACCCAGAAACACCTCGCGTTTGGTCGCGGCGAGCGTTTCACCAGGTGCCGGGATGTGCGGGACAGACAGAACGATATCTTCGTTGATCGAGCCCAGGTTCCAGATCGCCATCTATCCCACCTTGCACGCTGCGATGACGGCCATGTTCAGGATGTCATTCACGGTTGAAACGGTCGAACAGATTTGCACCGGTTTGCCGACGCCGGACAGGATTGGCCCGATGACGGTCGCGCCTGCCATTTCCTGCATCAGTTTGACGGAAATCGAAGCGGAATGTCGCGCTGGCACGACCAATACGTTCGCAGGACCGGTGAGGCGCTGGAACGGATAAGACTCCTGCGCTTTGACATTTAGCGCCACGTCTACGGTCATCTCGCCTTCGTATTCGAAATCCACCCCGCGTTTGTCGAGAACTTGTGGTGCGATGTGCATCTTCTCGGCGCGTTCGGATACCGGATGCCCGAAAGTGGAAAACGACAGGAACGCTACGCGAGGTTCCAACCCCAGATCGCGTGCGACGGATGCGCCGCGTTCTGCAATATCGGCAAGGTCCTCCTCGTCCGGCCATTCATGCACAAGCGTGTCGGATATCAGAACGATACGCCCTTTGTGCAGAACGGCCGTTACGCCAACTGCTCCATCATGCGGCTGCGCGTCAAAGACGTGATTGATCAACTCCAAAACGTGCGCGGACTTGCGTGTGGCACCGGTGACCATCCCGTCAGCATGGCCGTGCGCCAGCATCAGGGCGGCGAACACATGGCGGTCGCGGGCGGCAAGTCGGTGCACATCCTGTGCGTCAAATCCCTTGCGATTCAAACGGTCATAAAGAAACGCCTTATACGTGTCTAACATTGGGGTATTTGCGGCATTTACGATCTCAAGCTCTGACACAGCGTCCGCAAGGCCCTCGGCAGTCAGCTTTGCTTTAACATCGTCAGCACGACCCACGATCAGCGCTTTGCCAAGGCCAGAGCGTTGGTAGAGCACCGCCGCACGCAAGACGCGAGGATCGTCACCTTCGGCAAATACAACGGTCGACTGGTTGGCGCGGGCGCGGGCGTTGAGGTTGCGCAGCATCGACGCAGTGGGATCCATCCGTGCCTTGAGCGCCAGTTCATAGCTTTCCATGTCAACGATGGGCCGCCGCGCCACGCCGGTTTCCATGCCCGCACGCGCCACAGCGGTGGGGATGCGGTGGATGAGACGCGGATCAAATGGCGTGGGGATGATGTAGTCGCGCCCAAACGTCAGCTTTTTACCATAGGCCATTGCGACCTCGTCGGGCACATCTTCGCGGGCCAGATCGGCGAGGGCTTGGGCGCAGGCGATCTTCATCTCGTCGTTGATTGCACGGGCGTGGATATCGAGAGCGCCGCGAAACAGATACGGGAAGCCGAGCACATTGTTCACTTGGTTCGGGTAATCGGAACGACCCGTGGCGACGATCACGTCATCGCGGACGGCGTGAACTTCTTCTGGTGTGATTTCGGGATCGGGGTTGGCCATCGCAAAGATCACGGCGTTCTGTGACATGCTCTCGACCATTTCCTGCGTCACGGCGCCTTTCGCGGACACGCCAAGGAACACGTCACATCCATCCATCGCCTGCGCCAAAGTGCGGCGGTCCGTGTTGGCGGCGTGGGCGGATTTCCATTGGTTCATGCCTTCGGTGCGGCCTTGGTAGATTACGCCCTTGGTGTCGCACATGATGCAGTTGTCATGCTTTGCGCCCATCGCCTTGAGCAGCTCAAGGCAGGCGATTCCCGCGGCCCCTGCCCCGTTCAGGACGATCTTCACGTCTTCAATTTTCTTGCCCGAAATTTGCAGCGCGTTTATCAGACCCGCCGCGCAAATCACCGCCGTTCCGTGCTGGTCGTCGTGGAAAACGGGGATATCCATTTCCTCTTTCAAGCGCTGCTCGATGATGAAGCATTCGGGCGCTTTAATATCTTCAAGATTGATGCCGCCAAACGTGGGGCCCATCAGCTTCACCGCGTTGCAGAACGCATCGGGGTCTTCTGTGTCCAGTTCCACGTCGATGGAATTCACATCGGCGAAACGCTTGAACAACACCGCCTTGCCTTCCATCACCGGCTTGGACGCCAGCGCGCCCAGATTGCCAAGGCCCAACACCGCAGTCCCGTTTGAAATGACAGCGACCAGATTGCCTTTGTTTGTGTAGTCATAGGCGGTGGCCGGATCGGCATGGATTTCCTCGCATGGGATCGCAACACCTGGGGAATAGGCCAGCGACAGGTCGCGCTGCGTGGTCATCGGCACGGTTGCCTGTATTTCCCATTTGCCCGGTGTCGGCTGAATATGGAACGTCAGCGCGTCTTCGCGGGTCATCTTGGTCTTGGCCATTGCTCTCTCCCTCAAGCGTCCGCCCAATGTAGAAGCAGGGCGAGGGGCGGGGCAACAGGTTGATTTGGGGGTTTCGGCGCTAACATGGGGTGGTAACATCTGCGCAATCACCGGGGGCGGACATGGCAGACAAAAGCGGCACAACGCCGATGATGGAACAGTATCTGGGGCTTAAGGCGGATTACGCCGACGCGCTGCTGTTTTACCGCATGGGCGATTTCTATGAAATGTTCTTTGACGATGCTGTCGCCGCGGCAGAGGCGCTGGATATCGCGCTCACCAAACGCGGGAAACATGACGGTGCGGATATTCCGATGTGCGGCGTACCGGTTCATGCCGCCGAAGGGTATCTACTGACGCTGATCCGCAAAGGGTTTCGCGTGGCGGTCTGTGAACAGATGGAAGCACCCGCCGAGGCGAAAAAGCGTGGCTATAAAGCGGTTGTGAAACGCGATGTGGTAAGGCTGGTCACACCCGGCACGCTGACCGAGGATTCATTGCTTGATGCACGTCGGCACAACTTTCTCGCCGCCTATGCTGTGGTGCGCGAAGAGGCGGCACTGGCGTGGGTCGATATCTCAACAGGTGCGTTTCATGTGATGGTTTGCCCGCGTGTTGGGTTGGGGCCGGAACTGGCGCGGCTGACACCCAAAGAATTGATCGTCGTGGATGGATCAGAGCCTGATTACGCTGAATTAGTGTCTGATTCTGGCGCGGCGCTGACGACCCTTGGCGCTGCGGCGTTTGACAGCACATCCGGCGAGAAGCGGTTACTTGGACTGTATAAGGTCGGATCGCTGGATGCGTTCGGCAATTTCACACGGGCCGAGGTTTCGGCCATGTCCGCCGTCGCTGAGTACCTGGAGATTACGCAAAAGGGTAATTTGCCGCTTCTGCGCGCGCCTGTGCAGGAAGGTCAGCGATCGACGATGCAGATTGACGCGGCGACGCGGCGGTCACTCGAGTTGACCCAAGGCACTGGCGGCGGAAAGGCCGGATCGCTTTTGGCCGCTGTGGATCAGACGGTGACGGCGGGCGGTGCGCGATTGCTGGAACGGCGCCTATCATCGCCATCGTGCCACTTGCCGACGATTGCGGCACGGCAGGGCTGCGTTGCGTATCTTGCTGATGATATGCGGCTGACGGGAGACATTCGCGATCACCTGAAGGGCGTGCACGATCTGGATCGGGCGCTCTCGCGGCTGGCGTTAGAGCGCGGCGGTCCAAGAGATATGGCGGCCATTCGCAACACGATGGCGCAGGCACAGACACTGTTTTCGGCGGTTTCCGGAGATTTACCAGACCTGCTGGACGCAGCAAGACGCGGGCTTGATGGGCACGACGACCTGTTAGCGTTGCTAGACGAAGCGCTGGTTGCCGAACCGCCGCTTTTGGCTCGCGATGGGGGTTTCATTGCACCGGGGTATGACGCGGAACTGGATGAAGCACGCAAACTGCGGGACGAAGGGCGCGGCGTGATTGCGCAGATGCAGGCGGAATTTGTGGAGCTATCTGGCGTCACGTCGTTGAAGATCAAGCACAACAACGTGCTGGGCTATTTCATCGAAACAACCGCGACGCACGCTGACAAGATGATGGCGCCGCCGCTGAATGAGACTTTCATTCATCGGCAGACGACGGCTAATCAGGTGCGCTTCACAACCGTTGAACTGAGCGAGATTGAGACGCGGATTTTGAATGCCGGGGGTAGGGCGCTTGAGATTGAAAAGCGGCTCTATTCCGGCTTAACGGGGTCTATAATCGCGCAGGCGGGGCCGCTTGGCACGCTATCGCGGGCACTGTCCGAATTCGATCTGGCCACGGCGCTGGCGCATCTAGCGAATCGTGAAAACTGGGCGCGGCCCAAGATGGACGATAGTCGCGCCTTCGCGATCGAAGGCGGGCGGCATCCTGTGGTCGAGGCCGCGCTGACGAAATCGGGTGCTCCGTTTATCGCAAACGATTGCGACCTTAGCGATCAGGGCATCTGGCTGCTGACTGGTCCAAACATGGCCGGTAAGTCGACGTTCCTGCGGCAGAATGCGTTAATTGCTGTGCTGGCGCAGATGGGCAGCTTTGTACCGGCAAAAGACGCGCATATCGGGATTGTCAGTCAGATTTTCAGCCGCGTGGGTGCGTCGGATGATCTGGCGAAAGGGCGGTCCACGTTTATGGTCGAGATGGTCGAAACGGCAGCGATCCTGAACCAAGCGGATGATCGTGCTCTGGTGATCTTGGACGAGATCGGACGCGGGACAGCGACCTATGACGGGCTTTCTATTGCGTGGGCGACTCTGGAGCACTTGCACGACGTGAACCGGTGCCGCGCGTTGTTTGCCACGCATTACCACGAGATGGCGGCGCTTTCGGCAAAGCTGGATGGCGTGGATAACGCGACGGTTGCCGTGAAGGAATGGGAAGGCGACGTGATCTTTCTGCACGAGGTGCGCAAAGGCACGGCGGATCGGAGTTACGGCGTTCAAGTCGCAAGGCTCGCTGGTTTGCCGCAGTCGGTCGTGGATCGTGCAAAGGTCGTTCTGGACGCATTGGAAAAGGGCGAGCGGGAAGGGGGCGTGCAGCGCAAAGCGATCATTGATGATCTGCCGCTCTTCGCCGCAACGCCCGCGCCCATCCAACAAAAAACCGCGCCGTCCGAGGTGGAGGCGCGGTTGAAAGATGTGATGCCCGATGAGCTGTCCCCGCGTGAAGCGCTCGCGTTGATTTACGAGCTGCGGGATATGACGCGGGATTAGGACGCAGGCGTTGATGACACGCCGACCTGCGCAGGGCGCAGCAGACGGTCGTGCAGCATGAAACCTTCGGTCATCACCTGAATGATCTCGCCTGCTTTGGTGCTGGGCACGGGGGCCTCGAACATCGCTTGGTGCAGTTGCGGGTCAAACTTGTCGCCGACCTCTGGCACAATCGGGTCGATGCCGTGCTTTTTGAAAACCGAGATGAGCTCTTTCATCGTTAGCTCAACACCTTCAAGCAACGCGGCGTTCGCGTCCTTCTCAGCATCGGCAGATGACTGCAATGCGCGGCGCATGTTGTCATAGACAGGCAGCAGATCGCGGGCGAGTTTTGAGCCACCGTAGTTTTCAGCCTCGCGACGGTCACGCTCAGAGCGTTTGCGCATATTCTCGGCATCGGCCAGCGCGCGCATGAATTTGTCGCGCATCTCGTCACGCTCTGCCTTGAGCGCCTCGACCTCTTCAAAGGCCTGCGCGTCAAAATCAATCTCGTCGCCCTCGGCGGCAAGTTCATCAAGGCTCATTGGTTCGTCGCGTTCTTCAGACATTATATCCCCTCAGGAGCGGTCGGTTATCATCTTACCGACCAGTTGGGCGGTGTAGTTCACAATGGGCACGATGCGCCCGTAGTTTAGTCGGGTCGGACCAATAACGCCCACTGCGCCAATGATCTTCTGATCGGCGTTCATATAAGGAGAAACCACCAAAGAGGAACCCGAAAGTGAGAAAAGTTTGTTCTCTGAGCCGATAAAAATGCGGACACCTTCGGCGTCGTCCGTCAGATCAAGGAAACTGGCGATATCGCGCTTGGCTTCCAGATCATCAAAGAGCGTGCGGATGCGGTCCAGATCAGCCTCTGACCCGTCATCGGTCAGCAGATTACCACGCCCACGGACGATCAGGCGTTCGCTTTGCGTGCCTTCGTTTTCCCACATGGCGAACCCGTTTTCGATCAGGTCAGCGGCAAGGACATCAATTTCCTGACGGCGGGCGGTGATTTCGCGGGCGATCACGGACGACAATTCAGAAAGGGTATGACCCGCAGCAATCGCGTTCAGGAAGTTCGCAGCCTCGCGCATGGAGGAGGGGGTTTGTCCGGCGGGGGGCGTGAACAGGCGGTTTTCGACATGGCCATCATCGAACACAAGCACGACCAAAGCGCGGTCCCGCGACAGCGACACAAAGTCGATATGGCGGATCGGGGCCTCGTGCTTGGGCGTTAAAACAAGGCTGGCACCGTGGGTGACGCCAGATAAAGCAGAGCCGACGCGATCAAGCACTGACGCCACATCGCCATCATTTGTGCCAAAGGTGCTGTCGATCTTTTCACGATCCGCACCGTCCAGATCGCCAACCTCAAGCAAGCCATCCACGAACATGCGCAAACCAAGCTGCGTGGGGACGCGCCCCGCGCTGGTGTGGGGACTGCCAAGCAAACCAAGATATTCCAGATCCTGCATCACATTGCGCACCGTCGCCGCGCTGACCTGTTCCGTCAGGGAGCGGGTCAACGTGCGGGAACCCACAGGCGCACCCGTTTCCAGATACCCTTCGACAACGCGCTGAAACACCTCGCGCGAGCGGGCGTTCATGTCGTCGAACTGCGGTGTCTTTTCGGTCATTAACTGCGTCCCTTGGGGGCCGTGATACCTAATGCCATCAGGGGCATGGCGTCAATCAGACTTGCCCCACAGATATGGGCAGCGTATCGGGGGTCTGCAACCTGAACAGGAGAGACGATATGCGCCCATCTGGCCGTCAGACGAACGAAATGCGGACCGTGACGATTGAAACGGGGATCACGCGCCATGCAGAAGGATCTTGCCTGATTAAATGCGGCGACACGCACGTGCTTTGCACTGCATCTGTTGATGAGAAGGTGCCACCGTTTATGCGCAATTCCGGCCTTGGTTGGGTGACTGCGGAATACGGGATGCTGCCACGCGCGACGAACACGCGGATGCGGCGCGAAGCGAAGAACGGGCAGTCAGGACGTACGCAGGAAATCCAGCGGCTGATCGGTCGGTCGCTGCGGGCTGGCGTTGATCGGGTTGCCTTGGGCGAGCGTCAGATCACTGTGGACTGCGACGTTATTCAGGCAGACGGCGGGACACGATGTGCCTCTATCACGGGTGGTTGGGTCGCTTTGAAGCTGGCGGTGAACCAATTGATGAAAGCAGGCGTCGTCACTGCTGACCCGTTGGTAGACCCTGTTGCCGCTATTTCGTGTGGCATTTACGCGGGTCAGGAAGTGCTTGATCTGGATTACCCCGAAGATAGCGAAGCTGGGGTTGACGGTAACTTTGTGATGACCGGCGGCAAGATGATCGAAGTTCAGATGTCTGCGGAAGGATCAACCTTTACGCGCGACCAGATGAACAAACTGATTGATCTGGCAGAGAAGGGCGTGTCCGAGTTGAAGGAGATCCAGCTTGCGGCGGTTTGACGGAGATCAGCTGGTCGTTGCCACGCACAACACCGGCAAACTGGAAGAGATCGCTGACCTGCTCGGGCCATACGGGATCAAGCTGACGTCAAACGCGGACCACGGATTGCCAGAGCCGGAAGAGACCGAAACCACATTTGTCGGAAACGCCCGCATCAAGGCACATGCTGCGGCAAAGGCGACTGGCCTTCCCGCACTGGCCGATGATAGCGGGATCGAGGTTGATGGATTGGGCGGCGCGCCGGGTGTCTATACCGCGGATTGGTCTGAAACGCCAAACGGCCGCGACTTTGAAATGGCGATGACGCGCACGTGGAACGAGCTTGAGAAGGTGAATGCACCTTACCCGCGCACGGCAAGGTTTTGCAGCACGCTGGTGCTGGCTTGGCCCAACGGGCATGACGAGGTGTTTCCCGGTGTGATGGACGGGCAGGTGGTCTGGCCCATGCGCGGGGATCAAGGGCACGGTTATGACCCGATGTTCCAGCCGGACGGATATGACATGACCTGTGGTGAAATGGATCGCTGGGAAAAGAACAAGATCAGCCATCGCGCTGATGCGTTCCGCAAACTGGTCGCGGGCTGCTTTGCTTGAAGCCTATGACTGAAGATTGGCGCAACGGGGGCTTTGGCCTTTATATTCACTGGCCGTTCTGTCAGGCGAAGTGCCCTTATTGCGACTTTAACAGCCATGTCGTCGCGCAGATTGATCAGGCCGCTTGGGCGCGGGCTTACCTCAGCGAAATTGATCGGGTAGGCGCGGAAACACAGGGCCGCGTCTTGCGGTCAGTGTTCTTTGGCGGCGGCACGCCCAGCATGATGGACCCCGATCTAATCGATGCCATTCTGCGGCGCGTGCGTGAAACATGGCCCGCGTCGAATGATATCGAGATCACGCTTGAGGCTAATCCCACATCTGTCGAAGCGGGCCGCTTTGCGGGTTATCGCGATGCCGGCGTCAATCGCGTGTCGATGGGAATTCAGGCGCTGAACGATCCTGATCTGAAGGCGCTGGGTCGGCTTCATACCGCGAAAGAGGCGATGGCCGCGTTTGATACCGCGCGGTCTGTGTTTGATCGCGTGAGTTTTGACCTGATCTACGCGCGGCAGGATCAGACAGTTGCGGCGTGGCGGGAAGAGCTAAAGCAGGCACTGAACATGGCGATAGACCATGTTTCGCTTTACCAACTGACCATTGAAGACGGCACAGCATTTGGTGATCGTTACGCGGCAGGCAAGCTGCGCGGCCTGCCAAATGAGGATCGCGCCACTGACATGTGGGAAGCCACGCAAGAGATTTGCGATGCGGCAGGATTTCATGGCTATGAGGTGTCTAATCACGCGAAACCTGGTGAGGAAAGCCGCCACAACCAGATCTATTGGAGATACGGCGATTACGCTGGCATCGGGCCGGGCGCGCATGGGCGTGTGACAGTCAATGGTCAGCGCTATGCGACAGAAGCACCACTCGCCCCCGCGGTGTGGTTGTCGCAAGTTCACAAGACCGGGTCTGGCGAAGCTGGGCGTGTTATGCTTTCGCAGGGTGACGCGGCGACAGAGTTTCTATTGATGGGGCTACGATTGACTGAAGGCGTGGCGCTTGATCGGTTAACCGCCCTGATGGGCGAGACTTACGCGAATAATATCAATGGGTTGATTGAAATCGGCATGCTGGAGATGACGTCGACCCACCTGCGCACCACGGCGGCCGGTCGGCCACTGCTGAACGCTGTTCTTGAAAAGCTTTTGGACGTTTAACCGCCAGCAAGCGCGCGCAAAAGATCGTCCAGTTGTTCCAGCGTCCGGTAGTTCAGCGTCATCTTGCCGCCTTCGGTGCCCGCCTTGTGATCGATGCTGACCTTCATGCCCAGAGACGCCGCAAGCTCGCGTTCAATCTGGACCGTGTCGGCATCCTTACTGGACGCGTCGGTCTTGCCAGCCTTCGGGCGATCAGTTTGTTCTGGCTGCTTGGCCAGCTTCTCGGCCTCGCGCACGGAAAGTTTACGCTGAATAATATCGCGGGCGAGGGCGCTGGCGCGGGGGTGACCCACCAAAGCACGGGCATGGCCGCCGGTGAGTTTGCCGTCCGTAAGATACTGTTGCACATCATCCGGTAGAGTTAGCAAGCGCAGGAGGTTCGCGATGTGGCTGCGACTTTTGCCCATCGCAGTTGCCATGTGATCCTGCGTGTGGCCAAACTTGTCCATCAACTGACGATAGCCCGCCGCCTCGTCAATCGGGTTCAAATCGGCGCGCTGGATGTTTTCAATGATCGCAACTTCGAGAACTTCGGTGTCGTCAAATTCGCGAATCAGAACCGGGACTTCGTGTAGCTGCGCAATTTGCGCGGCACGCCAACGGCGTTCGCCCGCGACAATTTCATAATGATCCGGCTTCTGCGGCGCAGGGCGGACGATGAGTGGCTGAATGATCCCTTTGACACGGATCGAGTCTGCCAGTTCTGCCAGCGCATCATCGGAAAAACTACGACGCGGCTGATCCGGGTTGGGATGAACGCGCTCTACCGGGATCTGCTGGTCAGGGCGACGCGGCCGATCTGTTGGTGCGCTGTCCTGGTTAACATCTGCCATGAGGGCCGATAGCCCCCGACCAAGACCACGCGATTTGTTGGGACGATCTGCCATGACCTAGCCTTTCTGACGAAGGGTTTCACGATCCAGAATTTCGCGTGCCAAGGCGCGATAAGCAAGGCTGCCTTTTGACGCTGGATCATATTGAAGAACTGGCATGGCGAACGACGGAGCCTCGCTAAGCCGGACATTGCGGGGGATAACGGTCTGAAAAACAAGGTCACCCAGATTTTGGCGGGCGTCCTCTTCGACCTGTTGGGACAGGTTGTTTCGACTGTCATACATGGTCAGCGCGATCCCCTCGATCCGCAAATCGGGGTTTGCTGCCTCACGCACCTCGCGCAGGGACAGCATGAGTTGCGACAGGCCTTCGAGCGCGAAGAACTCACTTTGCAGCGGGACAATCACCGAATGGGCGGCGACCATCGCGTTGACGGTCAGGATGTTCAAGGACGGCGGGCAATCGATCAAGACAAAATCAAACGCGAATTGATCGATATCGATCTGGCGCAGTGCATCATGCAAAAGAAAGCTGCGCTTTTCGTTCGAGATCAGTTCGATATCAGCAGAGCTGAGATCTGTTGTGGCCGGAATAATGCTAAGAAGATCAACGGTCGTTGTCTGGATTGCCTGCGACAGGGTCACGTCACCAGCCAACAGATCGTATGTGGTGACAAGGCGGTCATCCTGCTCCACCCCCAACCCGGTCGATGCATTGCCCTGCGGATCAAGATCGACAAGCAGCACCTTACGGCCCTCGGCGGCCAGTGCGGCACCCAAATTGATGGTCGTAGTCGTTTTACCGACCCCGCCTTTCTGGTTGGCAACAGCGATAATGCGAGGTCCATGCGGCCGTGTCAGATCAGGCACGTGCAATCCTTTTGAGTGTCAAAATGCGGGCGTCTGCGTCGGTGATACTGGGGTATTGCGCAAGTTCAAAGTCCCAATCCTTGCGGGCATCACGAATTTCTTCCGCGTACCGCCGACCCTTGTGGAGCAGCGCAATTCCATCGTTGGACAGGTGCGTTTGAAGATGAGGTAAGAGCTCGGACAGAGACATCAGCGCGCGGGCCGATACCACATCTGCGCTTTGACAGTCGGTTTCCTCAATACGTTGTGGGTACACCGACATATTGAGCGCGAGTTCTCGGGCTGCTGTGCGCAGAAATGTGGCTTTGCGCTGATCGCTTTCAATAAGCACAAACTTGGCTGCTGGATGATGCTGCTTCGCCAGGATTGCGGAAACGACGCCGGGAAAGCCGCCACCGCTGCCCAAGTCCGCCCAAGTTGCGTATGAGTTCGGAGCAAGTTGATACATCTGTGCCGAGTCGACGATGTGCCGGTTCCAGACATCACTGATCGTACTGGGCGCGATAAGATTGATCTTATTGGTCCACTTCACCGTCAAGTCCGCGAAATGGGTTAGAGTGTCGAGTGTTTCACGTGAAACATTCACCCCGATATCGGGCAGATTCTTCATGATGCGGCGGCCTGCTTTTCAGCACGCTTCAGCTGGCTCAATAGCAGCATAAGCGCTGCTGGAGTCATTCCGTCAATGCGGCTAGCGTGTGCTAGCGTGGCGGGGCGCACCTTTTGAAGTTTCGAAGCAAGTTCGTTTGAGAGTCCCGAAATACCAACAAAATCAAAATCCACTGGTATTTTTTGGTTTTCATCCCGCTCCATCGCCGCAATGTCACGCATCTGGCGAGCGATATAATTCGCGTAAAGCGAGTCGCGTTTGATCTGCTCCAGCACTTCGATGTTTTGGTCCTTTGGAATTTCAGCAAGCTGTCGAAGCTGCTCAATTCCAAAATCCGAGAGCTCAAGCGCACCAAGTGCGCTACGTGCTTCGCCGTCAGGATTTAAATTCACACCTGTTGCTGCGATCTCCTTGGCCGAGAACCGCTGCTTGCTAAGCTGCTCACGCGCCTGCTCAATTTGCTCGACTTTTTCAGAAAACGCCTGCCATCGCACATCACAAACACACCCGATCTCGCGCCCAACACCTGTAAGGCGTTGATCCGCATTATCAGCGCGAAGCGAGAGGCGAAACTCAGCGCGTGATGTGAACATACGGTAAGGCTCACTGACACCTCGCGTGATTAGATCATCAATCATCACGCCGATGTAGGATTCGCGCCGACTGAACAACACCTGCTCTTTACCAGACGCTGACAGCGCAGCATTCAAGCCCGCAACCAAGCCTTGAGCTGCCGCTTCCTCATACCCAGTGGTGCCGTTGATCTGGCCCGCCAAATATAGGTTTGGGACATCTTTCAATTCCAAAGTCGCCGTAAGCGCGCGTGGATCGACGTAATCATACTCAATTGCATAACCCGGCTGCAAAATTACAGCATCTTCGAGCCCGAACATCGAATGGACGTAATCATCTTGGACTTCGACCGGAAGGGACGTTGAAATGCCGTTTGGATAAACGGTATGATCATTCGCGCCCTCGGGCTCCAGAAACACCTGATGTGATGTCTTATCCGCGAAGCGAACGATCTTATCTTCAATCGACGGACAGTATCGCGGACCGACGCCGTCGATATGACCCCCATACATTGCAGATCGCGACAGGTTTTCGCGAATGATATCATGCGTCTGGCTATTCGTATGCGTGATGCCACAATTGACCTGTGGAACCGACACCGAATGGGATAGGAACGAGAAAAGGACCGGATCATCGTCGCCCGGTTGCAAGTCAAGCAAATCCCATTTGATCGTTCGCCCATCAACCCGCGGCGGCGTGCCTGTTTTCAATCGACCCAAAGGGAGCGCAAAGCTATCAAGACGTTCGGCCAATTTAATTGACGGGTTTTCGCCCATGCGCCCACCGGGCTTTGAAACGTCGCCAATGTGGATGACACCCCGCAAAAACGTCCCAGTTGTCAGAATCGTAGTTTTACCGGTGATCTCCGAGCCGTCCGCCATAACAACGCCATTCACTGCGCCGTTGCGCATGATGAAATCTGCCGCTTCGCCTTCGATAATGTCCAGATTTGCTTGGTCAGCAGTCAGCCGCTGCATTTCGGTGCGGTAGATAGCCCGATCTGCCTGCGCGCGTGGTCCTTGCACCGCAGGACCCTTCGTTCTGTTTAGAAGGCGAAATTGGATACCTGCCAAATCGGCGACGCGCCCCATCACACCGTCAAGCGCATCAATTTCCCTGACCAGGTGACCTTTGCCTAATCCACCAATTGCGGGATTGCAGGACATAACCCCGATTGCATCCTTCGATAGCGTGATCAGCGCCGTTTGCGCGCCCATCCGGGCAGCGGCGTGCGCAGCTTCTGTGCCAGCGTGTCCGCCGCCAATGACAATGACGTCAAAATGTTTCACGTGAAACACTCCTTATTTGCCGATGCAAAAACTCATAAAGATTTCGTCTAATACCTGTTCAACGTCGACACGTCCAATCAAAGCATCAATGGCTCGCGTGGCAGACCGCAGATCCTCCGCGATCAAGTCGGACAAGCCTGTATCTTGTGCCATTCCAGCTTTTGCTCTCTGAATATAGTCAATCGCTCGCAACATTGCGACGCGATGCCGCTCTCTCATCGCAACCCCGATCTGGCCCGTTCTGCCTTTTAGAACTGCGGAAACCTCATCAATTAGCCGATCCACGCCATCACCAGTCTTACCCGATACGGCGAATGGTCCAGCAACCCCCATATCCGATTTTGACGTCACGACGATATCATCATCCTGCAGATGCAGCTCAGGCGTGATGCCGCCGTCTTGCAAATAGATGCGCAGATCAGCCTGTTCCGCCCGGTCTTTCGCACGTTGGACACCAATCTTTTCAATCTCGTCATCCGTGTCCCGTAGTCCGGCGGTATCCAGCATCGTGACAGGCAGACCGGCAAGATCCATTCGGACCTCAATTACATCACGGGTGGTGCCCGCGATTTCAGAGGTGATCGCAGCATCACGACCAGCCAAGCGGTTCAACAACGTGGACTTACCAGCGTTAGGCGGCCCAACGATTGCGACCTCAAAACCTTCGCGCACACGTTCAGCAATTTGCACACCCGCAGCCTCTGACTGCAATTCAACGGCAACCGCGTCAATCAGATCATGCACTTCGGGATACACATCGACAGGCACATCTTCGTCGGCAAAATCAATCGTAGCCTCCACCAAGGCCGCGGCGCGGATCAGCTTGGTCCGCCAACCACTGGCCTTCTCACCTAGTGCGCCGGATAGCACACGGATCGCCTGTTTGCGCTGGCTTTCCGTTTCCGCATCAATCAGGTCGGCCAGGCCTTCGACCTGTGTCAGATCAAGTTTCCCGTTCTCAAGCGCGCGACGGGTAAACTCGCCAGCTTCTGCCGCCTGTAACCGCGTGTCGTTCGACAGTACGCGCAAGACAGCTGCAATTACCGCAGGGCTACCGTGTAGATGCAGCTCCACCACGCTTTCACCCGTAAAGCTTTGACCGCTTGGAAAGTTGAGGACTAGCGCCTCATCAAGCAGCACGCCGTCCGCATCCAAAAGCCGTCTGACACCGCGCTGATCCGGCACCGATCCACACAGATCAGCACAGGCCGCAACAGCATCAGGACCAGAGATACGCACAACAGCCACGCCAGCGCGGCCCTGCGCGGTGGCCAAGGCAAAAATTGTCGTCATTTTATTAACCTACTGTTTATAAACAGTAATTAGGTATTCATGGAGTCGAAGAAGTCCGCATTTGTCTTGGTCTGCTTTAACTTCCCGATCAGGAATTCGATACCATCCGTTGTGCCCATCGGGTTCAGGATGCGACGCAAGACATAGGTCTTGGCAAGGTCGTTCTTCTCAACCAGCAGCTCTTCTTTCCGCGTACCGGATTTCAGAATATCCATCGCAGGGAACACGCGCTTATCCGCAACCTTACGATCCAGAACAATCTCGCTGTTACCTGTACCTTTGAATTCCTCAAAGATCACTTCGTCCATGCGCGAACCTGTGTCGATCAGGGCTGTCGCGATGATGGTCAACGAGCCGCCTTCTTCGATATTCCGCGCCGCACCAAAGAACCGCTTGGGGCGTTGCAGGGCGTTTGCATCCACACCACCGGTCAGCACCTTGCCGGACGATGGCACCGTTGTGTTAAACGCACGGCCCAGACGCGTGATCGAATCGAGCAGGATCACAACATCACGCTTATGCTCAACCAAGCGCTTGGCCTTTTCAATCACCATCTCGGACACGGCAACGTGGCGCGTGGCTGGTTCGTCAAATGTCGATGACACAACCTCACCCTTCACAGAGCGCTGCATGTCGGTGACTTCCTCCGGGCGTTCGTCGATCAAAAGCACGATCAGATAACACTCCGGGTGGTTCTTCTCGATCGAGTTGGCGATGTTCTGCAACAGCACCGTTTTACCAGTACGCGGGGGCGCCACGATCAAAGAACGTTGCCCCTTACCGATCGGTGATACCAGATCGATGATCCGCGCAGAGCGATCCTTGGAATTGTTCTCGGACGTGACTTCCATGTTCAGCCGCTCATCAGGGTAAAGCGGCGTCAGGTTATCAAACGCAACCTTGTGCTTGGCCTTTTCAGGGTCCTCGAAATTGATCGATTCAACGGATGTCAGCGCAAAGTAACGCTCGTTGTCCGTTGGCTCTTTCATCACGCCCTGCACCGTGTCGCCTGTGCGCAGCGAATGTTTGCGGATCATATCCGGTGACACATAGATATCGTCGGGGCCCGGCAGGTAGTTTGCCTCGGGCGAGCGGAGGAAACCAAATCCGTCCTGCACGACCTCAAGCACACCGTCGCCGCCAATCACCCACTCTTCATCGGCACGTTCGCGCAGAATGGCGAACATCATGTCGCCTTTGCGCATGGTCGAGGCATTCTCGATCTCAAGCTCTTCGGCAAGCGACAAAAGGTCCTTGGGGCTTTGCGCCTTCAGGTCGGCAAGGTTGATACGGTCAGCGGTCATAAAATCATCCAACGTGATACCTTGGAACAGGCCACGATTTATCTGGTCAGGTCTGGAAAAACGCATCACCCGGACGGGCTGCGACGACAGACCTAAGCGGTCACATCGCCGAAGTCAATCTGACCGCCTAGAAGGGCCGTACAATCACCATCACCACGATGATCAGCATCAGCACTGTCGGCACCTCGTTGGCGATCCTGTAGGCCCTGCCATCGCGTGTGTTGGTGCCATTGGCAAATTCCTTGCGCCGCTTCGCCAGCCACATGTGGCTTACGGTCATCAGCACGACAGCCAGCAGCTTGGTCCAGGACCAGATCGAACCGAAATCCATCATGCCCATTCCGATCAGGATCAGCCCGCAGATCCATGTCACGATCATCGCGGGATTCATAATCACGCGCAGCAGTTTGTATTCCATCACCTGAAACGTCTTGTCCAACTCCGACCCCGGCGTTGCCCGTTCTGCGTGATAGACAAACAATCTAGGCAGATAGAACATACCTGCCATCCAAGATATCACAGCCGCAATATGAAGCGCCTTGATCCAGGGATATGTGCCAATCAGGATATCTTGCATCGGATCGTCTTCCTCGCGAACTCTCTGATCCCTCTTAATATAATATTAAAGATAAGAAAGATGATGATGTAGATAGTGTCGCTGATTTCTGTGGCTTCTTTTTCAATCCCCTGACTTATCCACTGTTTTTCACAGTGAAAGTCAATTCCACTGATAGAGAGATTAGGAGATCAACATATTGATATAAATATAGAAATTGGCTTATATCACAGGTGACCTAATTCCTAACGGCCAGTTGACAGGCACATGATAGGGGATTCCTCCACAAGGGTGATTTATCCTTGTCCCGCGTGGATAAATCCTCTGGGCGTTAGGACAATGTTAATCTTTTCCCCGTGTCGCCAGATCGCGTTCAGGTGCAAACAGGTTTCACACTGTATGACACATAGCTTTTCCCGTAAGATATCCACATGACACAACCCATCATCCTTGCATCCGGTTCTATGATCCGCGCGCAGCTTTTGCGCAATGCCTGCGTCCCGTTTGACGTTGATGTAGCGCGGATTGATGAAGAGAGCATTAGGATATCGCTGGAAGGTGAAGCGGCCAGCCCGAGAGATATCGCCGATACGCTGGCCGAAATGAAGGCCCGCAAGATCAGTACGCGTCATGCTGGCGCCTTGGTGATCGGCTGCGATCAGGTGCTTGCGTTTGGAAATCAGATACTGGCCAAGCCGGTGTCGCCTGAAAACGCGGTCGAACAGCTCACACAACTTCGCGGTCAACGTCATCAGTTGTTGTCGGCTGCTGTGATCTATGAAGACGGTAATCCGCTGTGGCGTCACGTTGGTGTTGTGCGTTTGCACATGCGCGATGCGTCGGATGCCTATCTGGCCGATTACGTAGATCGAAACTGGGACAGCATACAGCACGCTGTTGGAGGCTATAAGCTGGAAGAAGAAGGCGTGCGGCTTTTTAGCAGGATCGAAGGCGACTATTTCAATGTTCTGGGTCTGCCGTTATTGGAACTGCTGTCCTACCTGACGTTGCGAGGCACGCTAGAAAAATGAGCACGCGAAAAATCCCCTTGGCTGGTGTGATTGGTAATCCCATTGCACATTCCAGATCGCCGCGCCTGCACAGACATTGGCTGCGTAAATACGGGCTTCTAGGTGAATATATCCCGCTGCATGTGATCGAGGATGATTTGGAACGTGTGGTGCGCACTTTGCCCAAGATGGGATTTGTGGGCGCCAATGTTACGATCCCGCATAAATCGTCATTGATGAATATCGCTGATCAGATCAGCGATCGTGCCACGCTGATCGGTGCGGCCAATACGCTGATCTTCAAGGACGATGGCAAAATCTATGCTGACAACACGGACGGCTACGGGTTTATGGCTAACATCAAGCAAGGCGCACCGGACTGGAATCCGCGGGCCGGTTCTGCTGCGGTGCTTGGGGCAGGGGGTGCGGCGCGGGCGATCATCGTTGCGCTGGCCGATGCAGGTGTGCCCGAGATCTATCTGGCGAACCGCACCCGCCCCAAGGCAGAGGCATTGCGCCGCGAGTTTGGCGCAAGGATCAACGTGGTCGACTGGGTGCAGGCAGGCAACATGCTGGAAGAGGTGTCATTGGTTGTAAACACCACCTCGCTTGGCATGACGGGCCAACCTGAATTGCGGATTCCGCTGGATGGCCTGCGGCGCGGCACCATCGTGAACGACATTGTTTATACGCCCTTGCGCACGCCGCTTCTGCAAACCGCCGAGGCGATGGGATGTATCACTGTTGATGGATTGGGGATGCTGATCCATCAAGGTGTGCCCGGTTTTGAACGCTGGTTCGGGATGCGGCCTGTGGTGGATGATGCCACGCGGGCGGCCCTGCTTTGATGCCAAAGATCATCGGGCTGACAGGCTCAATCGGGATGGGCAAATCGACGACAGCGGCCATGTTTGCGGACGCTGGTCTGCCGGTTTGGGACGCGGACGTAGCGGTGCACCGCATCTACGGCGCAGGCGGTGCGGCTGTCGCCCCAATGCGCGAAGCCTTTCCTGTGGCTGTGGTTGATGGCGTGGTTGACCGGTCAAAGCTCAAGTCCGTGTTGGCCAAAAATCCTGAGGCGATCCGCAAGATTGAGGCGATTGTTCATCCCTTGGTCGCTGCGGACCGCGAGGCATTCCTCGCGCAACATGCAACGGATGATCTTGTCGTTCTTGATATCCCGCTTTTGTTTGAGACGGGTGCGGATCAGTGGGTTGATGTAATCGTTGTGGTGTCTGCACCCGCTGATGTTCAAAAAGTCCGCGTGCTGGACCGGCCCAATATGACGCAGGCCCAATTTGAAATGATCCTGTCGCGCCAAACGCCTGACGCGGAAAAGCGTCAGCGTGCGGATTTTGTGATCGAAACCACATCACTGGACGCGGCCCGCGGAGGCGTGCAAAACGTGATAGCAACACTGCGGGGGCATGATTGATGCGCGAGATCGTTCTGGACACCGAAACCACCGGCTTTGAACCATTCGAAGGCGACCGGATCGTCGAGATTGGTGCGGTTGAACTGATCGGTCATGTGCCAACGGGCCGGACATATCACCAGTATATCAACCCGCAGCGATCCATGCCCGAAGGGGCGTTTGGTGTGCACGGGATCGGGCCTGATTTGCTTGAATCTCCCCGCAAAGCGGAAAAGGGCGAGGTGACGCTGAAGGACAAACCATTGTTCAAGGATATCGCGCAGGATTTTCTTGATTTTGTGGGTGACGCGAAAATGGTCATCCACAATGCCGCGTTTGACATGAAGTTTCTGAACGCTGAACTGGGCTGGCTCAACCGTCCCGCGCTGCCGATGGATCAGGCGCTTGATACACTCGCGATTGCGCGGCGGAAGTTTCCCGGATCGCCAGCGTCGCTGGATGCGCTGTGCCGCCGTTTTGGGATCGACAACACAAACCGGACGCTACACGGCGCTTTGCTGGACAGTGAAATCCTGGCTGAAGTGTATCTGGAACTGATTGGTGGACGGCAGCCCGACTTTGCGCTGGCGTCTGACACGCGGCAGCAATCGGGTGCGGGGCAGGGCGATGAATGGCGGCCATCTGCGCGGCCAAGCCCGTTACCATCACGGCTGTCTGAAAACGAAATCGCCGCCCACGCGACTTTTGTCGAGAAACTGGGCGACGATGCTGTTTGGAAAAAGCTGGGGCACTAGGCCCCAACCCGATTAGTTGACTGTCGGCTCTGTTTCGCCGGACGCTTTCTGCGCCTCCACACGGCGGGCCAGTTCCGCGCGGTAAAGCGCGAGGAAATCAATCGTCTCAAGGTTCAGTGGCGGGAAGCCACCGTCGCGTGTCACATCGCTGACGATACGGCGCACAAACGGGAATGTGATGCGCGGGCATTCGATCAGCAGGTAGGGGTGCATCTGGTCTTCCGGCACACCCTCGATCGAGAAGATGCCGGCATAATCCAGCTCAAGCACGAACAGCGGATCGCCGCCGTCTTTGGCGTTGCTGGTGATGTTCAGCTTGGTGATCACCTCGTACTGGCCTTCGGTCTTGCGCTTGCGGGCGTCGAGATTCACCTGAACCTTGATCTCGGGTGTTGCGTCGCCTGTTACACCCTTCTGCGCGAGGATGTTTTCAAACGACATATCGCGGATGTACTGGGCCAGAACGCTGCTTTTGATCTTGGCTTGGGCAGCAGCGGCATCGGCTGCGGAATTTGTGGCTTCGGGTGTGTCGGACATGATGTGTCTCTCCGGTTGAATGGCATATCAAAAAAGTCCCGCCGTGCTTAACAGGGCATGCGGGGGGTCTCAATCTAAAGTTATCAGACGGTCTTTAGCGCCCTGACGTATCGTCTTGCGACCAGCGTGACGGGCCTGCGTTCGGGTCGCGTGGTTTGCTGACTTCTTCATATTCACCGTCAATCACACGATCTTGCGGGCCGCGGGGGCGGTGCGGGTGTTGCGAGGCGCGATCACCCATTTCGAACCGCTGCACGTTCACGCGTTCCCGCAAGGCCTTGTATGCCGCAGCCCTGACAGGTGGCAAAAGCAGTGCAAAACCCACGATGTCAGTAAAAAATCCGGGTGTCAGCAGCAGCGCACCTGCAAAAAGGATCATTGCGCCGTTTGCCAAAGGCTCTGTCGGGTCGCGCAATTCGGAGAACGACGACCGCATGTTGGCTAATTCCCGCGCACCCTGTGATCGCACCAGCCAAGAGCCTGCAATCGCGGTGATCAGCACAATGGCAAGCGTTGGCCAAAGCCCGATGGCCCCGCCAATCTGGATAAACAGCGCGATCTCGATCAATGGAACGGCAACAAAGGCCAGTAGCAACCACATTGGTATCATCCTTCTTACGGGGCCAAGGTGGACTCGGCCCCATGCGCACCCTACATAAGGTCGGTGATACAATCTTTCCATGCCTGTCCTAGATAGAGGTCCTGATGAACTCTCCGATTATCCAGCTTTTGGTTCTTGCAGCGATTGCTGTGTTCCTGATCCTGCGCCTGCGTGGCGTGCTGGGCACACGCGAAGGTTTTGAAAAGCCGCCCGTGGCGCAACCTGTCGCTGACAAACGCCGCAAGCCCGATTTCGAAGTGATCGAAGGTGGGCCCGACAACGACATTGCTGACCACGTGCCGGAAAACAGCCCTGCTGCTGATGCGCTTGCCGAAATGAAGCGTGCCGATCCGCAGTTTCATGTCGGTGAATTCCTTGGCGGTGCCAAAGGTGCCTACGAGATGATCCTGATGGCCTTTGAAAAGGGTGATCTGTCCAGCGTGACGCCGTTTATCTCAGAAGATGTGTTCGAGGCGTTCCAAAGCGTGATCGACCAGCGCGAAGAGCAGAAACTGACGATTGATGCCAACTTTATCGGTGTCAGCAACATGGCTGTAAACGATGCGACGTTCGACAAAACGACCAAAGAAGCCGAGATCACGATCCGCTTTGCAAGCGAGATGACCTACGTGGTGCGTGATGCCGGTGGCGATATTGTTGACGGAAGCGACAGCGAAGTGAAGCGTCAGAAAGATGTCTGGACCTTTGCCCGTGTGATGGGCACCGACGATCCAAACTGGCGACTGGTCGCAACGGACGCTTAGATTGCAGGTCGTGCAAGGCATTGCCGGTGCCTTGGCCTGCCTGTGCAGCCTTGGACTAGCAGCAGGACCAGCGATGGCGGAAACGACTTATACGCTTTTGCAATTTGACGAACTTGAAGGGTGGGCTGATGACGATCATCAGGCCGCCCTTTCGGTGTTTTTGAACACCTGCCGCGATCTGAACGATCCTGAGTGGGAAAACCTGTGTGCCTTCGCGGGCGACGCACCAAACCCGCGTGATTTCTTCGAGCTGTTCTTTCAACCGATCCTGATCGAGGACGGGCAAGACATGCTGTTCACCGGCTACTATGAGCCCGAACTGCGCGGCGCGTTGACCCAAGGTGGTGAATACCAGCATCCGATTTACCGCCTGCCGGATGATCTGGTTGAAGGTCAGCCCTATCTGACCCGTCGCGAGATTGAGGAAACCGGCGCGCTTGCCGGACGGGGGCTTGAGATTGCGTGGCTGGCTGATCCGGTGGATGCGTTTTTCCTGATGGTGCAGGGGTCAGGCCGTATCCGTTTGCCCAGTGGCCAGACCATCCGCGTTGGGTATCGCGGAAAGAACGGGCGCAATTATTCGTCGGTCGGGCAAGAGTTGGTGCGGCGTGGTATCTACGAAAGCTATCAGGTGTCCGCCGATGTGATCCGGTCGTGGGTTGCCGCCAATCCCGAAGACGGGCGAGAGCTGCTTTGGGTCAACGACAGCTATGTGTTTTTCCGCGAGGTGAACGAGGTGCCGTCGGATCAGGGTCCGCTTGGCGCGATGAACCGGTCGATCACTGAAATGCGGTCTATTGCTGTTGATCCGTCGATTGTGAAGCTGGGTGCGCCTGTCTGGATCGAAAAGGAAGGCGCTGATCCGCTGAACCGTCTGATGATCGCGCAAGATACCGGGTCCGCGATCAAGGGCGCCCAGCGTGCTGACATCTTTTACGGCACGGGCACCATCGCGGGGCGTGCCGCTGGCCGGATCAAGGACGGTGGCCGGATCGTTGTCTTGCTGCCGATCCAGCTTGCTTTGGCGAAACTGCCTGCCCCGTTTGACGGCATCGAATGATGCGCAGGCCACGCCATCTTAGTCAGGAAGAACGTGCGCTTTGGGATCAGGTCGCAGGCCGGACGATCCCGCTTGATCCGGCCCGTCCGGTTACCGCCCCCGAAGCGGCCCCGTCACGTGCTTTGACGAAACAGAAAAAGGCCACAGCACCCGAGCCGATTTCGACGTTTCGTGTGGGCGAGCGCGCAAACGGGAAACGGCCACATGATATTCTGCCAGGTGTCGGCCAGCGTCTTGCGACAGCACCGGTCCAGATGGATGCCAAGTCCTATGGCAAGATGACCCGAGGCAAGATCAAACCCGAGGGCCGGATCGACCTTCATGGCATGACCGTATCAGAGGCGCATCCCGAACTTGTCGGGTTTATCCTGAACGCATTTGCGGCGGGCAAGCGGCTGGTTCTTGTGATTACGGGCAAAGGTAAGGATCGCGACGATGGCGGGCCAATTCCGGTCAGGCAGGGCGTGTTGCGGCATCAGGTGCCGCAGTGGATGGCGCTGCCGCCGCTCAAGGGTGTGATCCTGCAAGTGACGCCTGCCCACTTCCGTCACGGTGGGCACGGTGCCTATTACGTCTATCTACGCCGCGCGCGCTAGTCGTCTGCTTGCCATCACCGGATAGCACAGCAAGATTGCGGCTAAGGCAAAGCTGAACGCATACCCAAGCATCTGTGTCTCGAACCCGACACCGGCGTCGATCAACCATCCGCTTAGCCCCGGACCCACAGCGGACCCAAGCACCATCAAAGCGGTTACAGCTGCCTTGATCGATCCAAGATTTCTGGTGCCGTAAAACTCTGCCCAGCATGCATTCAGCAACGTCGCCTGACCGCCTCCGGCCACGCCCATCAGAACAACCGCCAGTGCGGTCCAACCAAGGCTTGGCGCATACCAGTGCAGAATAAACGCCAGCACATAAGGGATAAGGTAGAACGGCAGCAGCCGCACCGCGCCCACGCGATCAACGGCCCAGCCATAAAAGATGGTTGAAACGGCCAGCATCATGGTGCCTAGCGGAAAGACAGCGACCAGCGACAGATGCGACCAGCCTTTGACTTCGGCAAAGTGGACCTGATGAAACCAGAACGCCGTGCCAAAGCCGGAAAATGACATGACGGCGGGGGCCATTGCCCAGAAGATCGGATTGCGCAGGGCTTCGGCGCGGGTCCAATGTTTGCCGCCCAGCCCCGCAGCCTCGTCATTATCGGCTGCGGCCTGCGGGGTGCGTTCGAGCCGCAGAAAGCGGCGCAGCACTGGGATCATCAGCAGACAGAAGACGCCGAAGCACAGCCAAAGCTGACGCCAGCCAATCATGGATTTCAGCCATACCATGATCAGTGGCAAGGTTGCCTCGCCCAGCATGAAACCAAGTGCGGCAACCGCCAATGCGCGGCCACGTGTGGCGACGAACCAGCGGGCCATGGCCACGACGGCGACATGGCTGGTCATGCCCTGACCCAGAAACCGCAGGGCGAAGATCACACCGACCAAAAGGGCGGCAGAGGTATTCAGCGCCATGAGCGCGCAAGCCACCGCCAGCCCGCCGATTACGACCGTACCAAGCGATTTAACGCGAAATCTGTCTGCCAGCCCGCCCGCAAAAACCATCAGCACCGCAGAAGCGCCCGTGCCGATCATATAGATCAGGCCCCAGTCGCCATTCGACAGGTCAAACTCCGCGCGGATATCCCCGCCGAAGATGGCGATGAAAAACGTCTGGCCAAAGCTGGACAGGAAAGACAGCAACGCGCCCGTCGCAAGGAAGGGCGCGTTGGCGCGGATGAATGCGATGTAACCGGCGGGCTGCGTCATGCCGCCCTTGATGATCCGGTTTATGTGGCGCGGAAAGCCCTAAAGTACGTAGCGGCTGACATCGGTGGAGCGGGCCAGTTCGCCCAGATGCTTTTCAACAAAGTCAGCATCGACGGCAATTTCGTCGCCAGCGCGATCCGGGGCGGTGAACGACAGATCCTCAAACACACGCTCGATCACGGTATAAAGGCGGCGCGCGCCAATGTTCTCTACGCTTTCGTTCACTTCTGCCGCGATCTTGGCGAGGGCCGAAATACCGTCGGGCGTGAAGCTGACAGTCACGTCCTCGGTTTTCATCAGCGCGGTGTATTGCAGCGTGAGCGCGTTGTCGGTTTCGGTCAGGATGCGAACAAAGTCATCCTCGGTCAGTGCGCGCAGTTCGACACGGATCGGTAAGCGGCCCTGTAATTCAGGCAGCAGGTCGGATGGTTTGGCCACGTGAAACGCGCCTGATGCGATGAAGAGGATATGGTCTGTCTTGATCGGTCCGTGTTTGGTGCTGACGGTTGTGCCTTCGATCAATGGTAGCAGATCGCGCTGCACACCTTCGCGGGACACGTCAGCGCCACGGGCGTCGGACTTCGCGCAAACCTTGTCGATCTCGTCCAGAAACACGATGCCCGATTGCTCGACTGCTTCCATCGCGGTCTTTGTTACGCTTTCGTCGTCCAGCAATTTGTCCGCCTCATCGGCGATCAGCGCGTCATAGCTGTCAGCCACGGTCATCTTTTTCTTCACCGTGCGGTTCATGCCCATTTTGCCGAACAGATCGCCAAGGTTCATCATCCCGCCCATGCCCGCACCCGGCTGACCAGGGATTTCAAACCCGCCCATAGGGTTGGATGTATCGGCCAATTCAAGCTCGATGATGGTGTCGTCCAGCTCACCGGATTTCAGCTTTTTGCGGAACATCTCGCGCGTGCTTTCGCGGGCATCTTCACCGGCGATGGCGGTGACGACACGGTCTTCGGCGGCCTGACGGGCGTTGGCTTTCACGTCCTCGCGCATGTGTTCGCGGGTATCAAGGATTGCGGTATCAACTAGATCGCGGATGATCTGCTCGACGTCGCGGCCCACGTAACCGACCTCGGTGAACTTGGTGGCCTCGACCTTGATAAATGGCGCACGCGCCAGTTTCGCCAGACGGCGCGAAATTTCGGTTTTACCAACGCCGGTTGGCCCGATCATCAGGATGTTCTTGGGATAGACCTCGTCACGCAGATCATCGCCCAGCTGCTTGCGCCGCCAGCGGTTGCGCAGGGCCACGGCGACGGCACGCTTGGCATCCTTCTGGCCGATGATAAAGCGGTCCAGTTCGGACACGATCTCGCGGGGGGTCAGGTCAGTCATATCGGGGTCTTTCACACAGAGGGGGGCAGGCGGTGGAGAGGAACGAAACCGGGCATCACAGCAAGAAGCCGTGCACGGATGCGTTCCCAAAACGCGCCAAGGAACAAAAGGATAATGCCAAGGATCAGCACGGTTGCGGCGGCGCCGTCGCCTTCGAATACCGTTGCGGCCAGCGCCACGATATAGCCGATCGCGGCGATCAGGAACGACCGGCGGTCGATCACGATGGCGACGATGGCGAAAACGGCAAGTACGGCGAGCAGGATGATGTTGGCGGCGGCAGTATCTTGGTCAAGCAGCGACAGCGCGATGGTGTTCACCAGCGCAGGAGCCGCGACGACGTGCAACCAAAACCCATTGGCGGCACGGCGGGTCACGCGGTGCGGGTCTGACATATCAAACGCCATCGCCACGGCAAAAACACCAACGCCGACCAGCAGGGTGATCCATGCAAACGGGCCGCCAGCGGACAGCAGGAACAAGTCAGACGGGCTTGTGGGTGTGCCGCTATTGTTTGCGGCGATCAGGATCGTGACGATAAATACGCCCACGGCAATCATTGCCATCGCAAAAGGCACGCGAAAGCGCAGCCAATAGATAAACAGGGTGATCGTGCCAAGGATGAAGGGGAACGGCAGGCTGCCGTAGTCCTCTTGCGCGACCATGAACGGCTCCGCGAAATAGAGCGTCAGCGCGAACGCGGCATTGAGCGCAAACAGGATCGACAGCGCAATCGCAGGGGCGACCATGCGGCGACGGCGAATAAAGTATTCAGAGAGCAGCCACAGCACACCTGCGCCAACAAGGCCAAAGGACAGCCCCGCCTGCTGCGGGTTGGTGATGTCGGTTGCGTAGGAGAAACCCGCAACGCCCGCCCAGCCCATCGCCAGAATAAGCAGGCCGATGACGATGAAAATCTCGTTGAAGCCTTTAAACAGCTCGAACGGTTCGTCACCGGGTTGCAGGTTCTCGCGTGCGCCGCGGCGGCTGTCGGACAACGACACCATAGACGCGGCCTGCGCCTCTGTGATGATCCCTGCGCCTATGGCGGCTTTGACATCGTCGCGGTTGATCATGGGTTTGGTCCTTTGTTGACCATCTACCTATGGTCTGTATTGCCCCGCGCCAAGGGATAGACTGCATGTTGGGCCAATGACATCAAACTTCACAAACGCGTGCAGGGCATAGCGCGGTGCGCCGCAGGGCTTTAGCGTCTGCGTCAACTTTGATCCAACATCAGGAGTTTTCTATGGACCGTCGTACTTTTCTTGCATCGACCCTTGCTGTTACTGCACTGCCAGCTTTTGCTGGTGGTCATGGCCGTTTGGGGAGCTTTTCTGGCCTGAACGGTCACATCACCACCGGCACAGCCGAGATTGCCGCCGATGGTGTGCAACTGCTGGACGATTTCACGTTTGACGGTGCCCCCGATCCCAAAGTCGCGCTGGGCAAGGATGGCGTTTACGATCCCAACACCCTGATGGGCGCATTGGAAAGCAATACGGGCGCGTCGAAATACGCACTGCCCGCAGGCGTGAACCCTGATGACTATAACGAGGTCTATATCTGGTGCGAGCGGTTCAACGTGGGCCTTGGCGTGGCCCCCGTCGGTTAACCCTCTAGCGTTTCAACAGTCAGATTGCCGTTGGTATAGACACAGATATCAGCGGCAATCGCCATGGCGTTGCGGGCAATAGTTTCGGCGTCATGGTCGCTGTCCATCAGCGCGCGACCAGCAGCGAGCGCAAAATTACCGCCCGACCCGATCGCTGCGATATCATGCTCGGGCTCAAGCACATCACCTGCGCCCGTGATCACGAACAGATCCTTGCCGTCGCTGACAATTAGCATCGCCTCAAGCTTTTGCAGGTATTTGTCGGTGCGCCAGTCCTTGGCCAGTTCCACGCTTGCGCGGGCCAGCTGACCGGGTGTGGCTTCCAGCTTTTTCTCCAGCCGCTCCAACAGTGTGAAGGCATCTGCGGTTGAGCCTGCGAACCCTGCAATCACATCCATGCCACCGGGTGACAGCCGGCGCACCTTGCGGGCGGTCCCTTTGATCACGGTCTGGCCAAGGCTGACCTGACCGTCACCTGCGATCACAACCTTACCGCCCTTGCGCACGCCGATAATCGTGGTGCCGTGCCAGCCGGGGAAATCTGTGTCAGCCATGGTCTGTCCTTTATTGGGTCATCTTTATATGGCGGCGGTGACGCGCAGTGACAAGGTTACATCAAATGCAAAAGGGCGCCCTGACAGGACGCCCTTTGTGTAGCAAAACCAATGTGGCCTTAGATGGAATCTTTGATCCAGCCTTCAATCGCGGCCTTTGGGGCAGCGCCGGTTTTGTTGGAAACAACTTCGCCGTTCTTGAACAGGAACAACGCAGGGATACCGCGCACGCCCATCTGACCGGGGGAGTTGGGGTTTTCATCAACGTTGACTTTGACGATCTTCACCTTGCCGTCCATTTCGGAAGACAGTTCTTCCAATGCCGGGCCGATCTGTTTGCAGGGGCCACACCATTCCGCCCAGAAATCCACGACAACGGGGATATCGGACTGGCGCACTTCGGCGTCGAATGTGGCATCGGTGACTGCGACTGTGGCCATGACGGCTCTCCTCAATGGGGTCAAAACTGTTAGAACCGGAACCTAGGAACGGTGGGCCTATTGGTCAAGGTGTGGATCGTCTGCAATCACGCGGGCAAGAGCGGATGAAACAAGTTCGGACGGCAGATGCATCAGCGTGGCCGTTTCTGTCCAAAGGATTGCCGTGTCGATTGTGTGATCCGGATAAACCTGCGCCAAGGCGTGGGCATAAGCCCCCATCTGCCGCAACAGACCTTCGGGAGTTTGATCGGCATCATCCGGTACGATCCGGTTTGTTTTGTAGTCGATGGCCGTCACGCGATCATCGGTCACGATCAACCGGTCGATTGTTCCATGCATCCTGCGCCCGTCAGGCAGCTCTGCGCTGATGCCAACCTCGGTCAAAGCGTTGGGATCAAAAACATGCGCCAGATCAGGGGCATCAAGCAGGGCAATCACGGCATCCACCAGCGGCTCATCCCCCGGTTCGTCCAGCGAGGCGAGAAGTTTTGCACCAGCATCCAACCGATCTGCTGGCGGAATGTGTGGTAGATGCTCAAGCAGCAGGTGGATCTTTGTGCCGCGGCGCATCGCATCATCTTCGGACATTGACGCATGTTCGCCAGCGATGACCTTTTCACCCTGAAAGCCCGATGGCGACACGGTGGATGTTGGCGGAACAGATATCACAGGCGCAAAAACGGGCGGCGTGATTTTGAGAGGAACCGCAGGCGTAACAGTGATCTGCGTTGAACCGTCCCAATCACCGTGGGTCACGCGGCGGATGTCCATTCCGCCACTTTGCACGGTCACATCGCCGGATGTGGTCATGCCGTCGGCGACAATATTGTACCAACTGGTATCACCGTCACCGATCTTACCGGCGGCCCCGACGATCAGCCACTTTTCCGCCCGCGTCATCGCAACATAAAGCAGCCGCATCCGTTCGCGGGCCTGCGCTGCAATGATATCGTCGCGCAACACATCAAGAGCAGGTGGCGATTCAGTCTTATTGACCTTCCAGACGACGTGATCGCCTGCTGGAAAAAGTTCTGCTTTGGCCTGATTGTCGCGGTGGGCCGTGTCGGGCAGGAACACAATTGGCGCCTCTAACCCCTTTGCACCGTGGACCGTCATTACGCGGATGCGATCACCTTGGCTATCCATCTGTCGCTTGACCTCAACGTCATCGGTTTCCATCCACGACAGGAATCCTGTCAGGCTGGGCACACCTGTTGATTCATAAGCAAGCGCCTGAGACAGCAGCGCATCAATCCCGTCTTCTGCTTCGGCACCAAGGCGCGCGATGAATTTTTGCCGCCCGTCGTGGCGTGTGAGGATGCGTTCGATCAGGTCGTAGGGGCGCAGGAAGTCAGCCTGATCGAGAAGATCGTTGAGAACCGCCAGCGTTTGCGGGTGATCGGTTGTCGTGCGCAGTGACTGCCACAGAAACGCCCTGTCGGGGCGGTGATGTGCGACGTGATAAACATCCTGCTCTGACCAGCCAAACAGCGGCGATTTCAGCGCGCTTGCCAGTGATAGATCGTCCTCTGGCAGGGCCAGAAAACTCAGTACAGCAGCAAGATCTTTCACGGCCAGTTCCGCGCCCACGCGCAACCTGTCCGCACCGGCAATTTTCAGATCGGCAGCCTTACAAGCGCGAATGATTTCCTGAAACAGATCAGAGCGGCGCTGCACAAGGATCAGAATATCGCCTTCTGTTACGGCGCGGCGCTGGTATTCGCCAGAATTGCCGATCTCGACCGGAATGGTTTCTTCGCGGATCATACGTTTGATCTCTGACGCGACACGGTTTGCCATCTGCACGGCGACATGATCGTCCGACAAATGATCGACAGGGGCGGTCCAGTCGATCTCCGGCTTTTCGCTGTCGTCTTCGATCACCGGCCACAGATCGACCCTGCCGGGCATATTTCCCTTGAACGCAATGTGCGACACGGGCTTTTCCATGCCCTCGGCGCGGTTATGGACAAAGGTATTGTCGACCACCTGCAAAATGGCTTGCGAGGACCGGAACGAATAATCCAGCGACATGTCCTGTAGTGCCTGCCCCGATTGCATCAGCCCATCGGCAAAGTGATGCTTCATCTGGTCAAACGCATCAGGGTCAGCACCCTGAAACGAATAGATCGACTGCTTTTTATCGCCCACCACAAAGATCGTGCGTGCGCGATCGGGGTCGGCCCCTTCGCCAGCCGTAAATTCTTGCGTCAGCTGTTCGATGACGGCCCATTGGGTTGGGCTGGTATCCTGCGCTTCGTCCACCAGAACGTGATCGATCCCGCCATCAAGACGGAAGAGCACCCACTGCGCCAAGGCGCGGTCGGTCAAAAGCGCGCGGGTTTTGCGGATCAGATCATCAAAATCAAGCGCACCGTGTGCCAGTTTCTTGGCCTCGTATGCAGGCACAAAGCGGGTCGCAAAATCATAGAGCGCTTGCGTGCGATCCAGCGCCATCAGCGACAGACGGTCAGGGCGGGCCTGTTCGACGGTTTCCATGATGACGTTGATGTCGTCGATCAGTTCGGGGTGTGCTTCGCGAGTGGCTTTCGTCGGGAATGTCCCGATCTTTGCGCCATAGGGAATTTTCGCGCCTGAGCCGGTCAGAAAGACCCCCTCAAGCACGGCGAGATCAGCAGTGGTTCCTGTGACTTTTGCCAGTTTCGCCGCCGCAGTCATCTCGGTTTTTGATCCTGCGGCGCAAACCTTTGCAAGGTGCTGGATCGCGGCCAACCCGCCGCCGTCAAACACCGCATCACGTAATATATCCAGCGTCAGACCGGGGGTAAGCGCGAATATATCGCGCAGGTCTTTGGCGCTGGGCATGGCTGCAAAGGCATCACGTTTGCCCGCGATGGCCGCGGTCAGCTTGGACAGATCATCTCCGGTGAAATGACGCAAAAGATCATGCACAACCGCGCTGTCAGGTCCCTCTACCATCGCATCGACGACATCGGATCGCAGAATCTCGGCCTGCCGATCCTCCATCTCGCGGAAGTTCGGACTGACGCCAGCCTCAAGCGGGAAGCGGCGCAAGACGCCCGCGCAAAACGAATGGATGGTCTGGATTTTCAAGCCGCCGGGCGTTTCGATCGCGCTGGCAAACAAGGTGCGCGCGGCTGCAATTTCTTCGGCGGTGATTGCGCGGACAAATCCCAGACCCTGCAAATCCTGCCGCAGCTTGGCATCCGGCATCATGGCCCAGTCACCCAGCCGCTTGAAAAGGCGGTTCTGCATCTCGGCGGCGGCGGCCTTGGTATATGTCAGGCAAAGGATGTTCTGGGGGTCCACCTTTTCCAGCAAAAGCCGCGCCACGCGGTCCGTCAGAACACGGGTCTTGCCAGAGCCGGCATTGGCAGACAGCCACGTTGAATTCAGCGGATCAGCGGCATCAACCTGCGCTTGGGACGCATTATCGCGGATCATGTCATCACCTCTGGTGCGGGGTCGTCACCGCTTTTCCATTCGCCAAATCGCGACAGGTGGTCATAGGGGCTCATGTCGGTGCGCAGATGCAAGGCGCGGCGCGCGGTGTAGCCGTTCTGCACGTCATCCCAATACAGCAAATGCTGCTCCAGTTCGGCCCAGATTTGCGAAGGGGTCAGATCATCCAGCGGCGCGGCGATATCTTTCATTGCGGTATTCACGGCAACAAAAACAGCACCCGCCACATCGGCGCGTCCAAGGCTGGCAAACGCGCCGTTTTCAACCATCACGGCTTCGACCAGAAGCTGTTTGTCGAATGACTTTTGCATCGCCTCTGTCGGGACAGTGCCGGTTTTGTAGTCATAAATCAGCACTTGGCCCGCGTCATTGAC
This sequence comes from Yoonia sp. 208BN28-4, assembly GCF_037543925.1. NCBI lineage: Bacteria > Pseudomonadati > Pseudomonadota > Alphaproteobacteria > Rhodobacterales > Paracoccaceae > Yoonia > Yoonia sp. 208BN28-4. The sequence continues at coordinate 360,189 of NZ_JBBIFY010000001.1, forward strand.
GTCAAAGCGGTCGGCCTTGCAGGTGATCGTCACGCCGACCGACGGGATCAGCATTTCGCCCCAAGCCTCAAGCTGCGCGACTGTACCTTTAGATTGCCGCGCGGCCTCTCCTGCGATGAAGATATCAATCACGCACTCAAGCCTGGTCAGCCATTGCGCGCGGATCGTGGGCCACGGGCAGTTTTGTGCGAATTGTTCGTTTGCAATTTCAAGAAGGCGGGCGCGGGCCGCAGGATCAGACGCGTCAGGCTTCTCCGCGACCCAAAGTTCAAGAACCCTGTGCATAATCACGCCACGCAACGGCGCATCGGCTTGCGGCACCAATGGATCAAGCGGTTTCAGCCGCAGCACCTTTTCGGCGTAGATCGCGTAAGGGTCGCGGATCAATGTTTTGATGCGCGTGACGGACAGGCTGCGCGGGCGCGCGGTCACCGGCGGCTGCGGCGATGGGCGTCGGGCAGGGGGTGTCACTGTGTCCGGCTCTGACAATTGCGCGGCCATTGCCAACCACCTTTCGCCCCGCGTGCGCATCGCCTGCACGGCATCCGGACCGCCCTGTTCGGGCAATCCGTTCATCAGGTTCAACAGGCGATTGACCCAGCGCGACGGCACGGTTTCAGCGTCCGAGGACCGTTTGGCGCGGGAAATCCACACCTCTGCGCCCGTGACGGCCTGCTGATAATCATGGGCCGACAATCCGATGCGCCGTTCCGGCAAAAGCAAGCCTGCCTTGGCACGCATGGTGCGGTTGAGCCAAGGATCAGGGGCGGGTGCTTCGGGCCAGACGCCTTCGTTCATGCCGCCAAGGATAACCAGATCGGCCCCGCCAACCCGCGCTTCCAACGTGCCCCAGATCAGGATGCGTGGGTGACCTTTGTCACGATTGCGGACCACGCCATCGGTCAAGATCGCACCGAACATCTGCGCAAATTCCGTGCTGGTCAGCGTGCCGCCCGCATCCGCATCGCGCAAAAGCAGATCGCATACGCGCCGCGCCTCGCGCCCTGCGCCCTGCTCCCAGAGCTCGCCCGTGCCATCGTTATCCGGTCCCGCGCTTAGCGCCTCAGCCTCAGCCATAAGACGTTCGGTCTGGGGTTTCAGATCATCCGGACCCTGCGGTGTCAGGGCAGTGATCCGCCCAGCGACCCAATCGGCCCATGCCCGCAGCGCATCGTTTGTATCTGTGGCCCATGTCGTCATCATTTCTGCCGTGGGGAACGGCGGGCCGTGGCGGCGCAGGTGAAGCTCTAATTCGCGTGTCCAAAGAAGGTGCTGATTGCGATCGCCGCTGCCTGTATTACACAGCGGATGCTTGAGCAGGGTTAGCAAGACCTCTCCGGTCATTCTATCGGTCATGGCCTCTGCAATATGGCGCAGAAACCGGCCCGGCGGCGACAAGGGTAATGGAGTGCCCGCGCTGTCGTCCGGCACGATGTCCCAACGGTCCAAGGCCGCTGCAACCTGCCGTGTCAGCATCCGGTCCGGGGTAATCAGCGCAGCTGTGATCCCATCGTCAACCGCTTGCCGCAGGCGAAGGGCAATCGCCTCGGCCTCTGCGCGGGGGGATGCCGCCTCAAGCAGTGTCACGTCTTGCGTTGCCGCCCCCAGATCGCCCAGATGCGGCCCGTCAGACAGCCATTGATCCGTGACAGGTGCCGGACGCAACGACAGCGAGACCAGACGGTTTCGGGCTGGATTATGCGGGGCTGTGTCGGTCCAAGCGGCGATATCCTGTGGTGCCACGTCCATCATATTCATAAACTTGCGGAACCGGAACTGCGGGTGATCCTCGCCACCTTTCATGGCCGACATAGCCTGCCAAACATGGTCGGGCGTATGCGTATCATAGCCCGGGAGGATGACAGCGCCCTGCGGTAACTGTGCCACGGACTGCATGAAAAGGGCCGTGGCCCCCCGCGATCCGGTTGAGCCTGCGATGATGACAGGATCGGTTGGCGGCGTATTCTGCCAGATGCGCCCAAGCGTTTCGATCACAAGGCGTTGCCGCGCGTCCTTGTCAGGGGGGTGTTCGCTGGCGTCGTAAAACCTATTGATGATGTTTACAAATTTGAGCGCACGATCCCAGTGCCCGGATTGGTCAGACACATCTAGTGCGGCGATTTTTTCAGGGCTGACCCCTTCGCCCTGCATTTCATCCATCAGATTGGCAAGGCTATCGGACAGATCATAAAGCGACGCGCGCGGCAGATCGGGTTCGCTGTCCAGCAGCTTGGCCACCAGTTGCGACAGCTCCAGCCGGCGGCGCAGGGGGGATACTGGCGGCGCGAGGCCAAGAACGGCAGGCTCCATCGCCAGATCGGTGATCAGTTGGACGCGCGGCAACAGGCGCGGTGGGCCTGCATCAAACAAGTCCCGCATCCGGCGCTGCATCCGGCTGGTGTTTACGAATATGCGCGTGCGGGCAAATGCCTCTGGATTAGCGTCGCTGCGGGTGGTTAGCCCGTCAATCACCGCCTGCGCAAAATCGACACCGGGTGGCACGCCAAACAGGCGCGGTTTCGTGCTCGGTTCAAACATGGCTGCCCTCCAGCATGCGTTCTGCCAGGGGGATGCTGTCGGGTTGCCCCACATCGCACCACAGCCCATCGTAAAGCAGGCCGTGCAAGCCGCCACGCGCGATCATTTTGTCCCACAACAAATTCATCGAAAACGCGCCGTCTGGCATGTGATCAAGAAGGTCAGTTCGCACCATCTGTAGGCCTGTGTAGATCGTGCCCGCCCCACGGCTTAGCTTCCCGTTTTCATCCAAGGCAAAGTCGCCGCGCCCGTGATGGCCGATGGCATGGTCTTGCGGCACAACCAGCAAAAGCGCGTCCATCTCATCACGCCATGCAGACAGAAGGGCTGCAACCGGATTGTCGCCGCGCCATACAGCATCAGTGTTCAGCGTGACGACAGGGCTACCCTTCAGAACGGGCAGCGCATGGCGAAGCCCGCCACCGGTTTCCAGCAACGTCTCCTCTGGCGAAAATGCGACGTCTTGTCCGACCAAATGATCGCGGATCATCCCGCCTTTGTAATGCAGATTGACCACGCGGGGGCCAAGCGGTTGATCGGCGGTCAAGTCCAGCGCGTGATCCAGAAGCGTCTTTCCCGCCACCTCAATCAGCGGTTTCGGGCGGTCGTGGGTCAGGGGGTGCATGCGCGTGCCCTTACCAGCCGCAAACAAAAGGATCGGGGTCATAAGGCGTCTTTCAGATGCGATTGGTCCGGTGGCGGAAGGGTGCCATACACAGTGCGGGCCAGCTCTGCCAGTTCGGGATGGGCCAAGGCCGTTTGAATATGCGCCCAGACGCGCGGCACGAAGGCGGCATATTTCATCTTGTCATCGCGCAGGATCAATCGGGCGAACACGCCAAGGATACGCAAATTGCGCTGCGCTGACAGCAACGCAAATTGCGCTGCAAATTGTTCGGGATCGCGATTGGTGGCTTTCGCAAAATGCGTCACCAGATGCTGCACAAGATCAGGATCAACATCGCGGCGGACATCGTGCAAAAGCGATGCCAGATCGTAGCCAGCAGGCGCAATGAAAGCATCCTGATAGTCAAGCAGTCCGACCTTATGCAGTCCGGATTTGTCGGAGCGCCAGATTAGGTTTTCGGCATGAAAATCACGCAGGGCGATCGTATCCGCATCAGGTGCGATTGCCTTCATGTGCTGCGTGATGGCCCGTGACAGGACGTTTCCGTTGATCCCGTCGCAATACCACTCCGCAGTGATGTCGACCATTTTGCCAGCTGTTGCCGGATCAAGGCGCGACAGCTCTGCCGGTGCGGATTGACCATCAAGATGGATGAGGCATGCGGTGGCAGCTTCATAAAGAACGGCGGCGTCTTGCGGGTGATCGCTCAGATGCCGCGCAAAATCTGTCTGACCCAAGTCCTCTATCACCATGAGGCCAAGGGCGGAATCGTGCAGTAGGATTTCGGGGGCGGCCAGATCGCGCAAACGCAAAAACTGGGTCATTTTTGCGAAAGAGTGCGTGCTTTCTCCTGCGCTGGGCGGGGCATCCATCATGATGACCGCTTCGCCATCATCAGACATCAGACGGGCATAGCGCCGCGCAGACGCATCGGCGGCAATAGGTGCGGCGCGCCAGCGTGACCAGCGCGTACCCGCCAGTCGCGCAGCCATCATGTCGCGCCGGTCAACCAAACAGATCACCGATGCGCGCGCGCCATTTGTCATTTGGATGTGCGGTGATGGTGTGATGTGTGTCGTGGGCCGCAAACTGCAACGTCAGGGCGGCATCGGGCAAATCGCTGCCCAATCTGTCAGGCCATTCGATCAGGCAGATCGCGGTATCAAACGCATCGGTAAGACCAAGTTCGAACGCTTCATCAGGATGGGTCAGGCGGTAAAGGTCGCAGTGCCAAATGTCCCCATCCGGCGCTTCGTAGGTCTGCACAATCGTAAATGTGGGTGATGGCACATCTTCTGCCCGGCCAAGTCTGCTTTGGATCAGGGCGCGCGCAAAAGCGGATTTTCCCGCTCCGATATCGCCCTCAAGCAAGAGCGTATCACCAACCGACAGGCGCGCAGCGAATGCGGCAGCAAGGGCAGCCGTATCCTGTTCGGTCGTGGTATTTATGGAAAGAGCGTCGGGTGCCATGGCGCCAGACTATGACACACGGCAAGGCCCGCAAGCCCTTATCGTTTGCCCGCACGCAAAGAACGGTCCGGACGGGTCAGCATTTCGATACGCGGCGCGGATTTTTTCGGCAGTTGGAACGATACGAGCGTCTTTCCCCCTGCGATTGGTCGCGCAGTGCAGGTCAGCCGCCGACCATCATCCAGAATGGCCGTGTCCGACCACTCAATGCGTTCACCAGTTCCAGAGATGAACGCCCGCAGATCGGCCCAGATCGGAGAGGCAGAGCAGCGTTTTTGCCACGTGGCGGTTTCGGCGCGAATATCCTGACGGCCAAGCAGGCCAAAACTGTCGATATCCCACAGGTCATCGTAGGCGCTGTTGGACATCACAAAACCGCCGCCGCTGGAGAAAACAGCAATGGCATCCGGCAGTGTATCAAGCACTGCCTGACCCGTTTCGATTTCAGAGCGGAAACGCCGGGTCAGGGAAACCTCTGCGCTGATGTCTTCAAAAAAGAATGCAAACGCCCCGTCGCCCTGCGGTTTTCCGGTCACGCGGTAGGTCAGGCCGCCGGCAAGCACCCAGTTTTCGCAGTAAACACCCTGCATCGCTGCATCTTCTACGGCGCGGAATTGGTCCTTCCAGCTTGTGTAGTTTTTGGGTTCCGGCAGCATCCCGTCGTCGCGCAACCTGTCCAGCAATGCCTCAATCGTGGGTTTGCCGCTTAGAAAATCGAACGATATGCCCGTCAGATCCATCAGGGCGGGATTAAAGATCGACAGCTGGCGTTTGCTGTCGAAAATCGCCAGGCCGGTCGACAGGCTGGCAAAGGTTTTGCCAAAGGTTTGCAACATCGTCTTGTGCGCCTGCTCCACCATGACGGCGCTGTTGGCATCCGAGGCAAAGTGCAACGAAGTGTCATCAAGACAAAGCGATGTGATATCAAACCAGGTTTCTTCGGCGTCGCCGGGCATTTGAACGGACCGCCTGCGCACGCGCGGTTGATCATCAGGGATATCGAACTCAAGCCCGTCAAAGATCGGTTTGTCCGGCCACGCGGCCTGCTCGGGATGTCCGGTTTGCAGCACGCGATCAGACAGCGCGAGGTACGACCGATTTGCCCAGATCACATGGCCCTTGTCATTTTGCTGCCAGATCTGTTGTGGCGCGGTTTCCGCGATATTGCGCAGGAATTCCAGCTCGGACACCATCGCGGTTTGGGTGATGTCGTTCAGGTCACCATCAGCGGCAAGAAGCGTCAGCCGCGTCCGTCCGGCTGTTTTGCACAGTTCGATCCAGCCGCCAGTGCCCGCAACTTCGGCAAGGCGGGTGGTGCGGTTTGGCAAAAGCGCATCCATTTCCTGCCCCAGCGATGGGAAACGGTGACGGAACAGCCGTTCGACCTTTTGCTGCCCTGTCAGATGGGACGGGGCACCGGCGATTAGCCCGCGGGCATCTGTGCTGGCGTCGATGATGTTCTGATCATCAAACAGGAAGGTGGGACCAGCCGTATTCGGAGCCTGTTCGGCTGGCCGCTGACCACTGATCAGCGCGGGGCCAATCCCTAGGATCAACAGCGCAAGACAACCAGCACCCAGCGTGGCAAACGCAGTGATCACGCCAAGGTCGAGCATGGAAAGTGATGACATTTCGCATTTTCCCCAGATTCGACTCAAACATGCTTACGGAAGGTTAACGCACGGTAAACGTGTGGGGGATCGGTTTCGCTAGACGAAGGGTTGATTATCGCCCAGCGCCCGATGCTGCCCGTTGCGTAATGCCTCTTCAGCAGTCCGCCGCCATGCCACGGTCACAACCGCTTGCGTTGGCTGGTCGACCTGTCGTCTGTTAGCAAAATTCAGCGATGCGCCTGTGCGCTCTAACAGGGTTTTAGCGATAAAAAGGCCCAGCCCCATGCCACGGTATTCGGGGCGTCTTGCATCAATAGCGTTGCGTCTGGATCGTGCCATCGGATCGCCGATCCGCCCCAGAACAGCCGATGGAAAACCGCCGCCATCATCTGCAATGCGGATCGTGATATGGGTCAGACTCCACGACACGTCGATCTCAACGCGTTCTCCGGCAAAATCGACAGCATTCTGGATCAGGTTGCGCAAGCCGTGGATAGTTTCAGGTTTGCGCGGGATGACAGGCTGGGGAATGGGCGCATCGCCGTCAGCCGCGATGTCGATCAGAACCAGCTTACCGCGATCCGTGTGCGGTTCTGCCGCCTCGCGGACCACAGCCTCAATCGGGGCGTTGCGCAGGTGCAAATCGTCTTTGCCCGCGCGTCCCATAGAGTGAAGAATATCACGGCAGCGATCAGCCTCTTGCCGGATCAGCGTGATGTCCTCAATCAGATCTTCGCGGTCGGCCAGTTCTTCGACCATTTCGCCGCTGACAAGTTTGATCGTTGCAAGGGGCGTGCCAAGCTCGTGGGCTGTGGCGGCCACAACGCCACCAAGATCGGTCAGTTTCTGAGCACGCGACAGCGCCAGTTGCGTTGCCAAAAGCGCCTCGCTCATGACATGCATCTCTTCGGTGACTTGCCGCGCGTAGCTGGCAAGAAAGATCACACCGATCACAAGCGCGATCCAGAAACCGAATTTGAACAGGCTGGGCAACGCCAGAACGTCGCCGTTGGCTGTCAAAAGTGGCACGGCATATTGGCTCAGAATGGTGATCAAGCTGATTGCAAGCGCGCCAAGGATCACAGTGCTGCGCCCGTGCAAAACAGTCGCCGCGATTGTGACAGGCGCAAGCAAGAGCATGGCAAACGGATTGTTCAGACCGCCCGTCACGGCAAGCAGCAACCCAAGTTGCAGCACATCAAAGGTCAGCACAAAGAACGCCTCGCGTTCTTTCAGGCGGCGGCTTTCAGGATAAAGAAAACCGAAGATGATATTGGCAAGCGCGGATGATCCGACGATCAGCGCGATGATACCCGTTTCAAGCGACAGATCGAACAGATAGAGCGCGACAATGACGGCGAATGTCTGGCCAGCGATGGCATACCACCGCAGTTTGACAAGCGTTTGCAGCCGCACCCAGTTGCTGCGTTCCTGATCGGCAAACATGTCATCATCTGTCATGGTGCACCCTCAATCCCAACGACAATGTGACCGGGACGCGGCACACTGCCCTATTGATACCCGCCGCCGTTTCGTTGATCAACGCGGCACCCGAAAGGAACTTCACAATGTCACGTTTTTTCGCAGTTGCGGCCTCGGCCGTTGTTGTCGCGGGTCTTGGCGCGACACTCTGGGTAATCCAGATGAACACCAGCCGCAGTTTTGCCGATTGCAGCGGAAGCGAGGTTGCCGGGGGTGATCTTGGCGGGCCGTTCACACTTGTCGATGAAAACGGGCGTACCGTGACTGACGCCGATATTGTGACAGAGCCGACACTGATCTATTTTGGCTACACCTTCTGCCCTGATGTGTGCCCGCTTGACGTGATGCGCAACGCGCAGGCGATTGATATTCTTGACGAGCAGGGTGTCAGCGTCACGCCTGTCTTTATCTCGATTGATCCGGCCCGCGACACGCCAGAGGTTGTTGCCGATTTCACTGATAACTTCCACGACCGCATGATCGGCCTGACAGGCAGTGAAGAGCAAGTCGCCGCAGCATCGCGCGCCTATCGGACGTTCTATCAGAAATCCGGCGATGATCCTGAATACTACCTGATGGATCACACAACTTTCAGCTATCTGACCTTGCCCGAGATCGGCTTTGTCGAGTTTTTCCGGCAGACCGCGTCGCCCGAAGAAATGGCCGAAACCATCGCATGCTACGCCGCCGCTGCCTAAGTTGACGTTGTGACCTTTGATCCTACCTTTTGATGGGAAGGAACAAAGGACAGATTGATGTCACCCGAAGCACTGAACCTTGGCGATGATCCCAGCCTGCTGCTGGTTGATGATGATGAGGCGTTTCTCAAGCGTCTGGCGAAAGCGATGGAAAAGCGCGGCTTTTCTGTCGAAACCGCAGACTCGGTTGCAGGGGGTAAGGCCATCGCCACGGCCCGCCCGCCGGCCTATGCGGTTGTCGATTTGCGCCTGCAGGATGGCAACGGGCTTGACGTTGTTGAAACACTGCGTGCGCGCAGGCCTGAAAGCCGGATTGTCGTGCTGACGGGCTACGGTGCGATTGCTACTGCCGTTGCTGCCGTCAAAATCGGCGCGACAGACTATTTGGCGAAACCGGCTGATGCGAATGATGTCTGCAATGCGCTGTTGTCGCACGAGGATACGCTGCCGCCACCGCCAGAAAACCCGATGAGCGCGGACCGTGTCCGCTGGGAACACATCCAGCGCGTTTTCGAGATGTGCGATCGGAATGTATCGGAAACAGCACGTCGGCTGAGCATGCATCGCCGGACATTGCAGCGTATTTTGGCCAAGCGCAGCCCGCGCTAGGTTTGTTTCAGAAGCCAGCGCCGGAAGGTCTTTACTTTGGCGCTGGGCACACCGGGGAGGGTGCAGGCGTAATAGCCAAGTCCGTCACGCTTTTCTTCGGTGATCGCAAGCAAACGGCCAGCGGCAAGATCGTCGGCCACCAAAGCACGCGAAATCACCGAAATGCCTGCACCCGCACGCACGGCGGCTAGCACCATATTTAGTGTTGCCAATTCCTTGAGTTGGCAGCACGCCAGATCGAGCCCGCGTTCAATCGCCCATTTGCGATGTTCGCGGTGCATCTTTTCAAACACCCATGGGATATCCTGCAAATCGTCCACGCCCGTCGCGGTCCGTCCGGCAACAAGTGCTGGCGCGGAGACGATGACGTAATCCGCCGACACCAGAAATGTGGAGTCCAGCCCCGCCCAATCGCCCATGCCATAGCGGATCGCCATATCATAACCATCGCGGCGCAGATCGGTGACCGTGTTGTCCGGCGTCATGGTCAGCGTAATTTCCGGATGCTTTTCCCAGAAATCCGACAGTCGCGGCATCAGCCAGTTGTCAGCAAAGCTGGGTGTCACCGTCAGTTTGAGCGGGCTATCCGCAGCCTCGTCCGCCAACCGCCGCACACCGCCAATAATCTGCGCGAACCCGTCCGACAGATCGGTGGCCAGACGTGTGCCCGCATCTGTCAACGCCATGCCCTTGCCTGCGCGGTTCAACAGTGACGTGCCGAAATGGGTTTCCAAGGCGCGCACATGCTGGGCGATGGCGGCATGTGTGACATTCAATTCCCGCGCGGCTGCACTGAACGAACCGGCACGGGCCGCCGCCTCGAACGCGCGCAGCGCCGGAAGAGACGGGACATCACGCCAATCCATATGAAAGCCAAACTAACATATGTGAATTCTTCCTGATTAGGATCACGGGCGCAACCCCTTTATTCATATGACACCAAGTCACACCAAGCCGAAAAGGAAGATAGTCATGCTTTCAGTATTCAACACAATGTTCCGCACTGCCACAAAAACCGATTGGGATGCCCCTGCCCATTGGTCTCGCGACGATCCACGCAAGACACCAGCCCAGTTCCGCCGCGAAGAATTGCGCCGTCAGCAACGTGCCATGATGCTGACAGGCCGGATGTGGTGAACTAGAGGATCAGGCGTTTTGTGATCCGGTCCATGGGCGTTCCGTCAGCAAGCGGGACGCCCTTATCAACTTTGAAATCCTCAAAGCCCATTTTGCTGTAATACGCCAAGCCCGGCACGTTATCGGCGCGTATTTTGGCGTCGATCACCTTGAAACCGGCCTCTTTCGCGGCGGCGCGGGTTGCAGCGAACATCACGCTGCCAGCGCCGCGCACGGGATTGCGCTGATCGGTAAAGCTGCCAATGGACAGAACCCCATCGCCTTTATCGGACACCGCCTGAAATCCAACCGGCGTGTCGCCGTTCAGCGCCGTGTGCACAAGCGTTGGATCATCCATGTAGTAGGCCTGAAAGGTTGCGACGTCCCACTCTTCCTCGTGGGCGGTGGTGCCGCCGGTGCGAACGGTGTGGTTGAACAGATCGGCCAAGGCGGGCGCGTCGGCGGCAATCGTTTTGCGGGCGGTTAATGTCATAGGTGTTCCATCAAATCAGCGTGGCGTTTGGTGAAGTCGTTGCGCGCCTCAACAGGCGGGCGCAGCTTGATCTCAAGGCGTTGGGTCAGGTCGGGGTCTTGTTTGCCGAAAAATTTGTCGGCTTCGTGGCTCATGAATCCTGCAATTTGCGTGGCCTCAAGCCACGCCGATAGTTTGTCGGCCTTTTTGATCTGCTTTTTCACGGCAACCGGAATTTGCGCGGGCAGGCCAAATCTGATGTGGATTGCTGCTGTCAGCCGCTCATCCAGCGCCTCATACCCCGGACCGACGGCATTTTTAACGGGGCTGATCATGTCGCCGATCACATATTCCGGCGCGTCGTGCAGCAGGGCTGCAAGCTGCCACTTCACCGGGGCGTTCGGGTTTTGCAGCGCAAATATGTCGGTCACCAGGATAGAATGTTCAGCCACCGAATAGGCAAAGTCGCCCTTGGTTTGACCGTTCCACCGCGCGACGAATGCCAGCCCGTGTGCGATATCGGATATTTCGATGTCCATCGGTGTTGGGTCCAGCAGATCCAGCCGGCGACCCGACAACATCCTTTGCCATGCACGCGATTGTTTCATTTTTACCCCTTCGCAACCTGCCGCCATTTATGCCGCATCCTGCCACATTGTCGACAAGGCGTTGTGGTGATAGAGCGCCAATAACAAATGACATGAGGATGCGTGAGCATGGCTAAGGATTACGTCGTCAAAGACATCGCGCTTGCAGGCTTTGGCCGCAAGGAACTGGATATCGCTGAAACCGAGATGCCGGGGCTGATGGCCCTGCGCGAGGAATACGGTGCAGAAAAGCCGCTGAAAGGCGCGCGGATCGTAGGGTCGCTTCACATGACGATCCAGACTGCTGTTCTGATCGAGACACTGGTTGAACTGGGCGCCGATGTGCGCTGGGCGTCGTGCAACATTTTCTCGACCCAAGACCATGCTGCGGCGGCGATTGCTGAATCCGGCGTGCCTGTTTTTGCGATTAAAGGTCAGTCGCTGGAAGAGCACTGGGACTATCTTGATAAGTCGTTCGCCTTCCCTGAAGGCGCGAACATGATCCTTGATGATGGTGGTGATGCCACGCTCTACATCCTTTTGGGCGCACGCATGGAAGCTGGCGAAGATGTGCTGGCCGTGCCGACATCCGAGGAAGAAGAAGTCATCAAGAAGCAGATCCAGAAGCGGATGGCGGAAACGCCCGGCTGGTTTGCAAAGACACGCGATGCGATTCAGGGTGTTTCGGAAGAGACAACGACAGGTGTTCACCGTCTGTATGAACTCCAGCGCGACGGTCAGCTTCCGTTCCCTGCGATCAACGTGAACGACTCTGTGACAAAGTCGAAGTTCGACAACAAGTATGGCTGTAAAGAGAGCCTCGTTGACGGTATCCGCCGCGCCACCGACACGATGATGGCTGGTAAAGTTGCTGTCGTGATGGGTTACGGCGATGTGGGCAAAGGCTCTGCCGCGTCCCTGTCGGGTGCTGGTGCGCGTGTGATCGTGACCGAAGTTGACCCGATCTGCGCATTGCAGGCAGCGATGGACGGTTATCAGGTCACCACGTTGGAAGACGTTGTTGCGACCGCCGATATCTTTGTCACCACCACTGGCAACAAGGACGTGATCCGCATCGAGCACATGCGCGAGATGAAGGACATGGCGATTGTTGGCAACATCGGCCACTTCGACAACGAAATTCAGGTGGCGAACCTGAAAAACCACAAGTGGACCAACATCAAAGAACAGGTCGACATGATCGAGATGCCAAACGGCAACCGCTTGATCCTGCTGTCCGAAGGCCGCCTGCTGAACCTTGGCAACGCCACAGGTCACCCGTCGTTTGTGATGTCGGCATCCTTCACCAACCAAGTGCTGGCGCAGATCGAGCTTTGGACAAAGGGCGACGAATATAAGCCCGGCGTCTACATCCTGCCCAAGCATCTGGACGAGAAGGTCGCGCGTCTGCACCTTGATCGCATCGGCGTGAAGCTGTCCAAGCTGAGCGGTGAGCAGGCATCCTATATCGGCGTCACGCCAGAGGGTCCGTTCAAGCCAGAACACTACCGCTACTAAGCGGGGCATCGGGTGACGCCCGAGGAGCCGGAAAAGACACCACACCGCCGCGGCAGCATTGTCGGGGCGGTGTTTTTGTCTGTGCTCGTCATGGCTGGAATTGTCGGCACGGCATTGGTGCTGGTGGATGATACGCCGCTGCCGCCGGAATGGAATCCGACTGTTCCTTTGCAGGTCGAGCACGACTTATCGCCGCTCACGTCATGGAAGCTGGCAAATGCCGAGCGTTCGCTTGAATCCTGTGTCGCGGCGCTGGCCGATGGTGCTGTGCCGCGTGATGATTTTGAGGTAAGCGCAAACTGCCACATTCGTGATCGCGTTAATCTTCAAACCGTCGGGGCAAGTGATATCGCCGATGTGGAAACCACATGCAGTATCGCGCTGCGGATGGCGATGTGGGAACAGCACGGCTTACAGCCCGCAGCACGCGAAATACTGAACACTGACCTGACCAGAATTGATCAGATCGGCAGCTATAATTGCCGCCAGATGCGCACGACGTCGGGCAACAGCGCACGGTGGAGCACGCACGCCACAGCAAGCGCCATCGACATCTCTGGCTTTCGGTTTGCTGACGGCACGCGCCTGCGGCTGATCGACGATTGGAACGGTGCTCCGGCTGCTGCCGCGTTCCTTCGGCGCGCGCGTGATACGTCTTGCGATTGGTTCAGGTTAACGCTGTCGCCCGATTACAACCGCTTGCACGCCGACCATTTCCACCTTCAGTCCGCCGGCTGGGGTTTGTGTCGCTGAGGCAAAAGACCGCCTTTTCCCCCTAATTTTTCTTTACGAAACGCGTCCGGTGACTTTACGGTCCTGCCAACGCTGCATTTTTTGCTGCGCATGAAACGGTCCAAGAGGGCCAAAACCAACATAACTGGGGACACCACATGGGTAAGAGAGACGAATGGATCGCGAAGTACGCAGATGATCTGCGCAACAAGTGCGGCATGGAGCCTGACATGGACCTGCTGACAAAGGTAACGATCGGATGTGGTCCATCCATCTACAACGCCGATGCGCAAACCGTTGCCGGCAGCCAAACGTCCGAGCTTGAGACAGTGAAGAACAACTTCCTGATCAAGAAGCTGGGTCTGCCAGACGACGAGCACCTGATGGGTGGCATCCAGCAAGCGCTGACAACCTATGGCCGGTCCGAGCGCAACAAATACCGCGCGGTTATCTATTACATGCTGACCAAGCACTTCGGTAAAGAGAGCGTCTACAAGTAAACGCGCCTTTCAAATGGTATTAAGGAACGCCCGCAGATCGCTGCGGGCGTTTTGCGTTTCTAGAAAAGCATCAAGACGGTGCCCATGACAGCACATCCGAACGTCGCATAGCCGCTGTCGATGACGGCCAGTTTCCACGGGCGCATGGAATATCCGGTGTTGATGAAAATCCACGGGCTGATGAAGAACGCACCGATCCCCAGACCCGAGATAAAGCCTTTGCCAACGGTATCGATGTCAGACAGCACAAAGGTGTGCCGCATCATACCTGCGACCAGCAGGATCATGACAAGCGAAACCGCGTAAGGCACGGCGCTTTCGCCTTCGGGTTTGCCATCGGGGCCGGTTTTGATACCCGACGCCTCCATCCACGGTTTGGACAGGGCCATGTAGTAGGCGGCACCAAAAGCAAAGGTGGCAATAGCGGCGAGGATGACGGGAAGATAACCCATGAGAAGGCTCCTATTATTGCGGAGTTACAGTTGCCGTCCCAGTTTGGACCGGTTTGGATGATTTCCCTAGGGATTTGTGTCGCCCATTGCGCAAACGGCCTGCCACTCATTCCATGTGACAGGCTGCACAGAGAGGCGCGAATTGTTGACCAGCACCATTTCCGAAAGCGCCTCGGTTTGTTTGATCTGGTCCAGCGCTACTGCATTTGTGAAAGGACGGACGGCTTTGACATCAACGCAGTCCCAACGGTCGTCGTCGGTGGTGCTGTCGGGGTGCGCCTCGGCAATCACTTCGACAATGCCGACAACCTCAAGCCCGGTGCGCGAATGGTAAAAGAACCCCAGATCGCCCACAGCCATATCCCGCATGAAGTTGCGAGCCTGATAGTTGCGGACACCGTCCCATTCTTCGCCCGCGTCACCCTTTGCGACCAATGCGTCCCAGCCGAAAACATCCGGTTCGGATTTGAACAACCAATAGGCCATCAGCCGATTACCTTTTTCCATTCCTGAAGCGTCACCGACTGGAACAGACCAGCTTTGTTATAGGGATCGTTATCTGCCCAGTTCTGCGCTGCGCCCATGTCTTCGACGTCCAAAACGATGAGCGAACCGCACATCGTGCCATCGGTATCCAGAAAAGGACCGGCCATTTCGACAACTCCGGTGTCCTTGATGTAGGCCAGATGCGCGTCGCGGTTATCCAGACGCGTCTGTAGCGCGCCGTCTTTGTCTTTGGTGATCAGTGCAATCCGCATAGGTGTCTCCGATGTGCTGTGGCGTCAGGCTTTGGCGCCCTTTTTCCCGCTACCCAACATCGGTGCCGCAGATTGGTCAAGCGGCCAGCGGGGGCGGGCTGATAAAGTCATGTCGCTGGTCAAGCCGTGCTGCAGGTGCTCGATCCCTGCGTAGGCAATCATGGCCGCGTTATCAGTGCACAGGGCCAGAGGTGGTGCCAGAAACTCTGTTTCCAATTTGGCGCAGACCTGCAAAAGCGCCTGTCTGATGGTTTGGTTCGCGGCCACCCCACCTGCTACGGCAAGCGTGGGCTGCTGGGGATTTTCGGCAAGATACAAGAGTAAAGCGCGTCGCGATTTTTCGGCCAGAATATCGCTGACAGCTGCTTGGAACCCCGCCGCAAGATCGCTTTGATCCTGAGGGCGCAAACCGCCGTATTCGGCCACAACCGCGTCGCGGGCCCGCAACATCGCTGTTTTGAGGCCGGAAAATGACATGTCGCAACCGTCTTGGTTCAGCAACGGGCGCGGCAGTTTGAACCGCTTGGTATCGCCAGACTTGGCCGCAGCTTCGATCGCCGGGCCGCCCGGTTGCGACAGGCCAAGGATGCGGGCGGTTTTGTCAAACGCCTCGCCCGGGGCATCATCAATCGTGCCGCCGATCCGCGCAAAATCATCAAACCCGCGCACAATCAGGAACTGGCAGTGCCCGCCAGAGACAAGCAACATCAGATAGGGATAAGGCACCTGATCGGTAAGGCGCGGGGTGAGCGCATGACCGGCCAGATGGTTGACGCCAATCAGGGGCAGACCTGTCGCGGCAGCCAACCCCTTGGCGCACATGAGACCCGACAACACCCCGCCAATCAGACCCGGTCCTGCCGTCACAGCGATGCCGTCAAGCTCAGACAGACCGATGCCGGATGCGGCCAGCGCCTCTTCGATGCAATGATCCAGTTTTTCGGCATGGGCGCGGGCCGCGATTTCAGGGACGACGCCGCCAAAGTCTGCGTGCAGACTGGTTTGACCGTAAACCACAGACGATAGCACCGTATTGTCACGCACTATGGCGGCTGCGGTATCATCACAGCTGCTTTCGATGCCAAGAAGGATAAGCGCGGTCATGCGGGGGCCTGTTGCAAGTTCAGACCCTGCAGGTAACACTCTGCCTTGTTCCAAACAATGGCCCTGACGATGCGCCCCACACTGATCATCACGCGACCTGCTCATGTGGCGCAAGCAACGCTGGATGATTATCGCGCCGCAATCGCGACCCCGTTTGACGCTATCCTGTCGCCATTGATCGAGATTGTGGACTGTGATCCCGAACCGTTTGACCAAACGCCCGACCACGTCATTTTCACGTCGGCCAATGCGGTGGCCCATGCCGCGCGCATCGGTGTGACACGCGATGCGTTGGCATGGTGCGTCGGGGCCAGAACGGCGCAGGCGGCGCAGAACGCAGGGTTCAAGACCCGCAGCGTTGACGGAAACGGCCAAGATCTGCTGAACCTGATCCGCCGCGAAAACCCGCAAGGCAGCATGCTTCATATTCATGGTCGTGAGACGCATCTGGATTTCGCAGCAGCGTTGCCAGATCAATGCAGTGGAATTTGCGTTTACGACCAAACTACGCGCCCGTTGTCCGATGATGCCCGCGCAGCCCTGACGGGGACAGCACGCGTCATTGTCCCCTTGTATTCGCCTAACACGGCCAGCAGACTATTTTCACAAACGCAAGTAACGGCGCCCGCCAGTTTTGTGGCAATCAGTGCGCAGGTGCGGGCTGCGGGTTTGCCATTTTCAGACCCCGAACAATGGAGGGTCGCCGCATCGCCTGATCATCAGGCCATGATTGATGCAACCCAAGCGGCCCTTGCTGCGTTGTCAGGTTAAGTGCGCCTTGAGAAGAGGTGCGCAGCAAGATAGATATAAGACTGGCGAGACAAGCGCCTGAATTTTTAAGGTGAGGGTGACAACTTGGCGAAACGTACGAAGAAGAGCCAAAACAAGGCGTCAGACGATATCAAAGACGCTGAAGTCACCAGTGAAACTCCGCCGGAATCGTCTGCTGAAGTTCTGCCAGAGCAGGACAAAGTCAAGATCGTCGATGAAACCGTGAAACCTGCTGAGCCTAAAAAACCGGCAGATGATGCGTCTGAGGGCAGTGCAAAACAGGTTGTTGCCGGTCAGGACAAGGTCAAAGTCGTCGATACACCTGACACGTCTGACGAACCAGCCACCGCCGACAGCACATCTGATGACACGGTTGAAATGGCGTCCGTTCCCGATCCCGTCATGGATAAATCCGGCACGACAGCGTCCGAACCAGCGCCAGAGCCTGCACGCGCAGCGCCCGTTGTCGCGCCCGTTCCGACCCAGCCGAACCGCGAAAACAACGTGCTTTTGCCGATGATTCTTGGCGGCTTGATCGCTGGTGGCATCGGTTATGGCGTGGCTTACATGCAGCGTCCGGTTGTCGATATGCCGCTGGAAGATCGTGTCGCCGCACAGCAGGCCGACATCGAAGCCCTGCAAGCCGTTGTGGCAGAGCCTGTTGAAATGCCCGACATGACCCCGCTGAACGAACAGATCGCAACGCTGTCTGCGGAAACGACCAACCAATTTGATGCGTTGACCGGTCAGATTGATGCGCTGGACGAACGTGTTGCGGCGGTTGAAAAGCAGCCTAGCGCCGATGGCACGTTGCAAGATACAGCTGTTGCTGCGTTCCAGCGTGAGCTGGATGAATTGCGCGCGCAGACCGAACAGATGTCTGCCGATGCTGCTGCTGCACTTCAGGCCACCCGCGACGAAGCGGCAGCCATTGAACAAAACGCAATCGACAACGCCCGCGCAGCGACAGCCCGCGCCGCAATCGCCCGCGTTGAAGCGGCCCTGCAAAGCGGTGCGCCGTTTGGCGATGTCCTGCCCGATCTGGCGGATGCTGTTGATATGCCAATCCCCGAGGGCCTGACGGAAGCGGCTGACGGTATTCCCACGCTTGGTCAGTTGCAGGCCGATTTCCCTGCCGCTGCCCGTGCGGCCCTGTCCACTGCCCGCGCCGAAGGGGCCGATGGTAGTGAAAGCGGCGGTCTGACCGGTTTCTTGCAAAGCCAACTGAACGTCCGCTCGGTCACGCCACAAGAGGGCACAAGTGTTGACGCTGTCCTGTCGCGTGCCGAAGCTGCGCTGAAAGACGGCAACCTGAACGAAACGATGGTCGAAGTCACCGCGCTGCCCGCTGTTGTGCGCGGCACGCTGTCCGACTGGATCGCCCGCGCCGAGACGCGCATCGCGGCGATGCAGGCTGTCGATACTCTCTCCCAATCCATCAACGATAATTAAAGGCGGTCACGATGCTCTGGTCCTTGATCAAAATTCTGGCATTTGTTGCCGTCATTACCGCCCTGACCTTCGGGGCAACCATGTTGATGAATGTCGATGGCGGTGCCGTGATCGCGATTGGCGGGGTGGAACTGTCGCTTGGTCTGCTTGAACTGGTGTTCGCCTTTGTGGCTCTTGTTGTGCTGGTCTGGCTTGCGCTGAAAATACTGTCGTTCCTCGTGGCGGCGTTCCATTTCCTGAACGGGGACGAAACCGCGATCTCGCGCTATTGGGACCGGAATCGCGAACGCAAAGGGTATGAGGCATTGTCCGAAGGCATGATGGCGCTGGCATCCGGCGAAGGCCATCTGGCCATGACCAAAGCCGCCCGCGCTGATAAATACCTTGAGCAGCCACAGTTGACGACGCTTTTGACGGCACAAGCCGCCGAGATGACGGGCGACCGTAAGAAGGCGGAAGCGAGCTACAAAAAACTGCTTGAGGATGACAAGACACGCTTTGTCGGTGTGCGCGGCATCATGAAGCAAAAGCTGGAAGACGGTGATACCGATACGGCGCTGAAGTTGGCGGAAAAGGCATTTGCCCTCAAGCCCAAGCATGAAGACACCCAAGACGTGCTGCTGCGCCTTCAGGCGGAAAAGGCCGACTGGACAGGTGCGCGGACCACGTTGAATGCGAAACTGAAATCCGGTGCGCTGCCGCGTGATGTGCACAAGCGCCGCGATGCCGTGCTTGCTTTGTCCGAGGCACGTGACGTGGCCAAAGAAGGCACATCAATCGAAAGCCGTGAGGCCGCGATTGAAGCCAACCGTCTGTCGCCTGATCTGATCCCTGCTGCCGTGATGGCCGCGCGGAGCTATATCGAGGATGATAATGGCCGGTATGCGGCCCGCGTTCTGACAAAAGCATGGTCTGCACGCCCACACCCTGATCTGGCGGCGGCCTTTGCGGAAATTGCACCCGACGAAACACCACAGGAACGGCTCAAGCGGTTCCGCGCGTTGACCAAGCTGAATACAGACAACCCCGAAACAAAGATGCTGCTGGCCGAATTGCACATCGCTGCCGAAGATTTCCCGCAAGCGCGCCGCGATATCACAGAGCTGGTCACAACCGATCCAACCGCCCGCAGCCTGACCATCATGGCCGCGGTTGAACGTGGCGAAGGTGCTGACGATGCTGTGGTGCGCGGCTGGTTGACCCGTGCGCTGACCGCGCCGCGTGGTCCGCAGTGGGTTTGTGATAATTGCCAGCATATCCACGGGGCCTGGGCACCGATTTGCTCGAACTGTTCGTCCTTTGATACGCTGTCGTGGAAGCGCCCTGTCGAAACCGATGTGGCGATGCCTGCAGGCACCGAAATGCTGCCGCTTATTGTTGGCCAGATTGAGGATAACAGTGCATCCGATGATGCCTCTGACGATGTGACCGACGCTGAGGTTGTCGACGCTTCAAACGACAAATAGGTCTTTTCGAACAATCGGGGCGGTGCTAGTCAACGCTCCGAAACGCCGCTGTAGCTCAGATGGTAGAGCACGTCATTCGTAATGATGGGGTCGTAGGTTCGAGTCCTATCAGCGGCACCAGTTTCTAAAACAGCCAGTGATTACCTGACCACATAGACCGAACAGCGCGAATGTCTGACGACGCGCGCAGCATTGGGTCCCAGCAGGAAATCTTTGAAATCAGGACGATGTGAGCCGATGACGATCAAGTTCGCGCCGGACAGATCGGCGGCCTTAAGAACCTCTTCATAGACGTTTCCGACTGCCACAACGTGGCGCACCTTCTCATCATTTTCTTCGCCAATGACACCTTGCACGAAGGATTGCAGTAATTCCGCCGCGCCATCGCGGGCGGTTTTGACGTGATGCTCCTCGAAATATGCGCCGACAAGGCTTGCCCCGAAATCGGGCACCACGGTGATGACATCAAGCTGTGCGTCATCAAGATCGGCCATGCGTTTGGCCGTTTTCAGTACGTGCGCCTCGTCATCGGGGCGGTTGATATCAATCGCACACAGGACAGTATTGGTCATGCGGTTTCTCCTTCGCGGAAGGGCGTTGCCCGCCCGTTTTGCAGGTAGGCAATCAGACCCAAGAGCAGCAGGGCAGGGATGAAGATCAGCTCTTTGGGAAGCTGGTCCGCCGTGGCCTGCACGCTGGCGATTTGCACAGGGTCGTCGCCGTAAAAATCAAAGCTGGACAGTGCGTCACCCAGATCAGTTCCGAACATGGGTTCGTCCAATCGCTGCACGTCACCCTCTGGGAAGATGATGAAACCCAGCGCATCAAGTCGCGTATCAGCACCGTCGCCTTCGGGAACGGTCAATGGAACAGTCACATCTTTGACTTCAAGCGTGTCAAAGTCGGGGCCAGAGACGACCATGCGCAGCTGGCTGCCCGGCTCTGCATTCGCCAAAGCCTCGGAGAAGGCGGCTGGTGCGATATCGTCAAACGGCGGCTGAATCTGGTTCATGAAGAACCCCGGTCGGAACAGCGCGAAGGCAATGAGTAGCATCGCCACTGTTTCCCAGATGCGGTTCTTGGTCAGGAACCACCCCATCGTGGCGGCGGTGAAAATCAGGATACCGATGGTGGCAACGATGAATACGATGATGCCCTGCACCCACGTCACATCAATCAACAGAAGATCGGTGTTGAAGATGAACACAAACGGCAGTGCCACGGTCCGCAGACTGTAGAAGAAAGCCGTGAAGCCGGTGCGGATCGCGTCACCGCCCGACACGGCAGCCGCTGCAAAGCTGGCAAGTCCGACAGGGGGCGTCACATCCGCCATGATCCCGAAGTAGAACACAAACAGGTGCACAGCGATCAGTGGCACGATCAATCCGTTTTGCGCACCCAGCTCGACCACGACGGCGACCATCAGCGATGACACTACGATGTAGTTGGCCGTGGTGGGCAGGCCCATCCCCAGAATGAGCGACAGGATCGCCACGAAGATCAGCATCAGGATCAGGTTGCCGCCTGACAGGAATTCAACAAAATCGGCCATAACCTGCCCGATGCCGGTCAGTGAAACCGTGCCCACAATGATGCCAGCGGTGGCTGTGGCCAGACCGATGCCGATCATGTTGCGCGCGCCGTCGATCATGCCGTTGACCAGATCGAACAGGCCGTCACGCAGGCGTCCGATGGCGTTTGCCTCGCCACGGAACATCGCCTTCAGCGTCTTTTGCGTCAGCAGGATACCGAACAGCAGCGTGGTCGCCCAGAAGGCCGACAGTCCGGGCGACTTCCGTTCGATCATCAGGAAGTAAACCAGCACGATAATCGGCAGCAGGTAATACAGGCCGGATTTGTAAATCTTGGCAACGTCAGGCAGTTCGACCACCTCTGCGTTGGGGTCGTCTGGTTCAAGGTCAGGGGCCTGTGCGGCCAGATAGACCAGCGCGATATAGATCAGCGCCAGCAATGCAGAGAGCACCCAACCGGACCCTTCGGGAAAGGCCGAGACGACCCATCCGACAGGGTACTGCGTTGCGTAGCACAAAAGCGCAAAGCCCGCGAAAAAGGCGAACATGCCGCCGATGGTCCGGCCCATGCTGACAACCTTGTTGCCGATGGTCGGCATGTTGTTTTTCACCGCTTCAAGGTGAACGATGTAAACCAGTGCGATGTAAGAAATGATCGCGGGCAGGAAGGCGTGGGTGATCACCTCGACGTATGAGATGCCCACATATTCCACCATCAGGAACGCGGCAGCGCCCATGACAGGCGGCATAATCTGACCGTTCACCGACGACGCCACCTCGACCGAGCCTGCCTTTTCAGCGGAAAAGCCGACCCGTTTCATCAGGGGGATGGTGAATGTGCCGGTTGTCACAACATTGGCGATGGAGGAACCGGAGATGAGGCCCGTCGCGGCAGAGCCGACAACGGCAGCTTTGGCAGGTCCACCGCGCAGGTGGCCCAGCGCACCAAAGGCCATCTTGATGAAATAGTTACCAGCGCCGGCCTTATCCAGCAGCGCACCAAACAGCACAAAAAGAAACACGAATTTCGTCGAAACGCCCAGCGCGATGCCGAAAACGCCCTCGGAAGTGATCCACATGTGGCTCATCGCTTTGCGCAATGATGCACCGGCCCAGCGGATCTGGTCTGGCACCACCTCGGACGAGCCGAAGAAGACGTAGAACAGGAACACCACCGCCAAGAGGACCATCACAGGCCCAAGAACGCGGTAGGCCGAGATGAACAGAACGATCAGACCGGCCAGCGCGAAATAGGCGTCGGACGCATCTGCCAACCCGCCGTTGCTCACGATCTTGTCGTAGAAGAAATAGCCGTAAAGCGCGAGAAACGCGCCCGCGATGGCAAGCACCCAGTCGTAAACGGGAATGTAGTCGCGGGGGCTGGACTTGAATAACGGATAGGCCATCGCGGCAAGGAACATCGCGAAGGCAAGGTGGATCTGGCGGGAGTTGTTGATCAGGTCACCGGGCAGGATGTAGGGCGCCACCGGAGAGGCGAGCAAAACCTGAAAGATCGACCAGGCCAGGGCGACAGCCGCAATGAACAAACCCACGGTGCCTGTCGGGCTGCGTGCCCCGCTGTCGCTGGCGGCGACCAGTTCTTGCAGTTCGGCTTCGCTCAGCGCGCGGTTTTCGTTTTGTGCCATAAGTCCCCCTGATGCCGGTTTCCGGCTAAATTCTTTTGGGTCGCATCCCTGAAATCATTGGGCTGCGGGGTGGTCAGGGGCGTGTGCCGCCCCCGACCTTTCGCGTCGTCGCAAGTGGCTTATTCGATCCAGCCCTGCTCGCGGTAGTACTTTGCAGCACCCGCGTGCAGTGGTGCGGACAGACCAGCTGTTGCCATTTCCTCGGGCACGAGGTTGGCAAACGCAGGGTGCAGACCTTTGAAATCTTCAAAGTTGTCGAACACGGCCTTTACAAGGATGTAGACGGTTTCTTCCGACACATCCTCGGACGAGACGAACGTCGCGCCCACACCAAATGTCATCGTGTCGTCATCGTTGCCGCGATACATGCCGCCGGGGATGGTGGCTGTACGGTAGAACGAGTTGTCAGCAACAAGACCGTTAACAACATCACCGGACACTTCGACCAACACGGAATCACAGGCTGTTGTGGCTTCCTGAATAGAACCGGACGGGTGACCCACGGTATAGACCATTGCGTCAATCTGGTTGTCACACAGTGCTGCGGATTGCTCGGCCGCTTTCAGTTCGGTGGCCAATGCGAAGTTGTCGGTTGTCCAACCCATGGCTTCCATCAGAACTTCCATGGTGCCGCGCTGGCCGGAACCGGGGTTGCCGATGTTCACCCGCTTGCCTTCAAGATCCATCACGGTCGTGATGCCGCTGTCGGCACGCGCCACAACGGTAAACGGCTCGGGGTGGACAGAGAACACAGCGCGCAAACCTTCAAAAGCGCCAGCGTCTTCAAACTGCGATGTGCCGTTGTAGGCGTGGTACTGCCAGTCGGACTGCGCCACACCAAACTCAAGCTCGCCCTCGCGGATCGTGTTGATGTTGTAGACAGAACCACCTGTGGATTCGACCGAACAGCGCACGCCATGGTCGCGGCGGTCCTTGTTCACCAGACGGCAAATCGCACCGCCAGTGGGGTAGTAAACGCCGGTGACGCCACCGGTGCCGATTGTGATGAACTCTTCTGCGTAGGCGGCGGGTGCCATCATCGCAGCGGTCACCGCACATACGGCTGTCATTTTAAGTTTCGCGAACATTATCATCTCCCTTTGATTGCATGTTCTTTTCTAAGCGTCGGGTTCGCGGGTCATATCCGAACCCCTATTCGCAACTTTGCTCACGCGCGCATGTGCGCGGTGGTTTGGTGCGGTGTTTCCGGCAAGCCAGATAGAAGCGCCCCTCATAAGTTGCAGATTTATAAACACTCTGGCTTGCGTGGCACGTTGTCAACAGCAGCGCGCTCTGCTTCAGTCGGGGTAGTCTCATGAAACGAGGTTTCCCAATGTCCCATGTTTTTCCGCGTCATACCAAAGCACACATGCCCGTCGCCGTGCGCGGCGATGGCATATATATCATTGATGAGACCGGAAAATCCTATCTTGATGGATCGGGTGGCGCTGCCGTTTCCTGCCTTGGCCACAGCGATCCTGACGTGATTGCGGCGATCAAGAACCAGATTGATTCGCTTGATTTTGCGCATACCGGATTTCTGACCTCACAACCGGCAGAGGATTTGGCGGACCGTTTGATTGCCCATGCGCCCGAAGGGATCGACCGCGTTTATCTGGTCTCTGGCGGGTCCGAGGCGGTGGAGGCGGCGTTGAAGCTTTCCCGCCAGTACATGCTGGAAATCGGCCAGCCGAAGCGCACGAAATTCATCGCCCGCAGGCAAAGCTATCACGGCAATACGCTGGGTGCGCTGGGCACTGGCGGTAATCTGTGGCGGCGCGAACCCTTTGATCCGGTGATGGTGTCGGCCAGTCATATCGCGCCTTGCTACGAATACCGTGACCGCGCGGAGGGAGAGAGCAGCTTTGACTACGGTCAGCGCGTTGCGAATGAACTTGAGGCGGAGTTGCTGCGTGTCGGCCCTGAAACTGTGATCGGCTTTCTGGCGGAGCCCGTGGTAGGTGCCACCTCTGGCGCCGTTCCGGCAGTTGAGGGCTATTTCAAACGTATCCGCGAAATTTGCGATCAATACGGTGTCCTGCTGATCCTTGATGAGGTGATGTGCGGCATGGGTCGCACTGGCACGCTGTTCGCTTGTGAACAGGACGGCGTCCGCCCGGATATCATTACAATCGCAAAAGGGCTGGGGGCTGGTTATCAGCCCATTGGCGCGATGCTGTGTTCCGCGCAAATTTATCGCGCGATTGAGGATGGCAGCGGGTTCTTCCAGCACGGTCACACCTATCTGGGGCATCCCGTTGCCTGTGCTGCGGCCAATGCTGTTGTCACCAAGCTGACCGACGGCGGGTTGGCCAAGCGGGCAGGGACGATGGGGGAGTATTTCAACACCGCCCTGCACACCGCATTCGGACAGCATCCGCATGTGGGAGACATTCGTGGCCGTGGCATGTTTCGCGGGCTTGAGTTTGTCGCAGACCGCGAGACGAAGGCCACGTTTGATCCCGACAAAAAGGTGGCCGCCCGTCTTAAGGCGGAAGCGATGAAGAACGGGCTGATCTGTTATCCGATGAACGGCACGATTGACGGGCGGCACGGCGACCATGTCCTGCTCGCCCCGCCGTTTATCTGCACCGAAGCGCAGATCGACGAACTGGTAGGCAAGCTGTCGGACAGTCTGGCCGCCGTAATCTGACCCGCTACCAAGTGACACGATCCAGATAATCCACGATCAAGCCCTTTAGCTCTGCGTGGATATCCGAACGCGGCTGACCGCCAGCATCATCGCACAGCGGATCAGGCTCGCCTTCGTTTGCCAGAATTGCGGCACCCGCTGGCTTGCACTCCGCCAGAAAGCTGAAGTGGATCGCATCGTCCACAATCGTATAGTCAGCGTGTGGAATCATCTCGGCCGCGGGGCGGGCATAGACACCGATAGGGATCGTGTCTTCTGCACCCAGATTGATCACCAGCATCGGGATCTCAATCGCAGTCAGGCTGTCTGCCGTCATTGTCTCGACAATGCCCGGATCAACAACAACGGCGGCACCGATACGCGGATCGCGCAGGTCTTGCGCTGCAGGGGACAAGTCCATCGCGTGCAGATCAACGCCGCCGCGCTCTAGGAAAGCGCAGTCTGACATGCCGTGATCGCCGTCATCGCAGAACGATTGCAAGGCGTCAGGATCAACCCGCGCACCAGACACGGCCATCGCTGTGTAGCCACCGGCGGAAAAGCCCAGCGCCGCGATACGGTCCGTGTCGATAAACGGATAATCTTTTGGTGCGGCGACGATGGCATCAATGACCGCGCTGACATCTGCGGGCCGTTCCCATACACGCACAGCAGCTTGCGCGGACGCATTACGGCTGGTCGTGCCGGGGTGGTTGGGCAACACAACCACATAGCCTGCCGCTGCCAGTTCCTGCGCGATCCATCCAAACTGTCCCGCGTTTCCGCCCGCGCCGTGCGACATGATCACCATCGGAAAGCGCCCCGCGCGGTGTGGCGCTTTGCGGCCTGCGGCTGTGCCAAAAAACACGCCGTTGCCACCTACTGTCACCGCGCGACCACCGGGATCGGCTGGATACCAGATGTGAAAATCAACGTCGGTGTCACGGATGGGGGCATAGGCGCTGCCATAAGCAATGCCCGCGTTGCCGTCATAGGCTGGCGCGGTGGCATAGCCATACGCCCATACGGCCGCCCCGATGGTTGCTGCCGCTGCTGTTGCCTTGGCGATTGTGGTCAAGATGGTCATGTGACTGCTCCGATATGGATTGTGTGTTGATGCATCCGACATGCCGCCTGATTACGGGCAAAGCGTCCTTGATCGCGTTTCAGGTCGTCTTGAATCGCGATCAAGGATATGGATCAGCCGTGCGTTTTAGTTGATCGGGCCGCTTTGATGATCTTTGTTCCGCTTACCTTGGTTGCCACGCTGTGTCTGGTCGCGGCCTTTGCTGTTGTGCTGCGCCGCGCTGATATGACGGTGCGGGCGAACCAACTGTTTGCGGTGCTGGTCGGTCTTTATGCGATGCAATCCGCGCTGCTGACGGTCCGGTGGGGATACGGTGTGCTGGACGTGGCACCTGTGATTGCGCTGCTTGCCCCCGCCTTGCCCGCCGTTGCCTATCTTGCCTATCTATCGCTGAACCAGCGCCAAGCGCGGCTGGCTACCATGTTTGTGGCGGGCGTGGTTTTGCTGAACTGGGTTGCCTACGCCGTGGCCCGCGATCTGGCAGACGGGGCGATCTTGCTGACGTATCTGGGCATTGGCGGTCTGATCCTGATCCGCGCCTATCGGGGGCGGGCCGACATGGCGCTCGTACGTTTGGAACAGGCCTATGGTGCATGGCTGGCGATGGTGCTGACAGGTGCCGCACTTGTCGCGTCTGGCTTGGTTGATGTGTTTATCATCGTCGATTTTATACGGACCGACGGGCAGAATGTCGGCCTGACGATTGCGCTGATCCAAACTGCCTTTGTGCTGTGCATCGGTCTGGCCGCCTTTTTTAGCGCAGGCGGCACGGTTGCAGAGGAAAGCGCGGCTGATGTGCTGCAAGAGGCAGATCAGCTTGCCACGCAGGCCGATGACGCCATCATCGCTGACCTGCGTCGCTTATTTGACGAACACGCCTTGCACCGCGACACCGATCTGAATTTGCGGCGTCTTGGCCGCAGGCTGGGCCTGCCTGATCGCGCGGTGTCGCAAGCCATCAACCGCACCCAAGGCGAAAGCGTATCGCAGTACGTGAACGGCTTTCGTATCGCAGACGCCTGCACACTGCTGCGCACCACAGATCAATCCGTTTTGCAAATATCACTTGCTGCGGGCTTTATGACCAAGTCGAATTTCAATCGTGAATTTGTGCGCGTTACCGGACAAACGCCCAGCGCGTGGCGCAAGGCTAGCCGTCTTTCTTGAGCAAACCGTATTTGCGCAGTTTGACGTAAAGCGACTGGCGCGACAGGCCAAGCATCTCTGCGGCGGCGACGCGATTGTTTGACGTCATCTCGACCGCTGTTTCGATGCACATCTTTTCGACCACATCGGTGGTCTTGGCGACGATATCCTTCAGCGACTGGCTGCCGATCAGTTCAACGACCGACGACATATCCACGTTACTGCTTTGCTGGGCCTGTGCACGGCTTGTCGTGCTGCGGCTGACATCGCGGATCACAAGCGCAAATGCGGCTTCTGTTCCAGCTTTCAGGAAACTGGTGGCAATCTCGATCTGCCGCTCTGACCCGTATTCGCTGATCAGGCGGGTGGCATACATCCGCATGGAGCCTGCACGGCTGGCGTTTTCAAAGATGACATTCTGATCAACTGTGCCGCGCGCTAGAAACTCTGACACGTTGCGCCCGCGTAAGGCCTGCGCATTGGTCACGTCGGCCATCGACAGGAACGCCTCGTTCGCGCTCAGGATGCGGCCATCGCGGCTGGCAAACAGAATGCCGTCGATCCCGTCATCATACAGGCTCGATAGGCTGTCGGCCAAAGCATCGTATTGCGACGTCATGGTGCTGGACGTTTGCAGACGGCACAGCAACATCTGCGCACCGGCCATGCGGAACAGGGTGGGGTGGATCGTGACATCGGCGTTGAGCGCAGGTGCCGTGACCCCGACAGGTGAAACCGATTGTTCGCTAGATGCATCTACAAGCCGGTTGATCAGGTCATGCCCGACTGGCAGGCCAAGCCGCGCTGCAAATTCGTTGTCCAGCAGATCACCACGTGACCGGCCCAAGAACTTGGCAGCAACTCCGTTGCAATCGGTGATCTGGCCGGTTTTGGCAGCGACAAAGACAATCGCATCCGACGACGACGCCATCAGAACACGGAAGAGCGCGTCATTCTCGCGCCGCGCCTCGTAATCCTTTTCCAGCGCGATTTGCGCTGACACAAGCTGCTGCTGGATTTCCCAGATGGGCCGCAGATCACGCCCCAGCATCAGGAAGGTGCCATCGGTCCCGATCTGGTGAAAGCTATACCGCATCGGGAACAGTGCTGCGCCATTCATATCCTGATGGTTCAATTCGACTGGCAGCACGCCATCGTCATTTTGCAGGAAATTGCCCAGCCGCTCTTCGAACTTTGGTGTGCTTTCTACATTCAGAACGTCAGTCAGCGCGTGACCTTCCCACTTTGTGATATCGGTTTCACAGCGGAAATCGGGGTTGATCATCACACCCAGCACGCGCCCATCCGATGACATCAACAGTGCCACGTCGCACAGGCTTGCCACAATTTGCGATACGATCTGGGGCTCGATGACGGGCACAAGGCTGCTCGACCAAGTCATCTTTCCGTGGGTCATCATCGCATTTGGCTCCGTATTGATGGAATATGCGTCATAGATCAGCCAGCCTTTGCCGGATGGCTCGACATCGGAGTGTGGCTCTTTAACCCGCAAATTCTGATCGCCTCTTGCAGATTGTTCGTGGCGTAATCGGCACGCACCAACCGGCAAACATCCCCAGTGTGTTCAAGGACAGTGCCGCCAACAAGGATCGGCACCTTCGTGTTATTCGTGCGCAGCGTTTTAATCATCGTGCGCAAAGGTTCAAGATTATTGCGATCAGATGACGAAATCATAATCGCATTGAAGCCACCGGATCGCGTGAGTTCTGCCAGCTGGTCAGGATCGGGTCGCAACAGCAGTTGCACATCCAGCCCTTGTTCGCGCAGTTGCGACGTCAGAATACTGGCCCCAAGGGTGTGTTGTTCAATATAGGGCACCACAACAAGGCAGCGCGGCGCGTTGCTGTGCGGTGTCAGGCAATCGGCGGCCAAGCGGCGGACGATCCCTTGCAAACGGCTGCTTGCAATCGTGACGCCAACAAAATCCATCCGGTCCGATAGCCAGTCTTCGCCCAGAGCGCGGGCAACTGCAGGCACGTAAAGGCCGATAATCTCGCGATTTGTAATCCCGGCGGCACGCATCGCATCCAACGCATCGTCCAGCTTTTTCTCGTAGACCGCGTGCACGGCAATTTTCAGGCGGCGCAAATGCTGGACATTCACTTCGGTCTTGCCGGTGCCGATATCTTCGATCAGCGCGGCAAGCGCCTGTAGCGCAAACGCACTGACGTCTCCTTGTGATCTGACCCTGGAAGAGCCGGAACGATCTAGCAAAGGCCCTCTCCTTTCGCTGTCAGATTTCACAAATGCCGCTGGACGCGCCCCGCGCGTGTTGACTGATGCTCTGCGACAGGGGTGAAAATGTCAAATTTTATTGACAGATGAAACAGATATATATCGGAAACCCTTTGAAATTAGCGGCTTGGTGCACGGTGTCAGCTTCAATTTACATGCAACAACACTGTAAATCAAAGTTGACACATTGAGGTTTAACTGACAGTTTTTCACCCATAGCCACGCGCTTGAGGGGACAATGAGCGATCTTACCGGACATCAGACACGGTCTTACCAACTGTATACCGAAGACCAGCGCCGCCGCCGCGATGCGACGGTCTGGACCTTGGTGCAGGGCATCCTTGCGCCGGTGCAGTTTGTCGTTTTTCTGGTCTCGCTGGTGCTTGTGATCCGCTACCTGACCACAGGTGTCGGCTATGAGATTGCGACCCTCTCAATCGTGGTGAAAACGGGCACGCTTTACCTGATTATGATCACCGGCGCGATCTGGGAAAAAGTGGTCTTTGGACAGTATCTTTTTGCCCAGTCCTTTTTCTGGGAGGACGTGTTCAGCTTTGGGGTGATCGCCCTTCATACGCTTTATTTGTATGGGCTTTTTGCGGGCGTTATGTCGCCCGAAACGCTCATGGGCGTGGCGCTGGCCGCATACGCTGCATACGTTATCAATGCAGGCCAATTTGTCTGGAAATTGCGCATGGCGCGCCTTCAATCGGAGGGCGCGAAATGAACGACCATATTCCACCCCCACCAGCCACCGGATGCCGCACTGCACCCGTCCTCAAACAGCGCGGCCAGCGCGAGGTGTTTTGCGGTCTGACGGGCATCATCTGGCTGCACCGCAAAATTCAGGATGCGTTTTTTCTGGTGGTCGGTTCGCGCACCTGTGCACACCTTTTGCAAAGCGCCGCTGGCGTCATGATTTTCGCCGAACCACGATTCGGCACCGCGATTTTGGAAGAATCAGACCTCGCCGGTCTGAATGACGCGCACGCCGAACTGGACCGCGAAGTGGCGACGCTGCTGGCTCGTCGTCCTGACATCAAACAACTGTTTCTCGTCGGCTCTTGCCCGTCCGAAGTCATCAAGCTGGACCTGAACCGCGCCGCCGAACGCCTGACTGTGCAATACGCGCCCAAGGTCCGCGTGCTGGAATACTCCGGTTCGGGGATCGAGACGACATTCACCCAAGGCGAAGACGCCTGCCTTGCGGCGATGGTGCCCGTCCTGCCCGAAACGGATGCCCGCGAATTGATGGTCGTCGGCGCTCTGCCCGATGTGGTCGAAGACCAGATGCTCGGCCTGCTGGCGGATCTCGGCATCGGTCCTGTTTCGGTCCTACCCGCCCGCAGCCTCGAAAGCGAAATGGGCGTCGGTCCTAACACCGTCTTTGCGCTGACCCAGCCATTCCTTGGCGATACGACCGCTGCCCTCGAACGCCGCGGCGCGCGTCATATCTCTGCGCCATTCCCTTTTGGTGATGAAGGCACAACAGCATGGCTCGCTGCCATCGCTGCAGAGTTCGGTGTTTCCCGCGAGACCTTTGACCGCGTGACAGAGGCTCCTCGCCGCCGCGCCCGCCAAGCCATCGCGCAGGCCGCAGCACCCTTGAACGGCAAATCGGTCTTCTTCTTCCCCGACAGCCAGCTGGAAATACCGCTCGCCCGCTTCCTGACCCGCGAATGCGGCATGACAGCCCTCGAAGTTGGCTCACCCTACATCCATGATGCCCTTCACGGCCCCGACCTTGATCTGCTGCCCGCTGGTCCGCAAATCTCCGAGGGGCAGGACGTCGATTTGCAACTCGACCGCTGCCGCGAAGCCCGCCCCGACCTCACCGTCTGCGGCCTTGGCCTTGCCAATCCGCTTGAGGCTGAAGGCTTGTCCACCAAATGGGCCATCGAGCTCGTTTTCACGCCTGTGCATTTCTACGAACAGGCCGGTGACCTCGCCTCTCTCTTTGCGCGCCCGTTGCGCCGCAAAGATATTTTGGGGGTCGCCGCAGAATGAAGCTCACCGTCTGGACATATGAAGGCCCGCCGCACGTTGGTGCCATGCGCGTTGCCACCGGCATGAAGGGCTTGCACTACGTCCTGCACGCCCCGCAGGGTGACACCTACGCCGACCTGCTGTTCACCATGATTGAGCGCCGTGATCATCGCCCGCCTGTTACCTACACGACATTCCAGGCGCGTGATCTAGGTAGCGACACGGCCGGTCTGTTCAAGGACGCCTGCCAGGACGCCTACGACCGGTTCCAGCCTGAGGCGATCATTGTTGGTGCGTCTTGCACGGCGGAACTGATCCAAGACGATCCCGGCGGTTTGGCCGAAACCATGGGCCTGCCTGTACCCGTGATCCCGCTTGAATTGCCTAGCTATCAGCGCAAGGAAAACTTCGGCGCGGACGAGACGTTCTTCCAGATCGTCCGACACCTTGCCAAGCCGATGGACAAGACCGCCCGCGTGTCGTGCAACATCATTGGCCCAACCGCCTTGGGCTTCCGCCACCGCGACGACATTCAGGAAATCACCAACCTGCTTTATGAGCTGGGGATTGAGGTGAACGTGACCGCGCCCATGGGTGCCACGCCGTCCGACATCGCCAAGATGGGCCAAGCGCATTTCAACGTACTGCTCTACCCCGAAACCGGCGAACAAGCGGCCCGCTATTGCGAGCGCACCTTCGGCCAGCCTTATACCAAGGTCGTGCCCATCGGCACAGGCGCCACACATGACTTCATCGCGGAAGTCCGCGAACTCTCCGGCTCCACAGTCGAACTCGACACCGACCGCGCGCGCCAGACATGGTGGTCCCGCTCCGTCGACAGCACTTACCTCACTGGCAAGCGCGTGTTCATCTTTGGCGATGCGACCCATGTCAAAGCCGCCGCCCGCGTCGCCCGTGACGAAA
Source organism: Yoonia sp. 208BN28-4 (assembly GCF_037543925.1). Classification (NCBI taxonomy): domain Bacteria; kingdom Pseudomonadati; phylum Pseudomonadota; class Alphaproteobacteria; order Rhodobacterales; family Paracoccaceae; genus Yoonia; species Yoonia sp. 208BN28-4. The sequence goes on from NZ_JBBIFY010000001.1 coordinate 393,364, forward strand.
TGGGGTTCGAGGTGGCTGGCATCGGCTGTTACAACCGCGAATTCGCCCGCGATATCCGTGCGCTGGGCAAGGACTACGGCGTTGAGGCCCTGATCACCGACGACTATCTTGAGGTTGAGCGCACGATTGAACGCCTCCAGCCCGAAATGATCCTTGGCACCCAGATGGAACGCCACATCGGCAAGCGTCTGGGCATCCCCTGCGCCGTCATTTCCGCCCCTGTCCACGTGCAGGATTTCCCCGCCCGCTATTCCCCGCAAATGGGTTTCGAGGGCGCGAACGTGTTGTTCGACACATGGGTCCATCCGCTGGTCATGGGTCTGGAAGAGCACCTGCTGCACATGTTCCGCGAGGACTTTGAATTCCACGACGAGGCAGGTCCAAGCCACCACGGTGGCCACGCCCCCGCTGCGAGGCCTTCTGCAAAGACGGAAGAGCAGCCGGTTGTCACCGCCGACAATATTATCTGGCTGTCCGACGCCGAAAAAGAACTGAAGAAAATACCGTTTTTCGTGCGTGGCAAGGCGCGGCGCAACACCGAAAGTTTCGCCACCGAAAAAGGCCTGCACGAAATCACACTCGACACACTTTATGAGGCTAAAGCACACTTTGCGCGATGAAATCCATCATAGCCCGTACAACGTCGTTCTTCTGACGTTGGACCGCCACGCCGCCGGCCCCGCCGCGCGCGTGACGCCTGCTTTGATGCGCGACTATCCCGGTCTGAATCTCACGATCCACGCGGCCGCTGAGTGGGATAAGGACGCAGGCGCGCTGGCCGCCGCCAAGTCCGATATCGCCACCGCCGATATCGTTGTCTCCTCCGTGATCTTCCTCGAAGATCACATCCAAGCGATCCTGCCTGATCTCAAGGCCCGCCGCGATCATTGCGACGCGATGGTCGGCATCATCGCCGATCAGGAAATCGTGCAGCTGACCCGCATGGGCGATCTGGATATGTCCCGCCCCGCAACGGGTGCGATGGCGCTGCTGAAAAAACTCAAGCCCGCCAAGAAATCCGGCTCCGCTGGCGCGGGCCAGATGAAGATGCTCCGCCGCATCCCCAAGCTGCTGCGCCTCATCCCTGGTAAATCCCAAGACCTGCGCGCTTGGTTCCTGTCGATGCAATACTGGCTAGGCGGTAGTGACGAGAATATCGAACACCTCGTACGTTTCCTGATCTCGCGATACGCCAACCGCCCCATGTGGCGCGGCACGTTTGCGAACGATCCGGTCGAATACCCTGATGTGGGCCTCTATCACCCCGATCTGCCAAAGCTCGGCATCACCACTGACATCAATGATTTGCCCATCAGCACTGCCACGCAAACTGTCGGCATCCTGATGCTGCGAAGCTATATCCTCGCTGGCGACACCGCGCACTATGATCATGTTATCCGCTCGTTTGAGGCGAAGGGCATCCGCGTGATCGCCGCCTTCGCCGGTGGCCTCGACGGTCGCCCCGCGATTGACGCCTACCACGCGGGCCACGTCGATGCGCTGGTGTCTCTGACCGGTTTCAGCCTTGTCGGTGGCCCGGCCTACAACGATAATGACGGCGCAATCACAGCACTCTCCGATCTTGATCTGCCGTACGTTGCCGCCCAACCGCTTGAGTTCCAGACGCTGGACCAATGGGCCACAGGCGGGCAGGGGCTGTCCCCGATTGAGGCCACGATGCTCGTTGCTCTGCCCGAGATTGACGGCGCAACAAACCCTACCGTTTTCGCAGGCCGCCATGCGCCGACAGGATGCACCGGATGCGCCCGCAAATGCGCCGCTGTTGGCAATACCAAGGCGATGGCGCCATGCCTTGAGCGCATCGACGCGTTGGTCGAAAAGACCCAACGCCTCGCCACGCTGCGTCGCAAGCAGAACGCCGACAAAACTGTCGCGATCACACTCTTCGGCTTCCCGCCCAACGCGGGCGCAGTTGGCACGGCTGCCTATCTTTCGGTCTTCGAGAGCCTGCACAACACGCTGCGCCGCATGAAGGCCGAAGGTTATGACGTGACACCGCCAGCCACGGTCGATGACCTGCGCGAGACGATCCTGAAGGGCAACGCCGCGATCCACGGGCAAGAAGCGAATGTTGCCGCGACCGTGAGCGCCGACACCATCGTCAGCCGCACCCCTTGGCTGTCTGAAATCGAGGCCACATGGGGCCCCGCTCCCGGCAAGGTGCAGGCGAATGGCCGCGAGGTGTTTATCCTCGGTGCACATTTCGGCAAGGTCTTTGTCGGCGTCCAGCCCGGTTTCGGATACGAGGGCGACCCGATGCGCCTGCTGTTCGAAAAGGGCTTTGCCCCGACCCACGCATTCAGCGCGTTCTACCAATACATCAAGCATGATCTGGCCGCTGATGTGGTCCTGCATTTTGGCATGCACGGCGCGCTTGAATTTATGCCGGGCAAGCAGAACGGCCTTGGCGGCGATGACTGGCCCGAGCGCCTGATGGGCAATCTGCCTAACGTTTATCTCTATGCTGCGAACAATCCGTCGGAAGCGACGCTGGCCAAGCGCCGCGCGAACGCCGTGACGGTGACGTATCTGACTCCGCCGCTGCAAGCCTCCGGCCTCTATCGCGGTCTGGCTGATTTGAAGGATAGCCTTGGAAAATGGCGTAGTGGTGACGACGATGACGAACTGGTCGCGCTGATCAAGGCGCAGGCCGAAGCTGTGAACCTAGACGCAAGCGACCTGAACACTCTCTGGCTCAAGCTGCTGGAAACAGAAGACGCGCTGATCCCCGATGGCCTCCATATCGTCGGTCGCCCCGACGACGCGGCAAGCGTCGAAAACACCCTTTCCCAAATGGATTTCGCGACAGACGCCGACCGCGACACGGCCCGTGCGCACCTGTCCCAAGACGCCGAATTGCCTGCGCTAATGCGTGCCATGAACGCCCAATTCATCGCACCCGTCCCCGGTGGCGACGTGATCCGTGCGCCCGAAATCCTGCCCACGGGCCGCAACATCCACGCCTTTGATCCGTTCCGCATGCCGACCGCCTTTGCGATGGCCGACGGCGCGCGGCAGGCCGATGAACTGCTAGCGACGCACCCGACATTGCCCAAGACGATCGCGCTGGTGCTTTGGGGCAGCGACAACATTAAATCCTGCGGTGGCCCGATTGGTCAGGCGCTGGCCCTTATGGGATGCACGCCGCGTTTTGATAGCCACGGGCGGTTGTGTGGTGCTGATCTTGTGCCGCTAACCACACTCGGGCGTGCCCGCGTTGATGTGGTAATGACACTTTCGGGCATATTTAGAGACCTGTTACCTCTGCAAACCAAACTTCTGGCCGATGCCGCGCTGAAATGCGCTTTGGCCGACGAAGCGCTCGACATGAACCCCATCCGCGCCCACGCGCTTGCTTTCGCTGCGGCCAACGACACCGACATGCAAACCGCCGCCTTGCGCGTGTTCTCGAACGCAGAAGGCGCTTACGGCTCCAACGTGAACCAGCTTGTCGATAGCTCGGCCTTTGACGATGGCGACGATCTGGCCGACGCCTATCAGGCGCGTAAATCGTTTGCCTATGGCACCGACGGCGAGGCTTCGCCGCAAGCGGCTCTCTTGCAAGACACGCTGTCGAACGTCGAGCTTGCCTACCAAAACCTCGAGTCGGTCGAGCTGGGCATTACCACCGTTGATCACTATTTCGACACGCTGGGTGGCATCGCCTCTGCCGTGAAACGCGCCAAGGGTGGCGTTGAGACCCCCGTCTACATCGGCGACCAGACGCGTGGGCAGGCCAAGGTCCGGACGCTGTCCGATCAGGTCGCTCTTGAAACACGTGCGCGCAGCCTGAACCCGAAATTCTACGAACCGCTCCTCAACCATGGCCACGAAGGTGTGCGCCAGATCGAGGCACATATCACCAATACTGTCGGCTGGTCCGCGACCACGGGCAAGGTGGACCCTTGGGTCTACCAGAAACTGTCCGAGACATTCGTGCTGGACGACACCATGCGCCAGCGCCTTGCCGATCTGAACCCCCAAGCATCGATGCGCATGGCGAACCGCCTGCTCGAAGCATCGGATCGCGACTATTGGGCCCCCGACGACGCAACACTGGCGGCCCTGCAAAACGCAGCCGACGCCATCGAAGATCAACTGGAAGGCATTGCAGCCGAATGACCTGCCGCGAAATATATAAAGGGAACGTCACATGAGCCCACTTGATAAAGGTGCCCCGCTGCTGCGCGGCCAGGACGGCGAGGGATCTGTTCAGGTCCATCAGGACGAAAGCGCCAAGATCGAAGGCGCGAAAGTGTTTTCCGTCTACGGCAAAGGCGGCATCGGCAAATCGACGACCTCGTCCAACCTGTCTGCGGCCTTCACAAAGCTGGGAAAGCGCGTCCTGCAAATCGGGTGCGACCCCAAGCACGACAGCACGTTCACGCTGACGGGTCAGTTGCAGCCGACTGTTATCGACATCCTCAAGTCCGTGGATTTCCACGCCGAGGAACTGCGCCCAGAGGATTTCGTGACCGAAGGCTACGGCGGTGTGAAATGTGTTGAGGCTGGTGGCCCGCCCGCTGGCACAGGCTGTGGCGGTTATGTGGTCGGCCAGACCGTGAAACTGCTCAAGCAGCACCATATGCTGGAAGATACCGACGTCGTGATTTTTGACGTGCTGGGTGATGTCGTCTGCGGTGGCTTTGCCGCCCCTTTGCAGCACGCCGACCGTGCGCTGATCGTGACTGCCAACGACTTTGACAGCATCTACGCGATGAACCGCATTATCGCCGCCGTGCAGGCCAAATCGGCCAACTACAAGGTACGTCTGGCGGGCTGTGTTGCCAACCGTTCTGTCGAGACGGACGAGGTGGACCGCTACTGCAAAACTGTCGGTTTCAACCGTATCGCGCATATGCCCGATCTGGATGCCATCCGCCGTAGCCGCCTTAAGAAAAAGACTCTGTTCGAGATGCCCGACGATGAGGAAATCGTGCAGGTCCGCAAGGAATACGTCCGCTTGGCCGAGACACTGTGGAACGGGACAGAGCCGCTGGCCCCCGCGCCACTGCCCGACCGTGAAATCTTTGAATTGCTAGGCTTCGACTAATGTCCACCTACGAATCCACCCGCAACCGCGTCGAGACTTACTTCGACCGCACAGCGACCCGCACATGGGAGCGTCTGACATCGGACGCGCCCGTGTCCGGTATCCGTGCGACGGTGCGGGCGGGGCGTGACCGGATGCGCGATCTGCTGATTGCGCAACTACCCGATGACCTGCGCGGCGCGCGGGTTCTGGATGCGGGTTGTGGCACGGGTGCGTTGGCGTTTGAACTGGCGTTAAGTGGTGCTGATGTGGTCGGCGTCGACGTGTCGCCGCAACTGATCGACATCGCGGAGAAGCGCCAGCCGGAGCATGTAGCAGGCAGCCTGACGTTTAAATCCGGTGATATGCTCGACCCTGCGTTGGGCGATTTCGACTACATCATCGGCATGGACAGCATGATCTATTACGATGCTGCCGACATCACCCGCATCCTTGGCGACATTGCCCCGCGTCTGCGCGAAAAGATGGTGTTTACCGTCGCACCGCGCACGCCGTTGCTGATGATGATGTGGCGTGCTGGCAAGCTGTTCCCGCGTTCTGACCGGTCCCCCACAATGGTCCCCCATAGCGCCACCCGTCTGGCCAAGGCGCTCCCCACCGGCACTCTGCGCAAGATCGAGCGGGTCAATTCCGGTTTCTACATCTCCGAAGCATTGGAGTATCGCCCATGATCCCCAAGCGCGCGGTCCAAGGTCTGACGATGAAGATGCTGCCGTTCTCTGACGCGGTGAGCGACCAGCTCCCATTGGGGCAACTGCTGCGTTTGTCGCTGTTCCAAGTGTCGGTCGGCATGGCATCCGTCATGCTGCTTGGCACGCTGAACCGCGTGATGATCGTGGAACTGGGCGTGCTGGCGTGGATCGTGGCGATCATGATCGCGATCCCTGTGCTGGTTGCTCCTTTCCGGGCGCTGCTGGGCTTCCGCTCTGACACATACCGCTCTGCCATTGGGTGGAAGCGTATTCCGTATCTCTGGTTTGGTTCCCTCTGGCAGTTTGGTGGTCTTGCCATCATGCCGATGGGCCTGCTGGTGCTGTCCGGCGATCAAGCGGTTGGCCCGACTTGGGCTGGTGAAGTGGGCGCGGCACTCGCGTTCCTCCTCACTGGCGTCGGGATGCACATGACCCAAACCGCTGGACTTGCGCTCGCCGCCGACCGCGCGACTGAAGAGACGCGGCCTCAAGTCGTCGCCCTTCTTTATGTCATGTTCCTGATCGGCATGGGTGTTTCTGCCGTGATCATTGGCACGCTGCTGCGCGACTTCAGTGCGCTGCGTCTGGTGCAGGTGGTGCAAGGTGCTGCTGTCGTCACAATCCTTCTCAATATCTTCGCGCTTTGGAAGCAAGAGCGGGTCGCCCCAATGACCAAAGAGCAGCGCGCCGCACCGCGTCCGCTGTTCCGCGATGCATGGAATGACCTGACAAGCGGCGGCGACGCTGGCCGTCTGCTGGTGGTCGTGTTCCTTGGCACGCTGGCGTTCAACATGCAGGACGTGCTGCTGGAGCCTTATGGCGGCGAGATCCTTGGCCTATCCGTTTCATCTACTACGCTCCTCACTGCAATGTGGGCCGCTGGTGCGCTGTTGGGTTTCGGCCTTGCCGCAAAGTGGCTCAAGGCATCAACCGAACCTTACCGGATGGCTGCACGCGGCATCCTGATCGGGCTGGCCGCGTTTTGCGCTGTCATCTTCGCGGGGCCACTGGCCAGCACAGGACTTTTCTTCGCAGGTGCCTTTGGCATCGGCTTGGGCGGGGGCCTGTTTGCCGTCGCGACACTAACGTCAGCAATGACACTTACGACCACGGGCACTGCGGGCAAGGGATTGGCCCTTGGTGCCTGGGGCGCGGCACAGGCCACTGCGGCTGGTGTTGCGATTTTCACTGGCGGTGCGCTGCGCGACATCGTCAACACGGCGGCCACGAACGGCCACTTGGGCGATGCGCTCAACACGGCGGCGACGGGTTATTCCGTCGTCTACCACATCGAAATAGCCATCCTTTTTGTCACACTTATCGCTTTGGGTCCGCTCTTTAAGGCCCGCCCCGTGGATCACGTCCAGCCGACGTCGATCGCTCTCACGGATTTCCCGACATGACACGCACACACACAAAATACGACGAAGGAGACCAAAATGGTTGGTAATGAATTTTTCGGAAACTTCGATCTGGCCAGCGCCGCGATCTGGATGTTCTGGATCTTTTTCGCGCTGCTGGTTTACTACCTGCAAACGGAAAACATGCGCGAAGGCTATCCGCTGGAAACAGACGACGGTGATCCCGCGCCAAACCAGGGTCCGTTCCCTGTGCCCAAGGACAAGACTTTCCACCTGCCGCATGGTCGTGGTGAGCTGACGGTGCCATCGGGCCAGCGCGGTGATCGTGATAATCTGGCCCTTGCGCGCACATCCGTTGCCGCCGGTTCACCCTATGTGCCCACTGGAAATCCGATGGTTGACGGTGTTGGTCCGGCTGCTTGGGCCCCGCGCGAGGATCACCCCGAACTGGATGCGCACGGTCACGCCAAGATCAAGCCTATGGCAAGCCTGCCGGACTTCAATGTGTCTGCCGGACGCGATCCGCGTGGCTTGGCCGTTGTTGCCGGTGACGGCGAGATTGTAGGCCGCGTGACGGACATGTGGGTCGACGTGCCAGAGCAGCTGGTGCGTTTCCTTGCCGTTGATCTGAACCCCGAAGGGTCGGGCAATACGTGCCTGATCCCCATGAACTTTGCCAAGATCGGCACCGACCGCGTGGTCGTGCGCTCGATCTACGGTGAACACTTTGCGGCTGTGCCAAAGATCAAGGGCACGGACGAGGTCACGCTTCTCGAAGAGGAAAAGATCATGGCCTACTTCGGTGGCGGCACGCTTTACGCCGACAAGAACCGGATCGATCCACTTATCTAAACCACGCAGGTCGGGCCCCTCGCCAGGGTCCGGCCGCACGATCAAAGGGACTAGGACAATGCATCACGACGATTTCAAATTCGAACCGGTTCGCGGCCTGCCAGAGGCATTGCCGGAGGATGAACATATCATCTGGCAAGGCGCACCCAACACGCTGCGCTTGGCCAAGGATGCCTACAAGCTGAACTGGATCATCGGCTATTTTGCATTGCTGGCGGTATGGCGCGTTGGTGTGTCATCGGCAGATTACCCGCTAACAGTTGCCATGGCCCACGGTGTGCCTTTCCTGATTGCGGGTGCGATTGTCACGCTGCTGCTGATTGGTCTTGCCGCGGTACAGGCGCGCAGCACAGTTTATACGCTCACCAACAAACGCGTCGCCATGCGTATCGGTGCGGCGCTGACGATGACGTTGAACCTGCCTTATGTCTGCATCGGTAATGCGAATGCGTCGGTCCGCAAATCGGGGATCGGCACCATCGCGTTTGAATTGATCGGGGATGACCGGATTTCGTATCTCATGACATGGCCCCATACACGGCCATGGCATTTTACCCGCACACAGCCCGCATTCCGCGCCATTCCTGACGCAGCACGGGTGGCAGCACTTTTTGCTGAAGCGGCAGAGACCCGCGTATCTACGCCGCAGGTGACACGCATGACCCAACCCACAGATGCAATGGCAGCGGAGTAGATGACATGAACAATTCCTCATCCCTTGCCAACCAGATGAAGCATCGCGACCGCGAGATGGTCCCACTGTTTCTGGTCCGCGCCATGTTCGGTCTGATGTTCGCAAGCGTGGCCCTCGTAACCTTTGCCAAGGTCACCGATCAGCCGCTGACAGGTGTGCGCGATACCAGTCCCGTCATCAAAGAGGTTGCGATTACGCTTGAGGGCAACCGCTCTGACGGTGTGAATATCATTGATCCGACAGGCACGATCATCGCCCATTCAAGCGATGACAAGGCCGGCTTTATCGACGTGATCTGGAATTCCGTCACCCGCGAACGGATCGTGCAGGACATCATCTCCAACGACCCGCTGCGCCTCGTGCGCCGCGAAAACGGGCATACCGCCATTATCGACCCCGCCACCGGCTGGTCCATCGAACTGATTGGATACGGTCAAGACAACGTAGCAGCCTTCGCCAGCCTGCTCGATTGAAACCAAGACGATAAAAGGGACAACCAACATGGGATTTTTTACCAGAACCAAAGAAACCGCGCCGTGCATCGTCACGATCTCGCACCGCTTTGAAGAGCTTTCGGCACATGTGAAATTCACCAATGGTGCCACCATCAATCCGGGCGATACCGTGCAAGTGCAGGGGCCCGAGATCATGGCCGCCTACGGTGAACTGGTCGAAGAAAGCCGCATGGCAACCATCACCCGCGCATCAGGCCTTGAACAGCTTTGGACCCGCGCCACGGGTGATTTCGAATTCATGGAACTGTGCGAGTTTTCTTTTTCCGATGAGGTGCTGTCATGAACAAGCCAACACACTCCGCTTTCGCCGATACCGCAGAGGAGGCGATTGCCGCACAAGACGCGCTGGATAACGCCACCATCACGTCCGAACAGGCGACCGAACTGGCGATGCAGAACACCCTGCTGACGCCACGATTCTACACCACCGATTTCGCCGAAATGGACGCGATTGACGTGACCCCTGTACGCAAAGACTGGGACGCCCTGATTGCGCAGATGAAGTCTGACCCCAACAAAGGTCACTTCAAGAAAACCGACGAATGGGAAGCAGACTGGGACGGTATGGACCCTGCGCTGAAGGCCGAGTTTATCGACTTCCTCGTGTCGTCCTGCACTGCCGAATTTTCAGGCTGCGTGCTTTACAAAGAGATGAAGCGTCGCGGTTCCAACGAAGATATCACAACCCTGTTTCAACTCATGGCTCGTGACGAAGCCCGCCATGCAGGCTTCATCAACGACGCCCTGCGCGAGGCTGGCATCCGCGTGAACCTTGGTTTTCTGACCCAGAAAAAGAAGTACACCTACTTCCGTCCAAAATTCATCTACTACGCCACATACCTGTCGGAAAAGATCGGCTACGCCCGCTACATCACAATCTTCCGCCACCTTGAAAAGCACCCGGAACATCGCTTCCACCCGATTTTCAAGTGGTTCCGCGAATGGTGCAATGACGAGTTTTCGCACGGTGAGGCATTCGCCCTGCTGATGAAAACCGACCCCAAGCTGACCTCGACCTTTACCAACAAGCTGTGGATCAAGTTCTTCCTTGTGGCGTTTAGCTCCACCATGTGGGTCCGTGATCATCAGCGCCCCTTGTTCCACGAGGCGCTGGGCGTTGATACGTCGTGGTACGGACAGGAAGTGTTCCGCAAAACCTTCGACATCTCCAAGCAGGTGTTCCCGTTGACGCTCGACATCGACCACCCGCGCTGGTTGCCCAACCTTGACCGGATGGAGCGTGCGTCGGTGCAGGTCGCCGAAGGTAAGGCAAAGGGCGGTATCGCCGGAACCGCGTCGCGCATCGCGGGCATGGCCAAAGCCGCCTACGCTTTTGCGGCGCTCTACACGATCCCGTCGATCCCGAATGAAACGCCTGAAAGCCCAGTGATGGAGCCTGCCTACTAATGCTCGCCGCCCCTTGGACAGCCGCGATGATCGCAATTTTCGCCTGGTGGTTCTTCACCGGAGCGATTTTGCTGATCGTGCGCAAGTCCGACAAAGGGGCGGCAGTCGCGCACGGGCGTTCCGTCTTTTTGACGATCCCGCTCATGGCGCTGGGTTTTGCTGGCTTGATGGTGTCGGGCGAGGCGACGGTGGCCAACATCTACATTGCGTTCCTGTCCGTCCTGCTGATCTGGGGTTGGATCGAACTGGCGTTCCTTGCGGGCGTTGTGACCGGCCCTGAAAAGCGCGCATGCCCGCCGGGTCTCTCTGGCACGGACCGCTTCGTTCGCGCCTTCCAGACGCTCGCCTACCACGAATACCTGCTGCTACTGGCTTTGCTGGCCATCGTCGCTATCACCGCAGGCACCGAAAACACCGTTGGCCTGTGGACCTATGTGATCCTGTTCACCGCCCGCATTTCCGCAAAGCTGAACCTCTTTTTCGGCGTTCCGCGGATAAATACCGAATTTGTGCCGCAGCCCTTGCAGCACCTCAAATCCTACTTCCGCCAAGGCAATATCTCGGCCGCATTCCCCGTCGGCGTGACGTTTCTGTCAATCACCGCCGCCTGCTTTGCCGAACGCCTGATCGCGGCGGAAACCTCCGCACAAATGGTGGGCTTTGCCCTGCTCACCGCCATGGCCGCCTTGGCCGCCCTTGAACACTGGCTGATGGTCATCCCATTGCCCGACGCAAAACTCTGGCGCTGGATGTTGCCCGCGCCAAACACGACCAAAGGAAAACCACATGAACTTTGACAACCTGTTCCAAGCCCAGCTTGATACGCTGAAATCCGAAGGCAACTACCGCTACTTTGCCGAGCTTGAGCGCCAGTGTGGTAAATTCCCTCGCGCCGCGAACCACCAAGATGGTGAAGTGCGCGACGTGACGGTGTGGTGTTCAAACGATTACCTTGGCATGGGCCAGAACCCCGTTGTGATGGACGCCATGTGTGAGGCGGTGCAGCGTACGGGTACGGGGGCGGGCGGCACACGCAATATCTCGGGCACGAACCACGACCACTTGCTGCTTGAGGCTGAACTGGCCGATTTGCACGGCAAAGAGGCGGCTTTGCTTTTCACCTCCGGCTACGTGTCCAACTGGGCGGCTCTCTCTACTTTGGGGTCACGCCTTGAAGGGTGTGTCATCCTGTCCGACAGCGGCAACCACGCCTCCATGATCGAAGGCATCCGCCATTCGCGCGCTGACAAAGTGATCTGGAACCACAACGACGTTGCCGATCTTGAGGCAAAACTGGCAGCCTTGCCTGCCAACACACCCAAGATCGTCGCATTCGAGTCGGTCTATTCCATGGACGGCGACATCGCCCCGATCCGCGAGATTGTCGAAGTGGCCGAAAAATACGGCGCGATGACCTATCTTGATGAAGTCCACGCGGTCGGCCTCTATGGTCCACGTGGTGGTGGCGTCGCCGAGCAAGAAGGGCTGATGGACCGCATCACCCTGATCGAAGGCACGCTTGGCAAAGCTTACGGCGTCGTCGGCGGCTACATCACAGGCTCAGCCGCTCTATGTGATTTCATTCGCAGCTTCGCCTCCGGCTTCATCTTCACAACCGCCCTGCCGCCCGCCGTAGCCGCCGCCGCGCGTGTGTCTATTGCGCACCTCAAGCAATCAGATAGCGAGCGGATGAAGCAGCGCGAACAGGTCGCCAAACTGCGCGCTGGCCTTGATGCCGCTGGCATTCCGCACATGCACAACCTCAGCCACATCGTGCCCGTGATGATTAAAGATCCGGTTAAGACCAAAATGCTGGCCGACTATTTGATGGATGAATGGGGCATCTACGTGCAGCCGATCAACTATCCGACCGTGCCAAAAGGGACCGAGCGTCTGCGTTTCACTCCGTCACCGCTTCACACGGATGAGGATATCGCACACCTGCTGGCCGCGCTGACCGCCCTTTGGAAGCAGTGCGCCATCGCCCACGCGGTTGCCTGATTTCATTTGATTGATCGATGCAAAAGGCGGGCGATTGGTCCGCCTTTTGTCATTTCACCCCCGCCAGTCGAAGAACCCTTCGCCTGCTTTTGCGAGCATCTTGGCTGCCATCTGCGCGCCTGCGTCTGGGCCGTCTGCAATCGCACATGTGGCGGTGTCGCTGATGGCGTCTGATCCGTCTGGGCGGAGGACTTCGCCGCGCAGGGTGAGGGTGGTGCCGTCCAGCACTGCCAGCCCCGCGATGGGTGTTTCGCATGATCCGTCGAGGGCTTTGAGGAAGGCGCGTTCGGCGGCGAGGCGTTGTCCGGTTTCCAGATCGTGGATCGCCTCGAGCATCTCGGCCACACGGGTGTCGTCCATGCGGCGCTCGATCCCGATGGCGCCTTGGGCCACGGCGGGCAGCATGTCGTCCTCACTGATCGCGGTGGCTGACACCTCGTCCATCTTCAATCGGTTCAGACCGGCCATCGCAAGGAACGTCGCCGCAGCCACGCCCTGGTCCAGCTTCATCAGCCGCGTTTGCAGGTTGCCGCGGAACTCCACCACCTCAAGATCGGGGCGCCGCAGCTTCAGCTGCGCCCGACGGCGCAAGGATGACGTGCCCACAACCGTGCCAGCCGGCAAGTCAGCCAGCGCGCCGTGCGTGGGCGAGATAAACGCATCGCGCACATCCTCGCGCGGCAAATAGGTATCCAGCAGCAGACCATCCGGTTGCAGCGTCGGCATGTCCTTCATCGAGTGGACCGCGATGTCGATCTCTCCCTTCAACATCGCATCTTCGATCTCGCGGGTGAATAAACCCTTACCGCCGATCTCTTTTAAGGGCCGGTCGATGATTTTGTCGCCCGTGGTCTTGATCACAACGATGGTGAAGGCCTCGAACGGCAGGTCAAACGCATGGGCCAGCCGCGACCGTGTCTCGTGCGCCTGCGCCAGCGCAAGGGGGGAGCCGCGCGTGCCGATCATCAGCGGTTTGGCAGGGGTGGGCAGATCAAGTGGCATGGGCGTTTCCTTACGTGTTACGCCATTCCTAAAGCCGTCAATCTGGCCTGACAACTGTTGTGTCCACATGGCCTGTCGGTGCAAGGTGGGGCAACTTCTCTCGCCCCTGTTAAGGCCTCTTTAGGACATCTCCCCTATGACTGCACAAAAGACCATTCTGCGCGCCCTTGCCGGTGAAACGCTGCCCACACCGCCCATCTGGATGATGCGGCAGGCAGGCCGGTATCTGCCCGAATACAAGGCCACCCGTGCACAGGCGGGTGACTTTCTGTCGTTGTGTTATAATCCTGATCTGGCGGCAGAGGTGACGTTGCAACCGATCCGGCGCTACGGGTTTGATGCGGCGATCCTGTTTGCGGATATTCTGCTGGTGCCACAGGCGCTGGGGGCTGACCTGTGGTTTGTGACGGGCGAGGGGCCGCGGCTGTCGACGATCACCAGCCAAGGCGACTTTGACAAACTCAAGCCGGCGGCTGCGATCCACGACCATCTGTCGCCGGTCTACGAGACGGTGAAAATCCTGAGCCGTGAGCTACCTGACGAGACCACGCTGATCGGCTTTGCCGGTGCGCCGTGGACGGTGGCGACCTATATGATCGCGGGGCAGGGCACGCCGGATCAAGGCCCAGCGCATGCGCTGAAGGCCGAGAACACCCCGCTGTTCGAAGCGGTGCTAGACAGGATCACGCAGGCCACGATCCACTATCTGAGCGCGCAGATTGATGCAGGCGCTGAAGTGGTGAAGCTTTTTGATAGCTGGGCCGGATCGCTAAAAGACGACGACTTCATCAACTACTCGATCAAGCCGATGGCGCAGATCACAGCCGCGCTGAAGGCCAAGCACCCCGACACGCCGATCATCGCCTTCCCGCGTGGCGCGGGTGAGCGTTACGCCGGCACCCACGCGGCCATCGGCGCGGACTGCATCGCCATTGACGACGGCGTGGATGCCGCATGGGCCGCCGCAAACGTGCAGACCGGCGGCTGCGTGCAAGGCAACCTGAAGTCCTCCCACATGGTCACCGGCGGCGACGATCTGATCGCGGAAACACGCCGCATCTGCCAAGCCCTCTCAAAAGGCCCCCACATCTTCAACCTCGGACACGGCATCACGCCAGACGCAGATCCAGATAACGTACAGCTCATGATCGAAACGGTCAGGGGAGGTTAGGACGCTTTCAGGAACGCAAGAAGCGGTTCCGCAACTGCAACTGCGTCTTCCTCGTGGGCGAGATGACCCAGATTGGGCAGCGAAACATGTGCCGCGTTTGGCACTCGTTTCGCGACCTTGGCAGACGTATCGGGCGGCACGGCGCGATCCTTGTCGCCGGTGATTAGCAAGGTCTGCGACGGGTGATGATCTAGTCGCGCGAGAATCGGATCAAGGTCCCATTGCGCCATCATTTTAAGCGTCGCGTTCACATGGGCTTTGTCGCTGACAAGCTGTTCATAGAACACCCGATCAGACGCTGGCAGGACCGAACCCGTGCCATCGATCAGACGTTCAACGGATTTCGGTCGCGCGGTGGAGGCGGTAAAAAATTCGGCGACGAAAGGCAAATTTGCTAGTGTCTTGGCCATAATCGGAAACAGGACGCCTGCCAGCCCTTTGAAATTCCCCAAGGCCGCGTTGATCCCGATTACCAGTGGTGCGGGGTGCAAATCTTCCGCCATGCGCAGGGCGATTGCGGCACCGGCCGAATGACCGATCAGCGCCTTTGGCGTCAAGCCTTCTTGCATCATAAGCGCGCGTAAATCCGTGCTCATCTCCTCAAGCCCGCAGCGGGATTGTGCGCCCAATTTGGTGAATCCCTGTCCGGGAAGGTCGATCATGACCACGCGAAAGTCGCGTGCAAGGATCGGTGCGAGATGCCGCCAGCTTTGCGTGGCGCCGCCTGCGCCGTGGATCAGCAACAGCAGAGGACCTTCGCCCATTTCCTGAACGTGCCATTTGTGGGGCTTACATAGGACAAAGCGGGAGGCATTGACGTGCGGCCAGTTGGCACCGTGGCGGGCCCAGTCCATCAGCTGTCCATCTGGGCGCTGATTGCCTGTGACAGGCCCGCTGCATCAGCACGTGGCATCACGACATATGCCGCATTCAGTGTCTGTGAAAGGGTTTTCAGGGCCTTTTCGGGTCGTTTGCCCGTATCGATGACCATCGCATCAAACTGAAGCGCGGCCAGTTGGCGGGCCGTGGATTGTGCATCGTCGGCGGCGGTTGCGCGATTGGCCGTGCCATCAAGTGCCACGTTGCTGCGCCCGTCTGTCAGCACGATAATCATCGGTGACAGGCCCTTGCGGCGCGCGGTTTGCGCCATTTCACCGGCTGCGATCAGCCCGCTGGCAAGGGGCGTGCCACCACCGCCGCGCAGGTCGGCCAAGCGCCGTTTGGTTTGCACCAATGACCGCGTGGGCGGCAGAAGAACCTCGGCACTGTCACCACGAAATGCGATGAGAGCGACGTGATCGCGGCGTGCATAAGCCTCGGCAAGCAAAAGCTCCACCGCGCCTTTGGCTTCGTTCAAGCGGGCAAGTGCGGCTGATCCGGATGCGTCGACTGCAAAAATCAGGAGGCGGTCGGATTTGTCCTCATACCGCTTAGTTTGCAGGTCGGCGGGCAGAATTATCGCACCGGTGCGATCGGGCATGTCGCGCTTGCGCAACGTCTGCCACGGGATCGCGGCCCGCAGCGTTGCCATCATGTCGATCCGGCCAGATGGATCGCGTCGCCCTTGTCGCGCGGGCAGGGGTCTGCCGCGCCGGTTGCCAATCTGTTTGTGGCCGGCCCCTGAACCGCTGCTCTTCACGGATGCCTTTTTTCCATCATTCTCCAGCAATCCAGCCGGCAGAGCGGCCTTCACAGCGTCAAGCAGGATATCGTCTGGAATTGCGGTCAATTCTTCCGGTTCACCCTGCGCGGGGTCCGAGGCGTCCGTATCTGCAGGTGGCGGTTCTGGTGTGTCATCGTCTTGCGGCACCTGCGTTGCACGTGGGGCGAGAACAAGTTCAGCGGCCAGGGCCACATCATCAGCAGTGACGATAGTCCGTCCATTCAAACTTGCCGCAGCCTTTGCGCAGCGCAACGCGAATCCGACCGCGCGGAGGCTTGTGATCCCGAGCCGGACCGCCAATGTGACCAACTGGTCTGTTACATGATCTAAGGCCTGTGCAGGCTTATGCGCGGACGGTGTCCAGATGATATCGGTCAGGTCCGATAAGGCCACGTCATCCAGATAAATGTGGAAGGCCAGCCTGTCGGCAAGGGCGGCTGGCACAGCCTCGTCTTCGGTCGCGCCTTCATCAAGTGCCACGATGACCGCATCAGCGTCGCGGTCCCTCAGGGCGGCAAGGGCGGTGGTGATAAAACTGTCACTTCTTTCCGCCATCGCAAGTGTGAAAACCGCGTCTTTAGTCTGCAATAGACCCTGCTTTTCGATAATCTGACCCCTGCGAAGGGTGGCCGTCAGATCGACAGAGGTGAGCAACTGGTCGGCAGTCATTTGCGGATGCAGGCGCACTTCGGTGCGTCCCAGATGCGACAGACCTTCCAAAAATGCGCTGCGGGCCGGGCCGACGCGGGCACGGACGACGCAGCCACCAAGGCCGGGATCAACCGCCAGCAGACGCAAGGCCGTTATCGCACGCTCCCACGGGGTCATCAGGCGTCAAGCACTTCCGACACGATCCGGTTTACGCGGGTGCCTGATCCTGCATCGTCAAGCGGATCGCGGCGCAACCGGTGACGCAGCGCAAGTGCAGCCACATCGCGCACATGGCTACGGGTCAGTGCTGTATCATCGCGGAAAGCGGCGTAGGCGCGGGCGGCCTTGAGCAGCGTCAGTTCCCCACGCAGACCATCCGACCCCAATTTGATGCAAAGCTCTGCAACATCGCGCAGTGTCTTATCAGGGGTTTTGAGCGATTTCAGGGCTGTTCGGGCATGTGTAATCCGATCACGCAGCGCCGCATCCTCGGCCTGCCAGCGCAGCATAAACGCCGCGTTGTCATTTTCGAACGCATCACGGCGCTTGATCACCTCGATCCGTTCGTCAATGTCTGTAGGGGATGCCACATCAACCGACAGACCGAACCGGTCTAGCAGTTGCGGGCGCAGTTCGCCCTCTTCGGGGTTGCCTGATCCGACCAGCACAAAGCGTGCGGCGTGGCGGATCGAAAGCCCCTCGCGTTCAATCACATTCTCACCTGATTGGGCGACGTCCAGCAGCAGATCAACGATGTGATCTTCCAGCAAGTTCACCTCGTCGATATAGAGATATCCGCGGTTGGCCTTGGCCAGCAAACCAGGTTGAAATGCCTTTTCGCCCTTGGTTAGAGCCTTCTCGATGTCCAAAGCACCTGTCACACGGTCCTCTGACGCGCCAAGCGGAAGGTCGACAACGGGCGTGGGTATCTCGTGAGTGACCTTGCTTTTCACCTTGGCCCAAGCAGGACAATCGGCGGGGCTGGCACTGTTCACGGGGCAGCCCTTCACCGCGGAAATTGGCGGCAGCAACGCGGCAAGCGCGCGCACGGCAGTTGATTTTCCCGTGCCCCGATCTCCGAACACCAGAACACCACCGATAGACGGGTCAATCGCGGTCAGGATCATCGCGCGTTTCATTTCATCCTGACCAACGATGGCAGAAAACGGGAATGGCTGTTTCATGGGCGGAGTCCGTTCAATGGTGATGTGCCGCCCCACGTGCCGCTATCGGACAACAGGGTGAAGCGGGCGTAAAGTTCTTCGCGAAACCAGCCTTCGTCGCGAACCGCGCGGATCGCGTCGGCATGGGCGCCGGTATGGGCGAAGTCTGACATGGATTTTGCGTCTGGCCAGATCGAAAATGTGATTTGCTGCATCAATGGCGCTTCGCCGATCCCGATCTTGAATAGGACGTGCGGGTCGCTGCCGATGCGGTCGGAAATGCGCGGCACGCGTTTCCAGAATTGCGCCATGATGGAGGGCTTTATCGTGGCGCGTGTCAGCACGCCCATTCCGGCTGTTTCGGCTGTGTTAGACACTGCAAACGGGGTCTGGCCGGACCATTTTCCGCGTGCGGTGTCAGTGGTCATAAACACGGTCCAGACCTCGGACGCTTTGGCGCGATACTTCTGATAGATCGGGGCGGTTTCTGTCCGCTCTTTTGCTATCTGAGCGTCGGGCCATGTTGCGAGAATTGCAATCGTGTCGATGTTGATGCGGGGTGTGAAACCCTCACCGCCGCCCGAGCCGCACAGCTTCCAAAATCCGATGTCGGGTGTGCGGGCAAGTGGACCACGCGCGGCCCCCATCATCCATAGCGCCCACGCACGGCTGAGTGCCGTGTCAAAGCGGAAAAACGTGAGGCTGACGACCTGTGACATGGGCGATGCAGATTCCTTCATCTGTAAACACAGGCTTACATATTTCGTTTCACAATAAAAGTTGTAAACTAAACTGGACAGTTATAGCCTGCGAGATAATGACGGATTCTACGAAAAATCAGGTTGATCGCCGCGCGATCGTAATCGGCGCGGGCCTTGGCGGGCTTTCAGCTGCCATGCGTTTGGGTGCCAAGGGCTATCATGTCACCGTGCTCGATAAGCTTGATCGTGCGGGAGGACGTGGGTCGTCCATCACGCAAGACGGTCACCGCTTTGATCTTGGTCCGACGATCGTGACTGTGCCGCAGGTCTTTGAACAGCTTTGGGCCGACTGTGGCCGCGACTTCCGCAAAGACGTGGATCTGCGCCCGCTTGATCCGTTTTACGAGGTCCGCTGGCCCGACGGCACATCGTTCAAAGCGTGCAGTGATGATGAGCGGATGTTTGAAGAGGTCCGCAAGATCAATCCCGCTGATCTGAAAGGCTACAAGAAGTTCCTGAAGGATAGCCACGCCCGATACGTCGTGGGTTTCGAAGGCATGGTCGCCAAGCCGATGCACCGCCTGTGGGAAACCATCAAGGTGCTGCCGAAGTTCGCGCAACTGCGTGCGGACCGTTCCATCTATGCGCACGCCGCCAGCCGTGTGAAGGACGAACGCCTGCGCATGGCGCTGTCCTTCCACCCGCTGTTTATTGGCGGCGATCCAACGCATGTAACGTCGATCTACGCGCTCGTCGGGCATCTCGAAAAAGAATACGGCGTCCACTACGCCATGGGCGGTGTGCAGGCGATTGCCGACGCGATGGCCAACGCCGTCCGCGCTCAAGGCGGCGTGATCCGGCACGAGGTTGAGGCTGACGAGATTCAGATCAAAAACGGTGCCGCAACGGGCGTGACGCTGACGAATGGCGAGGCGCTAACCGCCCCGCTTGTCATCAGCAACGCTGATGCGGGCCATACCTACGACCGCCTTCTGCGCAATCACACCAAGAAACGCTGGACCACCCGAAAGCTCAAGAAATCACGCTGGTCCATGGGTCTTTATGTTTGGTATTTCGGCACCAAAGGCACTGCTGATCAGTGGCCCGATCTGGGGCACCATACCATCATCAACGGCCCCCGTTTCACCGGTCTGCTGCGCGATATCTTCATGAAGGGCAAATTGTCCGACGACATGAGCCTCTATATCCACCGCCCTTCCATCACCGATCTCACCGCCGCCCCCGCAGGCGATGACACGTTCTACGTCCTGTCCCCCGTACCGCACATCGGCTGGGACAACGCGGTTGATTGGGAAAAGGAAGAGCCGATCTACCGTGAAAAAGTCGCGGCAGAGCTGGAAAAGGCGATGCCCGGATTCCGCGACAAGATCAGCACCGAACTGGTGTTCACACCGGAAACCTTCCGTGACCGTTATCTGTCGCCCAACGGCTCCGGCTTCTCGCTTGAGCCGCGCATTCTGCAAAGCGCATGGTTCCGGCCGCACAACGTGAGCGAAGAGGCGCGCGGCCTGTTCCTCGTCGGTGCAGGCACCCATCCCGGCGCGGGCCTGCCCGGTGTGGTCAGCAGTGCCGAGGTGCTGGCAAAACTTGTCCCCGATCTTCCGGTTGAGACAATGGAGAACACCCCAAGGATGGCGGCCGAATGATTGCTCCCTCTGACTTGGCACATTGCCGCGAGGCGATCCGTACGGGATCACTGTCGTTCCATGCCGCCTCCAAACTTCTGCCTGCCAAAGTCCGCGATCCGGCTTTGGCGCTTTATGCCTTCTGCCGCCTTGCGGACGACGAGGTAGACGAGGGCAACGAGAAGGGCCGCGCCGTTCTCGACCTGCAAGAACGTCTTGATCTCGCCTACGCAGGGACACCCCGTAACGCGCCCGAAGACCGCGCGTTTGCCGCGATCATTGAAGAATTCGACATGCCCCGCGCCTTGCCCGAAGCCTTGCTTGAAGGGCTCGCTTGGGACGCGGTGGAACGTCGATATGACACCCTATCAGGCGTGCGCGATTACTCCGCCCGCGTTGCCAGTGCGGTGGGCGCGATGATGTGTGTGTTGATGCGCGTGCGCGACGCCGACGCGTTGGCGCGTGCCTGTGATCTGGGCGTTGCAATGCAGCTGACCAACATCGCCCGCGACGTGGGCGAGGACGCCCGCGCTGGCCGGATTTATCTGCCGTTGGAATGGATGGATGATGCTGGTCTGACGGTTGACGATTTCTTTGCCGATCCGCAAGCCGACCCGCAGGTGCGTCGCATGGTGCGCCGCCTTTTGGCCGAGGCCCAGCGGTTGTATATCCGCTCCGAGGCGGGCATTGGCGTACTTCCCCGCGAGGCTCGCGTGGGTATCTTCGCCGCCCGCTATATCTACGCGGCCATCGGCACGTCTGTCCGCCGCAACGCCCATGACAGTATCACGCAGCGCGCCCGCACGACCAAGGCAACAAAGCTCGCGCTGATCGGCAAATCCACCGTCCGTGCCGCTGGCACGCTGGTCTTGCCAAAGTCACCTGTGATCTACGCGCAGCCCTTGGATGAGGTTCGCTTTCTTGTCGATGCCGCAGCGCATCCCGAGAACGGCAACCGCCCCCGTGCAGCTGCCCTGCTCGACGTTTTGGCGCAGCTGCAACAGGGTGACAGCGGCATCGCTGCCGAATAGTTAGCCCCAGTTTTTCCGTCGCGGCACACGGCAGGCCAGCATCGGTTTGAGCACCGGATTGGCGTAGCGATTCAGATCAAGCGCCTCATGCACACCCTGCACGACCTCGCCATTGATCTGCGTTTCCACGACAGAGCGGGAATAAAACGGCGCATCCAGCATCGGTTTGATTTGCCGAGGCGTAAACCCGTCATCCGCCCGCGTCTCGCGCCGCAGCGCCCAAAGCGTCCGTTTAAACGGCTTGGCCGCAGGCGCATCAATCATCTTGGCACGCCCTTGGCTATCAAACCCGATCGCCGCATCCAAATTGGTCCCGTCCCGTCGCGCCGCATCGTAGAAACAAGCCGCTCCGTCACGCGTTGGAAAGCGGCCCCATGTCCAATAGCTGAAGTCCTGCTCCAAAGGTCGTGTGCCAAAGTTGCTGTCGAAATATCCGTGGCCTTCAAACT
This sequence comes from Yoonia sp. 208BN28-4, assembly GCF_037543925.1. Taxonomy (NCBI): domain Bacteria; kingdom Pseudomonadati; phylum Pseudomonadota; class Alphaproteobacteria; order Rhodobacterales; family Paracoccaceae; genus Yoonia; species Yoonia sp. 208BN28-4. Next base: position 415,437 of record NZ_JBBIFY010000001.1, read on the forward strand.
GCCAGCCGGGTGCCTCCAGATCGACGGAAATCCGGCTGGTCGGTGCAAAAGGCCGCCACACATGCGCGCCGTCCTGCGTCAACGGCAGTTCCACGCGTGTCACAGCTTCAGGCACCACCGTAATTGTGCCACGCATCCGCGAAATCAGTGGCGGTGACGACACTTCGTTGATTGAAATCTCAAGCCTGTCACCCAGCCAACGCATCGCACTTGGCCCTACTTCCAAGGCATCGGCAGAGCGCCGCAATGCACCCTCACCACGGTCGGTCATCGCGAACCGCCCGCCTTTGCCGTAAGTCGCCACATTGATGCAGCAGTTGTTCGCTGGGTTGCCGCGCCCTGACCAGTGATACCATGGCGAAAAAACCGATCCGATGAAACCGATCACCGAAACTGCGCGGGTGCCGCAATCGCTTACGCCGTCGACATACCACCACGCATAACCCCCAGCGGGAACGTCGAGGTTGAAGAAAGGTCGCTCAATATCGCCGCGGCCGCGTGCTGTGCGGAGAGCGTCGCCATCGGCACCCCCGCCCCCGGATGCGCCCCGCCGCCAACCAGATAGAGACCCTTCACTTCTGTCCGCGCCGTCGGACGTTTGAACGCCGCCATCAGCCCGTGCGGGGATCGCCCGTAAAGGGATCCGTTCGATGCCGGAAACAGCTGGTCGAACATCGCGGGCGTCGTCATGTGTTTCGCCGTCGGTATGGGTGAGAACGTCAGCCCCATCCGGCGCAATCTCTCGCTGATCAAGCTCTGACATCTCTCGTTCTCCTTAGGGTCGGGCATTGTACCATCGGGGGCAGGGGCCGCATTCATGATAATCTCGAACCGCTCTGGTCCGTTAGGCACACGCCCGCCAAAGCGGTCTTGGGCGCAGATATAAAGCGTGGGATCGGTCTGCATGTTGCCGTTGGCTAGCGGCAGATATTCCTGCGCGGGATCGTCGGCGAATAGCACGTTATGCCCCGCGAGCGGCAACCCGTCCGGCACAGCGGCGAAGCTGGCAACACAAGCCGAAAGACTACGCGGCTCGGTCGCGGTTTTCGGAACAGCTGTCTCACCTAAAGGCCCTAGTCGTCCCTGCACCAAGGCACGCGGGTCACCGTTGAAAAGGACCAGATCGGTGTCGAACACCGCATCAGCAGCGCGCACCTTATTCACGCGCCCGTCCTGCATCTCGATCCGCTGCACATCCGCGCCGTAGTAGAACTTAGCCCCGAACTTACTTGCCAGAGATTCAATCGCGACCGCCAGCGCATGCATCCCTCCCTCTACGTGCCAGACGCCCTGCGCCTCGGCTGCCGAAACCAGGTTCAGGATCGCAGGTGATTGCGCGGGCAGGCCGCCGACATAGGTGGCGTAGCGGGCAAAAAGCTGGGCAAGACGCGGCTCTTTGAACCGTTTATTCAGAGCGCCGAACATACTGCGATGCGGTGCCATGCGCGGGATCAGCGCGGGGTTTTGCAGCACCCGCCGCGTGAGATCGGCCTGTGACGGGGCCGCGCTGCGCATCATCGGTGTATCAAAGGCGTCAAACAGCATCTGCGCGTCGGCGGTAAAATTGGTGAACGCGCGTGCAGCGTCGTTCCCGAATATATGGCGGACGCTGGCAACGTTTGCCTCGGTATCCGCTGTCAGGTCAAACCGCGTGCCATCGCGCCAAAAGTGCCGCGCCAAAATGTGTTCTGGCAGCATGGTGACATGATCAACCAGCCGCTCTCCCACATCCGCAAACAGCGAATCAAACACAGACTTCATCGTCAAAACAGTAGGGCCTGCGTCCACCGGCCCCGCGTTTGTGGGCAGGGTCCGCATTTTTCCGCCAGGGGTGGCGTGCCGCTCTAGCACAGTGACGCGCAAGCCAGCGTGGGCAAGGCGCAACGCTGCCGCCAGCCCGCCGATGCCCGCGCCGATGATCGTCACTTTTTGCTGCGTTTCACCCATGTCCTCGCCTGCGCACGCGGCCCGTCAGAGTTGACAAGACCAATTCAATGTGTCCAGTTTAGTTTACACATAGCATGTCAGCAAGAAATTACATTTCGCGCGGACCAAGCGACCGAGGGTTTGAATATGGGTTTTTCAAAACGGATCGACCAAGCAATCGCGGCTGCGATCCGGTCAGGGCAAGCTGCCCCGTCACCCGGCAAACTGGCCTCGGCGCTGCACTACACAGTCAATCCCGGCGGTGCGCGGATCAGGCCCACAATCCTGATGAGCGTGGCAAGTGCGTGTGGCGATGACAAACCCGCCTTGGCCGATGCCGCCGCAACCGCGTTGGAACTGATCCACTGCGCATCGCTGGTCCATGATGATCTGCCGTGCTTTGATGATGCCGACACGCGCCGTGGCAAACCAGCCGTGCATCGCGCCTTTGGTGAACCGCTGGCTGTGCTGACGGGTGACAGCCTGATTATCATGGCGTTCGAGGTGCTGGCAAAGGCTGCCACTATCGACCCCGCGCGCGCGGCCCAGATGATGATCGTCCTCGCCAATCGGTCCGGCATGCCCAATGGCATTTGTGCGGGCCAAGGTTGGGAGTCAGAAGACACGATTGACCTGTCTGCCTATCACCGTGCCAAAACCGGCGCGTTGTTCATTGCCGCGACCCAGATGGGTGCGCTTGCAGCCGGTCAGGAAGCAGAGCCTTGGGAAGAATTGGGCGCGCGCATTGGTGAGGCGTTCCAAGTGGCCGACGATCTGCGCGACGCGCTTTATGATGAAGATGTGCTGGGCAAACCGGTTGGGCAGGACGATCTGCACGGGCGGCCTAACGCGGTCAACGAATTGGGCGTTGAGGGTGCGATCAACCGCATGCGCGATATCCTGAGCGGCGCGATTGCATCGATCCCCAAATGCCCGGGCGAGGCGATGCTGGCCGCAATGGTCAACGCACAGGCCGAGGCGCTGACGCCGTTGAAATGGCGCGCTGCACAAGCCAACCGCGTTCCTGGTGAATAATGGCCGATATTTCGGCACCCCCAGTCACTGAACCCCGTCGCAGTTTACGCGGCTGGTCGTCCCGTCTGATTGCCTCGCGCGGGTTTCAGCGCTGGGCGGCGGCCTTTCCCCTGACACGCGGGATCGTGCGCCGAGAGGGCGAAGCCCTCTTTGATCTGCTCGCAGGCTTTTGCCACAGCCAGATCTTGATGGCGCTGGTGCAATTCGACATCCCCGCGATGCTATTGGACCGTCCGATGACTACAGACGATCTGGCCCGCAAAACCCGCGTCCCGCGCGAACGGATGACTGTGCTGATGCGGGCGGCTGCATCCCTTAATCTGGTCAAACGTAAGTCGGGTGACCGCTACGCCCTCACGCGGCGCGGCGCGGCGTTGGTCGGTGTGCCGGGCTTGGCGCAGATGATCAAACATCACGATGTGCTTTACCGCGATCTGGCTGATCCGGTTGCTTTCTTTCGGGGTGAGGGCGACACCGAATTGGCCAATTTCTGGCCCTACGTCTTTGGTGGCGCGATGGACCCGACCGTGGCCGCGACATATTCGGACCTGATGGCGCAAAGTCAGGTGCTCGTAGCCGAAGACACCCTGCGCGCCGTGTCGTTCAAGGGGATAACAAACCTGATGGATGTCGGCGGCGGCTCTGGTGCGTTTTTGCATGCCGTTGGGCAAGCGCATCCTGACATCGCGCTTACCCTTTTCGACCTGCCCGAGGTGGCCCCTTCAGCGCAAAGCCGCTTCGCGCAATCGGGGCAATCGGACAGGCTGACGATCAATACCGGATCGTTCAAGACCGATCCCGTGCCGCAGGGCGCTGATGCGATCAGTTTGATTCGGGTGCTGTATGATCACAGCGATGAAACGATCACGCAGCTGCTTGCGAAATGCTACGCCGCGCTACCCGATGGTGGACGGCTCATTATCTCGGAGCCGATGCTGGGCGGTGAAACGCCCCAACGCGCCGGTGACGCCTATTTCGCACTTTATACGATGGCGATGCAGACCGGAAAAACACGGTCCGCCGCTGAAATCGCGGGCCTTTGTCGTGCTGCGGGCTTTGACAAAATCGTCACGCCCCAGCCCGCGCGGCCTTTCGTGACAAGCTGCCTGACCGCCGCAAAAACCTGACACCTCAATCTGTCAATATAAGTTGACAGCTGTATGTGTCAGATTTAGCTTACATATATGAGATTGGTTGATCTGGATCATTGACCGATTCTTGAACGTGAGGGGGGAACACCTTTTGGAAGCTACCGCTGTCATCTTGAAAGGCCCACGTGATTTGGGTCTTGAGGTGCTGAAAGTCACGCCGCCTGCGGCGTCTGATTTGGTGGTTCAGGTGTCCCATTCCGGCATTTCGACAGGCACGGAAAAACTGTTCTGGTCTGGCAAAATGCCCCCGTTCCCCGGCATGGGTTATCCGCTTGTCCCCGGCTATGAAGCCGCTGGCGAGGTGGTCGAGGCCCCCGCTTCATCCAGTTTCAAAGCAGGCGACCGCGTGTTTGTGCCCGGTGCCAACTGCTACGACGGTGCCTTTGGTCTGTTCGGCGGCGCGTCCAGCCTGCTGGTATCCGACCCGTCCCGCGTCACCCGTATTGATTCCACTCTCGGCGCAGAGGGCGCGTTGCTTGCCTTGGCCGCAACCGCCCGCCACGCGATGGCTGGCCCAAACAAATCTGTCCCCGATTTGATCGTTGGTCACGGTGTGCTGGGCCGTCTGCTCGCGCGCCTGACCATCGCCGCTGGCGCACCTGCACCTACCGTTTGGGAAACTGATCCCGCACGCCACGCAGGTGCCACTGGTTACAACGTCGTCCAGCCAGACGATGACCCCCGCCGCGATTACCAATCGGTCTACGACGCCTCCGGCTCCAACGCCGTGCTAGGTGATCTGATCGGTCGCATCGCCAAGGGCGGCGAGATCGTTCTTGCCGGATTTTACACGGAGGCGATCAATTTCGCCTTCCCGCCCGCTTTCATGAAAGAGGCCCGTTTGCGCATAGCCGCCGAATGGACCCCCGAAGATCTGACCGCCACGCGCGCTTTGGTCGAAAGCGGAACACTCAGCCTTGCCGGGCTGATTACCCATACATCGGCAGCAAGGGACGCCGCCGGTGCATACGAGACCGCGTTCACGGACGCGAACTGTCTCAAAATGATCCTGGACTGGGAGTGTCACACATGAGCCTGGATGTACCAAACCTCAAAGATTACGATGCCAACCTGAAGGCCGAAGCGAACGAGCCAACGCTTGAAGTGCCTCAGGGTGAGCCCACGTCAAAGACGCAGATCATCGCGATCTACGGCAAGGGCGGCATCGGCAAATCATTCACGCTGGCGAATCTGTCGCACATGATGGCCGAAATGGGCAAACGTGTGCTGCTGATCGGCTGCGATCCGAAATCGGATACCACATCGCTATTGTTCGGCGGCAAAGCCTGCCCGACGATTATCGAGACATCTTCCAAGAAGAAACTCGCCGGAGAAGAGGTCGCCATCGGTGATGTCTGCTTCAAACGCGGTGGCGTCTTTGCGATGGAACTTGGTGGGCCAGAGGTCGGACGCGGTTGCGGTGGTCGCGGGATCATCCACGGGTTTGAACTGCTGGAAAAGCTGGGCTTTCACGACTGGGACTTTGATTATGTCCTGCTCGACTTTCTTGGCGACGTGGTCTGCGGCGGCTTTGGCCTGCCCATCGCGCGCGACATGGCGCAGAAGGTTATTCTCGTCGGCTCTAACGACCTGCAATCGCTCTATGTGGCGAACAACGTGTGTTCCGCCGTCGAATACTTCCGCAAAATGGGCGGCAACGTCGGTGTTGCGGGCCTCGTGATCAACAAAGACGACGGCACAGGCGAGGCGCAAGCATTCGCCAAGGCCGTGGACATTCCCGTTCTGGCCGCGATTCCGCAAGACGACGACCTGCGCAAGAAGTCCGCGAACTACCAGATCGTTGGCACGCACGCGTCCCAGTGGGGCCCGATGTTTGAAGGGTTGGCCGAGGCCGTGGGCATCGCCCCGCCCGTGCGCCCGACACCGCTGGATCAGGACGGCCTGTTGGGCTTGTTCGACAGCAAGGATACCGGCGGCGACTACGAACTGGTTCCCGCCACGGCGATAGACATGCGCGGCAAAAACGCGAAGCCTATCGAAAGCCTGGAGGTTGTCTACGACGATGTCTGAGCTTGAAACCCAAGGCTATGAGGTCGGTTACGACGCCTCTGGCAACGTAGAAATCACCGAAGGCGTGTCGCGCAGCGATGCGCCTGATGGCGTTGAGGCGACAGCGATGGAGGGCGGCTGCACAGCAGGTGCCGCCACGATGGAAGCTGCTGCACGTTCCGCTGGTAAATCCGACATTCTGGACCAATACGCCGCCGACTATCCCGTCGGCCCGCACGACCAACCGCAAAGCATGTGCCCCGCATTCGGATCACTGCGCGTTGGTCTGCGGATGAAGCGCACGGCAACGGTCCTGTCCGGTTCCGCCTGCTGCGTCTACGGTCTGACATTCGTGTCCCACTTCTACGGCGCGCGCCGCTCCGTCGGCTACGTCCCGTTCAACTCCGAGACTTTGGTCACGGGCAAGCTGTTCGAGGATATCCGCGAAAGCGTGCAGGCCATGGCCGATCCTGACAAATACGACAGTATTGTCGTCACCAACCTTTGCGTGCCAACCGCATCCGGCGTGCCGTTGCGGTTGCTGCCCAAGGAAATCAACGGCGTGCGCATCGTCGGCATCGACGTGCCCGGTTTTGGCATCCCGACCCACGCAGAGGCGAAAGATGTCCTCGCTGGTGCGATGCTTGAATACGCCCGCGAAGAGATCAAGGCAGGCCCCGTGCCGATGCCCGCTTCCGGCAAATCCGACCGCCCGACAGTCAGCCTGCTGGGCGAGATGTTCCCCGCAGATCCGATGATGATCGGCGCGATGCTGGCCCCAATGGGCCTTGCCGCGGGTCCCGTGGTGCCGTGCCGCGAATGGCGCGAGCTTTATGCAGCGTTGGACAGTGGCGCGGTTGCAGCAATCCACCCGTTCTACACCGCGTCGGTGCGTGCTTTCCAAGCCGCTGGCCGCCCCGTGATCGGCTCCGCCCCCGTGGGCTACGACGGCACCGCCGCGTGGCTGGCCGCCGTGGGCGAGGCCTTCAACCTGACCGCCGACAAAGTTGCCGCCGCACAAAACCAGTTCCTGCCCGCGATCAAGGGCGCGTTTGCGAACGTACCGATTAACGGCACAATCACCGTGTCGGGCTACGAAGGCAGTGAATTGCTTGTCGCCCGCCTGCTGATCGAAAGCGGCGCTGATGTGCCATACGTTGGCACCGCCTGCCCCAAGACACCTTGGTCCGCAGATGACGCTGCTTGGCTCGAAACGAAGGGCACAAAGATCGTCTATCGCGCGTCTCTTGAGGATGACATGAGCGCCGTTGAGGCGATCAAGCCCGACCTCGCCATCGGCACCACGCCGATTGTGCAAAAGTCCAAAGAGCTGGGCATCCCCGCGCTCTATTTCACCAACCTGATCTCCGCGCGCCCCTTGATGGGTCCGGCAGGTGCAGGGTCCTTGGCCGAGGTCGTGAATGCGGCGATGGGCAACAAGGATCGCATGCAAAAAATGCGCGCCTTCTTTGAAGTTGTCGGTGCTGAGGATACGGCTGGCGTCTGGGAAAAGTCGCCCAACCTGCAACCGAACTTCCGTGCGCTGAACGTGAAGAAACTCGAAAAAGCGGCTCGCGTCGCCAAAGCGCAGGAGATGATCTGATGTTAATCACTGATCACGACCGCGCTGGCGGATATTGGGGCGCTGTCTACGCGTTCTGCGCCGTCAAAGGCCTGCAAGTTGTCATTGACGGACCAGTGGGCTGCGAGAACCTGCCGGTCACATCCGTGTTGCACTACACCGACGCGCTTCCTCCGCACGAGTTGCCGATTGTCGTCACTGGCTTGGGCGAATCCGAGATGGGCGAAGGCACCGAAGAGGCGATGAAACGGGCGTGGCAAACGCTTGATCCTGCCCTGCCTGCTGTTGTTGTGACGGGCTCCATTGCCGAGATGATCGGTGGTGGCGTGACGCCGCAAGGCACGAATATTCAACGCTTTCTGCCGCGCACCATTGATGAAGATCAGTGGGAAAGTGCAGACCGCGCAATGACGTGGATCTTCACCGAATTTGGCATGACCAAGGGCCGTATGCCCAAGGAAGCCAAGCGCGAAGAAGGCTCCGCGCCCCGCGTGAATATCCTTGGGCCGATGTATGGCACGTTCAACATGCCCTCCGATCTGGCCGAAATCCGGCGCTTGATCGAAGGCATTGGCGCCGATGTAAACATGGTGATGCCGCTGGGCGCACATGTCGCTGAGATGCGCAATCTGGTCAACGCGGATGTGAACGTCTGCATGTATCGCGAGTTTGGCCGTGGCCTGTGCGAAGTGCTGGGCAAGCCCTATCTGCAAGCGCCTGTCGGTATCGACAGCACAACGAAATTCCTGCGCAAGCTGGGCGATATGCTGGGCCTCGACCCGGAGCCGTTCATCGAGCAGGAGAAGCATTCTACAATTAAACCCGTCTGGGATTTGTGGCGCTCTGTGACGCAGGATTTCTTTGCGACCGCGTCCTTCGGGATCGTCGCGAACGAAACCTATGCACGCGGCATCCGCAACTTCCTCGAGAATGATCTGGGTCTGCCCTGTGCCTTCGCCGTTGCCCGCACGCGTGGCAAGAAAACCGACAACGATGAAGTCCGCGCCATGATGCACGAGAAGCGTCCGCTCATCGTGATGGGGTCGATCAACGAAAAGATGTATCTGGCGGAAATGAAGGCAGGCTTTGGCCCGTCGCCAACATTCATCCCCGCCAGCTTCCCCGGTGCCGCAATCCGCCGTGCGACAGGCACGCCGTTCATGGGCTACGCGGGGGCGACTTACCTTGTGCAAGAGGTCTGCAATGGCCTGTTCGATGCGCTGTTCCACATCCTGCCGCTGGGCACGGAAATGGACGCTGCCGAGGCCACACCGACACCGCTGCGCCGCGATTTCCCTTGGGATGCAGATGCGCAAGCCAAGCTGGACGAGATCGTCGCCAGCCACCCAATTTTGACACGGATTTCCGCCGCCAAAACCCTCAGAGACGCCGCCGAAAAGCGCGCGCTTGATGCGGGTGATGCGCGGGTCGTGTTGGAAACCGTCAAAGCCCTGCAACCAGCTTCGGGAGGAGCGACATGACAGACTTTACCACAGACACACAGGTGACAGCCCGTTCAAAGTCGAACGGCGCCAACCGCGAATACTACACGTATTTCGCGATCATCTTCGTGGCCACATTGCCGCTGGCGTTTCTGACGTGGGGCCTGCGGGCGCTGCGCCAAATGACACTGCCAGAGCAGGGGCCGATCAAGGCCGCTTGGTCACAGGCACAGATTATCACGCCACGCATATTCTCTGCGTGAGTGTGAACCTCGAATTCGCCATTCCCCCCCGGGGTGGTGGATTAGGGCAGGGGATGAGCCCCTGTCGTAACCCAGCCGCGGGGGGTGCGCGGCGTCGGTACATATTTGGAGACAAAAAATGGCTGATAAAACTGACTTGTCCTTTACCGGACTGACAGACGAGCAAGCGCAGGAATTGCACTCCGTCTATGTGAGCGGGTTCTACCTCTTCACTGCTGTTGCAGTGGTTGCTCACATTCTGACGTACATCAAACTGCCTTGGTTTGCTTGGTAGAAAGGATCATTTGAAATGGCACAGTTCTACAAAATCTGGCTGATCTTCGACCCGCGCCGCGTCTTCGTGGCACAGGGCGTGTTCCTGTTTTTGCTCGCAGCGATGATTCACCTCGTCCTGCTCAGCAATCCAGAAACCAACTGGTTCGACCGCGCTTTCGCGGCCGAAGAGATGGAATAAGAGATCGCACTTAACAACGCAGCGGGCGGATCCACGCCGCCCGCCGCAAACCAAAACGACATGAACATTTGACGCACGCCGACCCGTCATTCCGACATTCGGCGCTCAGAGGAGAAAGAAGATGGCACAGCTCAGCTTCGAAAGAAAATACCGGGTCCGGGGTGGGACATTGGTTGGCGGCGATCTGTTCGATTTCTGGGTGGGGCCGTTCTACGTTGGCTTCTTTGGCGTCACGACATTCTTTTTCGCGGCACTGGGAACGATCATGATCTTTTACGGTGCTGCCCTTGGCGACACCTGGAACCCCTGGTTGATCTCAATCGATCCGCCATCGCTTGAAACCGGCTTGGGCGTGGCCCCGCTGGCCGAAGGTGGCATCTGGCAGATCGTGACGGTCTGCGCGACGCTTGCCTTTATCAGTTGGGCGATGCGAGAGGTCGAGATTTGCCGCAAGCTGGGCATGGGATACCACGTACCCTTTGCCTTCAGCATCGCGATTTTGGCCTACGTCACTCTTGTCATCATCCGCCCCGTTCTGATGGGCGCGTGGGGGCACGGATTTCCTTACGGGATTTTCAGCCACCTTGATTGGGTGAATAACGTGGGCTACGCCTATGGCAACTTCCACTATAACCCCGCGCATATGATCGCCATCACGTTCTTCTTTACGACGTGTCTGGCGCTGGCGCTGCACGGGTCGCTGGTTCTGTCGGCGGTCAATCCCGGTAAGGGCAAGACCATTGGCACACCAGACCACGAAGACACCTATTTCCGCGATCTGATCGGCTATTCGATCGGGCCATTGGGCATTCACCGTCTGGGTCTGTTTCTGGCGCTGATGGCGGGCTTCTGGTCGGCGGTCTGTATCGTGATTTCGGGCACCATCTGGTTCGACGCATGGATCGCATGGTGGGATTGGTACGCTGAATTGCCCTGGTGGGCGGATCTGTAAGAGGGATATAAATTATGGCTGAATATCAAAATATCTTTACGCAGGTTCAGGTGCAGGGACCGCCGGAGATGGGTGTAGACCCGACCGGCACCCTTGACCGCGAGCGCACGAACTCTGCGTCATTTTCAAAACTGGCGGGCCTGATCGGCAACGCGCAGCTGGGGCCGATTTACCTTGGGCCGTTCGGCTTGGTGTCGCTGGCAACAGGTTTCGCGTGGTTCTTTATCGTAGGCATGAACTACTGGTGGCAGGTCGACTATTCGCCCGCCCTGTTCCTGCGCGATCTGTTCTGGCTGTCGCTGGAACCACCGGGGCCTGAATATGGTCTGGGCATGGCACCACTGAATGACGGGGGGTGGTGGCTCATATCATCGTTCTTCTTGTTGGTCAGCGTCATCGCGTGGTGGATCCGCACCTACCTGCGGGCCGAAGAACTGGGCCTTGGCAAGCACGTCAGCTGGGCTTTCGCCTCCGCGATCTGGCTGTTCCTTGTGCTGGGTCTGATCCGGCCCGTGTTGATGGGGTCATGGTCAGAGGCTGTGCCTTACGGCATCTTTAGCCACCTTGACTGGACGAACCTGTTTTCGCTGACCTATGGCAACCTGTTCTACAACCCGTTCCACGCCCTTTCGATTGTGTTCCTTTATGGCTCTGCCCTGCTGTTCGCGATGCACGGTGCAACCATTCTGGCAGTCAGCCGTTACGGCGGCGAGCGCGAGATCGAACAGATCGTGGACCGCGGCACCGCGTCCGAGCGTGCAGCTTTGTTCTGGCGCTGGACCATGGGCTTTAACGCCACGATGGAAGGTATCCACCGCTGGGCTTGGTGGTTCGCAGTTCTGACAACGCTGACCGGCGGTATCGGTATCCTGCTGACCGGCACAGTTGTCGACAACTGGTTCATCTGGGCCCAAGACCACGGCTTTGCGCCGCTTGACCAATAGGGAGACTGACAAATGTCTGATGATAACAACTATCTTGGCACGCAGCACGATCCCCAACTGCGCCTGAAGGCCGATGTGCTGATGCTGCAGTTGAAAGGTGCCGGATACGCAGCCGTGTTCTGCATCGTGGCAGCGCTGTCGATCTGGGCGCTGTACGGTTTGGGGCTATTGCTGCCGGAAGAAAGCAAAAACCAGCCGGACCCAACGCCGTTTTCCTACAACCTGACCGTTCCTGTCACAGTGGATCAGGCCTGAGAATTTGCGGCGGGCCGCACGTTGGCCCGCCGCATATACGTTTCCGAAAACCCCGTCCCTTGGGTTTTTCGGAAAGCGCCGGGGCGTGACACCCTGGCACCCCCTGTTGGCTACAGGGGACCGGGATGAGGCTTCGGCCCATCCCGGTCTATGCCACCAGCGTTCCCTCGCCAGGGGTGCTGTGAGAAAGGAAATGTCATGACCAACTCCCCCATTCTGGACAGGGTGCATAGCCCGTTCGATCTGAAATCACTGACCGACGCCGAACTGTCTGCTTTGGCTGACGAGTTACGGACCGAAGTGGTCGAGGCTGTCGCTCAAACCGGTGGCCACCTTGGATCATCGCTGGGTGTGGTCGAACTGACCGTCGCACTGCACGCCGTGTTCGACACCCCCCGCGATAAGCTGATCTGGGACGTGGGCCACCAGTGTTACCCGCACAAGGTGCTGACCGGCAGGCGCGACCGCATGAGCACCCTGCGCCAAGAGGGCGGCATCTCCGGCTTCACCAAACGCAGCGAAAGCGAATACGACCCGTTTGGCGCGGCCCACTCGTCCACTTCGATTTCTGCGGCCCTTGGCTTTACCGTGGCGCGCGACATGGGCGAACCAACTGGCGACGCGATTGCTGTCATTGGGGACGGTTCGATCAGCGCTGGCATGGCCTACGAGGCGATGAATAACGCAGGCCACGAAGGCCGCCGCATGTTTGTCATCCTCAACGACAACGAAATGTCGATCGCCCCTCCTGTGGGTGCAATGTCATCCTACCTGTCGCAGCTTTACGCATCACCGCTTGGCCAGTTGCAGAACATGGCAGAAGGGTTCGAATCCGCGCTGCCCGGGCCCTTGCGCGACCATGCACGCCGCGCGCGGCAGATGGTCACCGGTGCCGTTGGCGCCGAGGGCACATTGTTTGAACAGCTTGGCTTCCAGTATGTCGGCCCGATTGACGGGCATGACATGAACCAGCTGCTGTCCGTCCTGCGCGCCACGAAGGTGCGCGCAACCGGACCCGTGCTGATCCATTGCTGCACGATCAAAGGCAAGGGTTACGCCCCAGCAGAAAGTTCCGCTGACAAATACCATGGTGTATCCAAATTTGATGTATCAAGCGGTCAGCAGTCAAAATCACGTGCAAATGCGATTAGCTATACCAAAGCCTATGGCGAGGCGCTGTCAAAGCTTGCCGAAACAGATAGTAAAATCGTTGGGATCACCGCCGCCATGCCCTCTGGCACAGGCATGGACATTTTTGCCAAGGCCCATCCGAAACGCATGTTTGATGTGGGCATCGCCGAACAGCATGGGGTGACATTTGCCGCCGGTTTGGCTGCGGGCGGGCTGAAGCCGTTCTGCACGATTTATTCCACGTTTCTGCAACGCGGGTATGACCAGATTGTCCACGATGTGGCCCTGCAAAATCTGCCCGTACGCTTTGCTATTGATCGCGCCGGTCTTGTTGGCGCGGATGGTGCGACCCACGCTGGTGCGTTTGATATCGGGTACTTGTCCGCCCTGCCCAACATGACCGTCATGGCCGCGAGCGATGAAGCTGAACTGGTCCATATGGTCGCCACCGCCGCCGCCCACGACAGCGGTCCCATCGCGTTCCGCTATCCGCGGGGTGAAGGTGAGGGTGTTGAGATGCCAGAGGTCGGCACCGTGCTAGAGATCGGCAAAGGCCGCATCGTCCGCGAAGGGAGCGACGTCGCCATTATGTCCTTTGGTGCGCATCTGGGCGAAAGCCGCAAAGCCGCCGAATTGCTGGAGGCACAGGGTGTCTCCGCGACTATCGCTGACGCCCGATTTGCCAAGCCGCTCGATACAGCGATGATCCGGCAATTGATGAAAAACCACCGCGCCTTGATCACTATTGAACAGGGGTCCGAAGGCGGGTTTGGCGCGATGGTGCTGCACCATCTTGCGAACTCCGGCCAATTAGATGGCACGACTGCCGTGCGCACGATGACGCTGCCGGACCGCTTTATCGATCAGGCGGCACCGGACGCGATGTATGCAGATGCAGGATTAACAGCGACAGATATCGCAGCGACCGCGATGCAGGCGCTGGGTGTGAAAACCAAAGTCGAAAGCTAAACGATCAGGCCGCGACGCCGAAGATCATGTCGCGGTGCTTTTCCAGATAGATGCGCAGCCATGGGGTGAACCGCTCTGGCTGTGCCCTGACCTGCGCGATCAGATCGTCGTATCCGACCCACGCGGTGGCCATCACCTCGTCAGGGTTCGGCGCAATTGTCAGCGCCATGTCGGTGTCAGCGACAAAAACGTCAACCTCTTCATGCTCGATCAAGCCACCACCGACATCGGCGCGGTATTCCACGTGGCCACGATATGAGGGTGTCAGTCCGGCGATCCCAAGCTCTTCTTGCAGTCGCCGCACGGCACAATCGGCTTCATCCTCGCCCCAGGACGGATGGGTGCAGCAGGTATTGGCCCAAAGCTCTGGCGTATGGTATTTATGCGCGGCGCGTTGCTGGATAAGAACTTTGTCACCAGCCATCACAAACACAGACACCGCCTTGTGACGCAGCCCCTCAACATGGGCGGCGAGCTTATCGTAAGGGCGCAGATCACCGTTCACCCATGTGGGGATCATGATGCCTGCGGTGTCGTTTGTGGTGGCGTTTGTCATACGCGGGTTTCTGACACGATGCCTGCAAGATGGGCAAGGTTCTTGATCCCGATTTTCAGGTGCGCCATGGGACGCGCCTTCACCAGCTTTTTGTTCATATACGCTTCGAAAGTGAGGCGCTGCACGTCGATATCGTGGCATAGCGACACAAACCGTTCGCGGCGGGCGTCAGAGCGGTAATAGGCGTTCTGCATCGCACCCAGCACGCGGAACACCTGCTTGTGTTCGCGCATGAACAGCTTGCGGGCCAGTTGCAGGTCTTTTGCACGGCCAGAGGCAAGACAGGCCGACGCGGCAGTCGCAGCCACGCGCCCACCCATCATCGCATAGTAGATGCCTTCGCCTGACGACGGCGCAACCACGCCTGCCGCATCTCCGGCCAACACCAGATCCTTGCCATTGTCCCACTTGTCCATAGGGCGCAGCGGAATGGGTGCGCCTTCGCGGCGGATGGTTTTGCAATTGGACAGCCCCGATGCCGCGCGCAAATCTGCGGTGGCTTTCTTCAGGTCGATCCCGTCGATTCCTGTGCCCATGCCAACGCTCGCGGATTTGCCGTGCGGGAAAACCCAGCCGTAGAAATCCGGACTGATCGCGCCGTCATAGATGACGTCACAGCGCAATGGGTCATATTCAGCCGTGGGCTCTGGTGCTTCAATAATTTCGTGATAGGCGATCACATAAGGGATACGCCGCCCGCCGGGAACTTCTGCCCGTGCAACACCAGAGCGCGCACCATCAGCCCCGATGATCAGCTTGGTTGCAAGCGACTGTTCATTGCCTGACACCTTATCGCGGAACACGACACGGGTGCCGTCGGCATCCCGCTCGATCCGCAGAAATGTGCCTGTGTAGCGGTGTGCACCGGCGGCCTTGGCGCGGTCGCGCAGGAAGGCGTCAAAGTGTTCGCGATCCACCATTCCGACATAGCCGTTTTCAATCGGGATATCGACCTGCCGACCCGTGGGCGAAATCATGCGCGCGGTGTTCACCTTGGCGACGATCTGGCTGTCGGGAATATCAAAGTCGGCAATCAGGCGGGGCGGCACGGCACCGCCGCACGGTTTGATCCGCCCGTCACGGTCAATCATCGCCACCGTTTTCCCCGAACGGGCAAGGTCTTCGGCGGCTGTAGCGCCAGATGGTCCACCACCAATCACAACAACATCATACATGTTCTATTCCCCCGGAACGAGTGTGGCAGCAGGCCTGCGGCCCGTGTCCATAACGCGCGACGCCATGATGGCCGCCGCGATGAAAATTAGTGCTTCGAAAATAAAGACGGCCCCAAATGCCTCGCCGTCCGTGGTCAGGCGGCGCATGACATCAACGGCGGCAGCGCCGACAAGTCCGCCAAAACCGGCCGCGATGGCCTGTGCTGCACCCCAAAGGCCCATGCGCGTGCCTTCGCGTTGTCCGCGTCCTTCAGAGGCCAGCGCCATCATCGATCCGATTGCGGCCACTGCGAACATACCGTTGAAGAAGCCCAAGGCGACAACCAGCGGGGTCAGCGCCATTTGCGTCAGACCAAATCCTGCCATTGCAATGGCGACGAGGATACCCGCAGAGCCAAGACAGCCTACCATGACCCATGAACGTAGCGCCCCGCGCCGTAATCCGGTGGCCACGATGCCCACTGTTAGCATGCCAAGAAACACACCACCGTTCTGCGCACCGCTTAGCGTGGTGGATTGGCCGGGCGTGAAGGCAAAAACAAGGCCCGCGAACGGCTCAAGGATCAGTTCCTGCATGAAATAGGCGTTCATCGACAGGAACACGAAAAGCGTGAAATTGCGGGTTTTGCGTTCCGACCAAACCTCTTTCAACCCGTCCATGAAGGGTGTTGGTGCTTCGGGTGCGCAAGGCGTGACGCGGCTTTCAATCCGGCCCACGGCCACGATTGTCAGCAGTGTCGCCAGCGCCACGACGACTGTGACAACAGTCATCAGGCGGGCTGGCGTGAATGGATCAAGGAACCCGCCAGAGATGCCAGCGGTCATTGCGATGCCGAAGATCATCATCAGCCACGTAATCGTGGCGGCCGCCGCACGGCGATGCGGCGCAGTTGCTGTCGCCAGAAGCGCCAGAAGCGACGTGCCGGACGCGCCCACGCCCAGCCCGATCATGGCATAGGCCACAATCGACGCGATCAGACCGGCGACATAACTCGTGGCAAACAGTGTCACAGCATAGGCCGCGCCCAATCCACCCAGCGCCAGAATACACATGCCGCCGATGATCCACTTGGTGCGGTTGCCACCCGTGTCCGAGGTAAAACCCCACCGAGGTCGCGTCATCTGAATACCGTAGTGCAGCGCGACCAGCGCGCCCGGCAAGACTGCTGGCAGGGCGTATTCGACGACCATCAGCCTGTTCAGTGTGGATGTGGTCAACACCACGACAGCGCCCAATGCCATCTGGACAAAGCCCAGTCGCACGATCTGGAACCAGCTTAGCATCAGGCAATCCCCCGTAGTGCAAAGGCGGCGACCATCATGCCAGCCACGTAAAGTGTGACGCCCGTGCCGTTATACCATGGCGCGCGGCCTTTCGGATCGCGCAGCAAAACCCGCATGGCAGCAAGCTGCGCCGCCAGCGCCGCTGCAATCGCCAGTGCAAAAAGCGGGCGATCCCAGATGGCCAGCAGGGACACGACAGCCAGTTGTGGCAGGGCCATGATCCAGCAGGCTGCAATCGCCGCACGGCGCGGGCCAAGCGTCACAGGCAGGGAATTGACGCCCATCTGCCTGTCGCCTTCCAGCGCCTTAAAATCGTTTAGCGTCATAATGCCGTGTGCGCCGAGGGCATAGAGGGCCGCGATCACGACAATCTCCCACGCGGGGAAGCCAGCGGAAAGCACCGCCGCGCCTGTGAACCACGGCAGCCCTTCGTAGCACAGACCGACAAGTCCCGGACCCCACCAGCCGGATCGCTTAAGTCGGACAGGTTCTGCGGAATAGGCCCATGCTGCGGCCACACCAACGATGGTCGCGGCAAAGCCCCACGGCCCAAGCAACGACCCGACCAGTAGCGACAAAACCGACATCGCCAGCGCAATCCACAGCCCCCAACGACCGGGTATCCGGCCAGACGGGATAGGGCGGTCGGGCTCATTGATTGCGTCCACATGGCGGTCGCACCAGTCATTGGCGGCTTGCGACATGCCGCAGACAATCGGCCCGGCCAGAATGATACCAAGAATGACAAACGTCAGACTGCCGCCCAGCGGCACGCCAACAGATATGACGCCGCACAGATAGGCCCACATCGGCGGGAACCACGTGATCGGTTTGATCAGTTGG
This sequence comes from Yoonia sp. 208BN28-4, assembly GCF_037543925.1. Lineage (NCBI taxonomy): Bacteria > Pseudomonadati > Pseudomonadota > Alphaproteobacteria > Rhodobacterales > Paracoccaceae > Yoonia > Yoonia sp. 208BN28-4. Next base: position 433,409 of record NZ_JBBIFY010000001.1, read on the forward strand.
AGCGCTGCTGCAGGTTCGGGCAGACGTCTGGTAGGAAGCGATGTGACAGTCGACATAAGTGTCAGTCTAGCCTGACACTTTGCGTCGCTCAAGTGTAATGTCGTCCTTACACTACGTGTTGGGCATTGTCGGCTGTATCGCGGCCCAATGGCTTTCCATCGCCTCGGCGGCTTCCTCGAAAGTCAGCGGCAGCGCGTCCGCCCCGATCAGGCGCAAAGCGTCTTCGTTTGTGGCGACAACATTGCCGCTGATCATGATAAAAGCATTGGGATTGCTCAGGCGCAGCGCCAAAAACAGGCGCGCCAGATCGGTGATGCTGTGCTCTCCGCCTGCGGACAAACCGATGATCACATGGCTGCTTTCGCTGACCTCTGCGACCAGATCATCATGTGACATGCCGACCTTCAAATCGATCTGCCAGCCACGTTTGCGCAGCAAATCGGCGGCCATCCGCACACCGAGCGTGTGCGTTTCGTCCGGAACAGACGCAAAAAGTGCTGATTTCTGGGTGGGGGATTCGCGGGTGCCAAAGAGGTCTGACATCGCCCGCATAATCGCATAAATCCGGCCTGTGCCGACGGTGACATCCAGCAGACTGACGTGATCCGTTTCCCACCACGTACCCAGCTTGCGTGCCGCGCGCGCCAGATAGCTGAGGTAGACCATCTCGATCGACACACCCTCGGCCCGCAGCTGCGCTACAAAATCAGAGCCGGCTTGCGGGTCAGTGGAAATCAGGGCTTTGGCGAGATTCTCGACTTCGGTTTCGGTGGCGGGAATGTCAGCAAGATCCGGGCGGGTGGCATGTGCGGCCACGCGCAGCAGCACCTCTCTTGCAAGAGAGATGAACGAATTTTCGGGCAATCTCTCCCGCAGCCGGTTCAGATCACTGAAGGCTTTTTCGTATTGGTCGTGGCTTATGCCACTATCACTATCGGTCATCGACGCGCTCGTCCCCACCACGCATGTATCCCGTTACTATATCATAAATGTCTTGTTATGGTTGTGGTTATTGGCTTGTAGGGGCTGTGGCGGATTGCCTCACATCGCCCGCCCGCCGGATGTAGCGATACCTTTGCAAAGCGGGCACAAACTCTGCTGATGCAAAACCAACCTGTTTCAGGACATCATGCCGCGCCCGATCCAGTGGATGCGCCAACGCCGTCACCGTCGGCAGGCCAAGCACGTGATCTGCGCGGTGCAGGGCGAATTCTGCAAGCTCGACAGCGTAGATGTCACTGTTTTCACCGGGGCGAAAGTGAAACAAAAGCTGTGCTCCGGCGTCCGGATTTCCGGTCTCACCAAGCAGACCACCATATCCGACGATCCTGTCGTCATGTGTCAACCTAATCACCCACGGCGCGTATCCTACACTGCTGCATTGTGCTGCGTTTTGGGCGACCATCCGGCTGGTTTCACTGCCCGAGCCATGGGATTTCGCGTGTTCCATCGTCGCTGTATTACCCATAATGGCAAACAGGTCGGGCGCATCCTGCGGTTGTGGGCGGGCAAGCGAAAGGTGCTGTGTAAAATGCGCATTGGTCATGCGCGGTGTGTTACGACAAACGCGGACCCGCACGTTTAGCATAAATTATAGACAGCGCCGTTAATTCCCAATAGCCCTCGCTCATTCTGTCAAGGCGTGAAGCGGGCAAAGGCGAAACATGTTCGACATCGTGGAAGGATTGCGAGCTGCGTTCTGGCTTGTCGTAACGGGCGACAGCGACCTGATTGCGATCAGCCTGCGGTCCCTGCAAGTTTCGCTTTCGGCGCTGGTGATCGCCTGCTGCATGGCAATCCCGTTTGGCACGTTTCTGGCTGTCTATCGCTTTCGGCACCGCCGCCTTTTGATCGCGTTCATCAATGCGCTGATGGGCTTGCCGCCGGTGGTTGTCGGGCTGATCGTCTATATCCTGCTGTCGCGCTCCGGCCCGTTTGGCGTGCTTGGCCTTTTGTTCACGCCAACCGCAATGATCATCGCACAAGTCATTATCATCACACCTCTGATTGCGTCGATCACACATCAGGCGATGCGGGAACTGTGGGCGGAATATCATGATCTGCTGATTTCTTTGAACACCAGCAAATGGCAGCGGGTCAAAACGCTGATGTGGGACGGGCGCCGCAACTTGCTGACAGCCGCACTTGCAGGGTTTGGCCGCGCGATTGGAGAGGTGGGCGCGATCATGATCGTGGGCGGAAACATCGACAACGCAACCCGCGTCCTGACAACCGCAATTGCGCTGGAAACAGGCAAAGGCGATTTTGCCCTCGCGCTGGGCCTCGGTTTTGTGCTGATAGGGATTGCAGTTCTGGTCAATCTGGCAATCCACTGGATTTCACGGACAGAACGGGGTCGCCGATGGTAGTTGAAATGTTTCCACTGCATCTACGTGACGTGTCGGTCCGGCGTCATGGCAAGACAATCCTTGGCCCCGTGACCCACCAGATCGGCGGGTCCGGCCTGACCGTGGTGATGGGGCCAAACGGGTCTGGAAAAACGACGCTCCTGCGCGCCATTCACGGGGTGGAGCGTCTCAGTACCGGTCAAATCAACTGGGCAATCCCCGCCGCACAGGCCCGCGATCTGCAAGCTTATGTGTTCCAGCAACCGATCATGCTCCGCCGCTCTGTGGCCGATAATTTGCGCTACCCGCTGATGCTGGCCAAACGCCCCACCGGCGAGATTGACGATCTGGTCACGCAATGGCTGGCGCGTATTGCCCTGTCAGACGCAAAATCCATGCAAGCCACGCGCCTGTCAGGCGGCGAGCGTCAGAAACTTGCCCTTGCCCGCGCGCTTATCAGCGATCCGGCGGTGCTGTTTCTAGATGAACCATGTGCTAATCTGGATGGCCGCGCCACGAAAGAGATCGAAACACTGCTGACCCAAACTCTTGACCGCGGCACGCGTATCATGATGGCCACGCATGATATCGGTCAAGCCAGACGACTGGCGACAGATGTGCTGTTCATGCTGGGGGGCGTCGTCCATGAAACGGGCGTCGCGCCTGACATCTTTGCAACGCCGCAAACGGCGGCTTTGCAGGCTTTCTTGCGTGGGGATATTGTCGAATGATGATGCGTTTGTGTGCAATCCTGCTGGCTGTTGTCACGGCAACTTCGCTAACTGCCGAGACGGTGAAGTTGGCCGTGACCACGTCGTTCGAAAACTCCGGTCTGGCGGATGTTTTGCTCCCGCATATCGAACGCGACACGGGCTTGGCCGTTCAGCTTTTGGTGGTGGGAACGGGGCAGGCCATCCGTTTGGGACAAGCGGGCGATGTTGACGCGATCTTTGTGCATGCGCGTGCCGCAGAAGAGGCGTTTGTCGCCGACGGGTTCGGCACCCACAGGCGCGAGATCATGTATAATGATTTCGTTCTTGTCGGGCCACAAAATGACCCCGCAGCCATCGCAACCGCCACCACCGCAAGCGAGGCGTTTCAGGCCATCGCGCAAGCAAAAGCCCCTTTTGTCAGCCGTGGGGATGAAAGCGGTACCCACAAGGCTGAGCAATCCCAGTGGCAATCGGCCGGACTGGAGCCTGCGCAATTCAGCGCGTGGTATCGCGAAGTGGGCGCTGGGATGGGGGCTTCTCTCAACACCGCCGCCGGGCTTGATGCCTATATCCTAGCGGATCGTGCAAGCTGGCTAAATTTTGGAAATCAGGCAAACCTTGCGCTGCTGTTTTCTGGCGATCCCGCGCTGTTCAACCAATATGCCTACCTGCCGGTCAGTGCTGACCTCCATCCGCATGTGAACGCTTCCGGGGCAGAGCGGCTGGAAAATTGGCTGACCAGCAATGCTGCGCGTGAGCTGATCGACGGCTACCGCATCGCAGGTGAAGCACTGTTCGTCTTCAACGCAACGCCCTGATCACCCCCGCCAGTCGAAGAAGCCTTCGCCTGCTTCGGTGAGCATTTGCGCTGCCATCTGCGCGCCTGCGTCTGGGCCATCCTCAATGGCACATGTCGCGGTGTCGGTGATGGCGTCTGATCCGTCTGGGCGGAGGACTTCGCCGCGCAGGGTGAGGGTGGAGCCGTTGAGGGTGGCGAGGCCTGCGATGGGTGTTTCGCATGATCCGTCGAGGGCTTTGAGGAAGGCGCGTTCGGCGGCGAGGCGTTGACCTGTGGGTCCGTCGTGGATCGCCTCGAGCATTGCGGCCACGCGGGTGTCGTCCATGCGGCGTTCGATCCCGATGGCGCCTTGGGCCACGGCGGGCAGCATGTCGTCCTCACTGATCGCGGTGGCTGACACCTCGTCCATCTTCAATCGGTTCAGACCGGCCATCGCAAGGAACGTCGCCGCAGCCACGCCCTGGTCCAGCTTCATCAGCCGCGTTTGCAGGTTGCCGCGGAACTCCACCACCTCAAGATCGGGGCGCCGCAGCTTCAGCTGCGCCCGACGGCGCAAGGATGACGTGCCCACAACCGTGCCAGCCGGCAAGTCAGCCAGCGCGCCGTGCGTGGGCGAGATAAACGCATCGCGCACATCCTCGCGCGGCAAATAGGTATCCAGCAGCAGACCATCCGGTTGCAGCGTCGGCATGTCCTTCATCGAGTGGACCGCGATGTCGATCTCTCCCTTCAACATCGCATCTTCGATCTCGCGGGTGAATAAACCCTTACCGCCGATCTCTTTTAAGGGCCGGTCGATGATTTTGTCGCCCGTGGTCTTGATCACAACGATGGTGAAGGCCTCGAACGGCAGGTCAAACGCATGGGCCAGCCGCGACCGTGTCTCGTGCGCCTGCGCCAGCGCAAGGGGGGAGCCGCGCGTGCCGATCATCAGCGGTTTGGCAGGGGTGGGCAGATCAAGTGGCATGGGCGTTTCCTTACGTGTTACGCCATTCCTAAAGCCGTCAATCTGGCCTGACAACTGTTGTGTCCACATGGCCTGTCGGTGCAAGGTGGGGCAACTTCTCTCGCCCCTGTTAAGGCCTCTTTAGGACATCTCCCCTATGACTGCACAAAAGACCATTCTGCGCGCCCTTGCCGGTGAAACGCTGCCCACACCGCCCATCTGGATGATGCGGCAGGCAGGCCGGTATCTGCCCGAATACAAGGCCACCCGTGCACAGGCGGGTGACTTTCTGTCGTTGTGTTATAATCCTGATCTGGCGGCAGAGGTGACGTTGCAACCGATCCGGCGCTACGGGTTTGATGCGGCGATCCTGTTTGCGGATATTCTGCTGGTGCCACAGGCGCTGGGGGCTGACCTGTGGTTTGTGACGGGCGAGGGGCCGCGGCTGTCGACGATCACCAGCCAAGGCGACTTTGACAAACTCAAGCCGGCGGCTGCGATCCACGACCATCTGTCGCCGGTCTACGAGACGGTGAAAATCCTGAGCCGTGAGCTACCTGACGAGACCACGCTGATCGGCTTTGCCGGTGCGCCGTGGACGGTGGCGACCTATATGATCGCGGGGCAGGGCACGCCGGATCAAGGCCCAGCGCATGCGCTGAAGGCCGAGAACACCCCGCTGTTCGAAGCGGTGCTAGACAGGATCACGCAGGCCACGATCCACTATCTGAGCGCGCAGATTGATGCAGGCGCTGAAGTGGTGAAGCTTTTTGATAGCTGGGCCGGATCGCTAAAAGACGACGACTTCATCAACTACTCGATCAAGCCGATGGCGCAGATCACAGCCGCGCTGAAGGCCAAGCACCCCGACACGCCGATCATCGCCTTCCCGCGTGGCGCGGGTGAGCGTTACGCCGGCACCCACGCGGCCATCGGCGCGGACTGCATCGCCATTGACGACGGCGTGGATGCCGCATGGGCCGCCGCAAACGTGCAGACCGGCGGCTGCGTGCAAGGCAACCTGAAGTCCTCCCACATGGTCACCGGCGGCGACGATCTGATCGCGGAAACACGCCGCATCTGCCAAGCCCTCTCAAAAGGCCCCCACATCTTCAACCTCGGACACGGCATCACGCCAGACGCATCACCAGACAACGTCAGCCTCATGATCGAAACGGTCAGGGGAGGTTAGGCAGCGGCGGATCGTAAGCCGCCGATTTCTTCACCTGCAATGCGGGCGGCGATGAAAAGCGCGATGATCCAGCCTGTCGTGACCGCAACTGCGATACCCAGCCAGACACCCCAGACGTCAAAGCCCAGCAGACTGATGAAGACGTAGATGAAGAACGCGACGCCAAATCCTTGCCGGTAAATACTGATCCACAGGGTCCAGACGGGCCGTTTCAGCCCTTGCAAAAGTGAGTTAATCGCAAACAGCATCATGTAGATCGGGAACAGAAACGCATCGACCCGCAGGTAGCTGACTCCGATGTCGATGACGGCGTCGTCCTCTGTAAACAGGCCCATGGCAAAACGCCCCCCGAACCACAGCGCGGGCATGGCGATGACGGACATGGCAAAGCCAATTTTCCAGCAGAACCATAGCGCATCACGCACGCGGTCAAATGCTTCTGCCCCGAAATTTTGACCCGCAATCGGCAGCAGCGCGCCCGTCATGCCCAGCACTGGCAGCAGCAAAATCTGTTCGATCCGCAGGGCAACACCGTAGGCGGCAATCGCCTCTTCGCCGAAGCCTTTCAGCGCGTATTGCACAACGAAACCCGACACGAACATGACGATCATTGCGGTGCTTGAGGGCAGTAATTGCGCCACGATTTCGCGGTACGTGCCAAGGTCGGGCACGAACTCGGACCGTTTGATCCCGCTCATCATGTCCAGCTTGAATATCCGTGACATGATCCAGAGCATCACAAGGGTCTGACTGATGATCGTGGATACCGCGATGCCGTTGAAACCCATGCCATCCCACACGCCCGGAATGCCAAACATCAGGAGCGGGTTCAGCCCGATGTTGAGGAAAAACGCGGCCATGAGCCCGCGTTGCAGTGACCGGCTATCGCCATGCGCCTGTAGAATACCGTTGCCGCCATAAGCCAAGAAGAACCCCGGTAGGGCAAAGATCAGGAAGCGGAAATAGCCCGTGGCGGCATCGCGATAACCGCCTTCTTCTGACACAAGCTGGATCAGGTATGGCCCGCCGATCCAGCCGATGACCATGAACGAAAGCGTCGCCAATACGCCAAATGACAGGCCCTGCGCCGCGATCCGTCGCGTGCTTTTGTCGTCCTTCTTGCCTTTCGCGTTGCTGACCAGCGCCGACATGGCCGAGCCAAGGCCAAAGCCTACGGCCATCAGGATGAAAAACGCTTGAAATCCGATGGCCAAACCGGCCTGCGCTTCGGTTGAAAGGCGGCCCGCCCAATAGACGTCAACAACATTGTAGAGCGTGGAAAACAGCATGCCAAAGGCGGCGGGGATCGCAAGATTGCGAAAATGTTCGGCCATGCCGCCCGTGGTCAGGTCGTCTTTGACAGCCGCGCTCATGCGGCGCTCGCGTTCAGGCGGCGTTCCAGATAGCGCACGCCAGCCGATACGATCAGGATCAGCACCAGATATTCCAGCACAAGGATCGTGTAGATTTCCAAGGGTCTGTATTCGGACACGACCAATTCATTGGCCTTGCGCGTCAGTTCCTGCATGCCGATGACGGACACCAGCGACGACATCTTGAGCATATAGACCAACTGATTGCCCAAAGCGGGCAGGATGCGACGGATCGCTTGCGGCAGGATGACATAGCGCATCGTGTCGCTGTAGCTGAGCGATATAGACTGCGACGCCTCGTATTGCCCCTTATCGATGGACTGGATGCCAGCGCGGAAAATTTCGGCCTCAAACGCGCTGTCAGACAGTGCCAAGGCGATCACACCGGCCCAAAATACTGAAAGCGTGATGCCGGAAAGCGTGGGCAGGCCGTAGTAAACCCACAGGATCAGAACAAGGATCGGCACGGCGCGCACCACTTCCACGTAGGTGCGGTTGAACGCCCGCCAGCCTTTTTTCTCTGACAGGCCCGGTAAGGCGACCAGCAGACCGACGATCACTGAGATCAGGATTGCGGTTACGGACAGCTGGATCGTGTAGATCGCGCCGGAGAGCATGAATTTCAGGTTGTTGTAGCCAGACGTCGTGGCGGGGTTCACCACGTACCAACCCCAGTTGCCCGAACAGCCCGCCATCAGCACACCAAGGGTCAGGAACGAGAATAAGCGTTTCATCATACCGCCCCCTAGTGATTTAAAATTTGTTGCAGGAATTGGCCGAAACGCTCTGACTTGGGCTTTGTGAAAACGTCTTCGGGCGCGCCAACCTCGACAATCTCGCCCTTGTCCATAAATACCATCTTGTCGGCGACACGGCGGGCAAAACCCATCTCGTGGGTGACAACAATCATGGTCATGCCGCTTTGGGCCAGTTCGGTCATAACGTCCAACACCTCGGCGATCATCTCTGGGTCTAGTGCCGATGTGGGTTCGTCGAACAGCATGATCCGCGGTTCCATACATAGCGACCGGGCAATGGCCACACGCTGTTGCTGCCCACCCGACAACTGGCGCGGAAACTTGTTGGCCTGATCGGGGATTTGCACGCGTTCGAGATATTTCATGCCGCGTGCATTTGCGTCTTTCTCGGTCAGGCCCAGAACGCGGCGCGGGCCAAGGGTGAGGTTCTCAAGCACCGTCAGATGCGGAAACAGATTGAACTGTTGAAAAACCATGCCCACGGTGCCGCGAATTTTATCAAGCGTATCGCGATCGCCTGTCAGGGTCGTGCCATCGACGATGATCTGGCCGCTTTCGTGTGCTTCAAGCCGGTTGATGCAGCGGATCAGCGTGGACTTGCCCGACCCGGACGGGCCACACACAACCACACGCTCGCCCAAAGCTATGTCTAATGACACATCATTCAGAGCCTGAAAATCGCCGAAAAATTTGGAAACATCGCGCATGGCGATGATCGGATCGGTTTGCGAGGTCATCTTTTCGGCCTTTCAAGGCGGTCACGCAAACGTCAGCGCAATGCGACCTTTACGACATTTTTCGGCTGTTTCCATTCACAAACCTATCAGGCAAACTAGCTAACAAGTGCTCCGATGGAAGGGAAAACCATGAAATTTTTGAAAATTGCCGCCGCGACTGCCGTTCTGGCTGTCAGCGCCGTGCAGGCCACCGCGCAATCCGCGCTGAACGAAATCTTGTCAGAAGGTGTGTTGAAAGTCGGCACAACCGGCGACTGGAACCCGATGACTATGCGCGATGTGGCGACCAACACATATGAAGGATATGACATTGATGTCATGACCGCCCTTGCCGCCGATCTGGGCGTCGAGGTTGAGTTTGTTCCAACCGATTGGAAGACACTCGTCGCGGGTGTGACCTCCGGCCAGTATCATATCACCGGTTCGGCATCCGTATCGCCCGCGCGCGCAAAGGCTGCGGGTTACTCCGACAGCTATTTCAGCCTTGTAACCGTCCCGCTGACGCTGACCGAAAATGCCGATCGCTTTGACAGCTGGGAAAGCCTGAACAACGCGGATGTGTCTGTGGCCGCCACGCTAGGCACAACGCAGGAAACGCAGGTCAAACAGTTCTTCCCCGACGCGACGCACCGCATCGTTGAAGCGCCAGCGCGCGATTTTCAGGAGGTGCTGTCGGGCCGTGCGGATGCCAACATCACGTCCAACGTCGAGGCCAACCAACTGGTCGCACAATACGAGCAACTGATGATCGTGCCTGTGGATGAAGGCCGTGCGCCGACGCCGATCGCCATGCTGTTGCCGCAAGATGATCAGGTCTGGATCAACTACGTCAACACATGGATCACGCTCAAGCAGGAACAGGGTTTCTTTGACGATCTTGGCGTGAAATGGCAGCTTCTGGCTGAATAATTCACGATGTCATAAAAGGGCCGGTTGCAGCAGCACCGGCCCTTTTTTCATGCCACACGAAAGGTCAACTCCATGATCACGATCTATTCCGTTCCCGTTGCCACCTACTGCGCCAAACTGCGCGTTGCGATGCGTCACAAGGGTCTGAAGTGGGAAGAGTTGCCCCCTCCCGGCGGTTACGGATCGGCAGAATATAAGGCGATTGTGCCTTCCGGCAACCTGCCCGCCATGGTGCATGACGGCTTTATGCTGGCCGACAGCGAGGCGATTGCGGAATACCTGAACGAAGCCTTTCCAGACGTGCCAATGCTGCCTGACACTGTGCAACTGCGCGCCAAGGCCCGCGAGATGGGCCGGTTCCATGACACACGGCTGGAGCCTGCGGTGCGCGCGATTTACCCGCAGGTCGCCTATGAAACCCGCGACGCGGCGACGGTGCAGGCGCTTGGCAATGCGATTACAAAACACCTCGAGGCGCTGGTGCTGTTGCTGGACAACAGTCCGCTTGACCCCCAACGCCTTTGGCTTTGCGATTGCGGGTTTGCGGTGACATTTGCGTGGATTCGCGCATTTGAAACAGACGTCGGCGTACCGGTCACGTGGCCCCAAGCGGTGCTGGACTACGACAAACGCTTGCACGGGTTTGCACCCGTCACAGACGAACTGGCGCATTACAAGCCAGCGATGGATGCCTATCTCGAAAAGGCCAAACCGTCCTAGTCGTCCCACGGCCCATGATGATCATCACCCGATGCGTCCACGCGCCCGAAGCCGTGCCGCCCGAAGAAGTCACGCTGGCCCTGAATCATATCCGCCGTGCCGCGTCCGGTGCGCATGGCGTCGAAATAGGCCACGCCGGAGGCAAGTGCAGGCATCGCGATGCCGTGTAAGGTGCCCACCGATACGACCTGCCGCAACGCGCCGTGGTTGTCTTTGAGGTATTGCGCGAAGGCAGGGGCGAACATCAGGTTGCGAGTCCCGTCCTCTGTCAGCGCCGAGGCCATGTCATCTAGCATCGCCGAGCGGATGATGCACCCCGCGCGCCAGTTTTCAGCGATCTTCGGCAGCGGCAGCGCCCAGCCGTAATTGTCTGACGCCGCCGCAATCATCGCAAAGCCCTGCGCGTAACAAATCACCTTGCCTGCGATTAACGCCTGCTCCAATTGATCGAGCGTGACCGCACCTTGCAGGATTGATTGCGGTCCCGCGCCAAACAGGCTCTCGCCCATGGCGCGTTCGTCTTTGCGCGATGACAGGTTGCGGGCCACAATCGCGGCCTCGATCGCTGGGACGGGTGCCGCCAGATGTTGTGCCTCAATCGCGGTCCAGCGGCCTGTGCCTTTTTGCCCTGCCGCATCAAGGATCACGTCCAAGATCGGCTTGCCGGTTTTGCTGTCGGTGGCCGAGGCCACCTCGCCCGATATTTCGACCAGATACGACTGAAGCGGCCCTTCGTTCCAGCGCGCAAAGGTATCGCCGATACTTGCCATATCCATGCCAAGCCCGTCGCGCATAATGCCATAAACCTCGGCGATCATCTGCATATCGGCGTATTCGATTCCGTTGTGCACGGCCTTTACAAAATGGCCTGCCCCTTCTTCGCCCATCCAGGTGGCGCAAGGTGTGCCTTTGTAATCAGCGGCAATCGCCTCAAGGATCGGTGCCACGCGGTCCCAATGTTCGCGCTTGCCGCCGCCCATGATCGCGGGGCCAAAGAGCGCGCCTTCTTCACCACCTGACACGCCGATGCCCAGAAACGGGCCAGTGGCACATTCCATGCGGGCGATGGTGTCGTGGAAATTGGCGTTACCTGCGTCGATAATCAGATCGTCATCATCCAGAAGCGGGCGCAGCGCATCAATCTGCCCGTCCACGGGCTTTCCGGCAGGAACCATCAGGATGATCGCACGCGGCGTTTTCAGCGCTGCAACGAATTCTTCAAGCGTTTCGGTCGGCGTGATGTGATCGGCCAGATCGCCCGCCTCATCGTGAAAGCTGTGCACCTTTTCGGTCGTGCGGTTGAACACGGCGATGTCGAAACTGTTGTCCGCAATATTAAGCGCAAGCGCCGATCCCATCGTACCAAGGCCCACAAGCCCGATATCTGCCTTTGCCATGCGCGTCGCTCCTTCATCAGTGTTGCACTTTGATATGCTGCGAGGGGCCGTCAAAGCAACGGGCGCTGTCGCAACTGCTATGTGCGCGGGCGCAGGGCTTGACCCGCGTCCTTCACCACACGCGCCACCTCGGCCAGTTGGTCGGCCAGCGGATTGGTCTTGCGCCAGATCATCCCGATGGTGCGGGTGGGTTGCGGGTCGGGAAAGGTGCCAATCGCCACAGGGGCAGAGCGGCTTTCGACGTTGATCGCCATTTCCGGCAGCAGCGTCACCCCCATGCCAGCGCCGACCATCTGCACCAGCGTCGACAGCGATGATCCGTCCATGCCGCCCCATTCGCGCACCGACGGGGCGTTGCAAAACGAAAGCGCCTGTTCGCGAAAGCAATGCCCTTCTTCAAGCAGCAGCAACCGCATTTCGCGCAACATCGCACGGTTCGGGACGGGTTTGTCGGCGTCTGCGGCAGGCCGCACAAGCACGAACGCCTCGTCAAACAGCGCAACCTCGGTGAATGCAGGGGCTGATACGGGGAGCGCCAGAATAGCGGTGTCAATCTGTCCGGCGGTCAGTTCGTCCATCAGGGTTTGCGTTTGCGTCTCGCGAATCTGGATATCCAGACCGGGGTAATCGCGGCCCAGATCACCGATCAGACGGGGCAGCAGGTATGGCGCAATCGTCGGAATAACGCCGATCCGCAGCCGCCCTGACAGCGTTGCATGTGACGCGCGCGCCAAGTCCTCGATCTCTTCCACAGATTGCAGGATTGCAGCCGCGCGGCTGGCTACCACCTCGCCAAAGGGGGTCAGCCGCACGTCACGCCCGCCACGTTCCAGCAGTGCAGTGCCAAGCGTCTGTTCCAGTTCCTTGACCTGCATCGATAGCGCGGGCTGCGAAATGGCGCAGGCATCAGCCGCCCGCCCGAAGTGGCGATAGCGCGACAGGGCGGCGAAGTATCTGAACTGTTTCAGCGTTGGATTTGCCATAAGGCTTTCTTATCATATCAATCAGAATATTTAACTTAAACTAATCACGCTGACTTGTTAGAACAATTCCAAATTCACATACCGGAGGAAAGAATCATGGACGGATCAGACGGAAATCTGGACGGCGGCAAGGCAATGAAATGCCCTGTGCTGGGTGGCAAAGACCAGCACAGCGCGCGCGGCACGACGGCCATCCAGCATTGGTGGCCCAATGCACTGAACCTCAAGATGCTGCACCAGAATACGCCAATGTCAGACCCGATGGGCGAGGATTTTGACTATCGCGCCGAATTCAAGACGCTTGATCTGGAGGCTGTGAAGGCCGACCTGCACGCGCTGATGACGGACAGTCAGGAGTTTTGGCCAGCGGACTACGGCCACTACGGCCCGTTCTTTATCCGCATGGCGTGGCACTCTGCCGGCACCTATCGCGTGGGCGATGGTCGCGGTGGTGCGGGTGCGGGTAACCTGCGGTTCGCGCCTCTGAACTCCTGGCCCGACAACGGCAACCTTGATAAGGCGCGCCGCCTGCTGTGGCCGATTAAGCAGAAGTATGGCCGCAAAATCTCGTGGGCCGACCTGATGATTCTGACCGGCAACGTCGCGATTGAATCGATGGGCCTGCCCACGTTCGGTTACGCTGGTGGCCGCGAGGATATCTGGGAGCCGGAAGAGGACATCTACTGGGGTCCGGAAACCGAATGGCTGGACGACGAACGCTACGAGGACGGTCGCGAGCTGGTCGGCGTTCTGGGTGCGGTGCAGATGGGCCTGATCTATGTGAACCCCGAAGGGCCAAACGGCACACCCGATCCACTGGCATCCGCTGCCGATATCCGCGAGACGTTCAGCCGTATGGCGATGAACGACGAAGAAACCGTGGCACTTGCCGCCGGTGGTCACACATTCGGCAAGGCGCACGGCGCCGCTGATCCCGAGGCCTATGTCGGTGCGGAACCCGAAGGTGCTGGCTTGGAAGAGCAGGCACTTGGCTGGAAAAACACCTACCAGTCCGGCAAAGGCGAGCATGCAATCACGTCCGGTCTTGAAGGCGCTTGGACAAATAACCCGATCCAGTGGGACATGGGCTATTTCGACAACCTGTTCGGCTATGAATGGGAACTGAGCAAAGGCTCCGGCGGTGCGCACCAGTGGTTCCCGAAGGGCGCACAAGAGACGACGCCAGACGCGCACGTTGAAGGCAAGATGAACATGCCAACGATGTTCACGTCCGACATCGCGCTGAAAGAAGACCCCACCTACCGCGAGATTTGTGAGCGGTTCCACAAGAACCCTGACGAATTTGCCAAGGCGTTCCAGAAGGCATGGTACAAGCTGACCCACCGCGACATGGGCCCTTACGTCCGTGGCCTTGGCCCGCTTGTGCCGGCTGAGCCTGAACTGTGGCAGGATCCCGTGCCAGAAGTGGATCACAAGCTGATTGATGCCAGTGATATTTCCGACCTGAAAGGCAAATTGCTGGATTGCGGTCTGTCAGTGTCTGATCTGGTGTTCCTCGCGTGGTCGGCCTCTGCATCTTACCGCAAGTCCGACATGCGCGGTGGTGCCAACGGTGCACGGATCCGCCTGTCACCTGCAAACGGCTGGGATGCTAACCGCCCTGACCAGTTGCCTGCGATGCTGAATAAGGTGCAGGCCGTGCAAGAGGCGTTCAACGCCGCTGCGACCGATGGCAAAAAGGTATCCATGGCCGATCTGATCGTGCTTGGTGGTTCCGCCGCTGTCGAGAAGGCGGCTAAGGATGCAGGTCACGATGTGACAGTGCCGTTCCACCCGGGCCGCACGGACGCCACGCAAGAAATGACCGATGAGGAAAGCTACGCGTGGCTGGAGCCAAAGGCAGACGGTTTCCGCAACTTCTATGACCACGATCGCAACACGCGCACGCCTGCCGAATTGCTGGTGGACAAGGCGCAACTGCTGGGTCTGACGGGTCCGGAAATGACAGTGCTTGTTGGTGGTCTGCGTGTGCTTGGTGCCAATACGGACGGGTCGGATCGCGGCGTATTCACGACCACACCCGGTCAGCTGAACAATGCCTATTTCACCAACCTGTTGGATATGAACACCACGTGGAAAGCGACGTCCAAGGACAGCTATGACGGTGTGGATGCGGCAACTGGCGAAAAGAAATGGACAGGCTCTTCTGTCGATCTTCTGTTCGGGTCCAACTCTATCCTGCGCGCTGTGTCAGAGGTCTACGCCTCTGCCGATGCGGCCGACAAGTTTGTGGCGGACTTCGTCGCGGCATGGGTCAAGGTCATGGATAATGACCGTTTTGATCTGGAAGATATCTAACACAACGGGCGGGGGCGCATTGATGTGCCCCCGCTCTACTTAACTGACATCGTTTTCGTCACGCACCCTGATATGGCTGCCGCGCGGTGTCTTTTCGATCTGGAAACCGTTGGGGATCGCCTCTTTCACCATACTGACATGCGAGATCAGCCCCACTGCACGGGCCTGTCCTGCCGTTTGCGTAAGCGTTTCCAACACCTGATCCAGCGTGCCTGACCCGTCTTCACCGTCCAGACTGCCAAAGCCTTCGTCGATGAAAATCGTGTCTAGCCGGATGCTGCCCGCATTACGCTCCACCACGTCCGACAGGCCCAACGCCAGCGCAAGCGCTGCAATAAATGTCTCACCACCCGAAATATCCGCCGTGCCACGCGGCTTGCCAGTCCACAGATCGAACACCTGTATCCCCAGCCCGCGTTTGGCCGCACCTTTCAAGTTCTCGTCCTGAATTTCCAGCCGGTAGCGACCGCTACTCATCGGGGCCAGCCGCAGGTTCGCGGCCTCAAGCACCTGTGCAAACATGGCCTGAATGGCGAAAGTCTCAAGCGTCAGCCGTGGTTCAACCTGCCCGTTGAACCGCGTCGCCAACTCACGCAAAGGCGCTGTTTCGTCTTCCAACGCGCTGATACGCGCGATCTCGTCTGCGATTGACGCCTGTAATTGCAGAAGGTGATCGCGGGCCTTACGGGCCTCGCCTTTGGTTTCGGTCGCGGCCTGAGTTGCTTGTGCCGCGGCATCCTGCGTGGCCTGCGCTGCTGTCAGATCGGGCCTTTCGTGTCCGCCAATCTTTTCATCGGCGCTGGCCTTGTTGGCTTTGGCGACGGCAATATCAGCGTGATAGGTCTCGATTACCTTTTCGAAATGCGGAATCTGATCAACCTGTTGCGCATGCTTGGCATAGCTTTCCGGCGTCAGCCCTGCCTGCGCCAATCGGTCCGCGAAATGCTGTGCGGTGGTCGCTTCTTCGGCCTCGCATTTCGCAAGTGTCGCCTGCGCGGCCTGCGCATCTTTCGCCGCAGAAATGGCGGCATCGCGGTCGGTCTGTGCGGCTGCATGTGCGTCCGATAACGCTGTTTCGCGCCTTATGATGTCATCCGTGACACCAGCAATGTCATGGGCAAGTGCGTCACCGCTCCGCAACTGTTCTGGGATTGTGGCAATCGCATCATCGTAGGATTGCTGTGCCACAGCCAGCGCAGTTATCGCCTCTTGTGCTGTCCGTGCAGCAGTTTCGATCTGCGTATCCAGATCAGCCTTTTGCACAGTGAGCGCATCAATCTGACTGCCTAGTTTCGCCGCATCCGCATCGTCCGGCAATGCAGCAAGCGCCGCATCCACATCCGTGACCGCTTGCTGGCAGCTCTCAAGATTCAGTGCCGGTGTAGTCAAGGCCTTCAACTGTGCGGCCCGATCCTGTGCCAAAGCTTGCGCGACCGAATAGTCATGTGCTGCCGATTGCATTTGCCGCGCAGCATCTTGCAGGGTGGCTTGCTTTTGCCGGAAAGCTTCGGTCAGGCCGCGTCCCTCGGCATCGCCTGTCGCAGGCTGTGGATGATCGGTTCCGCCACATACGGGGCAGGGCGCATTTGCTTGTAGCTTTTCAGCCAGATGGATCGCCTGTACCTGCGCCAGATTTGCTTCGGCCACGGCAAATTCAACCTCTGCGGATTGCAGAACAGTTCGGGCAGCGTCGTCTTTCTCGCGACTTGCGGTGACGGCCTCTTGCGCTTTTGTCGCGTTGGTCTGCGCCTTGGCATAGGCCCGCGCGTTGGTCAGCATTGCATCTGCTTGCGCCTTGCGCACCGTCAAATCGGCCCGCGTCTGCGCCGTTTCGCGCACAGCCTCGCGGCGGGCGTGTGCCGCAGCAAGATCGGTTGTCAGGGTCGCAAGCCGGTCCTTGGTCACGGTAACAGCGTGATCCGCTTGCTTTCGTGCGGTCTGCGCGTCTTGCACGGCACGAAGCTGGCCTTGCGACTTTTGAAGGGTCTGCTGGTGGCGCGTCAAATCGGCACGTTTTTGTTTCAAACCCTCAATCTGTGGCGCATCGTGCTGAAGTGCAGCCAGCCGCGCCGCTGCCTGATCCGATTGCGACTGCGCCTCTTGCGCTGTTGTTCTGGTGCGTTTTTCCTCGGCCTGTGCCTCTAGCAAGTCCTGTTTGACCCGTGCGCGCTGGGCGGCAATATCGCGCAACCCAGCGGCCTGTTGCGCATCGCGCAGGGCGGCCCTGACATTTGCGATTTCACCTTCCTGCGCAATCAACTCAACCAATCGCGCCTGTGCCCCGATTTGGGCATCAAATGCAGCATTCAAATCCGTTGCGGCCTGTAATGCCTTCGCGGTGTCGGCCTGATGCACCTGTGCCTGCGCTTCGATCTTGGTCGCGTCGTTCAGGATTGTGTCAGCGGCAGCGATTCCATCGGCCAGAGCCGTGACGCTATCAAAGCCTTCACCTTCCAGCCGTCCGATGTACTTTGTGCTTGCCTCGCGGATTACGCCATCCGCTTTGTGCGCGGCGTCTTTGAACCATTCCTCAAGCTTGCGGTAACGGGTCACGTCAAACAGCTGGCGCAAAATCGCGATCCGCTCGGATGTGCCGGACACCAGAAACTTTTCAAACTCACCTTGTGGCAACAGCACGATCTGGCGAAACTGGACAGGACCATACCCAAGCAGATCCTGCACGGCGGAATTGACGACACCGACCTTCTTTTCAGCGATCACACGCCCGCAGTTCTCAGGCGTGATATCGTCCACCGCGATATCGCTGGCATCAAAAAGCGAGGCTTCATGCCCTTGCTTTGTCTCGCCGTCACCATGAATTTTCGGGCGGGCCTGTTCTGGCGTGCGCAGGATCACGTATCGCTTGGCACCCAGTTCAAAGATGAAAAACACGCGGGTCATGGTGGCACGATGCGCGTGATCGGACCGCAACGCGCGGCTGTCCTGCCCGCGTTTCGCGCTTTCACCGAAAAGCGCAAACGTCATCGCGGTAAAAATGGACGATTTACCTGCACCTGTGGGGCCATAGATCCCGAACAATCCGGCGCTGACAGCAGGACGGAAATCAACCACTTCGGTTTTTGCAAATGGCCCGAAGGCCGTCATTTCAAGGCGCACCGGTTTCATGTGGCGTCTTCACTTGTATCGATCCGGTCAAGAGCCTGAGCAATCAACGGGCGCTCTGCCGCGCTGGCCGCTGTCTGACGGGTAAGCGACAAAAACGCGTCGATCAGCGATGTCGGATCGTCCAGAAGGGTTTGTCCAGCGTCCGCCTGCGTGGTGCCAGCCGCGCGATCCTCTTCGCGCGCATAGGTGATGATGCAGGTATTGGGAAACCGGTCCCGCAGGCGCTTCATCGGGTCTAACTGAGGGGTATCGTCGGTGAGCACGGCGTGCACATAATCGTCCGACGGAACACCCGCCAAAAGCTCTGCCAATTTACCGCGCAGTTTGCGCAATTGGCGGCGCGGGGTGATCGGAATGGGCGTGATATCCACACTGCCATCGGCGGCCAGATCAACCAAAGCCAGCGACTTTTCCGCGCCAGCCTCATCAAAGCCAAGCGCCAGCGGCGCACCGGAATAGCGTATGTGATCGCCACCTGCCTTTTGCGGGCGGTGCAGGTGACCCAGGGCGACATAGCTGGCCCCGTCAAATACATTTGCCGCCACATATTCGATCCCGCCGACACGCGTCAGCGCCTTTTCGGCGTCGCTGGTCTGTCCGCCAGCAACAAACCCGTGGGCCACGATAATCCAGCGCGCGCCGTCAGGCACCTGCGCGCGCGCCGATGCGATCTGGGCCTTCAGAACATCCTCGGGCGACGCGATTTCTGGATCGTTAAAACATTCTTTCGCGGCATGTTCATAGGCAAATGGCACCGCCGAGATGGCAACTGAACCGTGGGCATCTTGCAAGATCAGCGCCGGTTCCTGCGGCATCAGCGCGCCACGGATGAGGTCTTTTTCAGGATCGGCCATGATGGCCATCGCTTCGATCCGGTCGGCGCTGTCGTGGTTGCCTGCACTGATGACAATGGCGGCCTGCGAAACGCGCCGCGCCTGATTAAGAAAGGCGTTGAATTGCCGCTGCGCACTGGCGGGCGGCATAGGCCGGTCGAACACATCGCCCGCGATAATAAACACATCCGGCTGGTGGTCCGACAGCGCGGCGACAATCTGATCCAGCACCGCCTGATGGTCGTCAGCCAGCGAAAATCCGTGCAACTGGCGGCCAAGGTGCAGGTCAGCGGTGTGAAGAATGCGCAAGCGGACGATCCATGAAATGCGGTGAACGGATCACCATCCTTCAAGCTGCGCCTGATTTTGTAAAGGCGCGGTCCGCGACTTACATGATCGGGCGTGCGTCGACGGTCAAATCCTCGACCATGGCGATTTCGGCCAGCTTTTCCAGCGCGTTGATCCGCAGCATACCGTCAGACCAGTCGGCCAACTGCTGACTTCTGATCCGGCCAAGCGTTTTGTTCGTATGAACAAGTGAAAGACCAAGAGCGTCAGCGAGATCCTGTTGCTTGTACGGGAATTTCATTTCGTCGTTGTGGACAAGCCCAAGCGACTGGCCGCGCAAGAACGTGCGCGTCAACGCCCACGATACCGCCTGAATTGCATTGCGCTGCCCCAAGGTTGAAAGCATATCGCCCAGAAAATGTTCTTCTGCGGCGGCCAGCCATGTCAGATCATATGCCCGTTTCGGGCGCTCGCGGAACAGCGACCAGATTGCCGCGCGATCAAAAACGCACAGCGTCATATTGGTGGTCGCTTGCACCGAATGGCCCATTTCGCCCATGACACCCGCCTGAAGGCCAATGAAATCACCGGGAAAAATCAGGTTGATGACCTGGCGCGCACCGTTGGGAAGAATTTTATAACGCAGGCCCATGCCATGCAGTGCGGTGTACAGCTGGGGACTATTGGACCCCTCCATCAAAATCGGCGTGCCGGCGTTTACCACCAGTTCACCCACCTTGAATTTTTGCATGAAGGACAGGTCGTCGCTGGACATGGGAACAAACGCATCGCGGCGGCGCAGCGGGCAATTCTGGCATTTGGTCGACAAATTATTCCGTCCTTCCTATGTCAAATATTATAGCGGACCTTCTGCATCAGACGTATTCAGAGGGCGTAGCAAGGGACGCTTCGTGAAATATTTGTTTGTGATAGTTGAACCTGACCCTTTGGTCAGTTTGGACTTGGTGGATACCGTCCGTCAGGCTTTTCCTGACTGCGACCTCATTTCAGCAGGCACCATTGCAGAACTGTCACGCATTATGCCGCGCCCCGATTCAGATCACGTCTTGATCATCAACAGCCAGCTTGCCGCGGGCGATGGTGCGACGGTGCTGGAAGACATGGCAGTCTACGGATGCCGGTTCATCTTTGTGGGTGGCCACGTCGAAACGCCTTACCCCGCCGCGATTGTGCATACGCCGTTCACGACCGATATGATTGTCCGGTCGATCGCTAATGCCGTGCCTTCTCGGCCTGAGAGCCCGCCTGCAGACCATACATAAACGCCTGCATCAGCGGTGGCGCCTCTGGTGAGGTGGGCGAGTCAGGCTTCGGCGCGGAAGATGTGGCGCTGGCCTTCACGCTGGGTGACACGCTTTCAGACGTGCTGCTGTCATCGGATGACGATGCCACGCCCAACAGGATAAGACCCAGCCCGAAATAGATCGCCGAGATGACAAACGCTGTCGTTTCAAGGCCGATCATCGGAACCAATGTGATCCATCCGGCGACTGTCAGGAACGCTGCCCCAACCATGCAAAGAAGCAGGCCCCCTGTCAGGAGACCCGCTTTTTTTGCAGTACCCGCGACTTTCTTGCGAATACCAAACATGCTTATCTCCGCGAGCTCATAAAGCCGACGAGAAAGCCAAGACCTGCTGCTACGCCAAGGGCCGTTGCCGGCTGCGTGCGGATAAAGTCATCTGCCTGGTTTTTCACTTCCATTGCATGCAGTTGGGCAGTTTCGGCGCGGTCCATTGCGGCATCGCGCACGTCGTTCACTTTGCTTTTTGCAGCGTTCACAGCGTTCTCTCCGGTTGCTCGGCCCATGTCGGCGATGGTCTGGGTCAGCGACCCAAGATCGTCGCGCAGAATCTTAATCTGTTCGGCAAGATCGTCGCTGTTTGGTGCGTTCGTTTTGCCGTTCACGTTCTGTGTCGAAGAACTCATATTTGTCTCCTCCTTTAAAATGGTCTTGCCCTCCTAACGCAGCAACACCTTTTGGGTTCCCGATAGAGTTTTGGAAAAGAGTCGGAACCTAGACCGCCAAGCGCCGTTGGTTCTGCAGAAATCGCAGCACGAGACTGCACCCCAATGAGACAAAACGGAGTAAAATTATGTTAGGTTATGCACTTACATTCCTTGCTGTCGCCTTGATCGCCGCGTTGTTCGGCTTCGGCGGAATTGCATCGGCATCTGCGGGGATCGCGCAAATTCTGTTCTTCTTCTTCTTGCTGCTTTTTGTCGGCACGTTGATCGTCCGCGCCGTGCGCGGATAACCGAAAGGAGAGTTTGCAATGACACACGCACTTAATGTCGTATCAGAGCCAAAGGACATTTCCTCTGGCGTCAGAGAGCCCAAAACCATCGCGGAAGGGCTGACCAATGTTTTGGCTGATACCTACCGGTTGACGTTCAAGACACACGCCTATCACTGGAACGTGGAAGGTCCGCTGTTTTTTGCGATCCACAATCTGACGGATGAACAATACAGCAATATGTTCAAAGCTGCAGACGAGTTGGCAGAGCGTATCCGCGCCGTTGGGCAACTGGCACCGAACACCATGGCCGAGGTCATCAGCAAATCGGTGATTGAAGACAACAACCCAAATCCGGCGGCTGGTGAAATGTGCACCATTCTGGCCGATGATCATGAACGTGTGGCCCATCGCTTGCACGCGCTCATCAAGATCGCCGAAGAACACAACGATCCGGTGACCGCTGATCTGGCCACGGCCCGATCTGCATTTCACGAACAGGCAGCATGGATGCTCAAGGCGATTTCCGCCTGACCGCATCCGCTCATCGCACAAAAAAGCCCGCGCTTGTGACAAGCGCGGGCTTTTTTCGTAGAATTGGTTCGGTTTAGTTTTTCAGCGTTGCTGTGGACGCAAAGAACATCGCCTGACTGACCGCTGATTGAACCTGAGCTTCCTGGAACGGCTTTGAGATCAGGAACGCAGGCTCTGGCCGGTCGCCTGTCAGCAAACGCTCTGGGAAGGCTGTGATGAAGATCACCGGCACGTCCATCTTCTGCAAAAGTTCGTTCACCGCCTCGATACCGGAAGAGTTATCCGCAAGCTGGATATCGGCGAGGATCAGGTCGGCTGTCGCTTCATCGGCAAGTTCGATTGCTTCTTTGTGTGTGCGCGCAACGCCGGTCACTTCGTGGCCAAGGTCTGACACAATCGCGGTGAGGTCAGCTGCGATGATCGGCTCGTCCTCGATGATCATTACGCGGCCTTTGACACTTTCGGCCAGTTCGGTATTGGCGGCGGTGATCAACCGGCGCGCCTCTTCAACATCGATCTGCATGATCTTGGCAATCTGGTCGAGGCTGAACTCTTCGATGGTGCGCAGCAAAAGCGCCTCTCGGGAGTTGGCAGTCAACTTGGCAAGCAGGCCTTCGGCGCGGCCACGCAGGCTGTCGTCAGGCTCGCTGAATTGCTGGCCCGTCGTCGTCCAGATGGCGTGGAAACACTTGAACAAATTGACCTTCACCGGGTCTTCGTTATCGAAAGGTGAGCGGTCCTTCAGGAGCATCTCAAGCGTGGCGACAGTGTACTTGTCCCCGCGCGACTGTGATCCGGTCAAAGCACGTGAGTAACGCCGAAGATATGGCAGTTCGCTGGCGATCAGATCGGAAAATCCCGCCTCGGATGCACTGTTGTTCATTTGTCGACCTTTTTAAAGAATATTCACGGAACCGAACGTTATACGCTACAGTTGGTTCCCTTAGTTGGCTACCCTAGTATCAAATTAGTTAGGCATGGTTGTGTAATGACAAGCGATAAAGACCCAAAAGAGGCGCGTATAGCCGAATTTATCGACCAGAACCTCAAATCCGTCTTTTCGGAGCTTGAGTCTGACGACATGCCCAGCCAAATCGTTGATTTGCTTTCCGTTTTGCGTGCGCAAGACAAACAGGGAAAAGAAACCAAGTGAGTGATCTTGACCCAAAGGACGAGCTGATTACGCATCTGCCGGCTCTTCGCGCCTTTGCGCTAAGCCTGACGCGCAACCGCGCGACGGCGGATGATATGATGCAGGACACCGTGCTGAAAGCGTGGACCAACATGGAGAAATTCCAGCCCGGCACCAACATGCGGGCGTGGCTTTTCACCATTTTGCGCAACAATTTTTACACCAGCCGCCGCAAGCTGAACCGCGAAGTGGCTGACGTGGACAACGTATTTTCAGAAAGCTTGTCGGTCAAACCAGACCACGATGGCCGCCTGCAAATGCACGATTTCAAACGCGCCTTTGACCAGCTTCCCGATGAACATCGCGAGGCGCTGATCCTTGTAGGAGCCAACGGGTTTTCCTACGAAGATGCAGGCAAAATGTGTGGCGTGGCGACAGGCACGATTAAAAGCCGCGTGAACCGCGCACGCAATAAACTGGCCGAAATGCTCAAGCTGAACGACGACGAAGCGTTGGAATTGACTGATAGCGCGACAATGGCCGTCGTCGGAAATCGCGGTATCCCGTCTTAATGGGCCCAAAGTGGTACAACAGCCTGCGGGTTCAGGTCGTGTGTCTGTTGACGCTTGCGCTTTTGCCGCTGGGCACCATTGCGATCTATCAGACCAACCGTGTGGCAAGCGAGGCCGAGATCAAGGCAGAGCTTGCATTGCTGGCGCTGACCGAACGTGCGGCCAAGGCCGAAGAGCTGATCATCGCACGCGCCATTGGTGCGGCGCGCGGTCTTGCTGGGCTTGCGTCTGAACTTACAGCGTCCGAGGACGCCTGCGTCGACTACCTCAGCACCTACACAACCGGTGACAGCGAATATAGCTTTGTCGCGTTCCTGCCGCGGGACGGTGTCGTGACCTGCGCCTCTGACGGTAAAACCTACGATTTCAGCGGTTGGCCCAATTTCGGACCACTGATGGAAGCGGGCGAACAGACCATTGTCGTTAACACCCAAGGGCCAGCCAGTATGCAGCCCGTGTTTGTGCTGTCCGAGCCCTATAACATCGACGGGCAGTTTGCCGGTCTGGTGTCATTCTCGATCCCGCATAACACGGTGCCGCAGATCAACGGTAAATTCGCTGATCTGGGCCTAATGGAATTGGTGATCTTCTCCGACGATGGCGTCATTCTCACAGCGAAAAACGGCCTTGAGGCTGCCGCCGAAGAACTGCCTGCAAACCGTTTCCTGATTGATTTGGCCAGCGGACCTGACACATCGTTTCGTGGCCTGAACGAAAGCGGAGAGGAGCGGACCTACACTGTGGTCGCTATCAAAGGCAGCCCCGCGTCGATCCTCGCATCCTGGAGCACGGCAGGCGGCGTCGCCAGCCGCGCCACCGATATCATCAAACCGGCGGTGTTCCCGATCCTGATGTGGATTGCCAGCATGCTGGTGGCGTTGATGTCGATCTACACGTTCGTGCTACGCCATATCGCGCGGCTGCGCAAAGACATGGACAATTTCGCGACCCACCGCACGGTGTCGACCAGTAACAAACCTATTTCCATGCCCAACGAGTTTGTTTCTTTGAACGAAAATTTCGAACGCATGACCGACGATATTTTGCGTGACGAGGCGAAACTGGAAAATTCGGTGCGCGAAAAGAACGTGCTGATCAAAGAGGTGCACCACCGCACCAAAAACAATTTGCAACTGATCTCGTCGATCATGAACATGCAGATCCGCGCCGCGCAGGAGAACGAGACAAAGCAGGTTTTGGCGCGCTTGCAGGACCGTATTCTAAGCCTCGCAACTATCCACCGCGATCTGTACCAGTCGCAAAACGGCGGACGGGTTGATGTGGGCGCGTTGCTGCGGGAAATTGTCGAGAAATCGGTTGAGGTGGCAACGGAAACGGACACTGATCTTGTCGTAACGAAAGACATTGATCCGGTGCTCCTGTTCCCCGATCAGGCCGTGCCGCTGTCGCTGCTGTCCGCCGAAGGCATGACAAATGCGATGAAGTATCTGGGCCGTGACCCCGAAGGTAAACTGTGGGTCCGCGCATCGCTCAAGCGTGACGGATCAAACTGTACGCTGACGTTGGTGAACTCTATCGGTGATGCGCCAATATCGGAAAGCACCGGACTTGGCGCGCAACTGATCAACGCTTTTGTCATCCAGCTTGGCGCCAAGATCGACGTCCATCACACCGAAGAATTCTATGAAATGGTGGTGCAGTTCAAAGCAGCCGAGTTCGTTCCGGACACGCCGGACTTCTAGGCCGCTTCCCTTTCGTCCAAGACATGATCTTCGGCTGGATGGCTCAGCAGACTTTCCAGCACTGTCATCGACCAGATCAGAAGCGGGATCGCGATGATGCCGCCAATCGGCCCCCACAGCCACAGCCAGAACACGAGTGACAAGAATACCAGCAGCGGGTTCACCGACAGGCTTTTCCCGACAAGCGTCGGCGTTACAAACTGCGCCTCAACCGCGTTCATCGCCATATACATCGCGGCGGGCAGGAAGCTGGCCACACCATCAAAGACCACGATCCCGGTGATCAGCAGCATGCCGATCAGCGAAATAGGCCCAAGATACAGGATAAAGTTCAGGGCAAAGGCAAGGATGCCCCACAGCATGGGCGACGGCATTCCGATCAGCTGCATCGCGATGGCGACGCAGAAACCAAAGACAAAGTTGATGGCGCTGATGGTCAGAACATACTTGGCCACCTGCTTGGCTGCGTCACGCAACTCGTCCTCGCCAAAGCGCGAGAAGGTCTGCGTGACCCAGTCGTAAATGCTGTTGCGGGTCATGAGGAAGAAATACAGCGTGCCCGAAAAGATCAGGAATTGCGCCGCAAAATGCGGGGCAAGGAACAACGCATCTGTCAGTGAGGGCAGAACCACGGGTGCCGCACTTTCACCGTCTTCGGCTGATGCATCTGCGCCATCGTTGTCGCCGATCGCCTCTGCCACATCCTCCGAGATTTCCTCAAGTCCGCGCAGCATCCGTTTGAATTCCTCGATGGTGCCGCGCAATTCCGACCAGATGACAGGGGCCTGATTGATGGCCTGCGTCACATAGGGTTCGATCAAAAGGATCAGCACAAGGATCGTCAGGATCGCCAGCGACACCGATACGAAAGCTGCCAAAGCGGGCGGCAAACCGATCCGGTCCCAAAAATCTGATAAAGGCGTCAGAACGACGCCCAACAGCAAAGACGACACCACCGGCGCAAAGATACTTTTGGTTTGCGAAAGGATCGTAAAGACAGCGAGAACTGCCAGTACAACGAGGCAGACCGACATGATGGATTGCTTTGGCATAATGGCCTCCCCTTTTTGACAAACCGCGCACATGCAAAAAAGTTCCGCAAACACGGAACAAAAACGGCCAAATCACGTTATAAAGACAACACATCAAGGAGGGTGGACATGTCAGCACCACAAACAGACGTCGAAAAGCAAGCCAAACGCCACAAAGGTCCCTTGGCGGGGATCATGATTGGTCTGATCGTCGCGGGTCTGCTTTTTGTCGGTTACATCACTTGGCTGTCCTACAATTCGGACGAGCCTGATGCGACGACACCCGCAGAAGTTCTGAGCGACGAAGAGCCTGCGGCAGACAATTAATCTTCAATACGACAAAGGCGCGCCAAAGCTGGCGCGCCTTTGTCCGTTTAGCCTAATGAGCCCGCCCTCCGGTTTACTGGCTAACCTCCCCGACATTTGAACGCGCCGCCACCGCATCGCGGGTGTATGCAACCGCCATCGCAAGATCGGCTTGCAAGTGCGCCATCGCCGCGTCCTGTGCGCCTTGGTCTGGCGTGCGCAACACAAATGACGGGTGATAGGTAATCAACACGAGCGTTCCGTCGATCCCGCGCTCTATCCGCCCACGCCGCTGCCCAATCCCATCGCTGCGACCTGTCAGCGCCAGTGCCGCAGTGGCCCCCATTGCAATAACCAGCTTTGGTTTGATCTGTGCCAGCTCTGCGTCCAGCCACCATTTGCAGTGATCAATCTCGGACACATTGGGCCGCTGGTGGATGCGCCTGCGGCCCTTGGGTTTGAATTTAAAGTGCTTCACAGCGTTTGTGATGTAGGCCGATCGACGATCCAGTCCCACGTGCTGCGCGGCCTGATCAAATACCTGACCCGCGGGTCCAACAAACGGACGCCCCTTCAGATCCTCCTGATCGCCGGGTTGTTCGCCGACAATCATCAACGCTGCATCTGTCGGCCCCTCGCCCGGCACGGCTTGCGTTGCGGATACATGCAGCGGGCAGCGCGTGCAGCCTTTGATCGCTGCGGGCAAGGCGTCTGCGGGTCCATCCCAGACCGAGATATTTTGCGCCTGCTGCGCCTGTGCGTTGGCCGCAAAAGCAGGGGCGAGCGTCGGGGCGGCCTCTGCCATCGCGCGGGCGCGGGCAGGGGCCTCTGCGATCAGTTTGGGAATTGACGCCGCCTCTGGCATGTTCTTCCAGTATTTCTTGGGCATCTCCGACTGCATCGCCTGCACCTTCAGGCGGGCAGGGTTAAAGATGTTCTCGAAATACGTGATCCATAAATCCTCTGCCGCGTCATCCGGCAGATCGGGCGTAGGATGATCCAGTTCGAACCGCAGGTCGCCTGCCTCGCAGAACACCGACACATCAGGGGTGATGATGCGCCAGTCCATATCCCCGAACCGCTTTTGAAAAAATGTCGCTGTCGGCTCGACCGTGTGATGTGTCGGCTCGAACCACGCCGCAAAGGATCTGCGGTTGTCGGTGGGTTTGCCGATCTCTCGGAACCGTACAAAGGCCTTCATCTTGTGCTGACAGCGCCGTACGTTCTTTTCCATCGTGCGCAGTTTTGCCACCGCCGCGTCGCCGCGATCTGTCATCAACCACGGTTCTTTCTGGAGTCGCCACAGCAACGCATAAAGCCGCGCAAATCGTTCAGGATCACTATGCCAGACAACGGTGTTGGCAAGGCTGATAAAGCTGCGCGGCACTGTGATCTGACCACTGGGTGGCACAGGACGGTCATCGTCAAACAGCCCCTTGGGCGTCGTGTCATCGCCCCATGTCACCTGTTCCGGTGGCACACCTGCGATCAGCAAACCCCGCGCCGCATCGCGCCACGCGGTGTCGGCATGCAGGCGAGGGACGGTGATCGCCTGCGTCATAGCAGCGACAGTTGTTCCGGCGGCGGCGCAAACCGAGCGCGCAAATTTGCGCTGTCGGTCAAAGCGCGCGGTGTCCAACCGCCCGCTGTGA
This sequence comes from Yoonia sp. 208BN28-4, assembly GCF_037543925.1. NCBI lineage: Bacteria > Pseudomonadati > Pseudomonadota > Alphaproteobacteria > Rhodobacterales > Paracoccaceae > Yoonia > Yoonia sp. 208BN28-4. The sequence continues at coordinate 462,037 of NZ_JBBIFY010000001.1, forward strand.
TAAACGCCTGCGCCTTTTTTAACGACGCGCCCATACGCGTCAGGTCCTCATAGCGCAGGTGCCTGTGCCGTCGCGTTGTGATGATGCGCTGCACGGTTTTCACGCCAAAACCGGGGATGCGCAGCAGCATTTCCTTGGACGCGGTGTTTACATCCATCGGAAACAGCCCGCGATTTTCCAGCGCCCACGCCAGCTTAGGATCAATATGCAGATCAAGGTTCCCGTCGGGCGTCACCGATGTGATTTCATCCAGATCAAACCCGTAGAACCGCAGCAGCCAGTCCGCCTGATAAAGCCGGTGTTCGCGCTGCAACGGCGGGCTGATCAACGGCAGTTTCGCGGTCGCATCGGGAATGGGCGAGAAGGCGGAGTAATAGACGCGCTTGAGTTTATAGCCGGAATAAAGCCGCGTCGACTGCCCCAGCACAGTCGCATCATTCGATCCGTCCGCGCCGATAATCATCTGCGTGGATTGCCCCGCAGGCGCAAACTTTGGCGGGCGGCGGCCCGTGTGGGTTTTGTCCTTCGCCACTTCCTTGCGCAAACGCACATCCGCCATGGCGCGTCTGATCTGCTCAGGGCTTTTCTCGGGCGCGTATTGCGTGACGGCCGTATCGGTTGGCAGCTCCACGTTGATCGACAGACGGTCGGAGTGTAGCCCCGCCTCGGCAATCAGCTCGGGCGCTGCATCGGGGATCGTCTTCAGGTGGATATACCCGCGAAAGTTCTCTTCCACCCGCAGTTTGCGCGCGATCTGCACCATGTCCTGCATCGTCGCATCGGGCGACCGGATGATGCCCGACGACAAAAACAGCCCCTCGATGTAATTGCGGCGATAGAAATCGACGGTCAGCTTGACCACCTCATCCACCGAAAACCGCGCGCGCGGCACGTTGGACGACACACGGTTCACACAATAACTGCAATCGTAGATGCAGAAATTCGTCATCAGGATTTTCAGCAGGCTGATGCAGCGCCCGTCAGGCGCATAGGCGTGGCAAATCCCTGACCCTTCGTTCGAGCCAAGCCCTTTGCCATCCTTGGAATCCCGCTTGGTTGACCCCGAGGATGCGCAAGAGGCGTCGTATTTCGCCGCATCGGAAAGAATCGCGAGCTTATTTTGTAAAGACATCTGTGCCATGTGTTCTTCATATGTTCTCAACCTGTTTCGATCAACCCGCAGCGGCGTCTTGCTATGTGACAAGACGTAACAGGGCGGCGAAACCTTGCCCTTTTGCGCAATGGGGTGCAGCGTGCCGAAGAACAAAGGACACGTCGCAATGACACGGATTTTTATCAACGGACTGGGCCGTATCGGTCGCACGGTTTTGCGTGCCTGGGCACAGGGTGCCGCGCCGGATATCGAGGTTGTCGGCGTCAACGATATGGCTGCCGCCGATCTGATCGCGCATCTGGTGGCCTATGACAGCGTGTTTGGCCCCTATCGCGGCACGGTGACGCTGGACGGCGATACACTTGTGATCGACGACCATCGTATGCCTATTCACACGACCACCGACATCAGCGGGCTGGACCTGTCCGGCGTTGATATTGTCATGGACTGCACGGGCAAGGCCGATGATCGCGCCTTTGCAGAGCGGGGGCTGAAAGCAGGTGCGCACCGCGTGCTAGTGTCCGGCCCGTCTGATGCCGCTGACGTGACGATTGTGCTTGGCGCAAATGAAAGCGATCTGGCCGACCAACCCATCGTGTCTAACGCGTCCTGCACCACCAATGCGCTGGCCCCCTTGGTGCGCTTGTTGGAAGACACATGGGGTATCAAGGCCGGCTGGATGACAACGATCCATTGCTATACCGGTAGCCAGCCGATGATCGACGCGCCGCGCGGCGATTTCCAACGCAGTCGTGCCGGTGCGTTGTCGATGGTGCCGACCACCACCTCTGCCATGCGCCTGCTGGATCAGGTTCTGCCAGACATCGCGGGCCGGATCGAAGGGGCGGCAGTGCGCGTGCCAGTAGCATCTGTATCGGCTGTCGATATGACGCTAACATTGCGCGACACGCCCACGTTGGATGCCGCTCAAGAACTGTTCTTGCAACAGTCTGGCATCATCGGGTCCACCACCCTGCCGCTTATCTCATCAGACCTGCGCGCGCGTCCCGAAAGCCTGATCATCGCCCTGCCGGAAACGCGGATCACGCAGGCGGGCCTGCTGCGGGTCTTCGGCTGGTATGACAACGAGTGGGGCTTTTCGCACAGGATGCTGGAACTGGCCGAACGCATGTGACCTTTCCCTTTGCGCACGGGCGCACTACGTTCGCGCAGATCAAGGGCAGGGGGCCATATGACATCCATCGTTTCAGTGCGGAATTTGCGCAAGGCCTATGACGGCGGGTTCGAGGCGCTCAAGAACATCGATCTGGATATAGAAGAGGGCGAGATCCTTGCCCTGCTTGGTCCCAATGGCGCTGGCAAGACCACGCTGATATCAACAATCTGCGGGATCGCTGTGCCCACCAGCGGCACCATCAAGGTGGGCGGTTACGATACCCAGACCGAATATCGCAAGACCCGCGATCTGATCGGCCTTGTCCCACAAGAGATCAATCTGGAACCGTTTGAAACGGTCGCCAACTCCGTCCGCTTTTCGCGCGGTCTGTTCGGCAAGCCGCGTGACGATGCAAAGGTTGATGCGATCCTCAAGCAACTGTCCTTGCTCGACAAGAAGGACAACAAGATCATGACGCTGTCGGGCGGGATGAAACGCCGCGTGCTGATCGCCAAGGCGCTGTCGCATGAACCGCGCGTCCTGTTCCTTGACGAGCCGACAGCCGGCGTGGACGTGGAACTGCGCAAGGACATGTGGGAAATCGTCGCCGATCTGAAAGCAACCGGCGTCACGATCATTCTGACCACGCACTATATCGAAGAGGCCGAGGCGATTGCCGACCGCGTGGGTATCATTTCCAAGGGTGAGATTCTGCTGGTGCAGGACAAGGCCGAGATGATGGCCCAGATGGGCAAAAAGCAGTTGAAGATCGAACTGGCTGCCCCCGTCACCGATATTCCCGCAGCACTGGCGCACTACGATCTGACGGCGCAGGACAACACACTGATTTACACCTACGACACCCAAGGCGATCGCACGGGGATCACCACGCTGCTGAACGATCTGCAAAAGGCGGGGCTGCAGATGGTCGATCTGCAAACCGATCAAAGCAGCCTTGAGGATATTTTCGTCGGATTGGTTGAGGAAAAGGCATGAACTGGACAGCAATGGCATCCATCTACCGGTTCGAAATGGCCCGGTTCTTCCGCACGATTACGCAGTCGCTTGTGTCGCCTGTGCTGTCCACATCGCTCTACTTTGTGGTCTTTGGCACCGCCATCGGCAGCCGGATCGAAAGCGTCGAAGGCGTAAGCTATGGCGCGTTCATCGTTCCCGGCCTGATCATGCTGTCCGTGATGACGCAGGCCACATCAAACGCATCCTTTGGCATTTATTTCCCAAAGTTTATCGGGACTATCTACGAGCTTTTGTCGGCACCGGTGAACTTTCTGGAAATCACCGTGGGCTACGTTGGTGCGGCGGCGACCAAGGCGCTGTTTATCGGCGTCATCATCCTTGGCACCGCGTATTTCTTCGTTGATCTGCAAATCGCGCACCCCTTGGCGATGGTCGCCTTCCTTGTGCTGACCTGCCTGAGTTTCGCGCTTTTGGGTTTCATCATCGGCATCTGGGCGGGCAACTTTGAACAGCTCCAACTGATCCCGCTCCTGATTATCACGCCGCTCGTGTTTCTTGGCGGCAGCTTTTACTCCGTCACGATGCTGCCGCCCGTGTGGCAGACGATTACGATGTTCAATCCGGTGGTCTATCTGATCAGCGGGTTCCGTTGGTCGTTCTTTGGCACGGCAGATGTGCCGATTGGCATATCGCTTTTTGCTATCGCACTGTTCACAGGTATCTGCATTACGGTCATCTGGTGGATATTCCGCACGGGCTGGCGGATTAGGCAATAAAGCGGCCTTGTGACCCACGATGACGCTGCATAGGTGACGAAGATGAAACGCTATATCCCCTTTATCAAATCCGATCCCTTTGTCGCCGTGGTGCGCCTGCAAGGGGCGATCACAACCGGCGGGCGCGGGCTGGATGACACCGGTCTGGCGCCTGTGCTGCACAAGGCCTTCAAGCGGGGCAAGCCTGCTGCTGTCGCACTTGAAATCAATTGTCCCGGCGGCTCACCCGTGCAATCGTCGCTCATCGCCGCGCGCATCCGCCGCCTGTCACAAGAAACCGACGTGCCGGTCTTTGCCTTTGTTGAGGATGTGGCCGCATCAGGCGGTTACTGGCTGGCCTGTGCCGCCGACGAGATATTTGTCGACGCTTGCTCACTGACCGGATCAATTGGCGTGATCAGCGCGGGCTTTGGCCTGCAAGACGCAATCGAACGCTACGGCGTCGAACGCCGCGTCTATACCGCTGGCACATCCAAATCCATGCTCGACCCCTTCCGCGAGGAAAAACCCGAGGATGTCGCCCGCCTCAAGGGTTGGCTGGACGATCTGCACGAGACATTTATCGGGTGGGTCAAGTCGCGCCGTGGCGCAAAGCTGGCCGATAATCCCGATCTGTTCACCGGCGAAGTCTTCATCGGTGACAAGGGCGTTCAGCAGGGTCTGGCCGATGGCATCGCCCATCTTGTGCCTGAAATGAAACGCCGCTTTGGCGATAAGACGCAGTTCCGTCGCTATGGCCAGAAGAAATCGATCTTCCAGCGTTTCGGCGCGGCTGTGGTGAATGACACCATCGCGTCGGTTGAAGATCGCGCCGCTTTTGCACGGTTCGGCCTCTGACGTGATTATCAAAATCGTCTCACTGTTTCTGGCCTTTATCGCCGTGCTCGCTATCTTTGGGAAAGTGCGCTTTCCCGGGCAGGCGCGTTTGGCTGCGGCCAAATGCAAACGGTGTGGGCGATATAAGATAGGCAAGGGTACATGCCGTTGCGGCAAAGGTTAGGATAAATATGGATTGGCTTTATGTCGCGCTCGGGCTGGTGATCCTGCTTTTGGCAGGTGACTTTCTGGTCAAAGGGGCGGTCAATCTGTCACTCCGCCTAGGTGTGCCTGCGCTGATAGTGTCGCTGACGATTGTGGCCTTCGGCACATCCGCGCCGGAACTGCTAATCTCGATCAATGCCATTCTCGATGGCGTCGCGGGTCTTGCGCTGGGCAACGTCGTGGGGTCAAACACCGCCAACATTCTGCTGGTACTGGGTATTCCCGCCTTGCTGGCGACGATGCACACCGCCGATTGCGATACGCGCGACAGCTTTCTCCAGATGATCGCGGCGACGGTTTTGTTCATCGTCCTTTGCTTCTTTGGCCCGTTCACATGGATCAGTGGCCTGATCCTTTTGGCCGCTTTGGCGGCCATGCTGACCCACGCTGCCATGTCCGCTCGCGCCCACCGCGCCGAGGCGAAGGCAGATGCCGCCGACGTATTGGCGGGAGACATTGAAGATGTCGAAGGCGCCGACCCCGATATGAAGGGCAGCCAGATCGCGTTCTATCTGATCCTTGGACTTGTTGGTCTGCCGCTGGGTGCGTCATTGCTGGTGGATGGCGCTGTGAACATTGCCACAGAGTTCGGCATCTCCGAAACGGTGATCGGTCTGACCCTTGTCGCTGTCGGAACATCACTGCCCGAGCTGGCAACCACCGTCATGGCTGCGCTGCGCAAACAGGCGGATGTGGCGCTGGGCAACGTCATCGGATCGAACATGTTCAACCTGCTGGGCATCATGGGCGTGGCCAGCCTTGTCGGCCCGATCCCCGTTGATCCCCAGTTCCTGACGTTTGATCTTTGGGTGATGCTGGCCGCGTCCCTGCTGTTGATCCCGTTTGTCTTCATGAAGGTGAACATCAGCCGCCTGTGGGGCGTGATCCTGTCGGCACTTTACGTGGCTTATATCCTCGTGGTGCTGGCCTGATGCCTGCCGCACTTGTGACAGGGGCCGGTGCGCGTCTGGGGCGTGCAATGGCGCTTTATCTGGCGGGTCGCGGCTATGACGTAGCTGTGCATTATGCGTCCTCTGCCGATGGCGCTGACAAAACAGCCGCGCAGATCACTGCACAGGGCCGAAAGGCCGTCACCCTTCAGGCAGACCTATTGGACGAAGATGCGACCCAAGCGCTGCTACCCGCCGCAGCCAAGAAACTGGGCCAGCCGATCACCTGCCTAATCAACAACGCCTCTATCTTTGAATACGATAATATCGATTCCGCGACCCGCACCAGTTGGGACCGCCATATCGAAAGCAATCTGCGCGCGCCCTTTGTGCTGACCCAAGCCCTTGCCGCGCAAGCGCCCAAGGCTGTCGATGACGACAATGGCGAACCTGTCGCGCAAGCGCTTGTCATCAACATGCTGGACCAGCGTGTCCACAAGCTGACGCCAGAGTTTACAAGCTACACCGTCGCCAAGATGGGCCTATGGGCTTTGACCCGCACTGCTGCTCAGGGTCTTGCGCCGCATGTGCGCGTGAACGGGATCGGCCCCGGTCCAACGCTACAGGGCCACAGGCAAAGCGCATCACACTTTGAACGGCAACGTGCCGCAACGGCGCTGGGGCGCGGCGCGAACCCCGACGACATCACCGCGGCGCTAGGCTATTTCCTTGATGCCAAGGCGGTGACAGGGCAAATGATCAGCGTTGATGGCGGCCAGCATCTGGCATGGCAAACGCCGGATGTTCTGGGTGTCGAATAGCAGAATCGGCTACCGAATCCAAAGCGCTTTGAAAAAGTTGTGCACTAAGCCCTGTCAAGATCACGAACGGTTTACTTTTCCTTAGTGTTTTCAATATTTTATCATTTGTTCATATAAATATATTGAAATATCAAGGGGTTGAAAAATCGCTGAAAAAATAGGCACATTGCTGAAGCCTCCTGTTTTCAACGGAAAATTGTAGCTTAGAGTGTTTTGCCCACGGAGTTATCCACAAGTTCCGTGGATGCCTTTCCTCTTGCCCCAACCACGTTACCATTGCAGCAACACCAAGAATCATGAGGCCCGCATGAGCGACCCTGCGTCAACCAAGACACTGACCGGATATGACTTGATCGCGTCCTATCTGCGCACGCTTGATGCGTCGCCCGGTGTCTACCGGATGTTGGATGCGGACAGCCGTGTTTTGTATGTCGGTAAGGCCCGCAATCTGAAAGCACGGGTCAGCAGCTATAGCCGCCCCGGCCAGCATTCGGGCCGGATCATGCGGATGATCTCCGAAACCGCATCGATGATGTTCCTGACGACGCGGACGGAAACTGAGGCGTTGTTGCTGGAACAAAACCTCATCAAGCAGCTGAAACCGAAATACAACGTGTTGCTGCGCGACGATAAATCGTTTCCCAATATCCTCGTCTCGAAATCCCATGCCTATCCGCAGATTAAAAAGCACCGCGGCGCGAAGAAGGAAAAAGGCAACTATTTTGGCCCCTTCGCCAGCGCGGGTGCCGTGAACCGGACGTTGAACCAATTGCAGCGCGTATTCCTGCTACGCAACTGTTCCGACAGCGATTTTGAGACCCGCACGCGGCCGTGCCTGCAATACCAGATCAAGCGGTGCTCTGGACCGTGCTGTGACTTAATCACACCGCAAGATTATGCACGTAGCGTCGCTAACGCCGAAAAATTCCTGTCCGGCCGCACGAAGGGCATTCAAGAAGCGCTCGCCGCAGAGATGAACGCCGCCAGCGCCGAGATGGAGTTCGAACGCGCCGCCGCCCTGCGCGACCGGATCAAGGCGCTGACGCAGGTGCAGACGGCCCAAGGCATCAACCCGCAGTCCACGGCAGAGGCTGACGTGATCGGGTTGCACATCAACGGCGGACAAGCCTGCGTGCAGGTGTTTTTCATCCGCGCCAACCAGAACTGGGGCAACCACGACTACTATCCTCGCATCAGCGGCGAAGAGGATGCGTCGGTCGTCATGGAAGCCTTCGTCGGGCAATTCTACTCGGACCGCGAGCCACCCAAGATGCTGCTGCTGTCGCATGGCCTCGATAACGAAGATCTGATGGCAGAGGCGTTGTGCGAAAAGGCGGGCCGCAAGGTCGAGATTACGGTGCCGCAACGGGGCGAAAAGGCGGAACTTGTGCAGGGCGCGCTGCGCAACGCCAAGGAAAGTCTCGCCCGCAAGATGTCGGAAACCGCCACACAGGCCAAACTGCTCAAGGGCGTGGCCGAGGCGTTCGAATTAGAGAGCGTCCCGCAACGGATCGAGGTGTACGACAACTCCCACATTCAGGGCGCCTTTGCCGTGGGTGCAATGATTGTCGCGGGGCCGGAGGGGTTCGAGAAAAGCCAGTATCGCAAATATAACATCAAGGGCGAAGACCTTACCCCCGGGGATGACTTTGGCATGATGAAAGAGGTGATGACCCGCCGCTTCCAACGCCTGCTGAAAGAGGACCCCGAACGCAAATCGGGCGTCTGGCCCGAGTTGCTGTTGATCGACGGCGGTGCTGGGCAAGTCAGCTCTGTGCGCGAGATCATGGAGAAGCTGGGCGTTGGTGACGTGCCCATGATTGGTGTGGCGAAGGGCGAGGACCGCGACGCGGGCAAAGAGGTGTTTTATCGCACCGGAAAGCCGGTGAAGGCGTTGCGCCACAACGATCCGGTGCTCTATTTCATCCAGCGGATGCGCGACGAGGTGCACCGCTTTGCCATCGGCACCCACCGTGCTAAACGCGCCAAAGCGATCAGCAAAAACCCCTTGGATGATATCGCTGGCGTCGGCGCAGGCCGTAAGCGGGCGCTGCTGGCGCATTTCGGTTCGGCCAAGGCCGTTGCGCGGGCCAATCTGGCAGACCTCAAGGCCGTGCCGGGTGTGTCGGGTAACATGGCGCAGACGATCTACGATTTCTTTCACGAGAACGGCTGACCTTCTCCGTGGGGAAGGTTTTATAATGTTAACAGTATGTTAACCGTCTCGCACCGATTGGGCCGCTTTGCAGCAAGGGAATGAAATCCTGACCTTGCGGTCGCCCCCATGCCTTTGCATCCTTAGGTGCATTCACGACGAGGAGACATTTAAATGAGCAAGGCCATTATTTTCGGTGCAGTCGCAGCAGCAGCCATCGTGGGCGCTGGCGCGTATTTTTATGTGCAGCCCGCTCAAGTCGTCGGGCAAGCCGTGCTGACGGACGGTGGCAAAGACGTTACCGACCTCGCCCGTTGGAGCGCAGGTGTCATTCTGGACGTGACAGAAGGCGACGGCGGCACGTTGACCGACGTAATGAGCATCATGTCCAACCCCAACCAAGCCAACGCATTTAACGTCCCGCCCGGTGAAGAGGTCTATGTCAGGGCCTTCCTGCCCAATCTGGAACCCGAGGAGCAGTTTATCACCGTGGGTCGCGGCGAAACACAGACCGTAGAGTTCGTGCTGGATGCGGCCCTGCTGACCGTCAACGTCCAAAGCGATAGCAACGATCCGATGAACCTCTGGCTGTCTGATGGCTTTGCCAGCAATAATCTGGGTCCGGTGGAAGACGGCGAGAAAAGCGTGCTTTTACCATCCGGCGAACACTTCATCGAAGTGACTGATGATAACGGCCTGACCCTGCGCCGCCCGCTGACCGTATCTGTCGGGGATGAAGTCGCGATGGATTTTGACATGCGCCAGCGTGATGTCGCGCTTGGCGTGGCAGGCGATCTGGCATGGCAGGACAGCTTTGCCACGCCTGTGTTTGAACTACGGCCACAGGACGGGCGCGACGGTTTCTGGGTCATGGCGGGTGAAGACGGTATCGCACAGGCGAACGGGCTATTCCCCGGCGATTATGACGTGGCTCTGCGGTTTGAAAGCGCGGGTGGTCGCATGTCCAAGCTGACCGCGACCGACACGATCACAGTGACCGCGGCAAGCGACCGGATCGACGTGCCGTTGGCATTCCGTCAGGCCGATATCACGTTGGCAGGTTATGAGGCGGAAGACCTGAACACGCTCGAGATCTATGTCGTCGAAGCCCTGTCCAAAGGCGAACCCTACGCGCTGGGCCTGACCGAAGGGTCGGACGCAATCAGCCTGCCGTTCGCGCCGATGGAGCAGGACCGCGCCGATATCCCCTTTGCCGTGACCGTCTGGGGGCCATCGGGCATCAACGGCATGGCCGAGGTGCCTGCTGGCGATCTGGGCACCATAGCTGATGTCACCGTGACCAAAGGCGCTGGATTTGATCTGTGCATGCAGATTTATTTCCCCAGCGATTGCGAAGACCTCACGCCATAATTTGAACTGGGTTCTGGTATCTGTCCGGCAGAGCGATTAACTCTGCTGGCATGAAGTGGAACATCCCAAATATCCTGACGCTTCTGCGTCTGCTCGCGGCCCCCGGTGTGGTGGTGATGTTCCTCTATTTCTCGCGCCCCTATGCCGACTGGTTTGCGCTGGTCCTGTTCATCGTGGCTGCCGTCACCGATTTCGTTGACGGCTATCTGGCGCGTGCGTGGAAACAGGAAAGCAAGTTCGGTGCGATGATGGACCCGATTGCCGACAAGGCGATGGTCATTATTGCGCTGCTGGTCATCACCGGTTTTTCCGGCATGAACCCGTGGATCCTGCTGCCCGCGACGATCATCATGTTCCGCGAGGTGTTCGTTTCCGGCCTGCGTGAGTTTTTGGGCGATACGGCTGGCACGCTGAAGGTGACAAACCTTGCCAAGTGGAAAACTACCGCACAGATGGTCGCGATTGCGGTTCTCTTCGCCAAGGGCGCGTTTGAGCATTTCATCATCGAACAGACCATCGGAATGGATCAGGCGACGATTGACGGCATCATGGATGGCTCGATTGAGGACTTTGTTGGTCTGCGTTGGAAAGAGCTGGGCTGGTCTATCACGTGGTATGGCGGAATCATCCTTCTGTGGGTTGCGGCGGTGCTGACCTTCATCACCGGCGCGGATTATCTGCGTAAGGCAATGCCATATCTGCGGGGGGCCAAGTGATGGACGTGATGTATTTCGCATGGGTCCGCGAACGGATCGGCCTGCCAAAGGAAACCGTGGACACCCAAGCGGCCACCGTGGCTGAACTGGTTGATGAGTTGCGCGCGCGCGAAGAGCGTTACGCCGCAGCCTTTGCCGATGTGACCGCGCTGCGCGTTGCCGTGGATCAGGAACTGGCCGGTTTTGATGCGCCGCTGGCAGGTGTCAGGGAAGTCGCGTTTTTTCCACCGATGACGGGCGGCTGACATGGACGTCCGCGTGCAAGAGGATGCCTTTGACGCCGGTGCCGAACTGAACGCATTTGGCAAAGGGCGCACGGATATCGGCGCGGTTGTCAGCTTTACAGGTGTGGTGCGCGACGTCGCCGATGGCCTGCGCGCGATGGAGATTGAGCATTATCCCGGCATGACCCAAGCAGCGATTACCAAGATTGCGCAGGAGGCGCAGGATCGTTGGGCGCTGTCTGACGTGCTGGTCATTCACCGCTATGGCACGCTGACTGCTGGGGATCAGATCATGATGGTGGCCACTGCTTCCGCTCACCGTGCCGCTGCGTTTGAGGCGGCGGACTTTCTGATGGACTACCTTAAATCCCGCGCGCCGTTCTGGAAGAAGGAAACGACTGGCAAGGGCACAAACTGGGTCGCCTCCAAGGATGAGGACGAGGCGGCACTGGACCGCTGGACCTAAGTCATTTCCCGTGCCGGTGGCAGGTTACGATATGATCGTTCACCAACCCCGTCGCTTCCATGAACGCATAGACGATTGTGGGGCCGCAATATTTGAAGCCCTCTTTTTTTAAGTCCTTTGACACCTGCACCGAAAGCGGCGTCTGCGTGGGCACATCGGCCTGCGTGGCAAAGTGGTTCACCAGCGGCTTGCCTCCCACATAACCCCACAGGAACTTATCAAACCCCTGCTGCTGTTCGATCCGCTGCCAAGCGCGGGCGTTGGTGATCGTCGCCTCGATCTTGCCGCGGTGGCGGATGATACCTTTGTCCTGCAATAGGCGCTGCACCTCATCCTCGCCCCATGTCGCCACGATGTTGGGGTCGAACCCCGCAAAAGCCGCGCGGAAATTGTCGCGCTTTTTCAGGATCGTGATCCACGACAGACCCGCCTGAAACCCGTCAAGGATCAGCTTTTCCCAAAGCGCGCGGCTGTCGTATTCCGGCACACCCCATTCGGTGTCGTGATAGGCCTGATAGATCGGGTCATCACCCGCCCAACCGCATCTTTCGACCATCACATCCCCCGATTTTTGATTGTTCTTAACGTCGCATTAGCGCCCACGCGGCAGGATAGGGAAAACCTGCGGAAAGGCCACATGCTTCACCCTGCTGCCACCAGACCTGATTTTGCCGATGATGCCTCGCTTGATCCGTTTCAGGCGGCGATGGCCAGCCGTGACGCCGATGTGCTGTCATTGGTGACCGATGCCTTGGCCGCCGGACGTGCGCGGATTGCATTGCAGCCGATTGTGATGGCAAGCGATCCGTCCCGCGTCGCGTTTTACGAGGGCCTGATCCGCGTGTCCGACGATGCGGGGCGGATCATTCCGGCGGCGCATTTCATGGATGTGGTCGCTGAAACCGCGCTGGGGCGCGAGATTGACTGCGTGATGCTTGATCTGGCGCTGAAGCTGTTGCGCGACACGCCCAACGTGCGTCTGTCGATCAATGTCTCGGCGCGATCGTTTGGTGATGGCAAATGGCGCCGGACCCTGGATCAGGGTCTCTTGATGCAGCCGCATCTGGGCGAACGGTTGATCTTTGAAATCAGCGAATCCTCGGCCATGATCCTGCACGAGGTGGTCATCCGGTTCATGGCCGAGATGCAGCCGCGCGGGCTTGCCTTTGCGTTGGACGGATTCGGTGCGGGATTGATCGCTTTCCGGCATCTCAAGGACTTCTTCTTTGATCTGGTGAAAATCGACAAAAGCTTCATCCGTGGGATTGGCGGCGATCCTGATAACCAAATCCTGACAGAAGCGCTGATGATGGTCGCGCACCAGTTCGAAATGTTCGTGGTTGCCGACGGCGTGGAAAGCGCGGCAGAGGCGGCATTTCTCAGGAAAATGGGTGCTGACTGTTTGCAAGGCTACCACTTTGGCGTGCCGAAATTCGGCTTTTGATGTGGGCCGACTGCCCGCTATGCGGTTAGCGCAAACTCGCCATGACGTAAGGGAATCGCGTTGCTCTGCCTGTTTTTTCACCATAAACACGCATGCAAGTGGCGGGTTGGGGCCTGCTGTCGTTTTGCGCCGTTAGGCCCTGTTCCGCCAAAGGAATCAACCTTTGAGAGGGACAAAACATGACCAATGTCGTTATCGCATCCGCCGCACGCACAGCCGTAGGCAGCTTTTGCGGGGCTTTTGCCAACACGCCAGCCCACGATCTGGGATCGTCTGTACTGGAAGCGGTTGTTGAACGCGCTGGCATCGACAAAGCCGAAGTGTCCGAGACAATTCTGGGTCAGGTTCTGACAGCCGCCCAAGGCCAGAACCCCGCCCGTCAGGCGCACGTAAACGCCGGTCTGCCAATTGAATCCGCTGCATGGAGCATCAATCAGGTTTGCGGGTCCGGCCTGCGTGCCGTGGCGCTTGGTGCACAGCACATCCAGCTGGGTGACGCCGATATCGTTGCCGCTGGCGGTCAGGAAAACATGACACTGTCACCCCACGCCGCACATCTGCGCGCCGGTCAGAAGATGGGCGACATGAAATATATCGACACCATGATCCGCGATGGTCTGTGGGATGCGTTCAACGGCTATCACATGGGTCAGACGGCTGAAAACGTCGCCGACAAATGGCAGATCACCCGCGACCAGCAGGACGAATTTGCTGTCGCATCGCAGAATAAGGCCGAGGCCGCGCAGAAGGCTGGCAAGTTCGCAGACGAGATCAGCGCATTCACCGTAAAAACCCGCAAGGGCGATATCGTTGTGGATCAGGATGAATACATCCGTCATGGCGCGACCATGGAAGCGATGCAGAAATTGCGCCCCGCTTTCACCAAAGACGGGTCGGTCACAGCCGCCAACGCATCCGGCCTGAACGATGGTGCCGCCGCGACACTGCTGATGTCCGCAGAAAATGCAGAAAAGCGTGGCATCCAGCCACTTGCGCGTATCGCATCTTACGCAACTGCCGGTCTTGATCCGTCGATCATGGGCGTTGGCCCCGTGATGGCGTCGCGCAAGGCGCTGGAAAAGGCAGGCTGGTCTGTGGACGATCTTGATCTGGTCGAAGCGAACGAAGCGTTTGCCGCCCAAGCCTGTGCAGTGAACAAGGAAATGGGCTGGGATCCGGAGATCGTGAACGTCAACGGCGGCGCGATTGCCATCGGTCACCCCATCGGCGCATCCGGCTGCCGTGTGCTGAACACGCTGCTGTTTGAAATGCAGCGCCGCGACGCGAAAAAAGGCATCGCCACGCTGTGTATCGGTGGCGGCATGGGCGTTGCCCTGTGTGTTGAGCGCGACTAACTGCGTGTCACGCCTGCGCAATAATGTTGCGCAGGCGGTTGCATCCGTATAATTACATTACGAACGAAATTCCCAAGAAGGAGAATCCTATGTCCCGTGTTGCTCTTGTCACCGGCGGTTCCCGCGGTATCGGCGCCGCTATCTCGAAAGCACTGAAAGAGGCGGGCTGCGAAGTTGCGGCCACATACGCTGGCAACGATGAAAAGGCTGCCGCCTTCACCGAAGAAACCGGCATCAAGACCTACAAATGGGACGTTGGCAATTACGAGGCTTGCGCCGAAGGCATCGCCAAGGTCGAGGGTGATCTGGGTCCGATCGATATTCTGGTCAACAACGCGGGCATCACCCGCGACGCGCCGTTCCACAAGATGAAGCCAGAGCAGTGGAACGAAGTTATCTCCACCAACCTGTCCGGCGTGTTCAACATGACCCACCCCGTCTGGCCCGGTATGCGCGAGCGTAAGTTCGGCCGCATCATCACGATCTCTTCGATCAACGGCCAGAAGGGCCAGTTCGCCCAAGCCAACTATGCCGCCGCCAAGGCAGGCGACATCGGCTTTACCAAGGCGCTGGCCCAAGAAGGCGCGCGCGCTGGCATCACCGTAAACGTGGTTGCACCCGGCTACATCAACACCGAGATGATGAGCACGATCCCTGAAAAAGTGATGAACGAAGTGATCCTGCCACAAATCCCAGTGGGCCGCTTGGGCGAGGCGTCCGAGATCGCGCGCACTGTGGCGTTCCTTGCGTCCGACGATGCGGGCTTCATCACCGGTTCGACAATCTCCGCAAACGGCGGTCAGTACATGACCTAAGCCGCTTGGCTTGATCAAAAGTAAAGGGCCGCGCTGATCAGGCGCGGCCCTTTTTCGTTCGGCGATCCGAAAACCACCGGAGCGAATTCCTTAACGGCGGCCGGTCATCCAGGCGAATACATTGCGCAGGGCCTCGCCACGTTCCTGGTGTGCTTTACGGTATGCGGCGCTCATCTGGATGTTGCGTGCTGTCTCGATCATGGGTCAATTCCTTTGGGTCTTGTTTCGTGTTCTGATCCCAATATGGGCTTTGAAACACGCAGCGACAAACGAGTCTTTCCCTTGCTTCAGTTAAGCTGTATTTAACTGAACATGTCTGATCGTCTTCCTTCACTCACCGCGTTGCGCGCCTTTGAAGCTGCCGCACGCCATATGTCATTCGCCCAAGCTGCCGCAGAATTGTTCGTCACGCCTGCCGCGCTGTCCTATCAGATCAAATCGCTTGAGACGGATTTGGGGCAGCCGCTGTTCCGCAGGCTCAACCGCGCCGTTGAATTGACAGAGGCTGGGCGCACGCTGGCGCCGGGCACGGCAGACGGGTTTGCCGCGTTGGCCATGGCATGGCGTCAGGCGCGGCGGTTGAATGACACAGGTGTCCTGACCGTGACAGCGGGCCCTGCGTTCACGTCAAAATGGCTTGCCCCGCGCATGTATGATTTTGCCCAAGCCCACCCCGAGATTGAGCTGCGGTTTGCCGCGGGCCTGCGCATCGCGGATTTTGACCGCGACGAGGTAGATGTAGCGATCCGCTTTGGTGTGGATGCCGATCCTGCGCTTTTCACCGCGCCGCTAATCAAGGAATGGATCACGCCGATGATGACGCCTACCTTGGCCGAACACGTTAAGTCGCCGGATGATCTGGCAAGCGTGCCGCTGATTCATGATGAATCGCTGGCCGCTTTCCGCACGCCATCGGACTGGCCGATCTGGTTGAAGGGGGCGGGCCTGTCGCTGGATACAAGTCATGGGCCACGGTTTTCGCAGGCCGATCACGCGCTTGATGCGGCTATGGCTGGGGCGGGCGTTGTGTTGGGGCGGGTGTCTTTGGCCACGCGGGCACTTCAGGCGGGTCGGCTTGTCGCGCCCTTCGCGCTGGGCGTTGTGACAGAGGCGCAGTTCCGCTTTGTCTGTCCCAAAGGGACCGAGACGCGCCCGCAGGTCGCGGCGTTTAAGGATTGGGTGTTTTCAGAAATCGCAGCTTCTGCCGCGTTCGAAGATGGCCGCCGGTTTATCTTGGCAACCGATCTTGCTGCATCGTCGTGAAAGGGGCGCTGACATTCTGCGCCAGCGCCCGAAAGGTGGGCTAGTGCGTCGTCAGCCGTGAAATTTCTTCTTTGAGCATCAGCTTTTGCTTTTTCAGCTTCGCAATTTCGAGGTCATCGGTCGCGGGGCTGCGTTGCAGCTGTTCAACCGAGATAGAGAGGTTTTCGTGTTTCTTCTTCAGTTCCTGCAAATGCGAACTCAAGCTCATGGTCGTCCTCCTCTGATAGGTGTGTCGTAGATTAATAGCACCACAGTTTTTCGGCCAAGTCACGCCGCAGGGCAGCATAGCCGGACCTTAGGCAAGCCTGTGCCAGAACGATTGCCAAAAGGTTAAGCGGTGATGTCCAATTTCGCGCCATCCCGCAAAATACCCTGCAACTGCTTTGTATAGCTTTCTTTATCGCCATCATGGGTTGGATTGGCGTGCATGAGCAGGGGTGGGCGCATCACAAACGGGGCGCGTCCGCTATGCCGCGCTTGCAGCAAAAACAAATCAGGTGCGCGGTTCGGTCGCGGCATAATCGGCATGACGGTGATCGATCCCAGCCGCCCGTGCAGGGTCACCAGAACGTCGGGCAGGCGTGTCATATGCTGTATCAGCGTCAGGTGGCCTTTGGGAGCCAGGCGCCGGACAGCGACGTCGATCCAATCGGCCAGCGGCGTGTCACCGGACAGCGCCATGTCGCGACCCTTGTCTTGCGCGGCGGTGCCTTGGGTGCGGTCGTAATAGGGCGGGTTCATCATCACATGATGAAACTGTTTTTGCCGCAGATCGGCGGGCAGATTACGGAGGTCGGCGTTTACAACCTGCATATCGGGACAGTTGCGGCGGGCCAGCGTGGCATACTCCGGCTGTACTTCAACGCCTGTCATCGACAGGTCACCCACACGGGCATTCAGACACAGGGACGCGACCCCGACACCGCAGCCCAATTCCAGCACGGTCTGTCCCTTGGTTGCGGGCACGGCGGCGGCCAACAGCACCGCATCAATGCCAGAGCGGAAACCGCGCGCGGGTTGCCACGCCATGACCTGACCGCCCAGAAAGGCATCGTGTGTCAGATCATCTGCCAAGGTCGATCTCGTTGTCGCGCATCACCGCCTCTGCGATGAACAGATCACGGTCTGCGACCATGATCCGGCGCGGCAAAATGCCTATGCTGCCTTCAAGGACGCTCATGTTTACGTCAAATTCAAAGAAGGTTATACCCTCGCCATCCAGCAGCGCGCTGGCGAATGCGATGACTGTCGGGTCGTTGGTGCGCAAAAGTTCTTTCATATCCATGACGTAAGGTGGCGCGCTGCCTTTGTCTATCAAACGCACCGGACAGATTGATGAGCCTCGACGTCGCCGCCACCAAACCGCACGAACAACTGGCCGAGGCCTTGGCCGATGATTTGTCTGCGGTGAACGATATGATCCGCGCGCGGATGGCGTCCGAACACGCTCCGCGCATCCCCGAGGTGACGGCGCATCTGGTTGAGGCAGGCGGGAAACGCCTGCGCCCGATGCTGACTTTGGCGGCTGCGCGGATGTGTGGCTACGACGGGCCGTATCACGTGCATCTGGCCGCGACGGTAGAGTTTATTCATACCGCGACGCTGCTGCACGACGACGTGGTCGACGAAAGTAACCAGCGGCGCGGGCGGCCTACGGCAAATCTGCTCTGGGACAACTCTTCTTCGGTGCTGGTCGGAGATTATTTGTTCGCGCGGTCTTTCCAGCTGATGGTCGAAACCGGATCACTGCGGGTGCTGGATATTCTGGCCAATGCTGCCGCGACAATCGCGGAAGGCGAGGTGCTGCAACTGACCGCGCAGGCTGACATTGCGACGACCGAGGACACGTATCTGAAGGTGGTGCGCGGCAAGACAGCGGCGCTGTTTTCTGCGGCGATGGAAGTCGGTGGAGAAATTGCGGGGCAGGACGATGCGATCAAGCGGGCGCTGTTTGACTACGGCGACGCGCTGGGTATTTCGTTCCAGATCGTAGATGACCTTCTCGATTATGGCGGCACGGACGCGATTGGCAAAAATACCGGCGATGACTTCCGTGAGCGGAAACTGACGCTACCAGTGATCCGCGCGATTGCGGCGGCTGATGCAGAGGAGCGTGACTTCTGGACACGCACCATCGGGAAGGGCCGCCAAGAGGATGGCGATCTGGAACATGCACAGGCGCTGTTTGCCAAGCATGGCACGATGGCGACGACGCGGGATACAGCGCTGGAATGGTCGGAAAAGGCTAAAGCCTCGCTTGGTGCCGTGCCGGACCATGCGTTGCGCAAGATGCTGATCGATTTGGCTGACTACGTGGTCGCCCGCATCACATGATATTGGCGGGTGTGACCCACCAGCCCATCTCGGCCACCTGAATGACCCGCGCGACCTGACGCGCTGCGGCCATATCCGTCACGAGCGCCACGCAGGTTGCCCCTGATCCCGACATGCCCGTCCAAGCCACGGCGGGCTGCTTGTCCAACCTTTCGGTTGCCCGCGCGATTTCGGGCACCAGATCAGCGGCGGCTGCTTGTAAATCATTGCGCTGCTGCGACAGCCAAGCGGCAAAGCCTGAAAAATCAAGACCGGCAGGCACCTGATCCATCGCAGCGTTGGTCTTGGTCGACAACCTGTCAAACGCGGCCATCGTTGGCACGGCAACGCGCGGGTTCACCAGCACGGCGGCACACGTGGGCAGAGTGGGCAGTGTAGACAGATCCTCCCCGATGCCGCGCATACGCTGGGGCGCGGGACCAGCGACACAAACCGGCACATCCGCACCAAGCAAGGCGACCTCGGGCGCGGTAAAGGGCAGTGGTGGCACATCCCACATCTGCGCCAGCGCTTTCAGCGTAGTTGCCGCGTCCGATGATCCGCTGCCGATACCTGCCGCGTGTGGCAGTTGCTTTTCCAGCGTGATGTCAGCGCCCGCCGTGACGCCACGCATCCGGCGCAACAGATCGGCGGCACGAATAATCAGGTTCGTGTGATCTGTTGGGACGCCTTCGGCAAAGGGGCCGGTCACGGTCAGGCGTAGATCAGGTGCCGGGCGAAAGGTCAGCGTGTCGCTGGCGTCTGCAAAGACCACAAGGCTATCAAGAAGGTGATAACCGTCATCGCGTTGGCCTGTCACATGCAGCGTCAGGTTCAGTTTTGCTGGGGCAAGGGCGGTGAGCATCAGTCGTCGCTGGCGACGCGGATCGGGTCTTCGCCTTCTTCGATCAGGACAGCATCGAGGCCAACCTCAAGCTTGCGGCGGATGCGGATCGCCTCTTCCTCTTCTGGATCAAATGACAGTGCACGATTCCACTGGAACTGCGCTTCGATCTCGCGGCCAACGGCCCAGTAAACATCGCCAAGGTGATCGTTGATAACCGGATCAACCGGTTCCAGCGACGCGGCGCGTTCCATGGGCGCCACAGCATCCTGATAACGGCCCAGCTGGAAATAGACCCAGCCAAGGCTGTCCACAATCGCGCCATTGTCAGGCTGAGCGGCAACAGCGCGTTCGATCATATCCAGCGCTTCTGGAAGTTTCTCGCCGCGTTCGACAAGCGAATACCCAAGAAAGTTCAGCACCTGCGGCTGTTCGGGGCGAATTGCCAGCGCGGCGCGGAAATCTGCCTCGGCCTCGGGCCATTGGTCCAGCATGAAATACGTGATCGCGCGTGTATAGCGCACGAACCAGATCGCGGGATCGTCGGGCGCGTAAAGATCAAGGGCGGTTGTGTAGGCGGCGTTGGCCTCCGCCTCTTTGTCCATGCGGCGCAACACATCGCCTTTGGTGGCGTAGATGCGTGCCTCTTCCGGGAACAGGCGCGATAGGGCCTGCAACACCTCAATTGACGCTTCCAGACGGTCGGCTTTGCGCAGGGCATCGGCGCGGCCAATCTCGGCCTCCATATAGGCGGGATCATCAGGGGACACCTGCGCGTAGGCGGCGTTCGACATCTCGTAGCGGCCCAGATCGTCCAGCAGGTTGGCGGCTGTCAGCAGGATCTCGGTGTCGTTGGGGCGCAAGGCCTGAGCGGCGCGCACATAAAGCAAGGTGTAGCCATCAGGCGTCTCGCCGCGCAGGGCACCGCCGACCATGAAGTACACTTCGGCCAGTCCATCAGCGGCAGAGCGGACGGTGTCGTAGGGCAAGGTGTCGCCTGCCTCAAGCGCGGCACGCATCTGGATCAGGCGGGTATCAAGCCGATCGCCAAATACCGCATCAATCAGGGCCACCGCATCGCTGTTGCGGTCAAGCTGGCTCAGGATTTGAGCCAAGGCAATCGCGCTGCGGCGGTTGTGGCGCACGCCACCTTCTGGGGACAGCGACAGTATTTCTTCGGCGCCCTCGTAGTCGCCAACCGATGCCAGCGCCATTGCCTTGTGGAATAGCCCGTAGGCGCGCAGGCCCGGTGCCTCGATCACCTCGTCAAAGGTCATCAGGGCTTTGTTCACCTCGCCCAGACCCATGTGCGCCCACGCCTGCGACAGACCATCAACCAGTGGCCCGACAGAGTGATCCTGCTCAAGCGCTTCAAAAATCTGTACCCAATTACCCGTGCGACCCGCCTGAACAGAGCGCACGATATTGGCGACCTGACTTTCGATCCCGAGGCTGATCATGGCATCGGCGATGGGTGCGGCGGCATCCAGATTGCCCAGCGACAGATTGGCGGCCATCGTGCCTTCAAGAAGCATCGGATTGGATGGATCAGCCAGCACGGCCTGCTGGTAATACCGCGCTGCCGCCTCGTAATCGTTGCCGAAATCAGCCTGACGCGCGGCCAGATATGACCCCGGATCGGCCTGTGCAAATGCCGCGCCCGCAAGCGTTGTTGTCAAAGCTGTCGCCAATAGAATGGATTTGAACACGCCATCGCCCCTTTGTGTTTCGCAAGCGAACCTAGGGGAGCGGTCATGCAGGCGCAATCGCCCGCTGATTGGTGATGCAAAAAGCCGCAGACATCCGCCGACACGAAAAAGGCCCCGCGTGTCCGCGAGGCCCGTTATTCGACCAGCAAAGTCGTTTACATGTTCGGGTAGTTCGGCCCGTCACCACCCTGCGGCACAGTCCACGCGATGTTCTGGCTCGGGTCTTTGATATCGCAGGTTTTGCAATGCACGCAGTTCTGGAAGTTGATCTGGAACTTCGTGTCTTCACCGGTGCCCACAAACTCATAAACGCCAGCGGGGCAATAGCGCGCCGATGGACCTGCATATTTGGGCAGGTTCACATCAACTGGAATAGACGGGTCTTTCAGATGCAAATGCGCCGGCTGGCTTTCTTCGTGGTTGGTAAAGCTGAACGCCACATTGGTCAGGCGATCAAACGACAGTTTGCCGTCTGGCTTGGGGTAGTTGATGACCTTGTGCTTATCCGCAGGCTCGGTCACGTCCGCATCCGATTTGCCATGTGGCACGGTGCCAAGGAAGGAAAAGCCGAATGTGTTTGTCCACATATCAAGACCACCCACGGTGAGCGAGGCCATCAGGCCATACTTGGACCACAGCGGTTTCACGTTGCGCACCTTGAACAGGTCCTGACCAATCGGTCCTTCACGGACGTCGGTTTCATAGACGGTCAGCTCATCGCTCTCGCGGCCTTCTGCGATGGCGGCGTGGGCTGCCTCGGCTGCGGCAATGCCCGACAGCATGGCGTTATGGTTGCCCTTGATACGCGGCACGTTGACCATGCCCGCGGAACACCCCAGCAGCGCACCGCCGGGGAACGTCAGCTTCGGCATCGACTGATAGCCGCCTTCGGTAATGGCACGCGCGCCGTAAGCCACACGTTTGCCGCCTTCAAGCAGCTCTGCCACCATGGGGTGATGCTTGAACCGCTGGAATTCCATGTAGGGGAATGTATGCGGGTTCTTGTAGCCAAGGTGGACAACGAAGCCCACGTAAACCTGATTGTTCTCAAGGTGGTAGATGAACGATCCACCACCGGCACCGGACTCAGACAGCGGCCAGCCCATCGTGTGAGTGACAGTGCCTTCCTTGTGCTTGGCGGGGTCAATCTCCCAGATTTCTTTCATGCCAAGGCCGTATTTCTGGACCTGCTTGCCTTTGCCCAGATCGTATTTCTCGATCACCTGCTTGGACAGCGATCCGCGCACGCCTTCGGACAGGAACACGTATTTGCCGTTCAGCACCATGCCGGGTTCGTAGTTCGCACCCATGGAGCCGTCAGCCTCTTTGCCAAACTCGCCAGCCACAACGCCTTTGACTTCGCCGTCGTCACCGAACACCAGCTCGGAACAGGCCATTCCGGGGAAAATTTCGACGCCCAGTTCTTCGGCCTGTTCCGCCATCCAGCGGCAGACGTTGCCCATCGACACGATGTAGTTGCCGTGGTTGTTCATCAGCGGTGGCATCGCCATGTTCGGCACGCGGATCTTGCCTGCCTCGCCCAGCATATAAAAGTTGTCGGTCTTGACCGGCACGTTCAGCGGTGCGCCCTTTTCTTTCCAGTCGGGGATCAGCTTGTTCAGGCCGGACGGATCAAGCACGGCACCGGACAGGATGTGCGCACCCACCTCTGATCCTTTTTCCAGCACGACGACATTGATGTCGGCATCAAGCTGTTTCAGGCGGATCGCAGCGGACAGACCAGCAGGACCAGCGCCCACGATGACCACATCATAATCCATTGCTTCGCGTTCAATTTCAGCCATTGTGACTTCCCTTTTGTCAGGCGGGGCGCGCCCCGAAACACACTTGAAATATTGTTGCGTCCTGACCTATCGCAAGCCGCATTGCGGGGCAATCAAGACGCGACGACAAAACCGCCGATTACGGCGCGTCGGGCGTGGTTTGGCTTGACTTTCACCTGTCAAACTAAGCTATGAACATGCGATGACTTCTTTTGCCCCAAAGGGGATGCGCGATTATGGACAAGATACCTTTGACACAGGCCGGTTTTAATAAACTGGACGCAGAGCTGAAACACCTCAAGTCGGTGGAGCGGCCCGCGATCATTCGCGCCATTGCCGAAGCGCGCGAGCATGGCGATCTGTCCGAGAACGCCGAATACCATTCCGCCAAGGAAAAACAGTCGTTCATCGAGGGCCGCGTGAAGGAACTTGAAGGCGTGATTTCGCTGGCTGACGTGATCAACCCTGCCAAACTGTCTGGCAGTATCAAGTTTGGTGCGCTGGTCGAACTGGTGGACGAAGACACCGACGAAGAGAAAACCTACCAGATCGTCGGTGAATACGAAGCCGACATCGAAGGCGGGCGTCTGAACATCAAATCCCCGCTGGCCCGCGCATTGATCGGCAAGGACGAGGGCGACAGCGTGGAAGTGCGCACACCTGGCGGACAGAAATCCTACGAAATCCTGTCGATCGTATATAAGTAAGCGGCCAAGGCCCTGATATGGCGAACGTGCCCCAGCCCCAAACACCCAAGCCCGGTCCCTCGCGGATCGAAGTGATTGCGCTTGCGCTGTCCGTTGGATGGATGGTGGCCGTTGCGATTTTCTTTATTGTGCTGCCGCCGTCCGGTGATGCTGCATCGTTCGATAGCCTGCGCTTTGTGCTGACGCTGATGGCGGTTTTCATGCCGGTGGCGATGATCTGGGTTGCCGTTGCGGCTGCCCGATCCGCCCGTGTGATGCGCGAAGAGGCGGCCCGCCTGCACGCGGCCATCGACGGCATGCGCCACACCTATATGGCCGAACGGCAAGGCAAACCTGCGGGTGCTTCGCTTGAGCCTACGGTTGAAAAGAAGCTGACCGAAATTGCGCAGGCCACGCGCAAGACCGAAACGGCGCTGGCCACGTTCACATCATCGCGTGAGGCGCAAAAACTGCTGACCGAACGCAAGGTCGCCCCTGTGGACGACCAGCCAACGCTGGCGCTGGGCACATCAGCCGATGATATTGCGCCTGCGCTGATCAACTCCGACCTGATCCGCGCGCTGAATTTTCCCGACACTGAACAGGACACGCGCGGGTTTGCCGCACTGCGCCGTGCACTGAAAGATCGCAACGCGCGCCAGCTTGTGCAGGCCAGTCAGGACCTTCTCACGCTGCTGTCGCAGGACGGTATCTATATGGATGACCTGCGCCCTGATCGTGCACGGCCTGAACTGTGGCGACGCTTTGCACGGGGTGAGCGGGGCAGGCCGATGGCAGCACTCGGCGGCGTGCGTGACCGTTCATCGCTGGCACTTGCCTCTGGCCGGATGCGCGAAGATACAATCTTCCGCGATGCGGCCCACCACTTTTTGCGCAAGTTTGACCAGATGCTGCAATCGTTCGAACAAGTGGCCAGCGACGAGGAAATCGCCGCACTGTCGGAAACCCGAACGGCCCGCGCGTTTATGCTGATGGGCCGCGTGACAGGGGCGTTTGACTAGCGCGCATGTGGGACATTTTCCTGAAAACTGTTCCGTTTTTCGCGCTGATCGCGCTGGGCTATGTGGCCGCCCGCACCAAGTTTTTCACGCCAGAGGCGACGGCCTATCTGACGAAGTTCGTCTTCTACTTCGCGCTATCCGCGATGATCTTCCGCTTTGCCGCGAACCTGTCGCTGTCCGAGATCTTTGATCTGCGCTTTGTCATGGCCTATTTCTGGGGCACGCTTTTTGTCTATCTGATTGCTACGTTTGTGTCGCTGTTCAGGGGCTTAAGCATCGCAGAGGGCGCGGTCGAGGCGCAGGTCGCCGTGATTGGCAACGTCGGCTTTCTGGGCATCCCGATGTTGGTGCTTTTGCTGGGCGACGGTGCGGTTGGCCCCGTGATGATGGTGCTGGCGGTTGATCTGATCTTTTTCGGCAGCCTGACCGTGATCCTGATCACCGGATCGCGGGACGGTCAGGTGCATTGGGGTATTCTGAAAACCGTCGGACTGGGGCTGATCAAAAACCCGATGATCGTGTCGATCGTGCTGGGCCTGATGGTATCCGGCTTTGCCCTGCCAATCCCTGCCCCGGCCAACGAATTTCTGGCGATCCTTGGTGGGGCGGCCACGCCGGGTGCGCTCTTTGCAATTGGCGCGTCCCTCGCTGGCAAATCGGCGGAACGACTTGCTGTCGCGGGCTGGTTGTCATTTTGCAAGCTGGGCTTGCATCCGCTGTTTGTGGCATTGGCAGCGCTCTATATCTTCAAGGTCGAACCCTACGCGGCTGGCGTGATGATCGCTGCAGCAGCGCTCCCTGTGGCGGGCAATGTCTATATGATTGCGCAGCATTATGGCGTGGCCCCAACGCGCGTGTCAGCGGCCATTCTGGTGTCGACGTCAATCAGTATCCTGACGCTGTCGGGCGTGATCGCATGGGTGACAACGCTGTAGTCCTGCGCTAGCCGTGGGGAAACAGCACGCGAGGGGGCACCACATGAAAACCGTATCCGAAAACCGCAGCTTTGGCGGCACGCAAGGTGTTTACACGCACGCATCCACCGCAACCGGCACCGACATGACCTTTGCGATCTTTATGCCGGAAGAGGCGGCGTTCGGTCCCGTGCCGGTGCTATGGTATTTGTCCGGCCTGACCTGCACCCACGCCAACGCAATGGACAAGGCGGGCGCACAGCAATGGGCGGCAGAGCAGGGGATTGCGCTGATCTTTCCCGATACATCGCCCCGCGGTGAAGGCGTGCCGGATGATGAGGCTTATGATCTTGGTCAGGGGGCCGGTTTCTACATTGATGCAACGCAGGCGCCTTGGGACCAACATTTCAAAATGTGGACCTATGTGGCCGAAGAATTGCCCGCGCTTGTGGCCGAAAACTTTGCGCTGGATATGGACCGTCAGTCGATCACCGGTCATTCGATGGGCGGTCACGGCGCGCTGACGATGGCGATGGCCTTGCCTGACCGCTTCCGGTCGGTGTCGGCATTCGCGCCTATCTGCAACCCGACGAAATCCGACTGGGGGCGCAAGCAGTTCAGCGCCTATTGGGGCGACGAAGAAAACTGGGGTCCGCATGATGCCACGCTGCTGATGCAGGGCGGCGGATTTAACGGGCCGATGTTGATCGATACAGGCACCGACGATCAGTTCGGTGATCTGCTGGGCACCGAAGCCTTCGCCGCTGCCTTTGCCGCAAAGCGACAAGAGGGCGCGATCCGCCTGCAAAAGGGCTACGACCATTCGTATTTCTTTGTCTCGACCTTCATGGAAGACCACGTCGCGTTCCACGCAGAGGCGCTTTACGCATGATCTACGTTGATGCCGATGCCTGCCCCGTGAAGGCCGAGATTGAACGTGTGGGCACACGGCATAAGGTGAAGATTTTCGTGGTGTCTAATGGCGGTATCCGCCCGTCGCAGAACCCTTATGTGGAAACTGTTGTCGTGCCCGATGGCCCTGATGTGGCCGATATGTGGATCGCGGATCGGGCAACCAAGGGCGATGTGGTCATTACAGGGGACATTCCGTTGGCGTCGCACTGCGTTGAAAACGGTGCCCTGGTTCTCAAGCACAATGGCGAACCATTGACCGAGGCCAATATCGGCAATGTCCTTGCCACGCGCGACCTGATGGCCGACATGCGCGCCGCTGATCCGTTCCGGCAGGGTGGCGGCAAACCGTTCTCGAAGGCAGACCGGTCCCGTTTTCTGGATGCGCTGGAAACCACATTGCGCAAAGCTGCGCGGTGAACTGGTTCCGCACTTTGACGCCATCTCAGCTGGGCTGTTTGTCCGCGCTGTTGGCGGTGTGCTTTTTCTCGTTTAACGACACGATCATCAAATTTGTCAGCGGCGACTACCCGCTGCATCAGGTTGTCATGATCCGCTCGATGATCGGGTTTTGTATCATCGTTGGGATCGTCATGCCGCTCACAGGCGGCGTGCGTGCGTTTCGCACCAAGCGGTTGCGCGCCCATCTGATGCGTGGCCTATTCGTCGTATTCGCCAACATGCTGTTTTTTCTGGGGCTCGCGGCGATGCCATTCGCCGATGCGGTGGCGATTTTTTTCATAAGTCCGCTCATCATCACCGTCTTCTCGGTCATCTTTTTGCAGGAAACCGTCGGACCATGGCGCTGGGCTGCCATCGCGGTGGGGTTTGTCGGTGTGCTGGTGGTGATGCGGCCCGGCACAGGGGCTTTTCAGATGGCATCACTTCTCCCGCTGGGGGCCGCGTTTTGCTATGCGGCGCTGCACATGCTGACGCGCAAAATCGGCGCAACCGAAAGCGCCACAACGATGGCGATCTACATTCAGGCGACGTTTGTCATTGTCGGGATATGCGCCGGTTTGCTGATGGGCGACGGCAGGTTCGACACGTTTGACGACCCGTCGCTCACCTTCCTTTTCCGCGCATGGGTGTGGCCGGACCCTGCTGACTATCCGCTGTTTCTGGGCTTGGGTGTCGGCATCGCCTTCGCGGGCTTTTTCATCAGTCAGGCCTACCGCGTGGCCGAGGCAGCACTCGTGGCACCATTTGAATATCTGGCCATGCCGCTTGCCGTGATCTTTGGCATCGTGGTGTTTGACGAATGGCCGGACGCAGTCACCTATGCCGGTATCGCGCTGATCGTCGGATCAGGGCTGATCACGCTGTGGCGCGAAAACAGGGCGAGTGCAGCGCGCACAGACCCGGCATTGCGTCGCTGAACTGGACCTGCGGGGCGAAGTGGCTAAGGTAATCGTCAAACAATAGGGCCCTTTTCATGTCGCAGATCAAAGCTGTCGTATTCGATATCGGAAATGTCCTGATCGGCTGGCAGCCGGAACAGTATTTTGACCGGATCATCGGCGAAGAGCGGCGCCGCGCGATGTTCGAAGCAGTTGACCTGCATGCCATGAATGACCGTGTTGATCGGGGCGAGAACCTGATGGATGTGGTGGCTGAAACCGCGCCGCAGTATCCCGCCTACGCTGATGAAATACGGATGTGGGGCGATCACTGGATCGATTTGACGGGTCCTGTGATTGATCATTCCGTCAGGCTTTTGCGGGCGTTGCGGGCCAATGATGTGACGGTTTTTGCGCTGTCCAATTTTGGCCGCGATACCTTTGAAATGGCAGAACCGGTGTATCCGTTTCTGACCGAATTTGACCGGCGCTATATCTCGGGCCATATGAAATGCATCAAGCCGGACCCGCAGATTTATCAGATGGTTGAGGCGGACTGCGGCCTTGCACCGTCTGATCTTTTGTTCACCGATGACCGTCAGGACAACATCGACATGGCGCTGTCACGCGGCTGGCACGCGCACCGGTTCACGCATGCACGCGGCTTTGCCGACCGTCTTGTCGCCGAGGGCCTGTTGACCATGGAGGACGCGCAATGACCGTGATGATTCCCTTTGCCGAAGGCGAGGCGCGGATGGAATGGCTGGCCCTGACCAAGGCGTTGGCTGCTGGGCACGATTTCCCCAAAGCCGCGGTTGAGGATGTGTTCCTGTATCAAGGTGACAATACGCTTCTGAACCGCTCTGCATGGATCGAAGGCATGGGTCTGGCCGTGAAATGCGCCACGATCTTTCCTGCCAACAAAGACAAGGGACAGCCTGCCATTGGCGGCGCGGTGAACCTGTTTTCCGGTCAAGACGGCACGCTTGAGGCGATCCTTGATTTTCATCTCGTGACGAAATGGAAAACCGCGGGCGACAGTCTTTTGGCTGCGACACGACTCGCGCGGGCAGACAGCCGCAACATCCTGATTGTCGGGGCGGGCACCGTTGGTCATTCCCTGCGGCAGGCCTACGGTGCTGCGTTTCCTGACGCAAAATTCACGATCTGGAACCGCTCACCTGCAGGTGCGCAAGCGTTTAAGGACCAGCACCCCGATGTGGCCATTGCCGATGATCTTGAAACGGCTGTGCGGGCGGCGGATATTATCACCTGTGCGACGATGTCCACCGAACCTGTGTTGCGCGGTGACTGGCTGCAACCGGGTCAGCATGTTGACCTGATCGGCGCCTATCGCCCCGATATGCGCGAGGCGGATGATACGGCGCTGACCCGTGCGCGCATCTTCGTCGACAACATCCACACGACCGCAGGCCATATCGGAGAGCTGAAAATCCCGATTGCCGCTGGCGTCATCGCGCAAGATGATATTGTCGCGGATTTTTATGACCTCACCGCGTTTGAACGTCACAGTGATGACGAAATTACCCTGTTTAAGAACGGCGGTGGTGCGCATCTTGATCTGATGACATGCCGCTACATTCTGGATGCATGGAACGCTGCATGATTACGCAAACACAAATCGCGGACTACCAGCGCGACGGGGCGATCGTCGTGCGTGGCCTGTTCAAGGAATGGCTGCCATTGATGGAAGAAGGCGTCGCGCAGAACATGGCAGAGCCGGGGGAATACGCGTCTGAAAACGCGGTGACCCAAGGGCGGTTCTTTGATGATTACTGCAACTGGACTCGCATCCCCGCTTTTGAAAAGATCGTTCGCGAAAGCCCTGCAGCAGAGCTTGTGGCGCGTGCGATGCAGTCGCGCTCGGCCCAGTTTTTCCACGATCACGTGCTGGTTAAGGAACCCGGAACGCCCAAGCCAACGCCGTGGCATCAGGATGCGCCCTATTATTTCGTCACCGGAGAGCAGACCGCAAGTATTTGGATGCCGCTTGATCCGGTGCGCGATGCGTCGCTGCGATTGATCGCAGGGTCGCACAAGTGGGACAAGATGGTGCGCCCAGTAAGCTGGGCTGACGATAGCGATTTTTACGACAAAGGTGACTGGACCCCTGTGCCTGATCCGGATGCGCATCCCGATGATATGCGCGTTCTGGAATGGGAGATGGAGCCAGGCGATGCGGTCCTATTCGATTTCCGGACTGTTCATGGGGCGCGAGGGAACACGGCGCAGGCCCGCAGGCGTGCGCTATCCTTGCGCTGGGTTGGCGATGATGCCCGCTATGTGGAACGGCCCGGGCGCACGTCGCCGCCATTCCCCGGTCACGGGATGCAAGGTGGTGAACGCCTGCGCGAAGACTGGTTTCCGATGATCGCAAGGGATGTGACGTGATGGGTTGGATCATCCTTCTGGCTTTGATTGTCATCATAACCGTCGCACCCTTCTATCTGGATAGCAGACGTAAAACGATAAACGACCGCGCGCGTGCAGGCTCTGGCATGAAATTTGCCGACCTGTCGCAGGGTGTGACGGCCTATCGCTGGGTCGGGCCAACGCGCGGGCCGGTTGCGGTCATGATCCACGGTTTGACCACCCCGTCGATTGCTTTTGCCGATCTGGCCGAGGGGGTCGGCCAGTTGGGCTATCGGGTGCTTGTCTACGATCTTTACGGGCGCGGGTTGTCCGATGCGCCATCGGGCAAACAGGACAGCGCGTTTTTTGTCACGCAGCTGGATGATCTATTGCGCGACCAACACATCACGGATGATGTGACGCTATTTGGATATTCAATGGGTGGGTCCATCGCGACGGTCTTTGCCGCGCAAAAACCACATCGGATCAAACGCGTGATCTTATTGGCCACGGCGGGTGTGCTGACGCAGGAAAGCGCGTTTTCATCTTTTTGCAGGCGCGTGCCGCTTTTAGGTGATTGGATACATCACAGCATCGGGGCTGAACGGATGAAGCGCGCCCTGCGCGACACGCCAGAGGCTGAGGGTGCAGTGCTTGCCGCCCAGAAAGCCGAGCTTGACCGCAGCGGTTTTCTGCCAGCGGTACTGGCCAGCAGGCGGGGCATGCTGAACGACCAGCTTGAGGCCGAACACCGTTTGTTAGGGCGCGAGGATGTGCCTGTCGTTGCGATCTGGGGCGGGCAGGATCAGGTGATCCCTTTGGCGGCGATGGGGCGTCTGGCTCAATGGAACCGTAGCGCCCGTCAGGATGAAGAGCGCAGCGCGGCGCATGGATTGCCGTTTACACATAGCGCCGAGATTTTGACGATCTTGCGATCCGCATTTCGTGATGACTAAAGTAGGAAAGCGCTAGCGCAGCCCTGCTTGCTGCGACATCGCAGCCTGGTTATGCATGCCTG
Organism: Yoonia sp. 208BN28-4; assembly: GCF_037543925.1. NCBI lineage: Bacteria > Pseudomonadati > Pseudomonadota > Alphaproteobacteria > Rhodobacterales > Paracoccaceae > Yoonia > Yoonia sp. 208BN28-4. The sequence continues at coordinate 493,498 of NZ_JBBIFY010000001.1, forward strand.
AAATCGCGACGCAATTCCGGCCAAGCGCCTTTGCCTCGTAAAGCACGCGGTCCGTTTCGGCGAACATGCTTTGGAAATCGCCTGCTTGCCGTGTCCATTTCGCGCCCATGCTGATGGTTACATCAACCGGTTCGCCGTCACACATCATCGGGGTGGCATCGACGGCGTCACGACATCTTTCCGATATGATCTGCATTTCCTCGTGGTTCACATTGGGCAACACGATCAGGAATTCGTCACCGCCGATGCGCGAGAACAAATCGCTGGGGCGCAGGCAGGCGGCGATCCGGTCTTTCAGTTCCAGCAATACCAGATCACCGGACAGGTGCCCTTGCGTGTCGTTGATCTGCTTGAAGTGATCAATGTCGAAACACAGCATGGCTGTGCCACGATCCGGTTTGCTGGGAGTGGACAGATTTTCAAACAGGTCGATCACACTGCGCCTGTTCAGCAGATTGGTGAGCGGGTCCGTTGCCGCAGCCGAAATCAGATCGGTTTTAATTGATATTTCGTTTTCCGCGTGCCGGATCAATGCGCCAAAACCGATAGCGCCGATGATATTGAAAACAACAATCCAATGCCCGACCGAGGACAAAAAGCCCAAGGCGATGTCCGTCGGCATAAATACCACCGACACAAGGTTGAAATTAATCATCAGCCCCAAGACCGCATGAGCCAGTGCGTTTGATTTGATCCGTGGTCGGACATAGCGGGCCCATACCAGCGACAGGATCGCCGACAGGAAAATACCGGATACACCGGCGAGCATGCCTAGACCACCGATACTGAAGCGCACCGTGGCCGCCATGATCGCGGCAATTGCAGCCCCGATGATGCCGAAAAACGCCCCCGATAGGGCGACCATGAGGGTGCGAAGATCGACAATGACGCCCGGCGCAAATTCGATGGGTGAAACCATGGCAAGTGCTGCGGCGGCGCCCATGACCACGCCCATCGCGATCTGCTTGGTGCGCAGTGTGCGGCACCATTTTGCGATCATTCCATAGCTGTAGGCTAGAAATACTGCGAACATCGCCGGTTCGAAGATCAACATGATGTTTGTCAAAGCTGAAGACATTTCCGCTCCTGAAGTTAGGAGGCAAGCTACGCATCAGAAGTGGACGGATGATTAAGAACGCTACAAAAATGCGCAAATTTTAGCGGAATTTTTGGAAAACCAGTCGCTTCAGGTGGCGGCTGCCAGTGGCGCGCGGCGTTCCTTGATGGGCAGATGCACGATGGCGCTAAAGGCACCAACAGCGACGCCAACCCACCAGACATGGGTGTAGGTGCCATAGATATCGTAAAGCCGCCCGCCCAGCCAGACACCCATGAACGACCCAAGCTGGTGCGAGAAAAAGACAATGCCATAAAGCGTGCCCATATAGCGCAGACCATAAAGATGCGCGACCAGACCGGATGTCAAAGGCACAGTGGCCAACCACAGTGTGCCCATGCCGATCGAGAACAGGATCACGGTGGTCGGCGTAATCGGCATCATGATGAAAGCCGCCGCAATGATCGTGCGGCCCGTATAAATCGCGGCCAGCAGGTATTTCTTGGAATAGGTTTTGCCCAGATGTCCCGCCAGCAACGTGCCACCGATATTGGCCAGCCCGATCAGAGAAATGGCGACCGCGCCAAGGGCGCTGGTCGTGCTCACGCCCATATTATCCAGCATCCCGCCCGCCATGATCGGGCCGCACATCTCGGTCACGAAGGCAGGAAAGTGCGCGGTGATAAAGGCAAGCTGATAGCCGCAGGAAAAGAACCCCAGAAAGATCAACGTATAGGACGGGTCCTTGAAGGCGCGGATCAGGATCGTGCCCATGCTTTCATCAAGCTCTGCCTTGGACGCCATCGACGGGCTGCGCATCATCGGCAGCACCATCAGGACCGACAGGATCAGACCGGCAAACGCAACAAACACCATTTGCCATGTCATCAGCGTGAGCAGATATTCCGCCAGCGGCGCGCCAAAAACCTGCCCTGCTGAACCGGCTGCCGTCGCGATGGCCAGCGCCATTGATCTGTTTTCATCCGACGCGGCCCGCCCGACGACAGCAAGAATGACGCCAAAGCCTGTGCCCGCGATGCCAAACCCGACAAGGATCTCGTACATCTGGTGGGCCACGGGTGTCGTGGCGCCAGCGGATAGCAAAAGACCTGCCGCATACGACAATGCACCCAGCACGATAGCCTTCCGGTCACCCACCTTTTCAGCGATCGCGCCGAAGATCGGTTGCCCGATCCCCCAAGCCAGATTCTGGATCGCGATAGCCAGCGAAAACTCCGACCGCAGCCAGTTGAATTCGGTCGCAATGGGGATCTGGAACACGCCAAATGACGCCCTGATGGCAAAGCCGGTCATGATGATAATGCAGCCGGCAATCAGGACCGGCGTGATCAGGGGGGCTTTGTGTTCCATGCTGGAGACACTCAACCGACAGGCCGTAGCTTTGGCAAGGTGGTTTCAGGCATGAAACCCATAATGATGTCGGCATGGCCTTCGCCCGCGATGACATATTGGTCGGTGCCGATCACCTGCCCGCCGATCTTTTCGTAGAACCGGTTGGCACGCCCGTTGCCTTGCAAAACCGATGCCGTGAACGGGGCAGGCGTTTGGCCAAGCGCGTGGCGCAGCAATTCTTGCGCGGCCCCGGTGCCATGATGTTTCTTTAAGACGTAAAAGCTGAATAGCTCGCACGGATAGGCCGCGGCATGTGCGTCGTCGCGCTGGTTTCCGAACTGGGCAAAACCGACATGAGAGATCATGCTGATCCTCGCGCCTTCGCGGATGATCCTGTCATAGAGGGCCAGCCTGTATTCCAGACCACGTTCCGCAATCGCCGCGTCGGGTAAATGTCCGCGATACGTCTCGTCCCATGCCTGCACGTGCATCTGCGCAAGTGCTGCAACATCGGCCTGATTTGCAAAACGGGGTCTCATGACGCCAAGTGGTATCGCGGCAGACACTTTCCGCAAGCCCGTTTTCAATGCGGCATTTGCGCGGTAGGTCATAGGCATGACGATACAAGACATCTATCAGGCCGAAGTGGCCGCTGGTCGCCTGACAGCTGATGACGCGCAACTGGCCGTGCTGCCAGAGCTTGAGCGTGTGCGGGCAGGGCTGGCCGAACCTACGAAAAAACAGGGCTTTTTCCGCAAGGCCCCCGACCCTGTGAGGGGTCTTTACATGTGGGGCGGTGTCGGGCGGGGAAAATCCATGTTGATGGATTTGCTGTTTGACGCGGTCGACGCGCCAAAGCAACGCCGCCATTTTCACGCCTTCATGCAATGGGTCCACGCCGAAATGACCAAGGCCCGCAAGCGCGGGGTGGATGACGCGATTGCACCGGTGGCCAAAACGCTGGCGGATGATGTCCGCTTTCTGGCGTTCGATGAAATGCAGATTACCGACATCACGGACGCGATGATTGTTGGCCGCTTGTTTGAGGCTTTGTTCAAGGCGGGCGTGACGGTTGTGACCACATCCAACCGCGTGCCGGATGATCTATACAAAAACGGTTTGAACAGGCAGCTTTTCACGCCGTTTATCGCGCTGATTAAGGACCACATGGTCGTGCATGAACTGACCAGTGACACCGATTATCGACAAGGGCGGCTTGCCGGTAGTCCGACCTATTTTACCCCGAATAATGCCGAGGCCCGCGCCGCGATTGATGCGATCTGGGACGATTTGACGGGCGGTGTGTCAGAGCCGTTGGTGCTGCATGTGCAACGTCGCGAAGTGGTCTTGCCCGGTTTCCAGAACGGCGTGGCGCGCGCCCCGTTTTTTGACCTGTGCGGCAAGGCGCTGGGCGCTGCGGACTATCTTGCGCTGGCTGAAGCGGTGCGTGTGCTTATCCTGACGGATATTCCAACGCTGGGGCGTTCGAACTTCAACGAAGCCAAACGTTTCGTGACGCTGATCGACGCGCTTTACGAAGGTAAGGTGCGGCTGATCTGCTCGGCTGCAGCGGCGCCAGAAATGCTTTATGTCGAAGGCGAAGGCACATTCGAATTCGAGCGTACCGCCAGCCGTTTGCGCGAAATGCAGGCAGCGGACTGGCCGCGCGGAGCCGCCTAAAGCTGCGGGATCACCAACACCTGTCCGGGCGCGATACGCTCGGCACTGGGCAGAATGGCGGGATTGGCGACCAGAAGGATATCGGTGCGTGTCACATCTCCGTAGAACCGCTTGGATAGCGCGGCAAGACTGTCACCGGCTTGCACGACATAGCTGGCCTGACTGCCCGACCAGATCAAAGCCGGATCAGTTTGCATATCGGTAACAGGTGCAGCCTCGCCCGCAGCGATAAGTGCCTGATCCACAACCGACTGCAACAGCGTTTGCACATCAACCAGACCATCAGCACGCACCAGCACATCAGGCACGGACACCCGCCCGTCCATCGCCATCAGCGTGATCTGACCTGCAATTTCCGCATCAGGCGTGCGGGCCTGAAGCGCCTGTAGAACGGCATATTCCAGTTGCGTCTGCGGCCCGCTCGCCCGCGCGGCGATAGCACCAAGATGATCAGCGTCCAGCCCAAGCCCCGCCAGAACATTGGCCAGTGTCAGGGCAAGCGGATCAGAGGTTGTGGCAAAATCCAGATCGGGCGTTGTGGGGGCAAAGTCAGCCAACGCAATCGCGGTTGGCAGCGGCGCGGTTGCATCGGTTCCAGCGCGCGTCACATCGGCCTGTTGCACAGGGGTCGCGCGGACAGAACCACGGCCATCAGGCAGGTTCACGATATAGGCGCACAAGGCCACGGCAAAAACAAAAAGCCCGATAACAAAGCGGATCATAACGTCGAAATTCCTGTCCCCAATCCGGCCAAAGCCGCGCCATGCTGCCACAAAATATAGGTAATTGGCCTAGCGCCACACCTGTCAGCAGTATGCGTGTCAAGATTTAGTGTCATTTGCCTCAGAAAGCAAAACCTCATTCCCTGCAACTGCGACACCTGTGGCCCTGATACAAGAAGACAGGCCCAAGGCCTGCCCCCTCGCCCTGCCAAGAGCGTTGGATCCGGGCGGCTGTCTGCCCTGATCCGTTGCACCGAATCTAGGGTGCAAAGGGATTCGCCGTCAATCGCTTTGAGGCCCGTTTTGCGATTTACTCAGCGGGGCCACGCTACGGCAGTCCGGCGTGACCGGATCGGTGGTCGCCATAAGCGGTGTTTCCGGCGCGATCGAGCTTTCGGTGATATAGTTGCCGTTGACGCAAACATCTTGCGCGTAGTTACCGGAGTTGAACCCGAAACCGGGGTTGCCGCAGTTACGCACGGCACCGTCTGCGTTCCATCCCTGACTATCCCGGCTGCCAAAGTCGCCTCCGGTCAAGAACGTGAATGTGGACGGGTCAAAGCGCAGGAACCATGTGGTGTCGGGTCCCGCGTCTTGCAGGTTCCAAGTGCCGACCAACCGCCCGTTTAGATACCCCGCGATCTTGAAGCGGGTGACATCATCCTGTGTCACAACGGATTGGCGCATGGCCGCATCGGGAACAGTCATGCGGCCCGTCATCGTATAACCGCCAGCGCCCGTCCAGCACAGGTTCAGGTCGGCGGCAGCGACCGGCGCGCCCGTTACGCAGATGCCCAACAAGATCGCGGGCAAACCTGCGCGGGTGCAGATCATACGTTGGGGATCAAAAGACGCTGACCGATCTGGATTTTGTCAGGCGCCGGAATAATCTCGCGGTTGGCCTCGTAGATGCGGCCATATGCATTGGTGCTGCCGTAAAATTGCAGCGCGATGTAGGCGAGGCTGTCACCGCTTTCGACGGTATAATACCGCTCTCCGCCGACAACTTCGGACTGGGCGGTGGATGCTTCAAATGCACGGCGGCGCAATTCTGCGGCGGCGGCGATCTCTGCGTCCGATCCGCCTTCAAGCGACCGTTGGACCAGATCGAAAAGCATGGTCTGCGTATCAACAACGCCGTCCGCGTTGGCCACAGAATCCGGCAGCTCGATCTCACCGCTGGCGATCGCTTCGGTCAGTAGCTCTTCAAGCGCGACAACGGCAGATGGCGCATTGCGCGAGGCTAGCGCGATACGTGTGCCTGATCCGCTGGCGTCCTGTTCGTTTGTCACATCATAAAGCCCTGCCACGATGCCTTCGGTCAGCATCCGCACCTTGTTGGCATTGGCGGCGGCAACAGCCTCGGCCACCTTTTCTTCCTGCGTGCGCGTGTCAGTTAGCGCAACTGCGGGATCAGCGCGATTGGCAATGGCGGCCGACGCGCTTGGAATTGCAGCCGTGGCGACAACCGGCGCTGCCACCGGAACCGGCGCAGGTGCGGGCGCTGCCGCGGGGGCGGTGGGCACAGTCAGAAGAGCGGCGGAGGCGTTGCGCGTGACGGTGGCGTCCTGCTGTTGCTGCTGCATCTGCATCATCATCGCGGCCATCATTTCGGTCTGGGATGCCTGTCTGTTTTGCATCACGAACATCGCCCCAGTCATGCCAACGGCAAAGGTCATGGCCCCGACAGCAATAATCCAGGGAAGTGCCGCGCCTTTACGTGTCTCGGTAATCGGTCCTGCGGCATTCATGATTGTGTTCCTTCTGTTTTCAGACCCATGGCGGTCCAGACTTGCATGCCGCCACGGTAGTATTTGATTTTCGCAGCCGGATAACCGGCCTCGAGCATGGCCGCGATGAACGCGGGCGCGTCGGTTGTTGTTGGCCCGTCGTCGAACACCATAATCGGCAACGCATCCGTAAAGTTCAGCGATCCGCTCAGACTGCGTGTGCCCATCGCCACCAGAATGTCGTTCAGCAGCGGATTGTCTGGCGTGATCAGGGAATGTGGCACATTGATCGACGCGGGCAGAAACGCCACAGCGCGATCAGCGGGCAGGCGGCTGTCGATCAACAGCCCGTCGCCGGATGCAACCTGCTCGGTCATGAAGGCCAGAACATCACGTTCGCTGACCGTTTCGACCCCCTCGGCTGCGGTATGGGGCACAACACAGATTGCGCCACAGTTTTCCGGCAACCGGTACAGGGCCGCGACGGCATCGCCGTTGATCTGCGGCGTCTGCGAGATCACAAGCTGCTCGCCGTTATAGTTGAACGATGCGGTGTATAGCTGGCTGGTATCTTGCGCGACTGATGCAGTCGCCAGATATGCCCCGATCATCGCCGCTGCGGTTATTGCGCGCGACTTCATGCCGATCCCCCACTTCACAAGTACAATATCTTGACAGATAGGCTGGCAGGCCCTGTGCTTTTTGTATTCATCGCTAGATATAGACGAAGGGTGATTCGCTCGTCAAAGCAAAAACGAATCGGTCTGCGGGATTAGTTGGCTGTGTTCTCGCGGATTACGTGTCCTGCCAGATAAAGCGACCCGCAGATTAAGATGCGGGCATGCGGGTGTTCTGCTGTCAGCGTTTTAATGGCTGTCGTCACATCCGGCGCTATGGTTACCGGCAAGCCTGCGGATTGAGCCGCCTCTGCTGTCTGTTCAGCCGTCAGCGTTGCCGCCTCGCCAGGGATCGACACGGCGGTCAGGCTCTCTGCCACGTCGGCCAAGGGGCGCATGTAGCCTGTGACGTCTTTGGTATTCAGCATACCGCAGATCAGGTGTGTCGGGCGCGGTGACTGCTGTCGCAGCGTTGCGGCAAGGGCCGCGCCAGCCGCAGGGTTGTGCCCGCCATCCAGCCATAGCTCTGCCGGTTTTGCCAGATCGACCAGTTTGCCAACGGTCAAATGTTCCATCCGCGCGGGCCAGTAGGTTTTGGTCAGGGCAGCCTCGCACGCGGCCTCGTCACGCCCCAACGCGCGCAGTGCTGTGATCGCGGCCCCTGCATTGCTGATCTGGTGTGGGCCGGGCAGGGCGGGCAAGGGCAGGTCCAGCAGGCCGGTTTCATCCTGATAGACCAGCCGGTCCCTCTCGGTGGTGACATGCCAGTGCTGTCCGTGGGCCAGCAAAGGCGCGGCGTTGCGGGCGGCGACCCGCTCGATGACGTCCATGCTTTCGTCGTGCTGCGGGCCGACAATACACGGCACCCCGCGTTTGATAATTCCGGCCTTTTCGCCAGCGATGGCCGTCAGCGTTTCGCCCAGAAAACTTTGGTGATCCAGATCAACGGGCGTGATGACCGTCAGGGCAGGCTTCGCTATCACATTCGTCGCATCAAGCCGCCCGCCTAGCCCGACTTCAAGCAAGGTGAAATCGGCGGGTGTTTCGGCAAAAGCAAGGATCGCGGCGACAGTTGTGATCTCGAAATAGGTGATCGGCTCTGATCCGTTGGCGCTATAGCAGCGGTCCAGCACGTCCGTCAGATGATCTTCGCTGATCAGGTCACCGGCCAAACGGATGCGTTCGTGAAAACGCGCCAGATGGGGTGATGTATAGGCGTGCACCGTGGCACCTGATGCCTCTAGCCCCGCGCGGATCATCGCTTGGGTCGACCCTTTGCCATTGGTGCCAGCGATATGGATCACAGGCGGCAGTTTGTCCTGCGGGTTGTCCAGTGCCGCCAGCAAGCGCCAGACCCTGTCGAGCGTCAGATCAATGATCTTGGGATGCAGCGCCATCATGCGCTCAAGGATTACATCAGACGATTGCTGCGACATCGGATGCAACCTTTCTATCGGGCCGTCGGGGTCTTGTTATGCGGATGGTAGCCTACGATTTGGCGGCGGTTCCGCCGTCTGAGGCTGCTGCATCAGAATTCGCGGCGTCGACGATGGCCTCTTCCGGCACCTCTGGTGCGTCAGGTGTGGTTTCAGGCGATGGCAGATCACCCATCACCGGTGCCTCCAGCCCCATCAGCATACGCACGATCAGCACCAGTTCATCCCGCAAATCGGTGCGCGCAGTCACGCGGTCCAGCATGCCGTGATCCAGCAGGTATTCCGCCCGCTGGAAGCCCTCGGGCAGCTTTTCACCGATGGTCTGTTCAATCACCCGCGCCCCGGCAAAGCCGATCAGCGCATTGGGTTCGGCGATCTGCACGTCGCCCAACATCGCATAGGATGCAGTCACGCCGCCTGTGGTCGGGTGCGTGAGGACCACGATGTAGGGCAGACCCGCTTCTTTCAGCATCTGCACCGCAATCGTTGTGCGCGGCATTTGCATCAGGCCCAGAATACCCTCCTGCATCCGTGCGCCACCGGCGGCAGAAAACAGGATCAACGGACGCTTGAGCTCAATCGCGCGTTCGGCAGCGGCGATGATGGCATTGCCCACATACATCGACATGGACCCGCCCATGAACGAAAAGTCCTGCACGGCCACGACCATCGGGGTGCGGCCAATTTCACCCTCGGCCACCAGCATCGCATCCTTTTCGCCCGTTTTCTTGCGGGCGTCGCGGATGCGGTCGGTGTATTTCTTCTGGTCACGGAAATGCAGCGGGTCGGTGACGGGATCGGGCACCGTCACTTCCTTGAAGACGCCGTTGTCGAACAGGGCGGTTAGGCGTTCACGCGCACCAATCGGCATGTGGTGGCCGCAGTTGGTGCAGACATTCTGGTTTTCGCTCAGTTCGCGGTGGAACAGCATCGTGCCGCAATCGTCACATTTGCTCCACAGGTTCTCTGGCGTCTCACGGCGCGAGAAAAGCGAATTGATCGTCGGACGGACGTAGTTGGTGATCCAGTTCATGCGCGCACCCTTGTTTGGCGTTGGATCAGAGATATGCCCCGCGCGACAGGATTGCAATTCCGTCGTGTTGTGGGCGGCCCAGCTTCTTGTCGGCATAAAAACACCCGCCGCGTCGGGGACGGGCGGGTGCGTATCTTTCTGGCAGCTTAGGGCGGTGCGGATTTATTCGCTCGCGCCCTCTGCGGCAGGCAGTGAGACGTCGACATCAATCGTCGCCCCTTCGCCGCCACCGATCATACCAGTGCTAAAGGCGTAGATACCGCCAATAACGATCACCAGCAGGATCCCGATCAAAAGCCAGCTTGCGCCGCCACCACCGCCATTGGTGTGGACAACGGTTGTTTCACGCGTCGTATTGGTCGGCTGGTTCGGGTCGGTATTTGTCATGGTCCTGGTCCTTCAATTAAGTCAGCCAGCGGCATATCGCGCGCCCAGCGTCACCAGATGAACGCCGTGGTCAGCGCGAAGTTCCGCGCTGTTGCCTGATTGACCAAATCGCTTGTCACGCCAGACCAGCTTAATTAGACCATGTTCAACCTATTTCGGGAGGACTGACCCCATGACCAAAGTTGACAAATCCAACCTGCCAAGCCGCCATGTGACCGAGGGGCCCGCGCGCGCGCCACACCGGTCATATTTCTATGCCATGGGATTGGACGAAGAGGCGATTGCCCAGCCATGGGTTGGTGTGGCCACCTGCTGGAACGAGGCGGCACCTTGTAACATCGCCCTCAACCGTCAGGCGCAGTCGGTAAAGCTGGGCGTGAAAAAGGGTCTTGGCACACCACGTGAATTTACGACCATCACCGTGACCGACGGTATTGCGATGGGCCACGAAGGCATGCGGTCTTCTTTGGCATCGCGCGAGGCGATTGCCGACACCGTGGAGCTGACGATGCGCGGCCACTGCTATGACGCGATTGTGGGTCTGGCAGGGTGCGACAAATCCCTGCCGGGTATGATGATGGCGATGGTGCGGCTGAACACGCCCTCTGTCTTTATGTATGGCGGTTCGATCCTGCCGGGTAAGGTGCCAACGGGCGCTGACGTGCCAGCGGACTTTGCCAGCCGTGACCTGACAGTGCAGGATATGTTCGAGGCCGTCGGCCGCCATCAGGCGGGTGATTTGTCCGACGGTGCGCTTGAAATTCTTGAGCGGGTGGCTTGCCCCTCTGCCGGTGCTTGCGGTGGTCAGTTTACCGCCAACACCATGGCTTGTGTGTCCGAGGCGATTGGCCTTGCGCTCTTCAACTCATCCGGTGCGCCTGCGCCTTATGAAAGCCGTGACCAGTATGGCGTGGCCTCCGGCGAGGCGGTGATGAACCTCATCGCCAAGAACATCCGTGCGCGCGATATTGTCACCCGCAAGTCGCTTGAGAACGCGGCCCGCATCGTGGCCTGCACCGGCGGCTCGACCAACGCCGGTCTGCACCTGCCTGCCATCGCGCATGAGGCTGGCATCGACTTTGACCTGTCCGATGTTTGCGAGATTTTCAAAGACACGCCTTACTTCGTCGATCTGAAACCCGGTGGTCAGTATGTGGCCAAAGACCTTTACGAGGCAGGCGGCGTGCCTGTTGTGATGAAGGAACTGCACAAGGCAGGTCTGATCCATGACGAATGTATCACCGCATCCGGTCGTACCGTTGGCGAAGAGATGGATCGCATCAAAGGGCAGCCCGACGACAAGGTGATCTATCACATCGACAGCCCGCTGACGAAAACCGGCGGTGTTGTGGGCCTTAAGGGTAATCTTGCCCCAGAAGGCGCGATTGTGAAGGTCGCGGGTATGGCCACGCAAGAACAGTATTTCCAAGGCCCCGCTCGCGTCTTTGAATGTGAGGAAGACGCATTTGCGGCCGTGAAGGCCCGTGAATACGAAGAAGGCGAAGTCATCGTCATCCGCAACGAAGGCCCCGCAGGCGGTCCGGGGATGCGCGAGATGCTGGCGACCACTGCCGCGCTGTCCGGTCAGGGCATGGGCAAGAAGGTGGCACTGATCACAGATGGCCGCTTCTCGGGGGCGACGCGCGGCTTCTGCGTGGGCCACGTCGGGCCAGAGGCCGCACACGGCGGACCGATCGCGATGATCAAGAATGGCGACATCATCACGCTGGATGCGGTCAATGGCACCATCAGCGTTGATATCGATGACGAGGACATGGCCGCGCGCAAGGACGCTTGGACCGGCATGAAGCCCACGATTTACGCATCGGGCGCGTTGTGGAAATACGCCCAGCTTGTCGGGTCAACCCGACTAGGGGCCGTGACCCATCCCGGCGCTAAAGAAGAACGCCACGTCTACATGGACCTCTAGGTTGCGGATGCGGCTGACATTTCTGGCGGCGCTGTCCTCGATGGCGCTGTCGGGCTGTGCGGGAAGCGGGTTTAGCTTTCCGGGCTTCACATCGGCCCCCTTGCCGGTCCTCCAGCTTTTGGGTGGTGACGTGATTGTCACCGGACCAGACGGGTATTGCGTATCGCCCGCCGCCAGCAATGCCCGCGCGGGATTTGCTGTGATGGCAGGGTGTGATCTGATCGCGGGTGGCCCCGAGAGACCCAGCGTCAACGCCGTGATTACGGTGCAAGCGGGCGCTGCTGATACCGCAGCAGTCGCAGGCAACGAGGCGACCTTTGCTGCCTTTCTGGAGACGGATGCGGGACAGGCGGTGCTAAGCCGTGCAGGTGATGCCGCGACAGTTGACGTGAAAAGTGCGACCAGCCGCGACGGGCGGGTCAGCGTGACCTTTGCCGATACTGCCCCTGACACCATCGCCGGTTTCCAGCCAACCCAGTGGCGCGGGTTTGTGGATGTGAACGGGCGGCTTGTGACCGTCACCGTGCGCGGCCTTGCCGGTGCGCCGCTGTTTGATGGCGCAGGCAATGCTTTGCTGGGGCAGGCGCTGGGCGCGATCCGTGCTGCAAATGACGCATCGGCGGTGGTCGTCGTCGCGGATGATGCGGGTTAGTTGTTTCCTTTTTGTGAACAGTTTGGCAGTTAGGTGACGGTCGAAACTGTTCGATCCGGTGTAATACAACCCAAAGGCACGTCTTGGCCAAGCAAAGCTCCAAACTGTTGGACAGGCTGTTTCACAGTCGCGCGCTGTCCCGTTGGACCGCGGCGGCGAAATCTGCGCCCATGGCCGAGCTTGAGACACTGCGCACACAGCGCCAGAATGCACGCCAGTTGCGGGGGCGCCTGAACGAGGTGATCCACGTGGCCGACAGCAGGCTTGCCTTGCCGCGTGTCGGGTCCAACGCATTCCCGCGCCCGCCCGGCACCCATTGGAGCTGGCGACCCAATACATGGCGCGGCCCCTTGGCCGAACCGGGCATCACGGCGGTCGAGACGAAGGCGAAGTTCGGGCAGGAAGTCACGATCTTCCACGACTGTAAAAACAGCGAAATTACCCTGCGCCAACTGCGCAACACGCGCGAAGAAGACTTGGCCCCGTTTGCCCTGCGTATGGATGTGCTGGGGTTTGATGGCGGTTTTCTGTCGCTGGTGCTTGATCTGCCGCTGGATGCTGCGGCTGGCGTGTCGCGGCGGCATGTGATCCGGCTTAATGCGCTGCTGGCAGTCGAATCGCGGATCGAGATTTTTGCGCGACTGAACATCAAACACGGCCCCAATACCGAACAGATGACCGTCGAAATCCCCACCGATCGCGAAGATCTGATGGTCGAGTTTGATCTGGCCTATGCCGATATCAACGAACAGCGTGTCGAACGCATGTGGCTGGACCTGATTTTTGAAGGACCGGCGATGAACCAGATCACGCTGCGCGATTTGACCTTCTGCCGCTACCCAAGGGCCGAGCTATGACAAAATCCACACCCGCATTGACGCTGACGAAAACGCGCCTTCACGCAGGGGTCTGGGAAGGTGTGCTGTCAGGCGGTGGCAAGACGGAGCCTGTGCTGACCGTGCGCCATCAGGATACCATCGTGCCGGGCATTGCGCTGACGCCCAGCGATACAGACGGCACATGGGTCGTGCAGGTGCCGGTGCCAACGGAACTGGTCGCCGATGGGGTGCAGACCTTCGTGATCCTGCACGAGGATAGTGGCGAGACGCTGGCCAGCTTTGCGTTACTGGCGGGTGACGGGTTGGCCGAGGATATCCGTGCCGAGGTAAGCCTGCTGCGCGCAGAGCTTGATATGCTCAAGCGGGCGTTCCGGCGGCACAGCGCTGACGCGGCGCAAGACTAGGCCGCGCTACCCGCGTCTGACCCCGACGCGCCATATTCCAGCCATGCACGGTCATCCGGTGACAGTGCCGCGTCCATCTGCTGATCATACGCCGCGATTTCGGCATCGGTAAGCTGCCCGACCCATTTGCCGCTGGTGCCACTGTCGAAAAACGCCGTGTCGGATTTCATAAAGCCCTTACCACCCGCTGGCGCAAAGCGGTCTGCGTGGGCGCGCATATTATCAAACGTCGCGGCTTGGACGAGGCTGTCCATAGTATCCGGTGAATGCTTAATACCCATCAGCTTGGCGACCTTTACGAAAGTGCCACGCAAATCGCGGGTCATATCGGCGTAGTGGAAAAGCGTCACGTTTGACCTGTCGGCCAAGGCGCTGGCGGCTTGATAGTGCCGGATGATATGAGCAAGCGGCATCGCATCGGTATCAAACCCCTCTGCACCGCCATCCAGAAACCGGCGGACGGTCACACCGTCAGGGTCATCCTCGGGAAACCAGTGATCGAACCATCTTAGCGGTAAATTACGAAGATGTTTGCGAAAGGAAAAATGCGCATCCAGCGGGTGACGGAACACGCAGAAATAATGCGCACTATCGTCAATGGGCAGCCCGTCCATCGGTGTGTGACTTTTCATGCTGCGTCTGTGGGTCATGGCCTCGACCCGCGCGGCCACATCGTCAATCTCGCGCAGGCGGATATCGATCCACGGCATTTTGATGGACAGTTCCGTGTCGACCTGCGGATCACCCGATAGCAAAAGCGCGACAATGGTTTGCATCCAAGTGGTCCCGCATTTGGGCGGCGTCACCACGATCACATCGTCGGGGCGGATGGCGATCCTGTCCCAACGGCGGCTATCAGTCAGCGGTCCAAGGTAAAGATTGCGAGCGGTCATGGTGATGCTCCCCTGAGAGTTGGGGCAAGCAAAGGCGGCTCTGGGTGTGAAAGCAACGGTAAAGTTGCGGGCGGGGATGCTCTTCGTGACAAAGCGGCGCGTTGATGGTCCTATCCTGATAACAGCCAGCGATGGTGCCAAAGCCTGACGCCGCGTTCATGGTGACGTGCGCGTCAACTTGCGGCAGTCTGGCGCAAACGTATTGTCGGAGACCTGCCCCATGTCCACTTACCCGCACCTGCTTGCCCCGCTTGATCTGGGCTTTACTACGCTGAAGAACCGCGTGCTGATGGGGTCGATGCACACGGGGCTTGAGGAAACGAAAGACTGGAACCGCGTGGCCGAGTTTTACGCCACCCGCGCACGCGGCGGTGTCGCGTTGATGGTGACGGGTGGCATGGCGCCCAATAAAGAGGGCGGCGTGTTTCCGGGGGCGGCTGGCCTGTTTAACGATCAGGATATTGCCAACCACAAGATCGTCACTGACCGCGTGCATGACGCTGGCGGCAAGATCGCGATGCAGATTTTGCACGCGGGTCGCTATGCCTATTCGCCTGAATGTGTCTCGGCTTCTGCCGTGAAATCCCCGATCTCGCCGTTCCGGCCCAAGGAACTAGACGCGGAAGGGATCGAAAAGCAGATCGCCGATATGGTCACCGCTGCGGTGCGTGCGAAAGAAGCAGGCTATGACGGGGTCGAGGTGATGGGGTCCGAGGGGTATTTCCTCAACCAGTTCCTTGTCACCCACACGAACAAGCGCGAGGACGACTGGGGCGGGTCGTATGAGAACCGCATGCGTCTGCCCGTCGAAGTAGTCCGCCGCGTCCGCGAGGCTGTCGGCACCGATTTCATCGTGATCTACCGCCTGTCCATGATCGACCTTGTGCCAAACGGGTCCACTTGGGCTGAAGTCGTGCAGCTTGCCAAAGCAATTGAAGCGGCAGGCGCCACAATCCTGAACACAGGCATCGGCTGGCACGAGGCGCGCATCCCGACGATTGCCACCTCCGTCCCACGCCGCGCCTTTACGTGGGTGACCAAGAAACTGATGGGCGAGGTGGGCATTCCCGTCATCACCTCCAACCGCATCAACACCCCGCAGGTGGGCGAGGATGTGCTGGTCGATGGCTGCGCCGACATGGTCAGCATGGCGCGCCCGTTCCTTGCCGATCCCGAATTCGTGGCCAAGGCAATGGCAGGCAAGGCCGACCGGATCGCGCCCTGTATCGCTTGTAACCAAGCCTGTCTGGATCACACCTTTGGCGGCAAGCTGTCGTCCTGTCTGGTGAACCCGCGTGCGTGCTACGAGACAGAGCTGGTCGTTGAGAAGGCTGCTACGGCAAAAACAATTGCCGTTGTCGGCGCAGGGCCTGCTGGCCTGTCCGCCGCACTCACCGCCGCTGAGCGCGGTCATACCGTCACGATCTTTGACAAGGCCGATGCGCTGGGCGGGCAGTTGAACATGGCCAAGCAGGTGCCGGGCAAAGAAGAATTTTGGGGGCTGGTGGATTACTACGTCACCGCCGTTGCTGATGCTGGCATCACGCTGCGTCTGGGCGAGGTCGCGGATGCAGAAAATCTCGCGAGCTTTGATGAGGTCATCATCGCAACCGGTGTGTCCCCTCGCGATCCGGCGATCCCTGGTCAGGACGGTGACAATGTTCTCTCTTATATAGACGTGCTGCGCGGTAAGGCCGAGGTCGGCAAGAAGGTCGCGATTATCGGCGCTGGCGGCATCGGTTTTGACGTGGCCGAATTCCTTGTGACGGACGATAGCCCGACCGAGGACTTGCAGGCTTGGCTTGAGGAATGGGGCGTCGCTGACCCTGAGGAGCATCGCTCTGGTCTCGCCCCCGAAGGCCCGCAGCCCGACGCGCCTGTGCGCGAGGTCACGCTGCTCCAGCGCAAGGCGCAAAAACTGGGCAAGGGTTTGGGCAAAACAACAGGCTGGATACATCGCGCGGGCCTTCAGATGAAGAATGTGCAGATGAAAGGCGGCGTGAACTACGAACGGATCGACGCTGACGGTCTGCACGTGTCATTTGGCGAGGCGCGCGAAAATCCAACGCTGATCGCCGTGGACAACGTGATCCTCTGCGCGGGTCAGGTGCCCGAACGGTCACTGGCCGACGACCTGATTGCAAAGGGGCGCACCCCTCATGTGATCGGTGGTGCGGATGTGGCTGCCGAACTGGACGCCAAGCGCGCGATTGATCAAGGCACACGGCTGGCCGCGACGCTTTAAGCGGATTGCAAAAAGCTACGGGCCTCCCCATTTCTATCGAAAGGGAGGCTCCCGATGCGTAAACGATATGTGCTGGCACTGGCCTTGCTTGGCGCTCTTGCCGGATGTGCTGCGATCTTGCCGCCAACGATCAAGGCCGGTCTTTGCCCATCGTGCTATGGTCTAGGGAAGGTGGCAGACCGGCTCTACGTCGATCCCGCCGCCACGCCCGCGCAGATCGCGCAGCTGCGATCTGATCTGGCGGCGGCCAAAATGTTGGTGGAAGATCGCTTTGATCTGTCCGACTTGGTATTGCCCGATGTGATCGTTTGTCTGACAGAGCCATGTCACACAGAGGTTGACAACACCGGCCGGTTGGCGGCCGGCTACGGGGCGCAGTTCATCTAAGTCAGTCCTGACGGGGCGAACGAAACGATCTTGACCCACGAATTCAGCCATATCGCGGTGACGCAGATCGCTGGACTGTATGCAACCAGCACCGGAGGAGTGCTGACGTGGTTCAACGAAGGGTTAGCGGTAATCATCAGTCAGGATTCCCGTTTTCTGCCGCCACCGGGCGGTGACGCCGTCTGCGCAAACAGCTATGATAACCTGCCCGTTACATGGCGAGACTGGTCACAAGCGATAGAGCCGCCCGATTTCGAGATCTATGCCAAGTCGGCCTGTGCGGTCTCGGCTTGGATGGAAGCGCATGGCGGCCAAGCTGGCGTTAATGAAGCGTTAACTACTACGGCGCAATCGGGCGAGTTTCCTCTATAATAACGCCATTGACATGGTGCCCGCTGTTTCCGTGCCTTCAACAACCCGCTGCATTACCCTGCAATTGTCAGGCGCTTGCCCCATTCGTGTCCGATTTGACCGCCAGACAGTGCCCCAACGAGAGCAGTATTGTTGAGGAACGCGAATGGATCGCCTGACTGAAATGGAAGCCTTTGCCACCGTGGTGGATCAAGGCGGTTTTACCGACGCGGCCAAGAAGATGGGGATCTCCAAATCCGCTGTCTCCAAGCACGTGTCATCGCTTGAGGCGCGACTGGGCGCCCGTCTGTTGAACCGCACAACCCGCCGTGTCAGTCCGACCGAAATTGGTCTTGCCTATTATGACCGCGCCCGCCGCGTTCTGAACGATGCAGGCGAGGCTGACGCGCTGGTCACATCCATGCAATCGGCCCCCTCCGGCCTGTTGCGGATCTCGGTTGCCACCGATTTTGGCGTGAACCACCTCTCCCCGATCCTTGGCGATTTTCTGGGCGAATTCCCCGACATTACCGTCAACATGGTGCTGAACAACCGTTACGTTGAACTGATCTCAGAAGGCTTTGACATGGCCGTCCGCATTGGTGAGCTGGAAGACAGCACCCTGCGGGCCCGCAAGCTGACTGAAACAACCAAGCGCATGATCGCCAGCCCCGGCTATTTCGAACAATACGGTCGCCCTGAAAAGATCGACGATCTGAATGAACACAAACTGCTGCATTATTCCAACCAAGCCAACTCCGCCGTTTGGAAGCTGACAGCGCCATCAGGTGAAAAGCGTCAGGTGCGCACCGCTGGTTGGCTTACGGTGAACGACGGTCAATCCCTGCTGAATGCCTGCATCGGTGGCCTTGGCATCGCTTATCTACCCAGCTTTTTGTACGCTGACGCCATGAAAGCCGGCCTTGTGGAAGAGGCAATCCCCGATCTGCCGGTTGAAACCCAAGGCATCTATGCGGTCTATCCGCCGGGTCGCTTTACCCAGCCCAAGGTCCGCGCCTTCATCGACTATTTGGTGAACGAGCTGGCCGAAAAGGGCCCCGACGTCTGGTAAGACGCTACCACAATTTCCCCCGAAGGTGCCGTTTCCTGAAGGCTGGCACCTGACTTGCGCAGCCCTCGTTGGCTGCGCTTTTTTGTTGTCTCAATCATTTTTTAGGAAGTTTCGCGAAGGATAGGGCAACTCTGCAGGGAAGGCTGTGATGCGTCGCTATCTGAATTTCGTGACTCCGCAGACACGCCGCCACATTCTGACCGGTATGTGCGTGACGCTGATCCTGATTGTCCTGATGAACATCCTTTTCCACTGGGTCCTGATCCAAACTGGCTGGCCGTTCGGAATGATTGTCTTACACGCGCTGTTCGCGGGTGGTCCGTTTGTGATCGGGTTTTTTGTTATCACGGATCACCAGCTGGGCATCTTGCGCGACCTGTCGCTGCGGTCGCGCAAGGACGGTTTGACCGGGCTGAACAACCGTCGCACATTTCTGGAACTGGCCAGCCGCAGATTGTCCGCACAACAGCGCGGCGTGCTGCTGTTGCTGGATGCGGACCACTTTAAGGATGTGAATGATACCTACGGTCATGCTGTGGGTGATATGTGTCTTGAGGCGATTGCCCGCCATCTGAAATGGAACCTGCGACCCGATGATGTGGCTGGCCGTATCGGGGGTGAAGAATTTGCCGTCTTGATTGCTGGGGTCACGCTTGCACAGGGGCGGGCGATCGGGGAACGCATGGTGCGGCCCATCCCGTTTAGCGGCGGGGCGGAGCATCCTTATCTGAGCATTACACTATCGGTTGGTGCAGCCGCTGTGTCACCAGATGTGTCGCTCGACCGACTGCTGATCCGCGCGGACGAGGCGCTGTATGCGGCCAAACAAGCCGGACGCGCGCGCATGATGGCGTGGGATGAAGATGAAATGGCGGCCTAGTCGCGCTTCCTATTGGGTCGACGTGATGATCACCTCGACCCTGCGGTTCGCCTCGCGGCCCGCTTCGCTGCGGTTATTGGCGACCGGCGACAGATAACCCATGCCCTCGGCCTCAAGCTGGCGACGCGGGACATTGTATTGCGTGGCAAGCCGGTCCAGCACAGCACCCGCCCGCCGCTTGGACAGGGCGATATTGGCATCAAGCGATCCAGACGCATCTGTATGACCGACCAGTGCTACCGTCAGATCAGGTTGGGCCAGCAGATAATCAGCAAGCTCTCTGAGACTGCGCGAGGGTGCATCGGTCAGCTGCGCGGCGCCCGTTGCAAAGGTCAGGTCATCCAGCACCGCCCGCCCGATCTGGTCAAGCGATGCGGTCAGGCTTTCCGGCGGCGTGCCTGTCGCAACAGGTTCCGACACGGGGCGCATGCTTTGCCCTTCGCTCGCGATACGCGGTGCTGCGGCCTGTTCAGGGTTGACCTGCGTGATCTGCACAAAAGCCGCTTGCGCCGTACCGCTGACCAGCACGCTTAATCCAAAAAGACCGTCATCCGTGATCCGTTGGGCAGAAAGATACCGAAAATCACCCAGATCGACCTGCATGGCAGGCGGCGGTAGAACAGGGATCGCAAACCGGAAATCAAAACCACCACACGCCGCCGTATCGCAGGCGTAAACCACCTCGTATCCCGCGTCCTTGATCTGCGCCTCAAGCGGGCGGATGACTTGAAGCGTCGTAAGCCCCGCACCGGGAATACGCCAAACGGTCTGCGACACGGTGCCTTCGATCATCATGTGTGGCAGGCGCTGATCCCACGGTCCGGTTGCGATCACGTGACTATCGGGAGACGCGATTTCACTCGCCTGTTCCACGGCATTCCCGGGCAGGCGGATATCCTGCGCGGCGGCAGATCCGGCATACAAATACGCCAGCAAGACAGCCCCGTGTCGGATCATCTGGCCTGACTATGGTAACCGTCGTTGGGGCGCATATCCGTCGCCGACGCCACGCGGTTGGTCATGTTGTAGAACCCGACAAGCGACGCAATATCCCAGATGTCGCGGTCGCTGAACCCGACCTGCCGCAGCGCATCGCGGTCGGCTTCGGTCGTTTTCGCGCTGGCGATTGTGATGTTTTCGGCGAAGGTCAGCATCGCGGTCTGACGTGTATCCAGATCGGCCACGCGCCAGTTCATCACCAGCATCTCGCCCAGCATCGGATCACCCGACAGCGCGCGAACGGCGGCCCCGTGGGCGGTAAGGCAGTAAAAACATTTGTTGATGGAGGACACGACGACCGCGATCATCTCGCGCTCCAGTTTGGACAGCCCTGATGGCCCCAGCATGATGTCGTTATACATCGCCGTGAAGGCGTTCAATTTATCGATGTCGAACGCATAGGCTTGCAGGACATTGGGCACCATGCCCAGTCTATCCTGACAGATATCGAAGTATTTTTGCGTATCGGCAGGGAGCGGATCGACCATTGGCAGATCAAGGGCGGTGGGGCGGTCGGTCACGTCAGTCATCCTCTTTGATGCGGTAGTGATACTGTCCCACAACCTGCATCCCAAGTGAAGTATAGAGCGCGTTGGCCGCGACATTCGCTTGCGTGGTGACCAGCGTGAGGTAATCCGCGCCATGTTTTGCCGCCCAGAATGCAGCAGCGCGGGTCAGGTGCCGCGCGTGGCCATGACGGCGGGCATGGGTCGCCACCTCAAGCGCGTGGATCATCGCACAACCGTGCGCGATACCAACAAATGCTGTGCCAGCGGGGCGGTCATTGACGCGCCCCAAAAGCGTAGTTT
This sequence comes from Yoonia sp. 208BN28-4, assembly GCF_037543925.1. Lineage (NCBI taxonomy): Bacteria > Pseudomonadati > Pseudomonadota > Alphaproteobacteria > Rhodobacterales > Paracoccaceae > Yoonia > Yoonia sp. 208BN28-4. The sequence goes on from NZ_JBBIFY010000001.1 coordinate 514,974, forward strand.
TGGGATGCGGCGCGCGCTCCATCACTGCGATGCGGTCTTCACCGATACCGCCTTCGGCCCAGACATCGCGCTGCACTTGCAGTGGTGGCCAGACCTCAAAACTGGTGACGGGGGGTGGGCGCTCGGTGGCGATTTGCGCGGTGGGTGCTGCGTAAAGGACCGAGGCATCGCGCGTGATGTAGCCTTGGGCGGCGAGCAACTTATCGAGATCGGTCTGATCGCTGCGGACAGAGAAGAGTTTGGGTTGGCCGAGTTTGACCATCGCCTCTTCGGCCCCTTTCAGGTCCGTCTCGGCTACGGCGCGCGTTGTTGATGCAGCACTGACACGGCTACCGCCGCCGCGCCCTTCACGGATTGTCCACGGGCCGACCTGCGTTGTCTGCGCGGCAGGCCATGTGGCCGCGATGACGTCAAAGACGACAGAGGCGGGCGGTAAGATCATGCAAATATCGCGGCAAGCGTTTTCATTGCATCATCCAACCGCGCCGCATTGGTGCCGCGCACCACGATATTCGCGCCGTAAACGCCGTCTTTCTGGAACGGATAGCTGCCCACCGACAAGTCCGCGTGACCTTGGGCAAAGTCGGCCAACGGCCCAGCGATGTCGCCTTCGCCGCGCACGACTTTCAGCGAGCGGGACAGCAAAGGCGCACCGCCCGTCAACGTTGGCAACACAGATGCGACCATGGCCTGAAACACCGATGGCACACCCGCCATCACATGCACATTTTCCAGCTTGAACCCCGGTGCCGTGCTAACCGGATTGTCGATCAGGCTGGCGCGGTCGGGGATGCGGGCCATGCGCAGGCGGGCGGCGTTCAATTCCTGCCCCGATTTGTCGTAGTGCGCCTGCAACAGCGCACGGGCATCATCGCGGATATCGATGTGGTCATCAAAGGCCGCAGCGATGCAATCGGCGGTAATATCATCATGCGTGGGGCCGATGCCGCCGCTGGTGAAAACGTAGTCATAGGCGGCAGAGAGCGCTTTGACCGCGCCCACGATCGCGTCGTGTTTGTCCGACACCACGCGCACCTCTTCCAGATCAATACCCGCTTCGGTCAACTGCCCCGCAAGGTAATGCGTATTGCCGTCACGTGTGCGCCCCGACAGGATTTCGTCACCGATCACAAGCATCGCGGCGGTGGGGTTTTTGGCGTCTGACATATGGGCTACTCCGCTGGGGTTAGGGTTGTTATAGAGCGGCCCATGGACTTTGCCACGCCCCTTATCCCCGCCCGCCTGATCCGTCGCTACAAACGGTTTCTGGCCGATGTGCGGCTGGACGACGGGCGGGAGGTGACAGCCCATTGCGCGAACCCCGGATCGATGATGGGGCTGGCGGATGAAGGAACAAAAATCTGGCTGGAACCTAACGACGATCCCAAGAAAAAGCTGAAATACGGCTGGCGGTTGGTGGATCATGAGAATGGGCATTTCACGGGGGTGGATACTGCGGTGCCGAACCGCGCGCTGAAGGCTGCACTGATGGCGCATGAGGTCGCGGCGCTTGACTATGATCTGGTCCGGCCAGAGGTGAAATACGGCGAAAACTCCCGCATTGATTTCCTGCTCTCGGGGCAGGGGCCGGATACATATCTGGAGGTGAAAAGCGTCACGCTCTCCCGCCAATACGGCCTTGCTGAATTTCCCGACAGCGTGACGGCGCGGGGTGCCAAACATCTGGCAGAGCTAAGCGAAATGGTCCGCGCCGGGCACCGCGCCGTGATGCTTTACCTTGTCCAGCGCACCGATTGCACCGCGATGACTTTGGCCTCTGATATTGATCCTACATATGCGCGGGCTTTTGCGGATGCCCGCGCAGCAGGTGTGGAAGTCATGGTTATGGATTGTGCGATCAGTCCGCAGGGCGTGCGCCCGCGAAACCCTCTGCCCTTTGCGGAGGGCTGAGCACTGGTTTTGCGCGACAAGATCGCCTATGTGGCGAATAAGTTACGAAAAAGGACCAGCGCCGTGAGCACCAACCAAGGTCGCCTGACTAAAGATGGCATCCGCATTTATGAGCCCGCCGATTTTGACGGCATGCGTAAGGCCGGCCAATTGGCCGCGCAAATCCTCGACGAAATCGCGGTGGATGTATTTCCCGGCCAAACGACAGGCGTGATCGACCAGAAGATCACGGATGCGGTCAACGCCGCAGGCGCGACGTCTGCCACCATTGGCTACAAAGGCTATCAGCACGCCAGCTGCATTTCGGTGAACCACGTGGTCTGCCACGGCATCCCCGGTGACAAGGTGCTGAAAGACGGTGACATCCTGAACATCGACGTTACGGTCATCGTGGATGGCTGGTTCGGTGATACGTCGCGCATGTATGTCGCGGGCAAGCCAAACCGCAAGGCAGAGCGTCTAATGCAGGTCACGCATGACGCGCTGATGAAGGGGATCGAGGCGGCAAAGCCCGGCAATACCTTCGGTGACATCGGCCACGCGATCCAGACCTATGCCGAAAGCAACCGTATGTCGGTTGTGCGCGACTTCTGCGGTCACGGGCTGGGGCGTGTGTTTCACGCGGCCCCGAATGTCCTGCACTACGGGCGCGCGGGCAGTGGGGCCATGCTGGAAGAGGGCATGTTCTTTACCATTGAGCCGATGATCAATCTTGGCCGCCCCGAAACCAAAGTGCTGGCTGATGATTGGACTGCCGTCACACGCGACAAATCCCTGTCAGCGCAGTTTGAACACTCCATCGGGATCGGACCCGATGGCGCGGACATCTTTACGCTGTCGCCAGGCGGCATGTTCCATCCGACCTATCAGGTCTGACGGCGCGGCACCGGTTTCAGCGGCTCTTTCGACTGAAGCCTGCGCCGCAGGTCCACGTATTTATCGAATTGCGCACCCAACGGGATGAGGTCTGGTAACGGTTGCCCGACGATCCCGCCAAAGCGGGCCTCTGTGATCAGGGCGGGGCGCTTTGCGACCAGTGCAATCGCACCATAGTGCTGATCGTAATACACATCGTCGCCCTCAAACGCCCAACCAAATCCACCGCTGGGGTGGGTGTTGAAAAACTCCAGCTTGCGCCCGTCCCACGCCACGGCACTGCGGGTGCAATCACGGCAAAGAAACCACGCATAACGCGGGAACGGCTTCTGCGGCGCACCGCAAGCGGCACAGAAATGATCGGGCCAGTCTGACATGGCGGCAGCCTAGCGCGCGATTGCCAGCAAATCCATGACCGCGTCCATCGACCGGACGGGTGCGGCCCCGGTGGCCGCCAGAACGTCTGTCTCACCTTCCGGCCTGAAGCCCAAACAGCCCATGCCGGCGTTTTGCGCTGCTTTACATCCTGTGGGGCTGTCGTCGATGAACACGGCGTCCAGCACCGCCACACCCGCCACCTGACAGGCATGGTGAAGCATGTCGGGCGACGGTTTGGGCGTGTAGTCGTGACCCGAATAGATGCGTCCGGCAAAGCGATCCCAAAGGCCCGACGGTTTCAGCGTCGTTTCCATTTTTCGCATCGGCCCGTTTGACGCGATGGCGAAGGGAATGTCCGCACGGTCCAACCCGTCAAGCAAAGCCATAACGCCGTCATAGACCGGCACGCCTTTCGCAAGCGCTGCAAACATCTCGCTGTAGATTTCGTCCAGCCACGTATTCGGCAGCGGCGTGCCTTGTGCGCGGACGGTGTCCATCACCCCTTGCATCGTGCCGCCGACAAACAGCGCGTGAACCCGCTCTTCGGAAATGGTCATGCCGTGGCGGGCCAGATTGCGGGCAATTACTCCGTCGGTGACAGGTTCACTATCGACCAGAACACCGTCGCAATCGAAAATCACCAGCTTGGGCGGGGCAGGGATCGGGCAGGGGGTCATACGGCGCTCATCAATGTGATCCACGTATCGCCATAGCGGCGTTGGTCGTGTGCTTGAAATCCGGGCGGGGCGACTTGTGCGGTGCTTTCTTCCCAGACGATCAGGGCATCCGGCGCAATCCAGCCCGCGACGCTGGCCGCTGCGAGCGCCTTTGTCCCGATGCCCTTGCAGTAGGGCGGATCAAGAAAGATCAGGCCGCAAGGCGCAGGCGCTTCCGGCAGGCGGGTGACATCGGTGTTGATGACGGTGCAGTCACTTTCGCGGCGCAACTTTTTGATGTTGGCGCGGATCAATCCCAAGGCCGCGCGCCCGCTATCCACGAACGTCACATGCGATGCCCCACGTGACAGCGCCTCAAGCCCCAGCGCGCCTGTGCCTGCGCAAAGATCCAGCACGCGGGCGTCTCTCACCGGATCGCCATAGCGCCCGCCGCCCAGCACGTTGAACAGGCTTTCGCGCACGCGGTCCGACGTGGGGCGCAGGTGGGCCGCGGCATCGCCTTTGCCCACAGCCGCAAGCGCTGTGCCGCGATGGGTGCCTGCGATAATCCTCATGCCTTGAGCAGCGCTTTCATGTCGGTGGCGGGGTCCGCAATCGCCGCTTTGTCGGGTGAACGCCCCGCCTCGATCAGGCGCTTGCCGATCATGTAGTTGCGCGGGTCGTTCATCGCGTCCACGGCCAGCAGTTCGTCGCCTGCGTAATACCAATGCGATTGCACGCCGTCCGCGTCGCCTTTGCGGACAATCACGCTGTCATAGCCCATGTTCAGCCCCGCGATCTGCAATTTGCAGTCGTATTGGTCCGACCAGAACCATGGCTTTGGCACGTAATCCAAATCCTTGCCCATGATGTTCTGCGCCACCACCTCGGCCTGATCAATCGCGTTGCCAACGCTTTCCAGCCTGATCCGCTGGCCTTTGAACACCAGCGATGCGCAATCGCCTGCTGCCCAGATATGCGGGTCGGAGGTGCGCCCGTGGGCGTCAGTTGCAATCCCGTTGTCCAACGTAACACCTGCGCTTTCTGCCAGCGCCATATCCGGCGTGATCCCCACGCCAACAATCGCAAAATCCAGATCAAGCGTAGTGCCATCCGTCAGTTCCGCGCCTGTCACAGACCCATCACCCGTCAGCGCCTTCAGCCCAACGCCTTCGCGGATATCGACGCCGTGTGCGGAATGCAGCGCGCGGAAATAGTCGGAGGTTTCAGGGGCCGCGACGCGCTGCAAAATACGATCTGCCATTTCAACAAGCGTCACCTGCACGCCGCGCTTTGCCGCGACAGCCGCCGCCTCAAGCCCGATGTAGCCGCCACCAATAATCAACGCGCGTTTGCCCGCAGCGAAATGCGGGGCCATCGCATCCGCATCCTGCAAATCGCGGACGGTAAAGACATTCGCAAGGTCCCCGCCAATGCTGGTAGGCAGGCGGTTGGGTTGTGAACCTGTGGTCAGGGCAAGTGCGTCGTAGGTGATCGCCTCATCCGTATCCAAAGTCACGGTGCGCGTGACTGTATCAACAGCCTTAACACGGGTGCCTAGTCGCAGCGCAATGTTCTGGTCGGCGTAAAACGCGGCAGGGCGCAGATAAAGCCGGTCCTCTGCCATGTCGCCCAACAGATACGCCTTGGAAAGGGGCGGGCGTTGATAAGGTGGCACGCTCTCACCGCCGATCAGCGTGATTGCACCGTCAAACCCTTCGCTGCGCAGCTTGGCGACAAGCGACGCGCCCGCCTGTCCTGCACCGATCACGACCACATGCTGCATGGTGAATTTGTCCTGTTTGCTGGTCCATTTCGCATCGCGACCCTATATGCGACACAACGACAGACGCAATCCAACACGGGGACACAACACACATGACTATTTCAAAAGGCGCGACGCTGCCCGACGCATCATTACTGCAACTGGGCGAAAACGGGCCAGAGGCGGTATCGCTGGCCGACAAACTGAAAGACCGCAAGGTCGTGATCTTTGGCCTGCCAGGCGCCTATACCGGCGTTTGCACCACGGCGCATCTGCCCAGCTTTATCCGCACTAAGGATGATTTTGAGGCCAACGGCGTGGACGAGATTATCTGTGTCTCCGTCAACGACCCGTTTGTGATGGATGCTTGGGGCAAGGCCACGGGCGCTGACAAGGCTGGTATCACGCTGTTGGGCGATGCGGATGGCGCGTTTACAAAGGCAATCGGTATGGACTTCACTGCACCGCCAGCCGGTTTGATCGGGCGGTCCAAGCGGTATTCCATGCTGGTGGACAATGGAACGGTGACTGTGCTGAACGAAGAAGGCAGCCCCGGTGAGTGCGAGATTTCCGCGGGTGAAACCCTGCTGGATGCGATGTAGTCTTTTCCAACGCGACAAGACGAAAAACGGCGGATCGTGATGATCCGCCGTTTTTTGTTTGCGAAATGCAGTCGGTTTATTCCTGAATGATGGTCCGCGTGGGGAACGGGATGTTGATCCCGCCATCATCAAGCGCCTCTTTCACCTTGCGTTTCATGTCGGCCTGAAATTGGAAAAACACATCGCTGTCACACCAGACCCGCACCAGAAAATCGACAGAGCTGCCGCCAAGGTTATTCACCTGAACAAACGGCTCCGGCTCAACATGGGCGCGTTCGTCCGATGTGATCGTGTCACGGATGATCCTTTCGGCCTGATAAAGATCAACGCCGTAGCCCACACCAAACGTCCACTCCGCGCGGCGGGTGTTGTAGATGGAATAGTTGGTGATCGTGTTGCCCCACACTTCAGAGTTGGGGATGATGATCTGCACGTTGCTCAGGCTGGCCAGTTCGGTGAAGTTCAGCGAAATGTCTTTCACCGTGCCCATCTGGCCGTTCACCTCAACGAAATCGCCCTGTTTGATCGGACGAAAGAAGATCAGCATCACACCGGCAGCGACGTTCGACAGCGTGCCTTGCAACGCCAGACCGATGGCCAAACCTGCGGCACCGATAATCGCCACCACAGACGTTGTCTGCACGCCAAAGGTATTGAGAACAAACAAGACGGCAAAGCCGACAATGATGTATTTGGCGATATTGCCCAGAAAATTGAACAGCGTGTTATCGAGATGTTCATACCGGTCGCTAAGGCCCACGATCCGGCGGCGCACCCATCCGGCAATCATATAACCCACGATCAGGATCAGGATGGCGGACAGCACCGACCCAAGAATCCCGGCCAGAAAATCAAGTGTCAGAAAATCGCCAAGCGTCTGGCCATTCAAAATTTCGGTATTCAGTAGGTCTTCCATATTATCCTTTGCCCAATTCATCGAGCTTATTTGCAAGTTTGATGTCCAGCGGGCTTAGGCCATCTACGTCATGTGTGGTCAAGGTCACGTTGACCGTCTTGTAGACATTGGACCATTCGGGATGGTGGTTGTATTTCTCGGCCCAGATCGCTGCCTTGGTCATGAACCCGAAGGCTTCGACAAAGTTCCCAAAGTTGAATGTCTTGGTGATCGCGTCGCGGTCGGGCGTCGCTTGCCAGCCGCTTTCCAGCAGCGGTGGAAGGTCGATTGCGCGCACGTCGTCTGTCAGTTTGCCGGTCATTGCTGTTCCTCTCGGGGTTCGTTTCGGAAGGGGCCGTAGGTCGTCAGAATTTCTATTTCTTCGTCCACCGCCTCGCGTTCGGCCTCAAGATAGCGGGCCACGGCATCCTTGAAGCCTTGGTCGCGGAACCAGTGCAACGAATGTGTGGCAACAGGCAGATAGCCGCGGGCAAGTTTGTGTTCACCCTGCGCGCCTGCCTCGACGCGGCTCATGCCGTTTGCGATGGCAAAGTCGATGGCCTGATAATAGCACAGTTCGAAATGCAGGCAGGGATGGTGTTCGGTGCAGCCCCAATAGCGACCATAAAGCGTATCGCGCCCGATCATATTGAGCGCACCAGCCACCGCGTGACCGTCACGCATGGCCAGCACCAGCAGCATATCGTCGCGCAGGCATTCCTGTGCGGCATCAAAAAAGGCGCGGGTCAGATAGGGCGTGCCCCATTTGCGGTTGCCCGTATCCTGATAGAACCGCCAGAAGGCATCCCAATGTTCGGGTTGGATCGCGTCCCCTGTCAGGCTGACGATCTCGCCGCCAAAGTTTTGCGCCTGCGCGCGTTCGCGGCGAATGTTCTTGCGTTTGCGGCTGGCAAGCTGCGCCAGAAAACCGCCAAAATCCTCATAGGCGTCGTTCACCCAGTGAAACTGCTGCCCGATCCGCGACAGTAGCCCCATTTCAGCACCGGCAATCGCCTCGGCCTCGGTGCAGAACGTAACGTGCAGCGATGACAGATCGTTGTCGGCGGCGATTTGCACCGCGCCCTGCATGATGGCGGACATGCCAGCCATCTCAAAGCCGGCGCGTGTCAGAAAACGGCGGCCAGTGGCGGGGGTAAACGGCACGGCCATTTGCAGCTTTGGGTAATAGCGCCCGCCCGCGTTTTCATAGGCGTGCGCCCAGTTGTGATCAAAGATATATTCGCCCTGAGAATGCCCCTTGGCATAAAGCGGGGCGACGGCAATCATTTGCCCGTCTTGATGCGCGGTCAGATACCGTGGCTGCCAGCCGGTCCCGGGTCCGACAGACCCCGACGTCTCAAGCGCGCGCAAAAACCGGTAGGTTGTGAACGGATCGATGGGTCGTCCGTCCGCCCCCTCGGGGCAGGCGCAAGCATCCCAATCGGTTTGCGCGATCCCTGACAGGTCGGGATGCACGTTGATTTCAATGGTATCCGTCATGGGATGTTAACTGGCTGTGACTTGCATCAGGTCAAGCAAGATAGCCTTCGAAAGTCACGTTATCGACCACTTTGCGGGCCTTGCGTTCCTGTTCGGCGCTTTTGATCGTCCAGCACAGGATCGTAGCGCCTTGTGCTTTCAACTCGTGCACGCGGGGACGGTCCAGATCGCTTTTGTCGTGGCTGATAAAGCAGGCGCCAGTCGCGTCGTAATCGGGAATGTCGCGCAGACGGCTGCGTGTCTTTTCGGGCAGATAAGCCCAGCCATCGGGATTGAACGCCGCCGTGATCAACCCGCGAGGGATATTTGGCGCAATCTCTTGCAGTTTGGCCACGACATGCGGGTTGAACGACATCAAGGCCACAGGCCCGTCATAGCTTTCCAGTGCTGCGATGGTCGCCTGTTCCAGCCTGCCGATGTTCGGCCCCATGCCGCCGTCCTGATCTTTCAATTCGATCAAAAGTGGCACCTGACCCGCAACCAAGGCCAGTACGTCTTCAAGTTTCGGGATATGCGCATCGCTATCCCCGCCCGTCAGCGTGATCATCTCAAGCTCGTCCGACGTCAGTTGGGCAACGGGGCCTTTCTGATCGGTCAAACGGCCAAGATCGTAGTCGTGGAACACCATGGCCTGACTGTCCGCTGACAGTTGCAGGTCCATCTCGATCCCGTAGCCATGCTCGATCGCGGCTTCAAACGCCGCCATGCTGTTTTCAGGGCGGCCATCATCGCGATCATGCAGTCCGCGATGGGTGATAGGTTTGTCGGTGAAAGCAGGATCAAGTTTCATTTAATCTGGAACGTGCCTTCGATTTCAACGGCCACACCAAATGGCAGGCTGGCGGCGCTGACAGCCGCGCGGGCATGGCGACCCGCATCACCAAACACGGCGACCATCAGGTCAGACGCGCCGTTGATCACCTTCGGCTGGTCACCAAAGTCGGGTGTGGAGTTTACGAAACCTCCCAGCTTGACCACACGCGCGACCCGCGAAAGATCACCGTCGCAAGCGGCTTTCAACTGGCTTAGCAGGGCTATGGCGCAATACTTGGCTGCTTCCGCGCCCGCATCAACGTCAGTATCGTCGCCCAGCTTTCCCTTGATAAGACCGTCCGGCCCCGTTGGCAGCTGGCCAGAGATATAGACCATGTCACCCACAACAACATACGGCACGTAGTTGCCAGCGGCGGCTGCCGCCTCGGGGAGTGTGATGCCAAGCTCTTCCAGCTTGGTGTCGATCGCTGATGTCATCAGTCGTCTCCTGTAAAGTCGCTTGGCGACATGATCGGGATTTAGGATTCGCGGAATGCTTTTACGAAATAATCACTAAGTGGTTTGATCAGATAGTCCATCGGGCTGCGGTCTGCCGTGCGCACAAACGCCTCAACCGGCATGCCGGGGATCAGGGTCATATCAACGGGCAGTTTTTCTATCTCGCCCTCATTTAGGCGCAGTTCGACGCGGTAGAACGATTGCAGCGTTCCTTCGTCCTGAAACGCGTCAGCCGAGACCAGCGTGACAGAGCCCATCAATTCGGGCGTGCGGCGCTGGTCAAACGCGGAAAAGCGGAGCGTCGCCTCTTGCCCCAGATGAATCTGGTCCACATCGGTCAGTTGCACCTGTGCGGCAATGACAAGCGGGCGGTCCTGCGGGATCAGGAACATCACCGGATCAGCAGGACGGATCACCGAGCGTGGCGCAAACACTTGCAAGCCGTAAACCACGCCCGACACAGGGGCGCGAATATCAAGCCGGTCAAGCTGTGTGGTCAGCGTGCGGCGGCGTTCGGACAGTTCCAGTTCGTTATACTGGATGTCGCGCAGGCGGGTGATCGCCTCCTCGCGGCGATTTGTTTCCAGCCCCAGCATTTCGATCTCGATCTCGGTGATCTGCTCGGCGGCCTGTGCCGCGGCGGCGGTCAGTTCACCGATGCGGCCTTGCAGGTTGGCGGCCTCGCGTTGCAATGCAAGCACGCGGCTGGCCTGCGCCAGACCACGGTCCAGCAGCGTTTGCTGATCGGCAAGTTCTTCGGTGATCAGGGCGACCTGTGTTTGCAAAGCGGCCTGCTGCGCATCAATGCCCGATATCTGGCTTTGAATCTGCGCACGGCGCTGAGTCAGTTGCTCTTGCGCGCGCGCCATTGAATCTTTGCGGGCAACAAACAGACGGGTTTGGCCGTCGATCAGCGTTTGCGCGCCGTTTTCAGCCTCTTCCAACAGCGTGGCAGGGAAGGTGATCTCGGTGGTGTCGTCCCGCTCGGCCTCAAGCCGTCCACGGCGGGCCATAATCTCGAACAGTTGACCTTCGACAATCGACAGTTCGGATTGCAGCACGTCGGGGTCCAGCTTGATCAGCAGATCACCTTCAGCCACCAGCACGCCTTCTTCGGCGATAATCTCGGCGACCACACCACCGTCGGGATGCTGGATCACCTGCCTGTTGCGGTCGACCTCAATCTGGCCGGACGCAATGACCGCGCCGTTGATCTGCGCCAGAACGGCCCATGAACCAAAGCCGCCGACCAGCACCAGCAAGGCCAGCAGGCCGACAATCATCTGTGGTCGCGTAGACCAGCGTTTTTTCGGGTCTTCGGAATTCATGATACACCTCCACCGGCGCCAACACCTTTTTTAATCTGGTCGGCGTTCTTGACCAGGTCGCGCAACACTTCGTCCTTGGGACCAAAGGCGCGGCGTGCGCCGTTTTCGATCACTAGTAGCAGATCACATTGTTCAATCGCGGCAGGGCGGTGGGCCATGATAAAGATACACTGACCGTCCGCTTTGGCCCCTTTGATCGCGTTATTGAGCGCGACAGATCCATCGTTATCGAGGTTGGAATTGGGTTCGTCCAGTACCAGCACGACAGGATTGCCATAAAGCGCGCGCGCAAGACCGATCCGCTGGATCTGTCCGCCGGACAGCCTGCCACCATTGGCCGACACGCGCGTGTCATAGCCATCCGGCAGCTTGAGGATCATATCGTGGGCATCAGCCTTTTGCGCAGCCTTCACGACCTCGGCGTCGTTGGGGTCCATCGACATGCGGGCGATGTTTTCCTTGATCGTGCCATCAAACAGGGACACGCGTTGCGGCAGGTATCCCACGTATTTGCCCAGCACGTCCGGATCATACTGGTCCAGCGCCGCACCATCGAGCCTGATCTTCCCGCCAGCCGGACGCCAGACACCCGTAAGCGCGCGTGCCAGCGTGGATTTGCCCGCGCCCGACGTGCCGATCACGCCAATCGCCTGACCGGGGGCCACGGCGAACGAAATCATACGCAGGGCTGCTGCCTGTTCGCCCGGCGGCACCACAGTCACCTGATCTGCGACAAGGCGTGCCTTGGGGGCGGGCAGGTTGGTGCGCATATCATCGGGCGGCACATTGCCCAGCAGAATGGCCACGTTGCGCCAGCCTTCACGACCACGCTGCACCACGGCCCACTGACCCACCAGCAATTCAATCGGGGCCAAGGCGCGGCCCAGCAGGATCGAACCGGCGATCATCGCGCCGGGTGTCAGTTCGCCCTGCAACACCAGATAAGCACCCAGACCCAGCATCGCCGATTGCAGGAACAGGCGGAAGGATTTGGTCAGCGCGTTATATGTGCCAGAGCTGTCAGCAGCACCGATGGTCGCATCAAGCGATTTGCCACGCGCAATCTGCCACCGCCCGAAAGCGGCATCGCGCATGCCCAAAGATTGGACCATCTCGGATTCGTTGCGAATCTGGGTGCCAAGCGCCTCTGACTGGAATGTCGCGGCGTTTGCTTCGGCCAAAGGCTTGCGGGTGGAAAGCTGGTTAAAAATCGCAATCGCGATCAGCAGGGCACCGCCCACAAGACCAAGCAGACCCATCAGCGGGTGGAAGATAAAGATGCCAAGGAAGAACAGCGGTGTCCACGGCAGGTCAAACACCGCCATCAGCGCAGGTGAAGTGATCAGCCGTTGCACCGCCTCAAGATCGCGCAATCCGGTTGCGGCCTCTTTCAAGGCGCGGTTCATTGCCGTGGCTTTCAGAACGGCGGAAAATACTCTGCGGTCCATGCTGGCCTGAAACCGTGCGCCGACGCGGCCCATGACCCGCCCGCGAACATAGTCCAGAATACCCATCATGCCGTAAAGAAAGCCGACCAGCACCGACAGCGCGATCAGTGTCTCAAGGCTGCGCGAGCCCAGCACGCGGTCATAGACGTTCAGCATATAAAGCGGGCCGGTCAGCATCAGCATGTTCACGAAAAAGCTGAAGATGGCGACCATCCAGTATAAGCTCCGGCTTTCGCGCCGCGCCTCGCGCAGTTCCGCCCTGCCTTTTGCTTCGAATTCGTCCGCCATGCGCGTTTTTCCGCCCTAATACTTGTGCTCTGCCTGTTCTTGGCCTGTGAAATGGGCCAGAACGCATGTAATTGGCAGAGAATACCTGTCTCACCAGCCTTTTCTATGGCAAATGTCACATTGCAACAGGTTTTCCCATTACAGTTTTCACGTGAACCGAATTGAATAACATGACCCTGACCAAGTATTTGTCGACCCTGATTGTTCTGGCGATCCTTGGTGCGTGCAGCACGGCCCCTGCGGGGAACGCTGTGAACGACCCATACGAGGCGACAAACCGGCAGGTCCATGCCTTTAACAAGGCGCTGGATAATGCCGTATTTGCAGGTGGCGATGATGATGCCGCACCTTTGCTGCACCCTGACATCAGCGGTGCGGTCATCAATTTTGCGGATAACGCAGGTGGGCCGGGCATGGTGCTGAACGGATTGCTGCAAGGCAATGTGGCCAGTGCGGCAACCAATACATTCCGTTTTGTGCTGAATACGACCGTTGGCGTCTTTGGTATTTTTGATCCCGCCGATGCGATTGGGCTGCCAGAGGTCGAAACCGATTTTGCCCAGACACTTGCCATCTGGGGCGTGCAGGAAGGCGCTTATCTGGAACTGCCCGTTCTTGGCCCGTCAACAGAGCGTGATCTGGCAGGCCGCATCGTGGACAGCATCATTGATCCACTGGATCAGTTTGGTGCGCCCGTGCAGCAGGACTATGGCACCATTGCGCGGTTTGCGGGTCGTGCACTGAAACGGGACCAGTTTGGCGACACGATTGACAGCGTGTTATATGATAGCGCCGACAGTTATGCGCAAACACGTCTGATCTATCTGCAGAATCGCCGCTTTGAACTGGGTGTCGAGGCGGCAGAAGATGTTGACCCTTATGACGATCTTTTCGGAGACCAGTAAATGTTCCTGACCCGCCGCCAGATGTTTCTGGCCACCACCGCTGCACTTGTCATGCCTTTGCCCGCACGGGCGCTGTCTGTTGATGCGTCACAACAGCTTGTCACAGGGCTGGTGGCCGAAGTGAATGCCGTGATTGCATCGGGCAAATCCGAGAACGCGATGATTGCGGATTTCGCGACGATCTTTGACCGCTACTCGGACGTGCCCACCATTGCCCGCTATTGTCTGGGTGCAGATGCCCGCACCGCGACCCCTGCACAGCTACAACGCTGGACCGCTGTCTTCCGCAACTACATCGCCACGAAATATGGCCGCCGGTTCCGCGAGTTTATCGGCGGAGAGATCACGGTGCAGGGCGCGCAGCCGGTGAAAAGCTGGATCGAGGTGGAAACCACCGTGCTGCTGCGGGGCCGCGCGCCACTGCGGATGGATTTCCATGTGTCCGACCGGTCGGGCAGCCACAAGTTTTTCAACTTCATCATCGAAGGCGTGAACATGCTTTTGACAGAACGCGCCGAGATTGGCGCGATGCTGGACCGTCAGGGCCGCGATCTGGATGCCCTGATCGCCCAACTCGGAGGATAATCCATGCGCAATACAATCGCTTTCGCCTTGGCGCTGCTGCCAACCATTGCCGCCGCGACACCTTACGATGGTGTGTTTAAACAAACGGCCAACGCTGAATGTGCGAATGTGGGGGCCGAAGGTGGCGCATTGCGTATCGAAGATGGCATCTTTTACGGGGTCGAGGTGGAATGCCGCATGACCCGTCCGGTGAATGTCGTCGATATGGATGCGACGCTCTATACGATGCAGTGCTCGGGCGAGGATCAGATCTGGACCGAACGCGCCCTGTTAATGAATGCTGCCGAAGATGATGGCATCATCATGATGTGGGACGGCTATGTGTTTGCGTATGACCGTTGCGAAGAAGGCGAGAACTAGCACCTTTTGACAGCCGTTATTGCGCCTTGACCAGCCATTGCCCCAGCGCGCTGGCCTCAAGCACTTCTTGCGGATGGTCGGCCTTGATCACGCTTTGCGGCATAGAGGCCTGCTTGGCCTCGTCGGGGTCCTGCACAATCGTGACGCCGCCCATGTCATAGATCACCTGCGCACCTCGCATCCCGTCGCTCATCGTGCCGGACAGAACAACGCCGATGGTATTTTCCTGATACTCTGCAGCGGCGGTCATAAATAACGCATCAATGGATGGCCTGAAGCCGCTTTCGCGCACAAGCTCTGACAGCCGCAGGGTGTTTCCCGTGACCAGACCATGCGTGGCCCCCGGCAGGACATAGACAGTTTGCCCGACGAGTTCCTCACCATCCTCGGCCTTTTTGATAGCGATCTGGATTTTGGACTTCAGTTTGAGCGCTGGCAGCAGGTGGGACTCTGGCCCGCTGTGGGATGCAACGATAATCGGGTGCGGATAGGTCGCGGGAAGCTCAGACAACAGATCGACCAAAGGCGCCAACCCGCCAGAAGAGCAACCGATAACGACAACTTTGCTCACGATGATGCCTCGCATATCACTGTTCGTATTTTCCGCGATAATCTAACGCAGCGGTGTCCATCTTCAAAGTGACTTCGGCCCTGCTAGCAATGCCGTTTTGGGCGGCTGCACTACCCCCCGCTTAGGATCCCCTCAAGTACATTGAGGATTTCCTGATTGGGGGCCTCAAGGTTTGTGGGACCGCTGACCGTCGTGCCGCCGCCTGTTGGCGTCTGCATTGGCAAAGGTGTGGGCGCACGGCCTGCAAGGACGCGCGTCATCGTTTCACGCCAGATATCCGCGGGCAACCCGCCACCTGTCACACCTGTCAGCGGGCTGTTGTCATCATACCCCATCCAGACGCCGGTCACGTAATCGCCGGTAAAACCGATGAACCATGCATCGCGGGCGGCCTGCGTGGTGCCGGATTTTCCAGCGATCTGCCAGCCGTCGATCTGCGCGCGCACGCCAGTGCCGCTTTGAACGACTTGGTGCATCATATAGGTTAGCTGCCGTGCGGCACGCTCGCGGATCACACGTTCGCCGATACCGCCGCCTTGGGTCATCAGCGGCTCATTATCGCCCTGCAGACGCAGTTCAACCAGGCCGTAGGGCGTCACCGACGATCCGCCGTTCAGGATACCGGCATATGCGCCTGTCATCTCAAGCAAGGTGCTTTCCG
Organism: Yoonia sp. 208BN28-4; assembly: GCF_037543925.1. Classification (NCBI taxonomy): domain Bacteria; kingdom Pseudomonadati; phylum Pseudomonadota; class Alphaproteobacteria; order Rhodobacterales; family Paracoccaceae; genus Yoonia; species Yoonia sp. 208BN28-4. The sequence continues at coordinate 530,975 of NZ_JBBIFY010000001.1, forward strand.
ACACGCCCAAGGCCAGCGCGGGACCAGCGGCCAGATCGCTTTCGATGCCAAAGCCTGTGGCAACGGTGCGCACGACCTCGCGGCCCACATCCTCTGACAGCACCACGGCTGGCACGTTGCGGCTTTCGGCCAGCGCCTGCACCAGATCAATCGTGCCTTTGTATTGGCGGTCATAGTTCTGCGGGCACCACTGCCCCGATCCGGGCGTGTTCCAGCAGGTTTCCACATCATTCACCAGATCAAGAGGCGAAAAGTCCAATTCGAGCGCGGCTGCAAAGATGAACGGTTTGAAAGCCGATCCCGTTTGGCGCACGGCCATTGTTGCGCGGTTAAAGCCCTGCACGACGGTGTTGTCGCGTCCCCCGACCATCGCCCGCACGGCACCGTCTGCCGACATGACAACGATGGCGGCCTCGGCCTCTGACCCTGCGCGAACCTTGTTTTCAAACACCCATGCAAGCGCATCTTCGGCGGCAAGCTGGATGGCGGGGTCAAGCGTGGTGCGGATGACAACATCTTCGGTCGTGTCGCGGGTAAAGAACTCCGGTCCCGATGCCATGACCCAATCGGCAAAGTAGCCGCCGACCTCTTGCCGCGCATTCGGTGACAGGGTCGCAGGATTTTCGCGAGCCTCTTGCGCGGCAGAGGCCGACAACAAGCCTTGCACCTCCATCAAGCCGATCACGACATTTGCCCGCTCTTGCGCCCGTTGCAGATCGCGTGTGGGTGCGCGGGATGACGGGGCGGGGAGCAGGCTGGACAACATCGCCGCCTGTGCTGGTACCACCTCGCGGGCGGACACGCCAAAATACCGTTCAGACGCAGCCTCGAACCCGCGTGCGCCCGCGCCCAGATAGGCACGGTTCAGATAGATCGTGAGGATTTCGTCCTTGGTGTAGGCAGTTTCCAAGGCCAGCGCGAACACAGCCTCTTTGGCCTTGCGCCACAGCGTCGTGCGGCGGCAGTCGGCCTCATACGCAGCTTCAGAGTCCCATTCCTGCGGGTCGAACGGCTCCCCAAGACACAAGAGCTTGGCGACCTGCTGTGTGATTGTCGAACCGCCGTTGCCGGACAGTGGTCCACGGCCAGCACGCAGGTTGATCCGGATGGCCGATGCAATGCCGCGCGGTGAGATGCCGAAATGGCGATAGAACCGTTTGTCCTCGGAGGCCACAACAGCGTTCACCATATGCGGTGAAACGCTATCGACCGTAATCATCCCGCCAAACTGATCGCCGCGCCATGCAAAGATGTCACCGGACCGGTCTGTCAGCGTGACCGATCCACGGGCGCGCCCGTCCACAAGCTCTGATGCCGGAGGAAGCTGCGAAGCAAAGTAATAGACGCCGATAGCCAGCAAGATCGCGACCACAGCACCCAACCGCCACGTCAGCCGCCAGATAAACTTCAGTATGCCGCCGATCACTGCGGCAATCCATCCAAGCGGCCCGCGTCTTTTCTGGGGGCGCGCTTTGCGACGTGCGGGCGCTTTGCGTTTGGTTGCAGGCTTGCCGCCGCTGTGACGCCGTTCGGCGACCAATGGCGCGCGTTTTTTGCCGTTTCCACTCATGCTGATGACCCGCTCGATCGTTTTGTTTTGCGATACCTTATCCATCCCTGTCCCAGAAAACGAGAGGGATGCGCAGGCGATGCGCGGTAATTGAAACGTCTAAAATTTAGGCAAAGATGTGAATTTGTGCAAAAATTGTGCAATACGATAAGTTTTTTGCGCGGGTAGTTGCCGCCGAATCCTTGTTCGCAAGTGCAGCATGCCCCCTCTTGTAGCCCAGAACGGTCGCCCGCTCACTGGACGGCCTGCATGACGTGCAAGGGGAAATCAGTGAAACTCATTATCGCAACAATCAAACCATTCAAGCTTGAAGAGGTGCGCGAAGCTCTCACCACCATCGGGGTGCGCGGCATGATGGTATCCGAGATCAAGGGCTTTGGTTCGCAGTCCGGTCACACAGAAATCTATCGCGGCGCAGAGTACGCCGTGAATTTCGTGCCGAAGGTCAAGCTGGAGATCGTCGTGCCCGCCACGATGGCCGAGCAGGTTGTCAGCACCATCGCCACCACCGCCAAGACCGACAAGATCGGTGACGGCAAAATTTTCGTGCTGGATGTGGAAAGCGCATTGCGCGTTCGCACCGGCGAAATGAACGACGACGCACTGTAAAGCGCCAAGGGGAAGTTAAGACATGAAACTGATGAATAAATATACACTCGGCGCAGGGCTGGCATTGTTGCCAACACTGGCCTTTGCCCAAGACGCTGCCCCGTCGTTCGACGAGGTTGGCCCTTACATCATGACAACGCTGCTGTTCCTGATGGCGGGCTTTCTGGTGTTCTTCATGGCTGCCGGTTTCGCCATGCTGGAAGCGGGTCTGGTACGCGGCAAGAACGTGGCGATGCAGCTTACCAAGAACATCGCGCTGTTCTCGCTGGCGTCCATCGCCTACTGGCTGATCGGCTTTAACCTGATGTATCCGGCCGACTGGTCGATTGCAGGCTGGTTGGGTCCGTTCTTTAGCGTGACAGAGCTTGAGCCCGTGGGCCTTGCCGCTGCTGACGCATCGCTTGATTACGCTTCTGTTGCCTCCGACTTCTTCTTTCAGCTGATGTTTGTCGCTGCCACCGCATCTATCGTATCGGGTGCACTGGCCGAGCGGATCAAGCTGTGGCCATTCCTTGCCTTTGTCGTCGTGCTGACTGGCGTGATGTATCCGATCTCCGGGTCCTGGCAGTGGGGCGGCGGCTGGTTGTCCGAGATGGGCTTCTCTGACTTCGCCGGTTCGACTGTTGTGCACTCTGTCGGTGGCTGGGCTGCTTTGGCTGGTGCGATCATTCTCGGGCCGCGTCTGGGCAAGTATAAGAACGGTCGCGTCAACCCGATGCCCGGTTCGAACCTTGCGCTTGCAACACTGGGTACGTTCATCCTGTGGCTGGGTTGGTTCGGCTTTAACGGTGGTTCGCAGCTGGCTGCGGGTACAGTGGGCGACATCACAGACGTGGGTCGCATCTTTGCCAACACCAACATGGCTGCCGCTTCGGGTGCCGTTGCTGCCCTGATCCTGACGCAGATCATGTACAAGAAGGTCGACCTGACGATGGTTCTGAACGGTGCGCTTGCCGGTTTGGTCTCCATCACGGCTGAACCTCTTGCGCCGACACTCTTCGGGTCGCTGTGGATCGGTGCCATTGGTGGTGTGATCGTCGTGCTGGCCGTGCCGTTCCTTGACAAGATGAAGATCGACGATGTTGTCGGTGCGATCCCCGTGCACCTGTTTGCCGGTATCTGGGGCACCATCGCGGTCATCTTCTACAACGGTGACGCCACGCTGATGAACCAGCTGACAGGCATCGCGGCTTACGGTGTGTTCACCTTCGTCGGTAGCCTCGTGCTCTGGGTCATTCTCAAAGGTGTCGTGGGTATCCGCGTCAGCGAAGAGGCCGAGATCAACGGTCTTGATACCTCCGAACTTGGCATGGAAGCCTATCCGGAGTTCTCGAAGGGATAATTTCTTCCCTCCCTCCCAAGAGAAGGCCCGGGCAGCAATGTCCGGGCCTTTTTTGTGCAAGGATCGTGCGCGATTGATCCGTTCCGCAGATGGTCAGCTGGTCAATCGCTTCCATATTCGAAGATTCTGCGCAAATGAGGGCATTTGGCGACGCATTTTGAGAGCAGTTTGCACAAATCCTGCGTCATAACAGCGGTGACAATTGATTCCCTCGCATCTGATCCCGAAAGGACCCGCGCCATGATCCAGACACCTTACCTGCTGTTCCTTGGTGACGCGCCCGACAAACTGGCTGCAAAAGTGGCGCAGGGCATCAAGGACTGGCGCCCCGAAAATGCCGTTGGACAGTTCCGTATGGAAGGCTGCGGCACAACGGTTGATCTGCCGGACATGACGCTGGAAGAGGGCATCGCGGCAGGTGCCAAAACGCTGGTCATTGGCGTGGCCAACCGTGGCGGCGTGATCTCCGAGGCGTGGAAAGAGGTGCTCGTCCAAGCGTTGCAGATGGGCTACGACATTGCCTCTGGCCTGCATAACCTGCTGCGCGACGAAAACGAGCTGATGTCAGCTGCCCGTGTAAACGGCCAGACGCTGTTTGACGTGCGTATTCCGTCAGTGGCTTATCCGATTGCCAACGGTGTAAAGCGGACAGGCAAGCGGTGTCTGGCTGTTGGCACCGACTGTTCGGTTGGCAAGATGTATACGGGCCTTTGCATGGATGCCGAGATGCAAAAGCGTGGCATGAAAACGACCTTCCGCCCCACAGGCCAGACAGGTATCCTGATCACGGGCGGCGGTGTGCCGCTGGACGCTGTCATTGCGGACTTCATGGCAGGTGCTGTCGAATATCTGACGCCCGACAATGACCCCGATCACTGGGACCATATCGAAGGGCAGGGCAGCCTGTTCCACGTCAGCTATTCCGGTGTGACGATGGCGCTGATCCACGGCGGCCAGCCCGACGCGCTAATCCTCGCGCACGAGCCGACACGGACACACATGCGCGGTCTGCCAGATTACAAGCTGCCATCGCTTGAGGCGCTGCGCGACATGGTCCTGCCCATCGCGCAGGTTGCGAACCCAGCATGTCAGATAGCTGGCGTTTCGGTGAACACGCAGCATATGACGGATGATGATGCGCGCGCCTATCTGGCCGAGGTCGAAGACCGCATGGGTCTGCCGACAACCGATCCTTTCCGCTATGGGGCCGGTGTTCTGGTGGACGCCTTGGAGCAGATCTGATTTTCTAGAAAATCAGATGCCTCCGGCGGGAGTTGTTTCGGCCAAATGAAGGACAGGCGATGCGCATTAATGTAACGCGGGACGTATTTGCACTTGCGCAGGTATTCACGATCAGTCGCGGGTCGCGGACCGAGGCGAAGGTGCTGACCGTTAAGCTGAGCGATGACGGTGCCGCCGGTTGGGGCGAATGCGTGCCCTATGCCCGCTACGACGAGACGCTGGACAGCGTGACAGACCAGATCGCTGGGTTGCCGGATGATCTGACGCGGGACAGCCTGCAAGGCTTGCTGCCAGCGGGTGCTGCGCGCAATGCGGTGGACTGTGCCCTCTGGGATCTGGAAGCCAAGCATGCGGGTAAACGCGTTTGGGATCTGTTGGGTTTGCCTGTGCCGAAGCCGGAGATCACGGCTTATACCTTATCGCTTGATACACCCGAAAAGATGCAGGCGCAGGCCGCTGAGAATGCGCACCGCCCGCTGCTGAAGATCAAGCTGGGCACGGCCGACGACATGGCGCGGCTTGAAGCCGTGCGCCGAGGCGCGCCTGATGCCACCATTATCGTCGATGCAAATGAAGGTTGGACCGCTGAGATTTACGCCGATCTGGCGCCGCACCTGCTGCGGCTCGGCGTGGCGATGGTGGAGCAACCTTTGCCCGCAGGCGATGACGATATGCTGGCCGAAATTGCGCGGCCTTTACCGGTCTGCGCCGACGAATCCTGCCATGACCGCACGTCGCTGCCCAAACTAAAGGGCAAGTACGACATGGTGAACATCAAGCTGGACAAGACAGGCGGCCTGACAGAGGCGCTCGCGCTGAAGGCGCAGGCCATTAAAGAAGGCTACGACGTCATGGTCGGTTGCATGGTGGGATCGTCGCTCGCGATGGCCCCCGCGACCATCCTTGCGCAGGGTGTGGCGTTTACCGACCTTGACGGACCGCTGCTTCTGGCCGAAGACCGTGACGAACCTTTGCAATTTGACGCAAGCGGCGTGCACGCGCCCGCTGCCAACCTATGGGGCTGAACCTGATGCGGACTGTTTATCTCAACGGCGACTACCTTCCCGAGAACGAAGCCAAGGTGTCGATCTTTGATCGCGGCTTTCTGATGGCTGATGGCATCTATGAGGTGACATCGGTGCTGGACGGTAAGCTGATTGATTTCGATGGTCACGCGAAACGCCTGCAACGCTCTATGGACGAGTTGGATATGCGCAGCCCGATTGCGATGGACGACCTGCTTGAGGTGCATCGCGAACTGGTCCGCAAGAACGAGATCGACGAGGGCATGATCTATCTTCAGATCACACGCGGCGCCCCCGATGACCGCGATTTTGTTTTTCCCGACCCAGACACGACAGAGCCTACCATCGTCCTGTTCACTCAGAACAAGCCGGGTCTGGCCAACAGCCCGATGGCGAAAAAGGGCATGAAAGTGATCTCGATTGAAGATCAGCGCTGGGCGCGGCGCGACATCAAAACTGTGCAACTGCTCTACCCGTCGATGGCCAAGATGGCGGCCAAGGCGCAGGGCAAAGATGACGCGTGGATGGTCGAGGATGGTGCTGTGACCGAAGGGTCATCCAATAATGCCTATATCGTCAAAGGCAACACCATCATTACCCGCCACCTGGGCAACGAAATCCTGCACGGCATCACGCGCGCCGCTGTGCTGCGGTTCGCCAAAGAGGCGCAGATGAAAGTGGAAGAGCGCAGCTTTACCATCGCCGAAGCGCAGGACGCGGACGAGGCGTTTGTCACCTCGGCCTCGACCTTTGTGATGCCAGTGGTCGAGATTGACGACGTGGCCGTGGGCGAAGGCGCACCGGGTCCGGTGGTCGCCCGCCTGCGCGAGATTTATCTGGATGAAATGCGCAAAGCTGCGATCTGATCCACAGCCCTCGAAACGCAAAAGGCCGCGCACTGTGCGCGGCCTTTGTTGTGTAAGAGCTGCGCAAATTACAGCGTGTTATTCACTGTGACGCGGATGTCGCCCACATTCACGTCTGCCGCCGCGACGCCTTGCAGAACAAACACAACCGTTTCGCCGTAGGTGATTTCAGCGCCACGTCCGTCTGCGCCATCTGTGACCGAAATCACGGGCAGGGCCGGTGCCAGCACAGGCGCATCAGCCGCAGGTGGCTGGATTGGCGGGATCACGATTTCAAGCTGTTCATTCTCGGGGTCAAAATCCGTCACGATCACCGGATCGCTGCTGACGTCAACAAAGGTGTTGGAAAACCCGTCGCGCTCACCCCCGCCGGTCAGCACGTCACCATCATCGCCCGCCAACACGTCATTTCCGCGCCCGCCATCGCTCGTGTCGGGGCTGTCGTCGTTCAGGTCAACCGTCACAAGCAGGTCCCTGCCAAAGCCGCCGCTAAGGCTGTCTTCACCGCCGTTGCCAAAGATGATGTCAGCACCAAGGCTGCCCAGCAGTACGTCATCACCGCCGCCTGAGACGATAATGTCATCGCCATCGCCCGCCTGCACGCGCACGTCCTGATCGTCAGCGCTATAGGTGAAGTCAGGGGCTGGCGCGACCGAGATCCGGTCATCACCGTCACCCGCGAAAATGGCGTCTTGCCCGTCGCTGGCGGTCAGTGTGTCGGCCTCGTCTGTGCCAAACAACGGGTCGGAGAAGGTGCCGCCGCCAGTCCCGCCAGCAGCACCGGCTGTTCCGCTTGCCATCCGGTCAAATGCGCCGTCGGGGACCTCTGTCAAACCCTTGAGCACCGCAACAATCTGGTCGTCCAGCAGCACGTTCGTGTCTTCGCCATTGTCGGCCAAACCTGTGCTGATCCGTGCCATGTCCACCGGACCTTCGTTCGGCATGCGGATCAAAAGCGTTTCGCCGTCTTCAAAGTCTGTAATCATCGCAGGGCCAGCGCTGCCGCTGACTTCAATATCAAACAGATCGATACCATCACCGCCGGTCAGTTCATCGCCATCGTTTGCGCGAATGGTATCATCGCCATCACCGCCGAAAATGGTGTCACCGCTGCCCTGATCAAACTCGGCATCGCGGGTGGACAAAATATCGTCACCATCATCGCCAAAGAGCGTGTTGGCGCCCAGAATGTCGATAATCCGGTCATTGCCGTCACCGCCACGGATCAGATCATTGCCCGCCGCGGGTGATCCCGATGGTTTCACCGCAAGATTGCGGAAATCCTGATCGTTCGTCGAGGTGTCGTCACCAGCGCCGAGATTGATGATATCATCGCCAGCCTCACCGGCTACGGTATCGTTGCCGCCATTCGCCCAAATCGTATCGTCGCCATCACCTGCGACGAGGATATCGTCACCGAATGATCCGCCAATCTCATCGTCGCCATCAGTGCCGACCACTGCCCCGGGACCTTCGGTCAGGTCAAAAAATTCGCCCAACTCGGCAACGGGTTCGTTTGGCGTCTCACCGCCGCCGCCGTCTCCGGCGGTTCCTTCGTTGCTATCGCTGTCGTCAGTGTCTGAGGAGTCGTCGAACAGCAGAAATCCCAGTCCGACAAGCAGCAGTACAGGCAGCACAAATTCCATTTTCAAATCCCCTCAAAGCAAATCACGCCGTGGGGCCTTGATAAAATGGCAGCCGTCTGGCCCTGGCGCGCCTGTAAAATAAGACGCGCGTGCCACACAAAAGTCAAGATTGCGGCAGGGGTCGTTGCGCAGGAAAGGCTATGGTGATCAATGACATAGGTATTGTTTCCATATCGCGATCAATGGTCGGGGTGCGTTTCCTTGAACGCAGCTTGCGCGTCGGCGCTTGCCTCGGTCTGGTGCTTGGCTTTCCAGTCCGAAAACGGCATCCCGTAGAACGCTTCGCGGGCTTCATCCTTGGTCATGTCGATGCCGCGTGCGTTCGCAGCTTCCTGATACCAGCGTGACAGGCAATTCCGGCAGAACCCGGCAAGGTTCATCATGTCGATATTCTGCGCATCGGGGCGCTTGTTCATCAGGTGGTCTTGCAGCGTGCGAAATGCAGCGGCTTCCAGTTCGATCTGGGTCTGGGCATCAATATCGGGCATCGGTGTCTCCGTTGTCGGATTATGGTGTCAAAGGCCTGTGTCGGCCAGCACTTGCTCTAGAAGTGGGGTCAGTCGCTGCGCCCACAAGGCCTGACCTGCCTCATCAGCGATCAAATCGTTGCGCACTTCGATCAGGATATTGGGCCGCCCCTGTTGCAAGCCGTGGCGGTCAATCGCATCGCCGGGCAGGTGACCGACATAAGGCTCATTGTCGCCCACGCACCAGCCTTGTGCATGACAGGCGTCAAGAAACGGACGGGCAAGGCGGTCGTCGTGTGCATAAAGGATACCCACCTCCCACGGACGCGGGCTACGACCGCGCAACTGCGGGGTAAAGCTGTGGATCGCGCAAATCACCGTGTCATCACGCGCGGCCGCCATATCGGCGTAGGCATCGTGGTAGGGGCGGTGCAACCGGTCCAGACGCTCCGTGATATGATCGTCGGTGGCGTGGCGATTAGCGGGGATGATGGTGCCGTCATAAAGGCGCATCATCAGGGTTGGATCATCCTCGCCGCGGTTGGGATCAATCACGAGGCGGGAAAAATCCGACAGGATCGCGGGTGCGTCCAGTAGATCGGCCATATGGCGCGTCACACCGGCGGCCCCTATATCGTAAGCAATGTGCCGCGCCATGTCTTCGGCAGGCAAACCCAGATCACCGCCGCCAATCCAGTCCGGCACGCGGTTGCTGGCGTGATCGCAGGTCACAAGCCAACGGCCGCGACTGGCTTTGTTATGGATGTGAAACGGGTCTGTGGTCATGGCGTCATCATTCTTTTGCAGAGTGTCACTAGGCCAGTTGTGACCGGATTGGAATTGCGCAATAAGGGCGCAACCCATTTTGTTACCGCTAACGCGCCCCAGTTTTCTCTTGGAAGGACTTGTCCCATGAGACGTCACCGTAATGTAAAAATCGTTGCCACGCTTGGCCCGGCTTCAAACGATTATGATATGATCCGCAGCCTCGTCGAAGCGGGCGCAGACGTTTTCCGCCTGAACATGAGCCACGGCGATCATGCCGAGATCAAGGTCCGCCACGAGATTATCCGCAAGGTCGAAAAAGATCTGGATACACCCATCGGTATTCTGGCCGACTTGCAGGGGCCAAAGCTGCGCGTTGGCGTGTTTGCTAATGACGACGGTGAAGAACTGGTCCCCGGTGCCAGCTTCCGTCTTGATCTGGATGATGCAGCTGGCGATGCGACCCGCGTGCAACTGCCTCACAAAGAGATTTTCGACGCACTCGAGCCTGGCGCGCACCTGCTGGTCAACGACGGCAAGATCAAACTGCGGGTGAAGGACTGTGGTGCGACTTACGCTGATTGCGAAGTCATCGTGGGTGGCACAATTTCCAACCGCAAAGGCGTGAACGTGCCTGACGTGGTGCTGCCGCTGGCCGCGCTGTCCGATAAAGACCGCAAAGACCTCGATTTTGTGTGTGATCTCGGCGTCGACTGGCTGGCCCTGTCGTTTGTGCAGCGCCCCGCCGACGTGGAAGAGGCGCGCGCACTGGCCAAAGGCCGTGCTGCCCTACTGTCCAAAATCGAGAAGCCGACAGCCGTGACGTCGTTTGACGAAATCCTGAAGGTATCCGACGGCATCATGGTCGCCCGTGGTGATCTGGGTGTTGAGCTGCCCGTGCAGAACGTGCCACCGATCCAGAAGCAGCTGGTGCGCAAGTGTCGCGCCGCAGCCAAGCCGGTGATCGTGGCGACACAGATGCTGGAGTCGATGATTGAATCGCCCATGCCGACCCGCGCGGAAGTGTCCGACGTCGCCACCGCGATTTACGAAGGTGCCGACGCGATCATGCTGTCCGCTGAATCTGCCGCCGGATCCTATCCGGTTGAGGCCGTGACCACGATGAACAACGTCGCAGCCGAGGTTGAGGCCGATCCGACCTATACCGAGATCATCGAAGCGTCGCGCAAGGCCAACCGCACAACTGTGGCCGACGGCATTGTTGCCGCAGCCCGCGAGATTGCGGAAACCACCGACGTCAAAGCGATCTGCTGTTTCTCTCAATCGGGCACAACAGCCCTGTTGGTGTCGCGCGAACGCCCGCGTGTGCCGATCATCGCGCTGACCAGCCACAAATCGACCGCGCGGCGTTTGTGCCTGTCGTGGGGAATGAACTGCGTGGTGACGGGTGCCGTGGACCGGTTCAAGACCGCCGTGATCGCCGCCGTGCGCGCCGCCTTGAAAGAGGAGCTGGCCACCGAAGACGATATGATCGTCGTGACAGCAGGTGTGCCTTTCAACACGCCAGGATCAACAAACATCCTGCGTGTGGCCCCTTGCGCGGAAAGATTGATTTACGCAGCCGATCCAGAGTAGCGTCTCAGGCAATAATAATTGTTTGAGGGATTAGCGGTATGGATACGGACACGATGTTCGTGCTTGGCGCGATTATTGCAGTTTTTGCCATTCCGGCTGTGATTAGTGCATTTCTGGACGGGCGCACCCCGCGTGTGCCCGCCGTGATCGTTCTGATCGGTGCTGTGATGATCGGCTATGCGATCAACCAGCGCCCCGGTGCCTACAACTTCGACACGCTGCCGGATGTCTTTGTGCGTGTTGTTGGGCAATATCTTTAGGGAATCAGCTTGCCAGTTTGAGGATACGCGCCTATACGGCGCTCTCTAACCGCGCGTCCGGCCGATATGGCATGCCGAGTCGCGCTTTTCGACCGACTTTTGAAGGAGACGGAAATGCCGAAGATGAAGACGAAATCGAGCTGCAAAAAGCGGTTCAAGATCACGGCCTCTGGCCGGATCAAAGCAGGTCAGGCCGGCAAACGCCACGGCATGATCAAGCGTTCCAAGAAATTCATCCGTGACGCCCGCGGCACGACAGTTCTCACCAAGGCTGATGAGCAGATCATCAAGCCAATGATGCCATACGCGCGCTAAGGAGAATCTGATATGTCCCGTACCAAAGGTGGAACCGTTGCACATCGCCGTCACAAGAAGGTTCTTGACGCGGCCAAAGGTTACTACGATCGCCGCTCCAAGACCTTCAAGGTCGCAAAGCAGGCCGTCGACAAAGCGAACCAGTATGCAACCCGTGACCGTCACAACCGCAAGCGCAACTTCCGCGCCCTGTGGATCCAGCGGATCAACGCAGGTGTGCGTTCGGTTGACGAAACACTGAACTATTCCAAGTTCATCAACGGCCTGACGCTGGCTGGCATCGAAGTTGACCGTAAGGTTCTGGCCGATCTGGCCGTGAACGAACCTGATGCGTTTGCGACAATCGTTGGCAAAGCAAAAGACGCGCTGGCTGCCTAAGCCGCGTTTCTGACAGATTGAACGGGCCGTGCTAAGAACAGCGCGGCCCGTTTTCGTTTGTGATGGCTAGAGAGCCGCTAGTGACCCGCGGCGATGGCCCCGTATTCGGTCATGCCGCCAAAACCGAAATTATGCGTCAGCGTCACACCTGCCACAGCCTCGTCTGCTGTTTCACCGGCAAGCAGTCCTGAATAGGTGCCTAGCACCTCGAATGCAGGATCGGGAAAGCCGGGAAGTGTCAGCGCGCCGCCAGTCGTAGTTCCCGAAAACCCACCAGCGTCGTCAAGTGTCGCCATATCAAGGGTAAGATCGGCCAAACCGCCCGTCGGTAAAACACTATTGTCACTTAGGTCGCGCAGTTGGCGGTTCGTGATGGAACCTGCAACGCTTTCATCAGTAAAATTCACGACCATCGCGGCATCACCGCTCGCCAGATACGACAGTGGGGCAAGAGTGCCGCTTTGAAAAAACGCCTGATAGTCGCCGGTAAGCGTGGCGCTGCCCGCCGCGGGAATATCGGTCATGCCCAGTCTGCTATACGTGATGGATGGTGCATTTCCGGGCGCAGGATTGGGCCGGAACAAGACCACAGAAGATGCGTCGCTCTCGCTTTCAAAAACAGCCATTTCGCGCGCTGTCGGATTACGCGCGGCGACAAACGTGCCGTTGTTGTATGCAGCCACTTCGCTAAATTCGAACAAGACGCCGTCCGTTTGCACTAAAAGCCGGTCTGTTCCAGTCTCTTCGGTCACCGTGACCGGGGCAGGCCCCGTCTGGCCGGTGTCGGCGGTCACGCTGCGCCTGATCTCTGTTCCGCCACCACTACTGCTGCACGCGCTGACCGCTGCCAGTAGGCCAAGATACACAAATCCATGTCTCATCATGCCGTCTCCTGAATAAATAAAACAATATCGGGCAAGCTTGCGTCTGCGATACTCACCCTGTCAATCGAACCAAAGTGGTCAGTCACTTGGCTTTCGACAGGTTCTTACCTATCTCAATGGCAACAAAGGGGTCGGCTATGGCTGCCGACGATATCAGGAAAAGCCCAATGAAAGACGCTGTCGACGAACTTGCCGAAACTGTCGCCGCTCCGTTCGAGCAGGCGCACGCGATGCCGCGCAGCGTTTACATGAGCGATGATTTTCTGGGCGAGGAGCTGGAGCACGTCTTTGCCCGCGAATGGGTCTGCGTGGGCCGGATCGGGCAATTCCAGAACAAGGGCGACTATGTCACTGCCGACATTGCTGGCCGCCCGATCATGGTGATCCGCGACGGGGACGGCACCCTGCGCGCGCAATCCAACGTCTGTCTGCACCGCATGTCGCCGCTCTTGAATGGGCAGGGCAATACCAAATCCATCGTCTGCCCCTATCACGCGTGGACCTACAACCTTGATGGCCAGCTGCGCGGCGCGCCCGCAATGACCCGCAACGAAGGCTTTTCGCGCGATGGCTATTGCCTGCCACAAATCCGCTGCGAGGTCTGGGAAGGGTGGGTTATGGTTACGCTGAACCCCGGTGCCCCCGATCTGCATGCCCATCTGGCCGATGTGACGAAGCTGGTCGCGCCTTATGAAATGCAGAACTACACGCAGACCTTTCAGGAACGTCTGAACTGGAACACAAATTGGAAGGTGCTGGCCGAAAACTTCATGGAAAGCTACCACCTGCCGGTTTGCCACGCAGACACCATCGGCGGGTTTGTGAACCTTGAGGAAATGGACTGCCCGCCCGGTGGACCCGCCTATAACTACCATGCGATCCTGAAAGACCCTGACGCGCCGCTGACCAACGCGCATCCGTCGAATACAACGCTCAAGGGTGATCTGCGGCGGCAAACCGTTCTGCTGACAATCTATCCGGCGCTGCTGATTACGCTGACGCCGGGTTATTTCTGGTATCTGTGCCTCACTCCCGATGGACCGGACCGCGTGGATATCATTTACGGCGGTGGCCTGTCGCCGGACTACGTGAACGACGCCGACGCGCAGCAGCATTTTGCAGACCTCAAAGACCTGCTGGACCGTGTGAACGACGAGGATCGCTCCTGTACCGAAGGCGTCTATCGCGGCCTGACGTCATCACTGGCAAAGCCCGGGCATCTGTCGCATCTGGAGCGGCCGATCTATGAATTTGCGACCTATCTGAACGACCAAATCCAGAAGGGTCGCACCGGATAGACGGATCGCAATGAACCATATGCGGGTCTGACGCGTTTGCCTCGATAACGCATAAGGGGCCCGCATCATGGAACCGGTTAAAATTCTGCTGGAACAACTTGATGAGATCGGGCGCGCCGCCATTGAGATGGTGCCGCAGCTTGTCGTGGCGATTATCGTCATCTTCATGACGTGGCTGATCAAAAAGGGCCTGTCCTATCTGCTGTCCGGCGCATTGGGCCGCAGCAATATGCGCCAAAGCCTCAAAGAACTGTTCCAACTTTTGCTGTCGATCCTTGTCTGGGTGCTGGGCCTGATGATCGCCGCGATCATCGTGTTCCCCGGCCTGACACCGTCCAGCATGCTGGCGGGCCTTGGTATCGGCTCTGTCGCGATTGGTTTTGCGTTCAAGGATGTGTTTGAGAACTTTCTGGCGGGCATCATCATCCTGTTCCGCCGCGAGATGCGGATCGGTGACCACATCGAGTGCGAAGGGATCGAGGGCGAGGTGACCCATATCGCGATCCGCGAAAGCCATATTCGACAGACCGACGGCCAACTGGTGATCACGCCCAATTCGATCCTGTTCAAAAACCCCGTGGTCATTCGCACCGATCAGGACAAACGCCGCGTGACGGTGATCTGTGGCGTGGCCTATGACGAGGATGTGGACGCATCGCGCGACGTCATCAGCAAGGCGGTTGCAGGATGCGACACCGTCATTCAGGACGGCAAACCGATCCAGATTTTTGCGCAGGAATTTGCATCGTCTTCCATCAATTTCGAGGTGACATGGTGGACCGGCTCCAAGCCAGTTGAGGTGCGAAAATCGCGCGATCAGGTGGTGGCCGCCGTGAAGCGCGCGCTGGATGATGCCGGTATCGAAATCCCGTTCCCGTATCGGACGCTCACCTTCAAAGAGGCTCTCCCGATGCGCCAGATCGAAAGCGAGCAAAGCCGCGATGAAAAGTCGGGCAATCCAACGGGCGACGACAGCTAATTCCGGTGCACGCGCTGTGCACGTCCGGTGCACGCAAAACACACGCCCGGTTTGCGCAAAACTTGCAACCTTTGCATCCTCGCGATAACTCCGCTGGGACACATGCAAAGGGTGCATCCGATGACCGATCTCAAAGCGAAATACCTGACCCTGATTGCCGATGCGGGCGATGAAAACACGCTGGAAGACCTGCGCGTTCAGGCCTTGGGCAAAAAGGGTGAGATCAGCTTGCAAATGCGCGAGTTGGGCAAGATGTCGGCAGAGGAACGCCAGACCGCTGGTCCTGCGCTGAACGCGCTTAAGGGCGAGATTAACTCTGCGCTGATGGCCAAGAAAGCCGCGCTGGCTGACGCTGCGCTTGATGAACGGTTGCGGAGCGAATGGCTCGACGTGACGTTGCCGTCCCGCTCGCGGCCCGCCGGTACGATCCACCCGATTTCACAGGTGACGGACGAGGTGACAGCGATCTTTGCCGACATGGGCTTTGCCGTTGCCGAGGGCCCGCAGATCGAAAGCGACTGGTATAACTTCGACGCGCTGAACATCCCCGGTCACCACCCCGCGCGGGCCGAGATGGATACGTTCTACACCCACCGCGCCGAGGGCGATAACCGCCCGCCGCACGTCTTGCGCACCCACACGTCGCCGGTGCAAATCCGGTCACTCGAAGCCAACGGCGCGCCGATCCGCATCATCTGCCCGGGCCGCGTTTATCGTGCAGATTACGACCAAACACATACGCCGATGTTCCACCAAGTCGAAGGCTTGGCCATCGACACCGACATCTCCATGGCGAACCTGAAATGGTGCCTTGAGGAATTTGTGAAGGCGTTCTTTGAAGTCGACAACGTAGAACTCCGCTTCCGCGCCTCCCACTTCCCGTTCACGGAACCCTCTGCCGAGGTCGACATCCGTTGCTCATGGGAAGGCGGCACGTTGAAAGTAGGCGAAGGCGACGATTGGCTGGAAATTCTTGGCTCCGGCATGGTCCACCCCAAAGTCCTCGCTGCCGCTGGCGTGGATTCCGCGAAATACCAAGGCTTCGCCTTCGGCGTCGGCATCGACCGCATCGCCATGCTGAAATACGGCATCCCCGACCTGCGCGCCTTCTTCGACAGCGACCTGCGCTGGCTGCGGCACTACGGCTTCCGCAGCCTGAATGTGCCTGAGTTGGCTGGTGGGTTGTCTGCCTAATTGCTGGTTCGCACCCATCGTTTTGACCTTTCCGAGGTCTGGATAGCTGGCCCTTTAAGGAGACCCAAATGACCAACGACATCGAGGACCTGCAAGAGACATACCCCGGCGCGGGGACGTTCAGGTTTGGTGACTCCGCCGAACTTTGCCAGCGGCTCATCGCACTCGTTCGGCAGGGCAAAAAGACAGCGACTTGTGGCGCGGCGTCGGACTTTGACGACGAGCCCGAAGCGATGCCTGTCGTGGGCCGCTGCGACATCGCGGCGAACTGGGACGGGACGCCCGCGCTTGTGATCCGCACCACAAAGGTCGAAACCGTTCGCTTTTGCGACGTCACCGAAGAGATGGCGCTGGCCGAGGGCGAGAATGACGCGCTGGTCGGTTGGCGCAAGGATCACAAGGCATTCTTCAAACGCAACGGTGAATACGACCCCGAAATGCTGCTGATTTTTGAACACTTTGAGTTGGTTGAGGATTTGGCGGGGCGTGAACTCTAGCCGCACGCAAATGTCATGTGACACCATCGCCAGAGCGGATAACTTGGCCGCATGAAACGCCTCTTATGCCTCCTGGCCCTTATCGCCAGTCCCGCCTTTGCCCAGACAAACCCCAATTCGGTCTTGCCCGATGCGCCGTGCCACGGCCGCGATGATCCGTGCCAGTTGGATGGGCGTGAATATCATGTGAAAGAACCTGACGGCTGGGATGGGGTGAGCCCGCTGCCTGTGCTGCTCCACTTTCACGGCTGGGCGCGGACGGGTGCGGTGCCGGTTTATCACGGACGAATTTCTGGCGCGACGCGCAGGCGCGGGGTGCTTTTGGTAGCACCGACGGGGCTGAACAAAACGTGGAATTTCCGGCAGAACGGCAGCTATGACGTGGAATTTGCCAACGCGGTCATGGCCGACCTTGCTGACCGTTACCCGATTGATGAAATCCGGATTTACATCAGTGGTTATTCCTACGGGGCGCTCATGGCGTGGCGCTATGCATGCGACAGCGGGGATAGCGTGGCGGCGATGCTGAGCATCAGCGCCGCTTACAACAGTCTGTCCTGCGATCAGGCCCCGACGCAGGTGCGCAGCGTTTACGGCCTGCGCGACAACGTGCTGGATTTCCCGATGGGACCGGATGGCGATGTGACCGAGCCTGTGCGGCTGTGGCGCGAAATGTTTGACTGCGCAGAACCGGACCCGCTGACCGAGTGGCAGGCGACAGACGTGCGCGTCTTCACGCGGTATCACTGGGACTGCGGCGCGCGCGGTGTCACGCTTGATCTGCACCCCGGCGGTCACTTGATACCGCGCGGTTGGATCGCGCGGCAGTTGGACGAGTTGCTGGGGCTGCCCAACAGTTATCCATAGCTTTCCCCTCGCTTGCGGATGGGGTAGGACGTGCGCAACTGATTGCACGGACGGACCTGACCCATGAAATTCACGCTTTCCTGGCTGAAAAAGCACCTTGAGACCGACGCCAGCGTTGACGAGATCGCGGATGCGCTCACCGATCTTGGCCTTGAGGTGGAAGGGATCGAAAACCCGACCGAAAAGCTGGCCGCCTTTACCATCGGCTACGTCGAAAGCGCGGAAAAGCACCCTGACGCGGATAAGCTGAAGGTCTGTCAGGTGAACACGGCCAACGGCCCCACGCAGATCATCTGCGGCGCGCCGAACGCGCGTGCGGGCATCACCGTGGTCATCGCGTCCCCCGGCACCTACGTGCCCGGTATCGACACCACCATCGGCGTGGGCAAAATCCGTGGCATCGAAAGCTATGGCATGATGTGCTCCGAGCGCGAGATGGAGCTGTCCGAGGAACACGACGGCATCATCGAATTGCCATCGGGCGAAGTGGGTCAGTCGTTCACCGATTGGTTGGCTGAAAACGATCCGTCCAAGGTGGATACTGTGATCGAGATCGCAATCACCCCCAACCGCCCCGATGCGCTGGGCGTGCGCGGTGTGGCACGTGATCTGGCCGCACGCGGGCTGGGGACGTTGAAGCTCTGCGATGTTGATCCGGTGCCTGCCAGCTTTGCTGCAGATATGTCCGTCACGATTGCGGATGACACGCTGGATGGCTGCCCGCTGTTCACGGGTCGTTTGATCAAAGGTGTGAAAAACGGGCCAAGCCCTGACTGGCTACAGGCGCAGTTGCGCGCGATTGGCCTGCGTCCGATCTCGTTCCTAGTCGATGTGACGAACTGGTTCACCTACGATCTGAACCGCCCGCTGCACGTGTTTGACGCGGATAAAGTGGCGGGTAACCTGCGCGTTCATCGTGTCGAAGGTGGTGAAACGATTACCGCGCTGGACGATAAATCCTACGCTTTGCAAGCGGGTCAAATGGTCATTTCCGATGATAACGGACCAGAGAGTATCGCCGGTATCATGGGCGGGCTTGAGACGAGCTGCACCGCCGATACGGTGAATGTGTTTGTCGAAAGTGCCTATTGGGACCCTGTGCAGATCGCCTACGCGGGCCGCGCGTTGAAGATCAATTCCGACGCTCGCTACCGTTTCGAGCGTGGGGTGGACCCTGCGTTTACGCCTGAAGGGCTGGAGCATGCGGTGCGGATGATCGTGGATCACGCAGGCGGTGAAGCGTCCGAGATGATCGTGGAAGGGGCCGTGCCGGACATGGATCGCGCCTACAAGCTGGACACGGATCGCGTGGTGTCGCTTGTCGGTATGGAAATTCCGGCCGAGACGCAGCGCGAGACGCTGACGGCGCTTGGCTTCCGGCTTGAGGGAGATATGGCGCATGTGCCGTCGTGGCGGCCTGATGTGCAAGGCGAGGCTGATCTGGTGGAAGAGGTGGCGCGGATTGCGTCGCTGACCAAGCTGGAGGGCAAGCCGCTGCCGCGTGTGCCTGGTGTGCCGAAACCCGTGTTGACGCCGATGCAGTTGCGCACCCGTGCCGCCAAACGGACAGCGGCGGCGCTGGGCTATAACGAGTGTGTGACCTACAGTTTCATTGATGCAGAGGCCGCAACATTGTTTGGCGGCGGCGATGACGCGACGATGCTGGAGAATCCGATTTCGCAGGATATGTCGCATATGCGTCCCGATCTGCTCGCCGGGCTCTTGCGAGCCGCGTCTCGCAATCAGGCGCGCGGCTTTGCGGATATGGCGCTATTTGAAGCGGGCGATGCGTTCCAAGGCGGTGAGCCGGGTGAGCAGCACATGCAGGTTGCGGGTATTCTGGTCGGGCGGACAGGGCCGAAGGATATTCTGGGTGAAAGCCGTCCTGTGGATGTGTTCGACGCCAAGGCTGATGCCGAAGCTGTGCTTGCAGCCATCGGTGCCCCTGCAAAAGTGCAGATCATGCGCGGCGGGGCCGATTGGTGGCATCCGGGGCGGCATGGGCGTATCTGTCTGGGGCCGAAAAAGACGCTTGGCGTGTTTGGTGAAATCCACCCCAAGATCCTGCGCGAGATGGATGTAAAGGGGCCAGTCGTGGCCTTCACGATCTTCCCTGCTGAAGTGCCGCTGCCCAAGAACAAAACCGCGACCCGCCCCGCGCTGCAAGCGACCGACCTGCAAGCGGTGGAGCGTGACTTTGCCTTTGTCGTGGATGCTGATGTGGAGGCGCTGACGCTGGTCAATGCCGCCGCCGGTGCCGACAAGGCGCTGATTGCGGATGTGCGCGTGTTTGACGAGTTCATTGGCGGCAGTCTGGGCGAGGGTAAGAAATCGCTTGCCGTGACGGTACGCCTGCAGCCCAAGGATGCCACGCTCAAAGACAAAGAGATTGAGGCCGTCGCCGCCAAGATCGTTGAGAAGGTCAGCAAAGCGACCGGCGGCGTGCTACGTGGCTGATTTGGGATTTGAGTATTTTGCGCAAAGTGATGAGGAGCGTTCCGCGATGAAAGTCTATCTGTCAGGTGAGATTCATACCGATTGGCGCGACCAGATTGTCGAGGATGCGGCGGGGCTTGATGTGACGTTCTCCGCGCCTGTGACGGATCATGACGCGTCGGATGATTGCGGCGTGGCGATCATGGGGGCCGAGGACAGCAAGTTCTGGCATGACCACAAGGGCGCCAAGCTGAACGCTATCCGCACGCGCAAGGCGATCACGGATGCGGATATTGTCGTTGTGCGCTTTGGCGAGAAGTACAAACAGTGGAACGCCGCCTTTGATGCAGGCTTCGCGGCTGCACTTGGCAAGTCACTGATCGTGATGCACGGGGCCGAGCACCAGCATCCGCTGAAAGAGGTTGATGCCGCGGCGCTTGCCGTTGTGGAAACGCCGCAGCAGGTTGTCGAGATTTTGCGCTATGTACGGGACGGCACGCTGCCTGCATAAGCGGTATTTATTCCGGGCGCGCAGGAATGTTCTTGGCCTTGTCCACGGCAGGGCGTGCGTAGAAACGGTCAAGGTAGGCCGGGACGTTCTTGAGATCGTCAAAGCCCACGTCGTCTTTGACGCCGTAGAAATTGAGCGCGTTCAGCCATGGCGCAATCGCCATATCGGCGATGGAATAGTCGTTTACGATCCAGTCGCGACCTTCAAGCGCGCCGTCCAGCACGCTCAAGAGGCGCTTGGCTTCATCAAGATATCGCTGGCGCGGGCGGGGGTCTTCGATGTCTTTACCAGCGAACTTGGTGAAGAAACCAAGCTGGCCCAGCATCGGTCCAAGGCCACCCATCTGCCACATCAGCCACTGCGTGATATGCGCCTTATCGGTCCCATTCGCGCCGCCGAACTTGCCGGATTTTTCGGCCAGATAGAGCAGGATTGCGCCGCTTTCCCAGATGCCGACAGGGCCGTCAGGACCGTTGGGATCGATGATAGCAGGGATTTTATTGTTCGGGTTCAGCGACAGAAACGCATCGCTTTTCACATCGTCATCGGACAACGTCACCAAGTGCGGCTCGTAATCCAGACCCATTTCCTCAAGCGCGATTGAGGCTTTGACCCCGTTTGGCGTCGGAAAGGCATAAAGCTGAATGACGGACGGGTCCTTGGCGGGCCAGCGGGATGTGATCGGAAATTGGGAAAGATCGGCCATAAATGGCTCCTGTTTTGGCGATTATGTGCAACAATATTAACGTAGGGGGAACTTTGGTGAATAAAAGCCATGGTTCTGTGCTGCAAAAGCGGTAAGGCTCTGCGCATACGCGCACCCGGCACCAGATTTGGGGCGCATGTCACATAATAAAGGGGACACACGTGATTCAAGAATTCAAGGATTTCATCGCCAAGGGCAATGTCATGGACATGGCCGTTGGTATCATCATCGGCGCGGCTTTCACGGCTATCGTGACTTCGCTGGTCGGTGACCTGATCAACCCGATTATTGCGCTGTTTACGGGCGGCATGGACTTCTCTGGCTGGTTCTATGTCATCGGTGGTGACGCATCCGAATATGCATCAATCGAAGCTGCCACCGAAGCTGGCGTTGCGGTCTTCGCAATTGGCCGCTTTGTGATGGCGGTCATCAACTTCCTGATCATCGCGTTTGTTGTCTTCCTGCTGGTCAAGATGGTGAACCGTGTGAAAGAGGCTTCCGAGAAGAAGGAAGAGGAAAAGGCAGAAGAGCCTTCCGGCCCAACACAGGAAGAACTTCTCCAGCAGATTCTGGTCGAGCTGAAGAAAGCCTAAGACTGACTGTTCTGAATTGGGAAAGGCCCGCTTTGATCGGCGGGCCTTTTTCGTGCGGGATTAGGCGCGCAATGCCTTTTGCGGCGACAGCACATCAATGCCAAGTGCCTTGCCCACGGCGTAGTAGGTCAGCTGACCTGCATGGACATTCAGCCCGTTCAGCAGGTGTGGATCATCCTCGCACGCCTGTTTCCAGCCCTTATCGGCAAGCGACAACATGAACGGCATCGTGGCGTTTCCGAGTGCAATGGTCGATGTCCGTGCAACAGCGCCAGGCATGTTGGCCACGCAGTAATGCATGATCCCGTCCACGTCGTAGATCGGGTTTTCGTGTGTGGTGGCTTTAGACGTCTCGAAGCATCCGCCTTGATCAATCGCCACATCAACTAGAGCCGCACCCGGTTTCAGGTCGGACAATTGCGCACGGCTGATCAGCTTCGGTGCTGCGGCACCGGGGATCAGCACGGCGCCAATGATCAGATCAGCGGCAGCGGCAAGTTCGGCCGTGTTACCTGCGCTTGCATAAGATGTTTTGAACTGCCCGCCGAAAACGTCATCAAGGTAGCGCAGGCGGGGCAGGGACCGGTCCAGCACGGTCACATCCGCGCCCATGCCTGCCGCGATTTTGGCGGCATGCGTACCGACAACGCCACCGCCGATCACGACAACGCGCGCGGGGCCAACCCCCGGCACGCCGCCCATGAGGACGCCCCGCCCGCCGTTTGCCTTTTGCAATGTCCATGCGCCAACTTGCGGGGCAAGGCGACCTGCGACTTCCGACATGGGGGCCAGTAGTGGCAGACCGCCGCGATCATCGGTCACAGTTTCATAGGCGATGCAGGTCGCGCCTGATGCGATCAGGTCATGGGTCTGGTCGGGATCGGGGGCAAGGTGGAGATAGGTGAAAAGGATCTGACCCTCACGCAGCATCTTGCGCTCAACAGACTGCGGTTCCTTGACCTTCACGATCATGTCGGCGTTCGCAAAGATGTCCGAAGCCGCGCCCGCGATCTGCGCGCCCGCGGCGATGTAGTTCTCATCCGGAAAGCCCGCGCCGATACCCGCTTGGGTTTCGATCGTGACGCTGTGACCGTGCGCTATCGCCTCGCGGGCGGCATTGGGCGTCATGCCAACGCGAAATTCCTGTGGTTTGATCTCTTTCGGGCAGCCGATGTGCATTGGGGGTCCTCCTGTGCGTCTTGCAAGGAATAGTCCGCTGTTGGCCGCGCAATTGGTGGTGTCACTTCCGGCCCCGTTAGCGTAATCATTCGCATGATCGTGCGCCTAGCGCGCATTTATTCGAAGGAACCTGCACCAGATGGACATTGATAGCATCGACCGCCGAATCCTTGAGGTGCTCCAAAAGCAAGGCCGCATGTCCAACGCCGATCTCTCGGACAAGGTGCACCTGTCCGCATCGGCCTGCCACCGGCGCGTGCAGCGGCTGGAAAAGGATGGATACATCCGCGATTACGTTGCCTTGCTGAACCCGCGCAAAGTGGGTCGCCCGACGACTGTCTTTGTCGAGATCACGCTCTCGGGGCAAGCGGACGAAGTGCTGGATGCCTTTGAAAAGGCCGTCGCACGGGTGCCCGATGTTCTGGAGTGTCATCTGATGGCCGGAACAGCGGACTATCTTCTCAAGGTCGTGGCTGGCGACACGGAGGACTTTGCACGTATCCACCGCAGGCATCTGGCCACGCTTCCGGGTGTCGCGCAGATGCAATCATCATTCGCGCTGCGCACGGTGCGCCAAACGACGGCGCTTCCGGTCTAGCGTTTTTCGTCCGGTGCGGGTGTCAGATCGTAAGGTGCGGCAATGTCCCAGACATGATCGGGCACCATGTTTTTCATTTTTGCGGGTTCTTCGCGACGCAGGTGCAGGATCGTTTCGGCGGCCTTCATCTCAAGCCGGGCCTTCGCGAATTCCAGCCCCTTCGGCCCGATGCGCGGCATCAGGAAACCCATAATTGGACGAAGCCAGTCGGGCATGCGGCGCAGTGGCAAGCCACCGGCGGATCGTTCGGTATTGGCGATGAACCCTTTGACCGAAGATGCACGCTTACCCTTGCTGCCGACAGGGGCCAACGCCACCTCATCCCCCAAGGCGGCCAGCATTTCCGCCCCGCGTGCATTGCGCACGATCAGCCACTGTTCGCCTTCGCCGGCCATGTAGCCCACAGTGATATCCGACAGGCGATTGGTGTAATCAACGCAGGTCTGGCAGGTCAGCGGAAAGAAATCGCGGGGCAGGTCCGATAGAGGCAGTTGCAAGAACGGGATCAGCCGCTTGCTGCCATCCTGAAACCGTAACTCAACATGATAATCGGCGCGGAACTCCAAATAGGTCACCGTTTCCGGGTCGTCAGTCAGACGCCCCAGAAATCCGTGGAAGTTCTCGGTGGTTGTATTGTCGGAACAGGGCGTGCCGATCACGTAGATCCGCTCAAACCCAAGCGACGCTTCAAGCGCGCGCAGGGCATAAATCTGGCAGGGGATACCGATGACGGCGATGCGTTTGTGGCCAGCCGCCTTGGCCGGTTCAAGCAAGGCAAGAAGCGGAGCGTATCCCATCCGCATCCCGCGTGCCTGCGCCATATCTGCGGCATCTGTGATGATGGCAGGCATTGGTTTCCAGCGATCATTGGGGTCAGGCACCATTGTCAGCACGGCATCGACCGCGCCCGTTTCAAGCAGGCATTCTGCCAGCCGTGTTGTCAGGCCGGTCCATTGTGCGCCTTCAAGGGCGGGTTTCAGGGCCGCTTTGTACATTTTGTCCGTGACGCCGAAAAATGTTTCATCGCCCCCACCAGCCGCTCGGCCATGCACTTGGGTTTCGGCACTTATGTAGTCAGGTTTGATAAACTGACAGGCGGACCCGCACGCGCTTGGGTCGCGCATGCGTGACACGCCACAATCGGTACACAACGTGCGCGGGGCGGGTTCGGCAAAGACGGGAGTGCTGGGTGACATGAGCGCAGACTATTCCGCGACAGCAACGTGTCCAGCCCGATTGACAGGTGTTTCGTTTTTTGACGCGGTCAGATGCCGCACTACCATCGTAGACAACACACGTAGGAGTGAAAAACATGCAAAACCAGTCCGATCGCCCCGGTGGCCGCCTCATGGACCGCCCGGAATACGCTAGTAAGCCCAAGCCGCTGACACGCCCGCCCGAAACAACCGTGGCGGATGCGGTCGCCGCAATGTCGGATAAAAATTATGGCTGTGTGATCGTGGTTGATGTTGATCAAAAGGTCATCGGCGTTGTGACCGAGCGTGACATTATGAACAAGCTGGTCGGCAAGGGACTGGATGCCACCACGACCAAACTGGAAGACATCATGACACGCGAACCGCGTATGGCGCGCGAAACTGACGACATGCTGTCTTGGCTGCGCATGATGTCGAACGAGCGTTTCCGCCGCCTACCGGTGGTGGATGGCGATAACCGGATCAAGGCCGTGTTCACGCAAGGCGATTTTGTCAGCTACACGTGGCCCGACCTGATCGGTCAGATGGGGGCGATGGCAAAGGCGTCGATCTCCAACAACTTCCACTACTGGATCATCGGTGGCGGGATCGCACTGTATTCGCTTTTGATGATTGTCGTGCTGGGCTCCCGCTAGGGCCGTGCGGCACACATGAATATCACGATTGAGGGGCCAAATGCGGCCCCTCTTTCTTTTGCTGCGCCTGCACGGTAAAGGGGCGGCACGTTAACAAGGATAGGACCTATGGGATATAGAATCGCCATCGTTGGGGCCACAGGCAATGTGGGCCACGAAATGCTGAATATCCTCGCGGAGCGTCAGTTCCCCGTGGATGAAATCGCAGCACTTGCCAGCCGGAAATCCATCGGCACGGAAGTATCGTTTGGCGACAAAACCCTGAAATGCACGGACCTTGATACCTTTGATTTCACCGGCTGGGACATGGCGCTGTTTGCTGTCGGGTCCGAGGCCACGAAAAAGTATGCGCCCATCGCTGCCAAGGCAGGCTGTGTGGTCATCGATAACTCGTCACTCTACCGCTACGACAGCGAAATCCCGTTGATCGTGCCAGAAGTGAACCCCGAGGCGGTGCATGATTACAAGAACAAGATGATCATCGCGAACCCGAACTGTTCGACCGCGCAAATGGTTGTGGCGCTCAAGCCGCTGCACGATCGTGCGAAGATCAAGCGCGTTGTTGTGTCGACTTACCAATCCGTATCGGGTGGTGGCAAAGCTGCGATTGATGCGCTGTGGGACGAGACCAAGTCGATCTACAACCCGACCGACAACACAGCTCAGGACGTATTCACCAAGCAGATCGCGTTCAACGTGATCCCGCACATCGACAAGTTCATGGAAGACGGCACCACCAAAGAAGAGTGGAAGATGGTCGTGGAGACGAAAAAGATCGTCGACAAGAACATCAAAGTCACAGCGACATGCGTGCGCGTGCCTGTTTTCGTCGGTCACTCCGAGGCTGTGAACATCGAATTTGAAGATTTCCTTGATGAAGACGAGGCCCGCGACATTCTGCGCGAGGCACCGGGCATCATGGTGATCGATAAGCGCGAAGACGGTGGCTACGTCACGCCGATTGAATGTGTTGGCGACTATGCGACCTTCATCAGCCGCATCCGACAGGACAGCACTGTCGAAAACGGGCTGAACCTGTGGTGTGTGTCGGACAACCTACGCAAAGGCGCGGCCCTGAACGCGGTTCAGATTGCAGAGCTGTTGGGGCGCGAGTGCTTGAAAAAGGGCTGATCGGCCAAAAATTTTGAGTTGAAAGCGGCGCGGCCTTCGGGTCTGCGCCGTTTTTTATGGCGTGAATGAAACTCTTTTGCGGCAATCGCGTGGCTTGATGTGTGTGGGGGCGCACAGAAGAAAGATAGTTGCCATGACCCATGCGATAGAATTGTTTCGCTTTACACGCAAACCGCCATTTCAGACCGAGGCACCACGTCCACCAAAAGATGAACGTCTGACACGTGCTGAAGTATCGGCCCTTTTTGCCCGCGAGCTGGGCTATTGTCGCGCCGGATAATCAGAAGCGTTCGATCACATCGATGTCGTCGTCATCGTTTGTTTCAGGTGTCAGCATCCGCTCCGCCAGCCACGTGTGGGCATGTCCGGGAAAGGGTGCTGCGAAACGGCGCATTAAGCGGCTATAGCTGAAGCCAAGCTCGGACGCTTTGCAAATGCGCCGCCCAGATGGATGTTCATGCAACGCAAGTCCGCCACCTGCGGCATGCAATCGGTATCCGCGAAGCTGCAGTCGGTCCTGCAAATCGCCCCAATCAGTGCTGTGTGCGAGATCATCAGCGAGGCGGGCACGTAAGGGCGCGACGAGCCGCTCATCCGTCCTGACAGGCGGCCTCGCGGTGCGGCGGCGTGCAATTTCACGTGATAGCGCATCGCGCATGATCTGGCCGACACTGACATCACGCTCTGCCGCCATTTGCACAGCCATGTCGCGCAAAGGCTTACCAAGTCTGATTTCAACGCGATCACTTTCCATGACCCCATCAAACGCAGAAACCGGTTAATGTCCTCTTAAAACCGTTCGGCCCGAAGCACCTGACAGTCGGTGATGGACACCACGCCAATATGCGGCTCCACGACTGCAAAGGCAGCCTCTAGCAAGCTGTCCAGCCGTTCTGGCGCGATGATACAGATTACGTTCACCATGCCTGCGCGCCCCAACTGTCCTTCACGGCTCCAATGACCGGACCGGCCTGATCCGCCCAACACTGGCAGGATCGTAAACCCTGTTACGCCGGCTTCGGTCAGGGCAGAGGTCAGCCTGCTTTCCAACGGGGCTTCGATGACAATCTCAACGCGCTTTGCGGTGTGGGTCTGCATCGGGTCAGGCTCCTGTCATGAATTGCGCCAGCGCGAGATAGATCGGAATGCCCAGCGTCAGATTGAAAGGGAATGTGACGCCAAGCGATAGCGTTAGATAAACAGCCGGATTGGCTTGCGGCAAGGCCACACGCATGGCGGCGGGAACAGCGATGTAAGAAGCTGATGCAGCAAGGATCATCATCAGAACAATGCCGCCTGTACTCAGCCCGATCAGCATCCCCAGCAAAAGCCCCGCAACGCTACCCGCCAGCGGCATGACAATAGCAAAGGCCACCATCGGCAAGCTGACGATGCCACGGGCTTGACGCAACCCGCGTCCGGCAATCAGACCCATGTCCAGCAGGAACAGGCACAGCACGCCCTTGAACGGATTGACGATGAAGGACGAAATTTCGGCCAACCCTTTTTCGCCAGTGATTGCGCCAATCGCAAAGGACCCGACCAACAGCACGATGGAGCCGTTCAGCATGATCTCGCGCATCAGTCCGGGTGCCATTTTGCCACCTGTCCCGCTGCGGGCCACCAGCCAAAGGGCTGACAGGATCGCGGGTGCTTCCATCGCGGCAGCCACGGCGACCATATAGCCTTCGGCATCAATGCCGCGCCCTTCCAGCACGGATGTGCCGGCCACGAACGTCACAATCGAAATTGATCCGTAGTGCGCGGCCACGGCCGCCGCATCGACGTGATCAAGCCGCGTCATGATCCGCAGCAGGGCAAAGGCCAGAAACGGCAGGCCAAACGAAAGCACGATTCCCGCGGCCACAGCGGCCAGCAGGGTGCCATCAACGCCGTGAGCCGCCACACTGGCCCCGCCCTTAAAGCCGATGGCAAACAGTAGATAGATCGACATGCCCTTGGCGACTGCCTCGGGGATTGTCAGATCGGAGCGCGCCAAGGCTGCTGCGAGGCCAAGCGCAAAGCTCAGGATAATCGGGGAAACCAGATTGGATCCGGCAAGGGCAATGATTTCAGACATCGTTTTCCCACTCACAAGGTGGCGCCTTACTTAACGGCACCTGCCCGTAACGCAAGTCCGATGCCATTGTCTGCCGCGCTGCCCTTTCGCATCGTGAGTGGCCGCAGTAGGTATTGGCATCCCCACATGAAAAGCAAAAGGCATTCCCATGGCACAATCATCCGACAGCAACCGACGCATTGTTCTGGCGGAAAGGCCGAACGGATTGCCTGACAAAAACACGTTGCGCATGGAAACCAATGCGATCCCCGAGCCGAAATCCGGTGAAATGCTGTTGCGGTCACGCTTTTTGTCGCTGGACCCTTATATGCGCGGGCGGATGAACGATGCGAAATCTTATGCAGAGCCGGTCAAGATTGGTGAAGTGATGACCGGTCAGGTGGTTGCGGAAGTGATGCAAAGCGACTGCGACGGCTTCTCGGCGGGTGATCTGGTTGTCGCCGGAAGCGGTTGGCAGGACTATGCGGTGTCTGACGGCACGCAGGTGCTAAATCTTGGGCCGGACGCCGAACGTCCGTCATGGGCGCTTGGTGTTCTCGGCATGCCCGGCTTTACGGCCCATGCGGGCCTGATGAATATCGGTGAGCCCAAAGCGGGGGAAACCTTGGTCGTCGCCGCTGCATCCGGCCCGGTTGGGGCCACGGTGGGGCAGATCGCCAAGATCAAGGGATGTCGCGTGATCGGCGTCGCTGGAGGTGCCGACAAATGCAAACACGTGGTCGACAATCTGGGTTTTGATGCTTGCCTTGATCATAATGCGGATGACTTCGCCAAACAGCTGAAAGCGGCCTGTCCCGATGGCATCGATATTTACTGGGAAAATGTGGGCGGCAAAGTGCTTTATGCCGTTCTGCCGCTTTTGAATGCCTTCGCACGCATCCCTGTGTGCGGTGTCGCGGCGTGGTACAATCTGGCGGGTCTGCCCGACGCACCTGACATGGGGCCAGCCATCATGGGCGCGATCCTGCGGATGAAAGTTAAAATGCAGGGCTTTATCATTTTCGACAATTTCGGCCCGCAAGATTACAAGGCGTTCCGCAGCGACATGGACGGATGGCTTGCAGAGGGCAAGATCACCTACACCGAGCAGATGGTCGACGGTTTGGAAAACGCGCCAAGTGCTCTGAACGATGTTCTGCTGGGCAAGTCGTTCGGCAAGGTGGTGGTCAAGCTGGACTAGACAACCACAAAGCTGGCGGTCTCGGGGTCATAGGCCTCGATGCTGCCGTCCGCGATCTGGTTCCAGACCCCGTGCAGCGACAAGCGGTCCTCGTCCACGGCCTTGGCCACGAAGGGGAAGGTCATCAGGTTTTCAAGGCTGACCAGAACGGCCTCTTTTTCAAGCGCGGTTTTGCGCACGGCGTCCTCGCCATTTGGCAGGCGATTGAAGCCGGGGCGCAGGATGTCCATCCAGCGACCCACAAAACTTGATTTCTCTTCCAGCTCCGGCGCGTTGCCTGAGCACATGTTATAGCACCCCTCAACGCCGCCACAGCCGGAATGGCCCAGCACAATCAGGTGCGACACCTTCAATGCGTTCACGGCATATTCCACGGCAGCAGACGTGCCGTGGTATTCGCCATCGGGGTTAAACGGCGGGACAAGATTGGCGATATTGCGGTGAATAAAGAATTCGCCCTGATCGGCCCCAAAAATTGCGGTGACGTGTACGCGACTGTCACAGCAGGAAATGACCATCGCGCGGGGGCGCTGACCGTCCTCGGCAAGACGGCGATACCAGCCCTGATTTTCGGCGTATGTCGTTGCTTTCCAACCGTGAAATCTCTTGATCAGGTATTCCGGCAGGGGGCGTGCGCGTTCCATGGGCATTTCTCATTATTTTGTCTTAAGTTCCAATAGGCTGGATTTGCCGCGATTTCGAGACATTTATGCCCGTCGCATCAACGATCTGGATACCATCGTTGGGTAGTGTTTGGGCATGACTTATCATAGCCCCCAAACGGCCTTTGCGCCTCCGCCCTCCGCGTCCATCGCTGTTCTGCGTTGTCAGGACACATTTATGCTGGACCCTGCACCGCTGATTACGCTGTTTGACGACATGTCAGAACCCGAGGCCGAGGCGATCGTCTGCCGCGCGCTTGAGGATATCGCCCAGCGGCTGGACAAATTGCAGGACAGTCGCGCGTCCGGCCAGTTCGGCAGCGTGCCGAAGACTGCGCACCGGATCGCGGCCATTGCCGGACAGATCGGTCTGACATCTATCATGACGGCCGCGGATCACGTGGCGAACGCAGCGAACTTGCAAAGCGGGGTGGCGTTGGGGGCAACGCTGGCACGTCTTGAACGGGCATTTGATGCAGCCGTCAGCGAAGTTTGGAGCTTTCGACAGTACATCGGCGGCTAGGTGCCTTGCGACGGGCGATTGTGGCGCTAGTCTGCGTCGCAACTCCGTTGAAAGGAACCAATCTGATGGCGCTGAAATTTGCAGAACAGACCGACACCACCATCGCGCTGCACGTCGTGACGCCCGACACGCTTGAGGCTGATTTGGGTGATCTGGATGACAAGGCGCAAAGCTGGATCAGGGCGCAAGGGTTTCAGGCCGGTCTGGGTCAGGTTGTGACGGTGCCCGATGACGCAGGTGGCATCGCCATTGCATTGGCAGGATATGGCACCGCTGACGCGCGCAAACGCGGGCGTTTTCACCTTGCGATGGCTGCGGCAAAGCTGCCTGCCGGGACCTACCGGATTGCCGGTGGTTTGGACGCCGAGGAACTGGAAGAGGCTGCGCTGGGCTGGCTTTTGGCAAGCTACCGGTTTGATCGCTACAAGGCGGCAAGCGCGCAAAAGGCGCTGCTTGTCGCCCCTGACGGGATCGACGCCCGACGGCTGGAAACAATTGCCGATGGTGAGGCGCTGACACGCAACCTGATCAACACCCCTGCATCCGACATGGGCCCGCAAGAACTGGAAGACGCCGCACGCGATCTGGCGCAGCAGCATGGCGCGGCAATCTCGGTCATCTCCGGTGACGATCTTCTCGATCTGAACTACCCGATGATCCACACCGTTGGTCGGGCATCGCAGCGTGCGCCGCGCCTGATTGATATGACGTGGGGCGATAGCGGCCCGTTGTTGACGCTGGTGGGCAAAGGCGTGTGCTTTGATACTGGCGGCCTGAATATCAAACCCGGTGGCTCCATGGGGCTGATGAAAAAGGATATGGGCGGCGCGGCAACGGTGCTTGGCCTTGCACATATGATTATGGGGCTGAACGTGCCGCTGCGGCTTCGTATTCTGGTGCCTGCGGTTGAAAACAGCATCGATGGCAACGCTTTCCGCCCGCAAGACGTGCTGACCAGCCGCAAGGGGCTGACGGTCGAGATCAACAATACCGACGCCGAAGGGCGGCTGGTTCTGGCTGATGCGCTTGCCCTTGCTGATGAGGGAGAACCGGCCCTGATCATTTCGATGGCAACGCTGACAGGAGCCGCGCGTGTCGCCGTTGGACCGGACCTTGCCCCGTTTTATACTGACTATGACAGCCACGCCGCAGCCCTGACGACTGCCGCCGCTGACGTTGCTGATCCGGTCTGGCGGATGCCGTTTCACGATCCTTACGAAGGCATGATCGAACCTGATGTCGCTGATCTGGATAACGCGCCATCCGGTGGCATGGCCGGAAGCATTACCGCCGCGCTGTTCTTGCGGCGGTTTGTCGATAAAGCACCCTACATGCATTTTGACATTTACGGCTGGCAACCCAGTGCCAAGCCTGCACGACCCAAGGGGGGTGTCGGCATGGGCGCACGTGCGGTGCTTGCGGCCTTGCCGGACCTGCTTGACCTATGAGCGACAGGCGCCTGACCCCCGCAAACGGGCGCGTCGCGGCTTTGCATCTGCAAGGGCATGTGGCGGCTGACGCCTTTGTCGCAGGTGAAAAGTGCAATGTACAAACCGCCGTGGCTGATCTTTGCGCGTCGCCAAACGGGTCGCGCGACCGACAACTCCTGATGGGTGCTGCGGTGACGGTGTTTGAAGACCGCAACGGCTGGTCATTCCTGCAGACCGAGGCTGACGGCTATGTCGGTTATCTGCGCTCGGACGCGCTTGGCCCGCGCACGGTGCCATCGCATTTTGTCAGCACCCCGGCGACGCATGTCTATGAAAGCGAAGCCTTCAAATCGCGCGATCTGATGGTGCTTTCCTTTGGGTCAAAGCTGACCGTGACCGATGAACGGGCCAAGTTCTTTGAAACGCCTTACGGCTATGTTCCCAAGAAACACCTGCGACCATTAGAGAGGCCGTTTGCTGATCCCGTCACGATTGCGCAGCTATTCTTTGGCGTACCATATCTTTGGGGTGGCAATTCCGTGCGCGGCATCGATTGTTCGGGACTAGTGCAAGCGGCTTTGATGAGCTGCGGCATCTACTGCCCCGCCGACAGCGATATGCAACGGGCCGAAACAGGCGCGTTGCTGGACGATGGTGCCCGCCTTGCCCGTGGCGATCTGATGTTCTGGAAGGGCCATGTCGGGATGATGGTGGATGAGGATGTGATGATCCACGCAAACGCCCATCACATGGCCGTGGTTTATGAGCCGATCAAGGACGCAATCATCAGGATCAAGGCACAGGGCGACGGGGACGTGCTGGCGCGCAAGCGGCTTTAATCGACCGACCGGATCAGTTTGCGTTCCAGGACCCGCAAAACCTGCCGGAGATCGTTACCCCGTTTAAGGATTTGCCCGTCCATCCCGATCACGGCGTATTGCCCTTGCCGCAAGCGCAGCTTCGGGCGTTTTTCAATGCGGTAAAGCGGATTTTCGGCAGCACGCCGGAAGACGGAAAAAACCGCAACATCGCGCAGGCTGCTGATCCCGTAGTCCCGCCATTCACCCGCGGCCACCATCCGGCCATAGACCGAAAGGATCGGGCCAAGTTCGGTGCGGTGAAAATGGACCTGCTCGGGCAAGCCAAAAGCGCTGGGGGGCGTGTTCAACATATGACTAGAGTTGCGCTTATCCGCGCGCAAATCAAGGGGACGCCCAAAAAACGGTGCTGCCGCGAAACGACCATGCGGGACCCCAATTCATGCCATATTCGGGGGGCAAGCAGGTGTCATAGCAAAACGTGCTACTCCGGCGTTGCGATTTTTAGCCCCCACCCAGTTCGCAACGTCGGAGGACTTTTGCTAACACAAGATTGGCCTAGTCCGGCTGGGTCTCCCCCTCAGGCAGAAGAAAGAACCGCCCTGCACGCAGGGAGTTTGATGTGTGGTGCCCCGTGATAACGCCGCCTACATTGCCTGCAATTGCGCTCTCGGACAGGTCCCGCACTCTGTAAGTCTGGCCATATGGAGATAGGATAAAGCGTGATGTGCCAACGGTGTCTTGACCGAATGCACCGGTCGCGGCACCGTCTATACGCATATCGACAGTGCGTTGCCGCCCGTCGTCGCGACCGCTCACAACCATCTGACCATTCTCAATATCGAGCCGCTCCAGAGGTGTATCGCCGCGAAAGACGTTCAGGTTTGTGACGGTCCCTGTTATGTTGTTGTTGGCAGTGTAGTCGGTAAAATCAATGATAATTTCCATATCACCCAACATGCGCAGTGACGGATCATCGGGCTTGGACAGCGGGAAATATAGCTCACCGGTATAGGTGGCCTGCAAGCTTGGGCCTACGTACGGAACTGTTATACTGCCGCCCATGATGCGTGTGACAAAGGGCTGGTGTGATGTCAGGTCCGCTGCCGTCAATGTGGCCGCTAATGTGCGGGCGGGTGGCGGTGTTCCGGGGTCCATGTCCATCATTTGCATCGCGCCAGAAGACCCGGACCCGCCGCACGATGCGAGCGCAAAAAATGCACATATTGCTAAAATAGAACGCATAAATAACCTCATTCGTACAAGGATGATGAGGTTACGGCGCTCTGAATGTTCCGTCAATCTGTGGAGATCCGACCCGTATCAGCCGCACGAAAGCGATGTGATCGTGCCTGCTGTGCCAACGTCGAAATTAAGACGCTCTGGCTTGTAGTCTTGTGTCACAATGCTTCCCGGACGGATCACGCGGACCTCGCGCAGGATCAGGATGCGTTCAAGCGCGGTGGCGTCCTGCCCGATCAGCACCGCGTATTGTTCGGCGTCGCAGGTGTCATCAAGACCGGTTGGATAAAATCCGGCGACAGGCGCGTTCGGGCGTTGCCCGCCCACATTGCTGACGGGTGTCGTGGTGCAGGCCGTGACGGCAAGCAGGCCGATCGCTGAAAGGGTTAACCGCATGATATCCTCGTGATCAGACCGGCTTCATCAACAAAGAAATTCAGGCGGTCAGGCTGAAAATCCAGGGTCACGGCGTCATCAGGCCCGATCACACGATCATTCAAATCGGCAGGCAGCGTGACAGCCGCCAGATTTGCGCCAACCAACGCGGCGTAATCATCTTTGCCGCAGGTGTCAGGTGCCGTGCCGCCGGGGGTCACGGCGGGCGCACAGGCAGACAGCAATAGAACGATCAGGGCGTTTCTCATGGCGCGACAGAATCAGGTTTTCACGTTTGTGGCAACTGCTGTGGGCTTGAACTTGTGGCGTGTTTGGCAGAACGTCGAACCGAAATTGGAAGGAGACTGCCCATGCGCACCCGTGCCGCCGTGGCCCTTGAGGCCGGAAAACCGCTTGAAATCATGGAGGTGGAGCTTGATGGCCCCCGTAAAGGCGAGGTGCTGGTCGAGATAAAGGCCACCGGCCTGTGCCACACAGATGAGTTCACCCGCTCTGGCGACGATCCAGAAGGCATCTTCCCCGCGATCCTTGGTCACGAAGGGGCAGGCGTTGTGATCGAGGTGGGCGAGGGTGTGACATCGCTTGAGGTGGGGGATCACGTGATCCCGCTTTACACGCCGGAATGTCGCGAGTGTGAATACTGTCTGAACCCGAAAACCAACCTCTGCCAGAAGGTGCGTGCGACCCAAGGCCAAGGCCTGCTGCCTGATGGCTCGACCCGCTTTTCCATGCTCGATGGCACGCCGATCCATCACTACATGGGGTGTTCGACCTTCGCGAACCACACGGTTGTTCCTGAAATTGCGCTTGCCAAGGTCCGCAAGGACGCGCCGTTTGACAAGATCTGCTACATCGGGTGCGGCGTGACGACAGGCATCGGTGCCGTCATCAACACCGCCAAGGTCGAAATCGGATCAAAGGGCATCGTCTTTGGTCTGGGCGGTATTGGTCTGAACGTCATTCAGGGCTTGCGGCTGGCGGGTGCCGATCAGATCGTTGGCGTTGATCTGAACGACGGCAAACGCGAAATGGCCGAGCATTTTGGTATGACCGATTTTGTGAACCCGTCCGAGGTTGAAGGTGATTTGGTCGCGCATCTGGTCGAATTGACGGGCGGTGGCGCGGACTACACGTTTGATGCCACCGGCAATGTCCAGGTCATGCGCACCGCGCTTGAAGCCGCGCACAAGGGCTGGGGTGAAAGCATCATCATCGGTGTGGCCCCCGCCGGCGCCGAGATCAGCACACGCCCTTTCCAGCTTGTGACAGGGCGCAGTTGGCGCGGCACGGCCTTTGGCGGCGCATCGGGGCGCACAGACGTGCCAAAGATCGTGGATTGGTACATGGATGGTAAGATCGAGATCGACCCGATGATCACACACAAGCTGACGCTCGACGAGATCAATCACGGGTTTGACCTGATGCACGAAGGCAAGTCGATCCGCGCGGTTGTGGAATTCTGATTGCCGCGCGCACCGCTAGATGACCTGACCCGGTCCCTGACGCAAAGGGGGGCCGGGTCATTTGCTTTTGCTGGCATCGCGCTGTGCCATCAGGGGCAGCAGAGCTGTCATATCGCAACGGGCACTTCGATTGATGCAAACCGACACACGCATTTTCGGGCCGCGTCGGTGTCAAAGATCGTCACTGGCGCGGCATTTAGGATCGCGGCCAAACGTGCAGGTATCGCATCACCCTATGACGTCTCGGCGCAGGGGTATTTGGGATTTGATCTGCGGCATCCTAGCTTTCCTGACGATCAGATCACATTGTGGATGCTGCTGACGCACACATCAGGTTTGTCCGACGATGGCGGGTATCAATTTGCAAACGGTCTGGCTGCAGACTGGACGCAAAGTGACCGGTTTGGCCCGCACCGCCCCGGCACCTATTTCTCATATTCCAATCTTGGCTACATCCTGATCGCCGCCTGCGTAGAGAACATGACTGGCGAGCGGTTTGACACATTTGCGTCAGAACACGTGCTGCGCCCGCACGGGATCGCGGGTGGGTTCAATTGGTCGGGTGTGCCTGCCGCCGCGCGCATTGCCGCCTTGCCGACCTACCGACGCGCCGATCAAAAATTTGTGCCGCAGATTGATGATGCGATCCCGCATTACGGCGTGATGAACCCCTATGGGGGTGTCTTGAACGAAGGCGCGTATCGCTTGTCCAACGATACCGCACAGGTTTCGCCGCAAGGTGGTCTGCGCCTGTCGCTTGATGGCATGCTGCGCCTTGGCCGGACAATCGGTGGCTCTTCGCCGCTTTGGCGACAATCAGACGGGGCGGGCGACTATCTGGACGGCGTGTTCCAGCACTACGGCGCGGGGCTTCAGATTTTCGACAGTCCCGACTTCTATCCGCGTCCATTGGTCGGCCATTTTGGAAATGCTTACGGATTTAATGGTGGCGTCTGGTATGATGTGCAGGCCGATGCGGCATTTGCTTATGCGCTGAACGGTCTGCCAATGGACGACGAAAGCGACAGTTTCTCAGATGCAGAACGCGCGATCTTTCACGTTATCGACGATCAGGTGCGCACCGCGTAGCGCGCCATGAACATGTCCACCGCACCTATGACAACGCGGTCTTTTTCCGCCTTGCTGAACGTGCTGGCCATGCTGAACACCATGCGCGGGAAAATATCGGCCTTGCACAATTCAGCAAACTGGTCAGCCGCAAGTGGAACATCATCCACTGCCAGCACGCCCTTCGTCACGCCCTCCGAGATGAAGGCCACAAGGCGGTCGTGCACCAGCTTTGGTCCGCTTTCATAAAACTCGCGACCCAACTGCGGGAACCGGTCGCTTTCGCCCACACAAATACGGAACATGCGCTGGCCAAACGGCGACGTGATAAAGTCCAGCAGCTGCGTCGCCATATCGGTCAGCGCATCGCGGATCGGCGTATCTGGCGCGATACCGTCCATCGCCATTTCCGCCTGCCGGTTACATTCGTGGCGCGCCACTTCCATGAACAAAAGCTTTTTGTCGGGGAAGTAGCTGTAAAGCGTGGCCTTGGACACTTGCGCGGCTTTCGCAATGTCATCCACGCTGGCCCCTTCAAACCCGTCGGCCATAAAAACATCGCGGGCGCCTTTGAGCACCTGATCGAATTTACGTCCGCGTTTGACCTGAGAAGAGCCGTCGGGCATTCAAAATCCTAGCCAGAATGAGGCCCCTTTATAAACTATTTAGTTCAGTTTTCACAAGCTGAAATCGGGCGGCCTACAGCTTGCGCACCATGGTCGTGGCCGCATCAAACCCGAACACGTGACGCAGCATGCCAAGTCTGGCGGTATGGGTCGCGACAAAGCCTTCGCGTTCATAAAGCGCACGGGCGCGGGGGTTGGTGCTGATGACATCCAGCCGGATATGGTGAAAGCCCCGCTTGCGGGCCTCGTCATAGATTGCGTGCAAGAGGGCCGTGCCAACGCCGCGCCCGCGTGCCTCCGGCGCTACGAAAATACCATCCATCAAAAACCGGACGTTTTCTGTGTCCCGTTCAAGCAGGCTGAGCAATGCGGCGCGCCACGTGGCACCAAAGACACCGTAGATCGCCCGCAAATCGGCAAATCCGCCACCAACCAGCGCACCACGGTAGGTCTTGAATCCAACCACGCCCATCAAGCGTCCGGCATCGTCGATCGCGCAAATTCCATGTGTCGGGTCCAGAACGCGGGTCACAAATGCTGTGGCTTTTTGCTGTGGGCCCAGCGGCACGCGCAGCTTCGGACCAAACGCCAGCCAGTATAGGTCAACCGCGCGGGCGCGATGAGCCTCGGGGATGCCCGCAATTATTTTCAAAGACCGAAACTTGCAAAAGGCACAAATGTCACAAGGTCGCCCTTGTTCACCGTTACCGCATGATCGGGAAGCACGACCAAGCCTGTGGCCCAGCTTAGGCCCGAGACGCGCCCTGACCCTTCAGAGGCGAAAACCTCGACCACACCATCGGTGATGCGCGCGCGCAGATATTCGCGGCGACCGTCCTTTTTTGCCTTTGTAAATCCGGCAGGCACGGCAAACTCTTGTGGATTAAGCCAGTTGCCACCTGCTAACACCGAAAGGGCAGGACGCGCGAAAACCAAGGCGCAAACCTGTGCCGCCACAGGATTGCCGGGAAGGCCAAACACAGGTGTGCCCTGCCAAAGCCCCAGCGCCAACGGTCGGCCCGGTTTGATCGCCATCCGCCACAACGCGAAACTGCCTGTGCCTTGCAGCAACGCTGAGATGTGATCCTCGTCACCGGCAGACGCGCCGCCGGACGTAAGAATGGCATCACACTGCACACTGGCGTCATCTAGGATGGGCCTCAGGGCGTCCTGATTGTCGGGTGCCTTGCCCAGATCAACCACCTCGTATCCCCACGCGGCGACTGTCGCGCACAGCATTGGGCGGTTGGCGTCAAAAATCTGGTCTGCCGTTGCGGTATCGCCTGCTGTCACCAGCTCATCGCCAGTGGACAGCACGCCGACACGCAATGGTTTATAAACTGTCACGCGACCAACGCCTGTTGCGGCGACCTTGGCGAGATCGGCAGGTGTCAAGCGGTGTCTGGCAGACAGCACTGTCTGACCCGCCTGCATATCTTCGCCAGCCTTGCGCGCGTTCGCGCCTTGTTTCAGGGGTCCGTGAAAGGCAACTTGCCGCCCGTCTGTTGTGACGTCTTCTTGCAGGATCACGGTGTCGGCGCCTGCGGGCAGGCTTGCGCCTGTTAGGATGCGGACTGCATGACCTTCTGGCACCGTGCCGTCGTAGGGTT
Source organism: Yoonia sp. 208BN28-4 (assembly GCF_037543925.1). Taxonomy (NCBI): domain Bacteria; kingdom Pseudomonadati; phylum Pseudomonadota; class Alphaproteobacteria; order Rhodobacterales; family Paracoccaceae; genus Yoonia; species Yoonia sp. 208BN28-4. The sequence continues at coordinate 570,879 of NZ_JBBIFY010000001.1, forward strand.
GTCCCGCAGCCGCCCGACCTGTGACTAACGGCAGTTGGTGCGGCCCTGCCGGTTTGGCCCCCGCAAAGGCATAGCCATCAACCGCCGCATTTGGTGCAGGGGGGTGCGACCGTGCGGCGATCACTGGTGCAGCAAGGATACGCCCCGCCGCCTGATCCAGCGCAACGTCCGTGACACCGCAAACCGGCTTCAGATGTGTGCGCAGATGATCAAGTGCGTCGTCCACCGGTGTCCAATAGGCACCTTGCGGCATCGCAAAACAATCGTTGCGCAGCGGCGGCGGCTTCAGCTGCTGACTGGCCCTGCTTTCTAGCAAAGCCTCGTGGCCAAGCCCCAGAACCCAGCCTTCCTCGGTCGCGGGCACGTCAAGCAAGGCTTGCCAATCATCAGGCGTCAAATTTGCAAAGGTCTGTGCAAACAACGCAGTCTGCTCGGCATCCTTGATGGCACCCTCCGTCATGCGGGCGGCAAGAGCATTTGGCATCAGGGAAAAGTAGGTTTCGACCAAAGTGATTGGCGCGTCCGCCTTTTGAAACGGCCAGACGCATAGGTCCGTGCCAAAGCGGTTTCTCAGCCGTGCCAGCGTCGGCAATCCCATGATGACTTGCCCACCAACCGCGCCCGCGCCAGACAACTGCCACGGCGAAAACGCCCCCTTGGCGGCCGCATCGGTGGCGCGCTTTTCCGGCAGATCACGAAACGTGCGTGCCGTGCCCTTGCGCGGGAGGTGCGGAATATCGCGGGCCAGCGCATTTCCCCAAAACGGGCCGATACCGCCAAACTGTTGGTTGATCTGGCCCGCCAGATCAAAACGGTTGTTCGATTTCGCTCCATCCTCCACGCTCTCGGCAAACCAGTCCCAGACGGCAAACGGGTCGTCAGTTCCCGTCAACGCGCGGGCAAATCCGGCGGGATAGGCAAAGCACAGATCAAAGGCGACAAGCGCGCTCCGACCTGCTGCAACTTCGGTCGCCACGGTGTCGGTGAGCCATTCTTCTGCATGCTGACGATTCCGATGATATTGCGGTTGCTTAGCTGCGCTATCACGCGCGACGCAGGTCCAGATTGCATCAGCTTTGGGACTTGCCCCGCGATCATTGCCGCCCGACCAGTCCACCGTGATTATCGTGTCAAAGCTCACAATCCAACCTCGGTCAGGATAAAATCGGCAATGGCGGTGGTGTTATTCAGATCAAAGACCGGACGATCAATGGTGAGCGGTGTATCCGACGCCACGGCCCGAATGGTTGGGTCATCAGGCGCGATCAGGGGGTGGCCTGCCGCGGCGCGATGGGCTTCAATCTTCGGATGTGCGTCACGCTTCCAACCCTCGATCAGGATCAGATCCACCGGCGACATCCGGTCTAGCAAATCGACAAGGGGCGGTTCGGCGGTGTCGCGCAGTTCGGTCATCATCGCCCAGCGTTTTGCCGATGATAGCACAACCTGATGCGCACCGGCAGCACGGTGACGAAAGCTGTCTTTGCCGGGTTGGTCGACGTCAAAAACATGGTGGGCGTGTTTCAGGGTCGACACCGAAAATCCGCGCTGCGTGATGTCCGCAACAAGCCTTTCCATCAATCCGGTTTTTCCGGCGTTTTTGTAACCTGCGATCCCGAAGACTTTCATAACATGCCCTGCGCCGCTGCCAGATCGTCAGGTGTGTTCACGTTGAAAAACGCCGTGTCGTCGGGAAATTCTGCCATGCGCGCGTCATGGCGCGATGTCCATTGGACGACCTTGCGCAGACCGCCCTCCAATGCGGTGCGCAAGTCATCTCGAAGCGCCACAGGCCATAGTCCGAATGTTGGCTGCCGCCCCGATGGAGACGCGGCCAGCGCCATTCCAGTTGCGCTCTCTTCGGCGGCTAGCAGCAACATCGGCACCAGATCGCAGGGGAAGAACGGTGTGTCGGCCGCGGCTGTCACGATATGCGTGGCGTCGCGGCTTGCGGCATAGTCAAGCCCCGCAAGAACACCTGACAACGGCCCTGCAAAACCATCAATTGTGTCGGCAATGACAGGCAGGCCCAGATCAAAGCGACTTGGATCACCATTGGCATTCAGCGCGATGTGATCGACCTGCGGATCAAGGCGCGCAATGACGTGATCGATGATTGTCGTATCGCCAAGGCGCAGCAAACCCTTGTCCCCGCCGCCCATGCGCGTGGCCTGCCCACCTGCCAGAATGATGCCAATGGGCTGCTTCATCGCGCCGCCTCAAACCAGCGGGTTACATCGCCAAAAACCGTGTCGGGATCATCAAGCGCGGTCAGCGGAATGGGCAGCACGATGCCGGACACCACGACGGTGATGCTTTTCTTGGATCGGGTCACGGCCTCCACGTCCTTCCATCCGGTGAACCAGCGGCTGTGCGGCGTGATGAGCGACATCCCCAGCGCCGTCAGCTCGACAGTCGAGGTCCGATTGAACCGTGATTGCGCGCTGATCGCCGCCAGCGTTTTGTAGCCGTGCCGTTGCAGCCAGAGAAAGAACCCGCCAAGCACCAGAACGAACAATGGCATCGCGGTGATGACTGTTTGGCGGGTGTCATCTGTCAAAAAGACGAAGCTCATCGCAATCACGCCAAGCGGGGCGAAGAACACCAACGCGATCATCTGCACGGTAAAAGACCACCACTGCCAACCTTTGATGATCTCGCGCCCGCCACTGACCATCGCATCAAGCGACGTGGCCGTATCAAGCTGGAACGTGGCTGTGTGTGTGGTGGTCATGCGGTGGCCCCTTTGCGCCCGCTTTTGCGCGGTTCATCGGCGACGGTTGCTGGATCAGCATCACGGATCAGGCGGCTTTCGCCAGCCAGACAGACAAACCGCTGCCCCTTCATCCGACCGATCAGCGTGAGGCCGACCTGCTGGGCAATCTCGACACCCCACGCAGTAAAGCCGGACCGCGAAGCCAGCGTCGGGATTCCCATCAGCGCGGTTTTGATCACCATCTCGGAGGTCAGCCTGCCAGTGGTGTAAAGCACCTTATCGTCAGCGCTGATGCCTTCGGACAACATCCAGCCCGCAATTTTATCGACGGCGTTATGGCGGCCGACATCCTCCATATAGACCAGCGGGCGGTTGCCCTGACACAGCACCGTCCCGTGGATTGCGCCCGCTTCAAGATAAAGCGACGGGGTCCGGCTGATGGTTGCGGCCAGCGCATAAAGGTCGGATGTGCGCACAGGGGTGGCTGGAAGCTGCACATCGGCCAACCCGTCCATCATGTCGCCAAAGACGGTGCCAACGGCGCATCCGCTGGTGCGGGTTTTCTTTTGCAGCTTTGCCTCGTGATCGGTTTCGACGGCGGTGCGGACCACGACGACCTCAAGATCGTCATCGTAGTCAACCGACGTGACCGTATCAGCATCGCTAAGCATGCCCTGATTGCGCAAGAACCCCAGCGCCAGATATTCCGGATAGTCGCCGATGGTCATCGCGGTGACAATCTCGCGGGCATTGAGATAGATCGTCAGGGGGCGTTCTTCGACCACTGTCAGGTCAATCGCAGCGCCGGTTTGATCCGTGCCGCTGACAGCACGGGTCAGCCGCTGCACACCGGGTTGTGGCGCGATCAGATAGCCGGATGTGTCGTCAAGACGGGCCAATTGTCATTCCTTGGTCGCAGGGATAGGAGTTGGGCAAGCTGAGACAAACTAGGCCGAAACCATGCCCCCTGCCACCGTGAAATCCGCCTACCTTGCAGGCATACGCGACGGTGCGCCTTTTATCTTTATGGTGGTGCCCTTTGCGCTGTTGTTCGGCGTTGTCGCAACCGAAGCGGGCCTAACGATCGGGCAGGTCATGGGCTTTACCGTTCTGGTCATTGCAGGCGCGTCGCAGTTTGCTGCCTTGCAAATGATTGTCGAACAAGCGGGGATCATACTGATCTTGCTGGCAGCCTTGGCGGTGAACCTGCGCATGGCAATGTATTCGGCCTCGCTTGTGCCGTATCTGGGTGCTGCGCCGCTGTGGCAACGAGCGTTTGCTGCGTATTTTCTGTTCGATCAGCCCTATATCGTCAGCATCGCCAAGTTCGAGATCGCGCAAATGACGGTGCGCGAACGGATGGCCTATTATTTTGGCACCGCGACCCCGATTACGCCGTTCTGGATTTCAATGAGCTATGTGGGCGCGTTGCTTGGTGCATCTTTCCCGCCCGAGTACGCGCTTGATTTTGCCTTGCCGATTGCATTCATCGCAATGGTTGCCCCGATGATGCGGACGTTGGCGCATGTGATGGCAGCCTTTACGTCCGTTATTGTCAGTCTCGCGCTGGTATCGCTGCCATCCGGTTTTGGCCTGTTGATCGCGGCAGTGTGCGCCATGGTGGCGGGTGTCATCGTCGAAATCTGGCAGGAGAAGCGCGCATGACCGATGCACAAATCTGGACTGTCATTCTGCTTTTGGGTGCTGGCACCTACTTGATCCGGTTCTCGTTTCTGGGGCTGATCGGTAATCGTCCGATGCCGGAGATCGTTTTGCGGTTTCTGCGCTATACGCCGGTGGCAGTGCTGCCCGGTATGGTCGCCCCGCTGGTGCTTTGGCCCGCAGCCACGAATGGCGACCCTGATCCGGCACGTCTGATGGCGGCATTGGTTACGGTGCTGGTCGGGCTGTGGCGCAAGAACGTGCTGCTTGCCATTCTGGCAGGCGGTGTCACGCTGGCGATTGGGTTGTTTGCTACCGGGCAGGTGTAGCTGCGGCCTGCCTGCGGGCTTCGACTGAAAGATCCGGATCGTCTTCGCGCAGTTCACGTTGCTGCACACCCGGCAAGCGGGCAAAATCATCGGCCAGATTGTTGGGGAACCATGTTGTGCTGATGCTTTCAAAGCCGGGCAGGCGACCGATTAGCGCTGACGTCTCGCGCGTGCAGTTCATCCGTGCAACAGGCCCGTTCGCCAAGGCGAGTTGCAAAGCCTGTTCTGCCGTCGCGGCGGGAACTTCGACTTTCTGGCTGATGACGTAATAGGTCTCGCGGGCATGATAGCTTTCATACACGCCTTCAAGATAGGGCGTGAAGCCGAACAGCACATCGTCGCGCTCGGGGATCGAGGGGTGGCCGAATGACCCTGCCGGATCGAACAGAACGCGCTGGCTTGCGTCGATCAAAAGTGCGGTATGCGCGCCATTGCCGGAGCTGACGTTCTTCACAGTGATCAGGGTGAGTGAGCGCGGGCCAGAGGTGCGATGGACCACGCGGTCAATCGCCTCCTGCGGCGCGCGCACAGAAACACCGCCGGAACAGGCCGCAAGCGCCAACGGGGCGCCCGCCAAAAAGCCGCGCCGCGATATCGAAGCGGCGCGCATCGTCATTAAGCGCCGATCAGAGCCAACAGGATCAGGAACGCGATGATGATAATCGTCCCGCGTGTCGTGAACTTGATAAAGCCGTCGAAGGTGGCTTTTTGTGTTTCAATATCCATTTCGCCGTGCTTGTGGTCGGACATGGGTTTTCCCTCTAGATAGCGTTTGTCGCGTCCTAGCTGATTCAGACTGGCGTGTCACCTGTCTGTGACGCCGCAGGTGTGTCTCTTTCCAGTGCTTCGCCCAATTTGAAACCGATCCGTGTCGGCGCATCCTGATCCATCTGCTTAGGGCTGGCGGTAAGCATGACGTTCATCTGGCTGACGTGCTGGATCAGCTGGGTTTTCATGCCGGCGCCGTTCACGCCGTAGAATGTCACAATATCGGGGTCGTAATAGCCAAGCCCCTCGATTTTGATGACACCGGCATCGCCGCCGGTGAAACCAAGACCAACCTCGTGATCGTTATCGAGCTGCTTTTCGAAGTTCTGGATATAAAGAATGATCCGTTCATAGGCCCATTGCGCTGGACTTTTGCCAGCGGACGCTTCTTTCAGTGCAGGCGGCAATGGGGCCTTGTCTGCGGCTTGGGCCTGCGGGTCGGTATGCACCTCGCAAATGCCTGGCAGCACAGCATTTTCGGCAAGCTCTGCCGAGGTGTCGATCTGGTTGTTTTCGATCATAGAGGTACCGCCGTCGTTTCCTTAATCTCTTCCATAACGAAGCTGGCGGAAATATCCGATACAGAAATCCGTGATGTCAGCCGTTTATAGAATGCGTCATAGGCCGGAACATCGGCCACCCGCACGCGCAAGACATAGTCCAGATCGCCGGTCATGCGATAGGCGCCGACGACTTCCGGCAAACTGCGCAGCGTGGTCTGGAATTTCTGCATCCAGTCGGCGTCATGCGCGTTGGTGCGGATCAGGACCATGGCGGTCAGCGGACAACCCACGAGTGCGGGATCGACCAGCGCGACGCGCTTTGTGATGATACCTGCGTCCTGCATCAGTTTGATCCGCCGCCAGCAGGCATTGCGAGACAGGCTTACCCTGTCACTCACCTCGTCAGTTGAGAGCGACGCATCATTTTGCAGAAGCTGCAAGATTTTGCGGTCTATTTCGTCGATCAGATGGGCCATACTTGGGACCATGTCCCAATATAGATTAATTTGACAGCTAATTTTGGGATCAAAGCAGTCAATCCTGCGGATAGTCTGATGGCAACTCAGCCATAGGGATCACAAAATGTCAGACACCACCCCAAATACCACATCGCGTAATCCGGTGAAGGCGCTGTTCACCGATCACCCTGCGACTGTGAACGAAACCTACTTTGGGCATATGCGCTTTGCGCTGACATTTGCGTTCTGGTTGATTGTTGCAGGACTGGCCGCGATGGTGCACGCGATCCTGCCGTTTTTGTGCGATACAACAGCCAGCAGCATTCTCAAGCGGTTGACCGCAAAGATGAATGCCCGCCACTAGGCCGTAATAGTCTGCCAGCGATAGCTTCCATCGTCCGTCACTGTGCGTGACGCGCGGCCCGTCTGATGCAGATGGTTTAGGTGCGCGACCGCCTCGACAAAGGCCAGCCCGTATTCACCGCGCCCGATCTTGCGTTTGAACAACGGGACAAAGCAGTCGCCAGCACTGCGCGGCACGGTCAGATGCTCTTCCAGCCGTCGCAGGGCGCTATGATGGTTTTCGATCATTTGCTCCAGCCGCAGCGGCAGACCCGTGAACGGGACCTTATGCCCACCCAGCACAAGTTGGTCATCACGGGCATGGGGCTGAAAACTTTCGCAGGCGCTGATCCAGTCCTGAACAGGGTCTGCGTCCGGCTCTGTCGGGTAAACGCCCAGATTGGCGCTTATCGACGGGAGAAGCTGATCCCCGCCAATGACGAGATTGTCGTCTCGGCTCCAGAAGGTGGCATGTTCGGGGGCGTGGCCGTTGCCCATGCGAATGTCCCACGTGCGCCCGCCAATGCGGATCGTGTCGCCCTGGCGCAAACGCGTGAAACCCAGCGGTAAAGGTGCGACGCAATCCGCAAAATTGAACGGCCTTTCATCGCTGCGCTTGGCCAGTTCATCCGCGTCCATCCCGTTGCGGGTGTAAAACGCGATTGTTTCGGGCGTGTAAGCAGGTTGATCGTCCAGCGTCAGCATGCGGGCCATCAGCCATCCGGTACGCGGCATCAAAAGCTCTGCCCCTTTGGCGATGAACCAGCCCGCCAGCCCGACATGATCAGGATGGTGGTGGGTAACAATCACTCGCGCCACCGGCTTACCGCCAAGCGGGCCTGATAGCAGGTCCTCCCAAATGGCGCGGGACAGTTTCGACGCAAAACCGGTGTCGATGACTGTCCAGCTATCGCCGTCGTCCAGCGCATAGACGTTCACATGATCCAGCGCCATGGGCAGCGGCAAGCGCATCCACATGACACCGGGCGCAACTTCGATGGCCTCACCACGCGCGGGCGGCACCTCGAACGGGTAACGAATTCCTGCGGTCATAAGCTGGGGTTACGCCGCCAGCTCATCGTTGGTGATCGACATCAGGTTGTCGGCCCCCGTGCGCACCTCGGCCAGCAGGCCGGCGTGTTCAGGCAGCAGGCGGTTGATGTAGAACGTGGCCAGTTTGCCGCGCGCCTCATCACCAGACATGGCCGCTTGCAGATGCGCGTGACCGCCCAGAACCCGTGCGAAGGCCCGCAGATAGGCGACTGCACCGGCAAAGCGCTGGGTCAGGTCCTTTTGCGCGGCAAGCCATTCGGTTGTCTCGCGCAGGGATTCCGCGGCGTTCCACACGGCTGTTGCCATATCGCCGTGGGTGGCTTTGGCGGCTTCCGCACCGTCCTGAATTTCCTCGATCAGGGATTGGGCAATCTCGCCGCCGTCCATCATTTTGCGGGCAACAAGGTCCATCGCCTGAATGCCGTTGGTCCCTTCGTAAATAGCAGTCACGCGGACATCGCGGGAATACTGCGCCGCACCCGTTTCTTCGACAAAGCCCATGCCGCCGTGAATTTGAACGCCCGTTGACGCAACCGCGATGCCGGTATCAGTGCCGAACGCCTTGCAGATCGGGGTCAGGAACGCGGCGCGGGCTTTCCATGATGCATCGCCCGTCGCGGTTGCCATATCGATGGCCACGGCATTCATCAGAGCAATGGCGCGGGCGGCAAAAATGTCGGCCTTCATGCCTGCCAGCATCCGGCGCACATCGGCGTGTTCGATGATGGCGCCCGTGCCGGGCGCCTTGCCCTGCTTGCGGTCCATCGCGTAGCCAAGCGCGTGCTGGTAGGCACCGTCAGCCGCGCCGATCCCCTGCACGCCCACACCCAGACGCGCGTTGTTCATCATCGTGAACATCGCTGCCATGCCGCCGTTTTCAGGGCCGACCATCCAGCCTTTTGCGCCAGAATATTCCATCACCGCGGTCGGTGATCCGTGCAGACCCAGCTTGTGCTCCAGCGATACGACACGCAGGTCGTTACGCTCGCCCGGGTTGCCATCGGCATCGGGGATCAGCTTGGGCACCATAAAGAGGCTAATGCCTTTGGTCCCTGCAACCGCCTCTGGCAGACGGGCCAGCACAAGGTGGCAGACGTTTTCCGTAAAGTCGTTGTCGGCCCACGAGATGTAGATCTTCTGGCCCGTGATCGCGTAAGAGCCGTCACCGTTCGGCTCTGCCTTCGTGCGCAGTGCACCCACGTCCGACCCCGCCTGCGGCTCTGTCAGGTTCATCGTGCCGCACCATTCGCCAGAGATCAGCTTGGGGAGGTATGTTTCCTTGATCTCGTCGCTTGCGTGATGCTCCAATGCTTCGATCTGGCCTTGGGACATCAGCGGGTTCAGTTGCAGCGACAGGCATGCCGCCGACATCATTTCGTTCACCGCAGTCGTCAGTGTCATCGGCAGACCCATGCCGCCGTTTTCAGGCGATGCGGACATGCCGATCCAGCCGCCTTCGGCAATCGCCTTGTAGCCGTCACCAAAACCGGGCGACGTGCGCACGACGCCGTTTTCCAGTGTTGCGGGGTGCAGATCGCCGTTGCGTTGCAGCGGGGCCAGCACCTCTTCGGACATCTTTGCGGCTTCGGTCAGGATCGCGTCGACCATGTCCGGCGTGGCCTCGGAAAAGGTGTCGGTCGCAGCCACATCGGAAAAACCAACGATGTGATCCATCAAAAAGCGGAAATCAGCGACGGGGGCGCGATATGGCATGGGGATGCTCCTGCGATTGTGTGGCGGCTTGGCAATGGGTCGGGCCGCGGGTATGGGTCTGAAATTCAACTTCAAACCTATCTGACCCCAACCGTCCATCAACCGAAACGCCACGTCATGAGCCGCAACCGCACCCTACGTCTGACGACAAGCCATGCCGATCTGGGGCGTGCTGCTGATATTTTGGGCGACGGTGGTTTGGTCGCATTCCCGACCGAGACTGTTTACGGGCTGGGCGCTGATGCGCGTAATGATACGGCTGTTGCAAGTATTTACGCCGCAAAAGGCCGCCCAAGTTTCAACCCGCTGATCGTGCATGTGGCCGATATCGATGCCGCGCGGGCGTTATGCGTATTTGACGATACCGCAGAGCGGTTGGCTGCCGTGTTCTGGCCAGGGGCGTTGACGCTGGTTCTGCCCTTGCGTGCGCAATCGGGGCTGTCGAAACTTGTCACGGCCGGGCTGGACACGGTTGCGGTGCGGATGCCCGATCATCCGGTGGGGCAGGCATTGTTGCGTGCTTTTGGCGGTCCGGTTGCCGCCCCCTCTGCCAACCCGTCAGGCCGGATCAGCCCCACGACAGCAGCCCATGTGTTGTCCGGGCTGGATGGTATGATCGATGGCGTTGTTGATGGTGGCCCATGTGATACGGGTCTGGAATCAACGATTGTGCGCTGTGGAGATGAACCAGCTTTGTTGCGGGCAGGTGGCGTTCCGCTTGAAGCGATTGAGGCTTGCTTGGGCGAAGCACTGGCCACCCAGCTGCACGCGCAAAAACCGCAAGCCCCCGGTCAGCTGGCCTCCCACTATGCGCCGCAGGGGCGCGTGCGCTTGGATGTGACAACGCCAGAGCAGGGCGAAACGCTTCTGGGGTTCGGTTCCGTTGAGGCCGCACTGAACCTGTCGCCAAGCGGTGACCTGACTGAAGCCGCAGCACGATTGTTCGATTGCCTGCACCAGCTTGATGCGATGGGGGCTGCGGCCATCGCTGTGTCCCCGATCCCCGATCACGGATTGGGCCGTGCGATCAATGACAGATTGCGGCGGGCGGCAGCGCCAAGGGACTAGTCCTTGGCGTCTTGCATGATCTTGCTCATCCGGCTTTTCAGATCGTCTTCCCAGACATCAACCATTTCACGCACTTTGCTCATGTAGGCTTCGTTTTCCGTGGCGGCGATATCCGTCGAATAGTGTTCGGCCAGGTCCAGCATGGCTTTGCCGTCCAGATCGTTGAACGCATCCACCATGCGCTGGGCCTGATCGCGTGGATTGCCAAGCGCCTCAAGCGCGCTGCGCCCCATGCGAAGGGAACTGTCATAGTAATCGCGGATGATGTCACGACATCCAGCGGCCCACAGATCATAAACGTGATTTCGATCTACTGCGCGCGCCACCACATGCACATCGGGGTAGGTGTGCAGCACGTATTTCACCAGATCGGTAATCTGGTCTTTGCCGTCGATAGCGATGACCAGCATTTTCGCCTCATCCATGCCCGCCGAATGCAGCATATCAGGGCGTGTCGCGTCGCCGTAGTAGGCCCGCACGCCGAACTTTTCGAGCATCTCAAGCTGTTTTGCGCTGAAGTCGATGACGGTGGGGGCGTGGCCCGCGCCTTTTAGTATCCGGCTGACCAGCCCGCCAACGCGCCCGTGTCCGGCAATGATGATTTGGCTTTGCTCGTCAATGGTATCCATCGGACGGTCGTCATCGGCGTTGAAGCGCGGTGCAATAACGCGATCAAACAGGATGAAAAGCGCAGGTGTGAGCAGCATAGACAGCGCTACGACCAGCAAAAGCTGATCTGCCAATGCGGTGGGGATCACGTTTGATGCCACAGTGAAGGACAACAGCACAAAGCCAAATTCACCAGCTTGCGCCAGACCCAATGTAAACAGCCACCGGTCCGCCCCGGTAATGTTGAAACACAGCGCCAGAACGTAAAGGATCGCAGCTTTCAGTGCTATCAACCCCAGCGTCAGGGCAACGATCAACAGCAGATTATCGAACAACAGGGCAAAGTTGATCCCCGCGCCGACGGTCATAAAAAATAGCCCCAACAAAAGCCCCTTGAACGGGTCGATGTCTGACTCTAGCTCGTGCCGGTAGGCGCTGTTGGCCAGCACAACACCGGCGACAAAGGTGCCAAGCGCGGGCGACAGACCTACCAGAGACATCAAAAGCGCGATGCCGATGACTATCATCAGCGCGGTAGCGGTAAACAGCTCGCGGAGGTTTGCAGCCGCGATGAAGCGGAAGATCGGGCCGATTAGAAAGTTGCCGCCAAGCACGACAGCGGCAATAGCGGCAAGTGTGACAAGCGCGGTTTGCCAGCCGCTTAGCCCGTCAACAAGGCTCATGCTTTCGCCGTGCTCATCGCCGCCATGATCATCATTGCTGTGGCTCTCCGCGCCATGCCCGTCCGCCGCTTGCGCAGCAGTATCGGCCACATCGCCCACAATCTCTGGCATGGCCAAAAGCGGGATGAGGGCCAGCATCGGGATCACGGCGATATCTTGCGTCAGCAGGACCGAGAACGCCGATTGCCCGCCGTCGGATTTCATCAATCCCTTTTCATTCAGAGTTTGCAGGACGATGGCTGTTGACGACAACGCAAGGACAAGTCCGATAGCAAGCGCCACCGTCCACTCCAGCCCGAACAAAAGGGCAATGCCCATCACGGCAAGCGTGGTGACAACAACCTGTCCACCGCCAAGGCCCAGCAACTTGGCACGCATCGACCACAGCAGTTTCGGTTCAAGTTCCAGCCCGACCAGAAACAGCATCATCACCACGCCAAATTCGGCGAAATGCTGGATCGACACCACGTCAACGCCCAGCACCGACAGGATCGGACTGATCGCGATGCCCGCGATCAGATACCCAAGGACAGACCCCAACCCCAATCGCGTGGCGATCGGCACGGCGATGACACCGGCGATTAGAAAGATAAAAGAAAGAAGTAGAAATCCGGTCATATCACAAGGTCCCATGGCCGCAGCAGCCGATGCATCATCCCGCAATCACATGGCGTTGCAAGGGGCAGGGAGATGTGACGCAAGCTAAGGGCGTTTGGAACGGGCAAATGCCGGATAATTCAGCAGCCGAATGGGATACGTCGGAGTGAGAACCGCGCAGGTCTAACCGACGTTTTGACGGTCGATATGCGCGCGCAACTCTTCCGCCTCGCGGCGGGCTTCGCGCAGGCCATCCATGGCGGCGCGTAGTTCCGCTTCGGTTTGGGACAGTTGGTTGGTGATCTCGGCCTCGCGCTGCTGAAGATATGTGATCGCCTGATCGCGGGTTTCTTCCGCCTCGTGCAGGGCCTGCGCCATTTTATCAAGCTCGCCGATTTCGGCTTTGGTCACGCGGGTAAAGCGATTGACCAGCCAGCTTGCAAACCATCCCAGCACAAACGCCACAAAGAGGATAATCGCGGTGGCGATGATAAATTCGGTTCTGTTCACGTCACTGTCCTGCTGATCTTTGTGCGCACACTAGTCTTCTGCGGCTTCTTGTTCAATTTGTTCCAGCGCCGTTGGCTCTTCGACGGTCGGTTCAGGCACAATCAGGCTGAACTCGATCCGGCGGTTTGCCTCGCGGCCATCGGCGGTTTCGTTGTCGGCAATCGGATCGGCTTCACCAAAGCCGACCGCCTCGAATGTGCCGACAGGCACACGCCGCACCCGCAAGGCGTCAAGCACTGCCTGCGCGCGATCGCGTGACAGTTGCTGGTTCATCTCTTCGCGGCCCTGACTGTCGGTATAGCCTGCAATCTGGATGCGCAGGTTCGCGCAGAGTTTCAAAATCTCGGCGATATCATCGATAATCGGCTGGGTTTCGGCGGTCAGCGTGGTCGAGCCGGGATCAAAGGTGATCTTGCGGCTTTCGGTGACAGTGCTGATCTGTGCCACGCATTCTTCGGGGGTGGGCAGGCCTGCGACCGGATCAAGCTGTTTGACATAGGTGACGTCGATATCAAATTCTGCAGCCTCGCCCAGCTTTTCGATCAAAAGGCGCGAAATATCGGCGCGGGCATTCTCATTGCCTGTGTTGCCACGGATCGCAATCTGGTCGGGCTGCACGATAACCGACCCGTTGGACAGTTCCGACAGCGCCTCGATCCCGGCAAGCACGCGCACCGGCCAGCCGGCAGGCAGACCATCAACAACACGCGTGCCCATGGTCAGGTCATCGCGGCCAAATTTGGCCAAGGCAAAGTTTTCGGCTGTTTGGTTCACCAGATCGCTTGGCACGCGCCCGCGCAATTGCACGGCGCCCTCAGGGCTGCGGGTCGCGGTGAAGGTGGGCGGACCTTCGGACGTAGCATCGGGTGCTTTTGGCAGATCTGACGCTAGCGCAAAAACATCTGGCAGCGCATTTTCCAGACCGCCTACAACATCGTCAAAGGTGCCTTGCGGCGTGCCTTCCAGCGCGACCAAGGCCACATCGGTATCCGCGATTGTCACGGTGCCGCCGCCCAGATCACCGACGGCTTTGATGGCCAGCGCCACAGCGTCACCCCAAGTGCGCGATGGCACGCCAAGCGCTGCGGTGCAATTCGCGTCACCGGTAAAACCAGCGGCTTGCGCCGCGGCTGTGATTTTGGCCTCCGCTTCGTCGCTGTTCACGGCACAGGCGTCAAAGCGTGCGCCGTCTGCATCCAGCGTGAAGCGTGTGGTGAATGGAGAGATCACGGGACGTGGTGCAGTAATATTCAGCGCCACATTCACCCCATCGGGCTGATTGCGTGTGAGCGCTACTTCTAGCTGCCGCTTCTGCGCCTCGCTGTCCGAGATCGCATCGACCGACACACGATTTGCCGTGACCGAGATTTTCGAGCGAGGCAATTGTTCCAGCGCGCGCAAAGCGTAGGTCATTGCAGGTCGCCACGTCGCCGGTGTCGGATAGTCGGCCTGTTCAAGCAAATCGGCCACCGACTGCCCGTCGGCGATATCGGTGATCCGATCGGCCAGTGCCTCCCGATCTGACGTTGCGGGGATCAGGCCGATCAAGGACACGCCGCTGTCGTTGCGCAGAATTTCGATGGCAAATTCCGGCGGCGCGATGGCGTCCGATTCGGCCACCACCATGTTGTCGATGACGCGGCTGGCATCCACCACACGGCCCGCTGCCGAAATCGCGCGAAAGGCTGCCGCTTCTGTCGGCGCTTCGCCCTCAAGGATCACTTGCAGGCCGTCGCTGAGAACGGATGTCCACTCAATCCCTTGATCTATAAGGACTTCGCGCACGCCAATGACAGAGCGTTCTTCGATGAAAACGGCTGTGGCGCGCGCCCCGATCACCGAGAGAATCCCGGCAAGTGCAAAAACGGCAAATCGGAGGAAGAGGGCAGAGAGGCGCATGTGCGTCCAGATCTTTAGGGACAGTTGCCCCCTGCATAGGGGCAGTTGCGGGGCGGTTCAATCACACGAGCAGCGCCACGGCAAAAAACGGCAGGGGGATCAGGCCCGCATCGCGGTTCGACCGAAAGAGCTTCAGCAACCCGGCATCGTCATCAGGATCAAAGCGGGTCAACTGCCACCACAGGTGCACACCCATCGCCCATGGGCCCGCCAGCGCGATGACCAGCGACAGGAATGACCGCTCCACACCTACGATGATGACCGCCGTTGTCATCAGGATGATGGTCGCTGTGAGAAAGCGGCGCAGCCACGCTGCCGATTGATCGCCAAACAGACGGGCTGTTGATTTGACGCCGATCAAAGCGTCGTCTTCGGTATCCTGATGGGCGTAGATCGTGTCGTAAAACAGGGTCCACGCGATGCCTGACAGATAAAGAATGACAGCAGGCAGGGCGAGGCCGTTGGTATGTGCAGCCCACGCAAGCAGCGCGCCCCAGTTGAAGGCCAAACCCAGAAAAACCTGCGGCCACCATGTAAAGCGTTTTGCAAAAGGGTAGATCGCCACAGGAATAAGCGCGATGACGCCCAGCCAGATCGCGGTGTCGTAAAACGTGAGCAGAATTGCAAACGAGATCAGGGCTTGCGCGATCATCCAGACAACCGCGCCGCGCACGCTGACCTGCCCCGATGGTATGGGGCGCGAACGAGTTCGGGCCACACGGCCATCAAAATCGCGATCTGTGATGTCATTCCATGTGCAGCCCGCGCCACGCATCAGGAACGCACCGGCACCGCAGCCGATGATGGTCCACAGATCATGCGTGGAGTAGCGCCCGTTCGACAGAATCGCCAGCATCAGCCCCCACATACAAGGCAGGAACAAAAGCCATGTGCCAATCGGTCGGTCGGCCCGGGACAGGCGCAGAAAGGGGCGCGTAACGGGGGGGGCTTTGGTATCAACCCAATTGCCCGCGCTGTCGGCGACAACTCCCTCTGGCGTCTGGTTCGTGCCGGTCATATGGTCCGCCCCTATGGCATCCAAGGTTCGTCTTTTTGTAGATCACCCGTTGGGGGAAGGGCAATCGGTTCCGTTGTCACGGGACCAGTCGCTGTATCTGTTTTCGGTCATGCGGCTATCGGTGGGAACGGTTCTGTCCCTGATTAATGGGCGCGACGGTGAATGGGACGCCACAGTCGCGCAGGCCGGCAAGAAAAACGGTGTGGTGGTGTGTCAGGCGCAAACAGCTCCGCTGACCCTGCCGCCCGATCTGACGCTGTTGTTTGCGCCGGTGCGCAAGGACCGAACGGCGATGATTGTTGAAAAGGCCGTTGAGCTGGGGGTGCGCCGGATTGTGCCTGTGCAGACCGATTTCACCAATGGCGCAGACAGGTTGCGCCAAGACAAAATGCAGGCGCAGGTCACCGAAGCAGCCGAGCAGTGTGGCGCGACCTATGTGCC
Organism: Yoonia sp. 208BN28-4; assembly: GCF_037543925.1. Taxonomy (NCBI): domain Bacteria; kingdom Pseudomonadati; phylum Pseudomonadota; class Alphaproteobacteria; order Rhodobacterales; family Paracoccaceae; genus Yoonia; species Yoonia sp. 208BN28-4. Next base: position 587,248 of record NZ_JBBIFY010000001.1, read on the forward strand.
TGACGTCGCGGCTCTGACTGCGCTTGGGGATGTTCTGGATGACTGGGATGCGTCACGGCAGCTGGTTTTTTGTGACGAAACGCTGACCGGTCGCTCGTCGTCCCTTGCAGGACGCCTCGCCACAAGCGGAGCGATCCTGATCGGGCCAGAGGGCGGGTTTTCGGACAAGGAAAGAATGCGGCTGCGTGATATGGACGCCGCCGTCAGCATATCGCTTGGTCCACGTATTCTGCGCGCTGAAACAGCAGCTATTGCGGCCTTAACGCTATGGCAGCATCACGTCGGGGATTGGCAGTGAAGCGCGCGGAGGTCTCTGACCGCGACGCGATCATGGACTTCCTTTTGGAACGGCCGTCCATTGCCATGTTCCCGATTTGCAATCTGCGTGATCACGGTATGGAAGGCGGTCATGGACGTGCGATGACGTTCTGGCTGGCGCGGGACGGCGATAAGGTGACCGATGTGCTGGGCATGACCGATGGTGGCTTTGTGATGCCGGTTTTCGGATCAGTAGACATGCCGGACGTGAAGCCTGCTTTGCGCGCGCGCGCTGTCGCTGGCATCGTGGGGCAAGCCGCGCCCGTTGCGGCTATTCGCGAGATGATGCACATGCCGCGGGGCGGCCTGGATCGGGCAGAGCCGCATCTGGAGCTTGCGCTGAGCGATCTGGAATTGCCCGATACATCGGGTCTTACGCTGACGGCGATCACGCCAGACCTGCGCAATATTGTAATCGCGTGGCGCACTGCCTACGGACAAGAGGCTTTGCACCTGTCACCCGCCGCCGCCGCAGATCAGGCAGTGGTTGCGGTAGATGCCATGATTGCGCAGGACAGCCACCGCGTTTTGATGCAGAATGGCCAACCGGTGAGCATGACAGGGTTCAACGCGCGCCTGCCCGAGACTGTGATGATCGGGGGCGTCTATACGCCGCAAGCGTTGCGCGGCCATGGATTTGCCCGTGCTGCTCTGGGGCTTCACCTTGCACAAGCGCAGGCGCAGGGCGTCACGCGGGCTGTCCTATCCGCCGCCAGTACCACGGCGGCCAAGGTCTACCACAGCCTTGGGTTTCGCCAGATCGGAGAGTTTATGATTATCGCCTACGACACGCCGCAGGTGGCCCATGGCTGAGTTTATTCGGCCAGAGGCGCGGGCGGTGTTATGGCGCTGGCGCGATGTAATCGTGGCGCTTTTGATTGTGGCGATCGGGCTCTGGTGGGCAATCGGCAGCTTTGGCATCGTGCGCTGGCTTGGTATTCTGATGATTGTGCTGGGCGCTGTCCTTGTGTTCACAGGCACGCAACGCGCGCGGTTCCGTCAGGGCGCTGGCGGGCCGGGTGTGGTACAGATCGTTGAGCGCCGCATCGGCTATTTCGGCCCGCTGACAGGTGGGGCGCTGGATCTGGATGACCTGACCGTGCTTGAGCTTGATCCTGACGCGCATCCCGATCCGCATTGGATTCTGACAGGCGTGGAAAACAATCGCGTCGCCATCCCTGTGACTGCCAAGGGCGCGGAGGCCTTGTTTGATGCCTTCGCCAGCCTACCGGGCATCCGAACCGAAACGATGCTTTCTGTGCTTGAGCGCACACCTGATCAGCGGGTTGTGATCTGGCGCAAGACGCAGCCGCTCTTGCATTGACGCGCCATTCGGTTCACGTCAGGTTTTGAACTTTGACGCGACCGACCAGCGAGGCCAAGCCACATGTCCATTCCACAATCCGGCGGCGGCCCGATCGAACATCACGACCAACTGGCAGAGCTGCTGGCGAAAGGCTGCAAGCCCAAGGAAGACTGGCGCATCGGCACCGAGCACGAAAAGTTCGGCTATTGTCAGGATACGCACAAGCCATTGCCCTATGACGGCGAGCGGTCGATCCGCGCCGTGCTGGAAGGATTGCAGCATCGCTTTGCGTGGGATCCGGTGCATGAAGAAGGCAACATTATTGGCCTGACCAAAGACGGCGCGAACGTGTCGCTTGAACCCGGCGGAGCGCTGGAGTTATCCGGAGCACCTTTGGAAACGGTTCACCAGACCTGTGACGAGGTGAATACCCATCTGGCCGAGGTACGCTCAGTCGCTGACGAGATTGGTGTGAAGTTTATCGGCCTTGGCGCTGCCCCCGAATGGTCGCATGAAGAAATGCCGCTGATGCCTAAGGGCCGCTATAAGCTGATGGATGCCTACATGAATTCTGTCGGCACCATGGGCACCGCGATGATGCGACGGACCTGTACGGTGCAGGTGAACCTAGATTTCGCCTCCGAAGCGGACATGGTGCAAAAGTTGCGCGTGTCGCTGGCGCTACAGCCTGTTGCCAATGCACTGTTTGGCAATTCGCCGTTCTTTGAGGGCAAGGTCAACGGCATGAAATCGTGGCGCGGCAATATCTGGAACAATCTGGATGACGATCGCACGGGCATGCTGCCATTTGTGTTCGAAGACGGTTTCGGGTTCGAGGCATGGGTGCAGTGGGTGCTCGATGTGCCGATGTATTTTGTGTACCGCGACGGCAAATATATCGACGCGCTGGGCATGTCGTTCCGCGATTTCCTGAAGGGCGAACTGCCGGCACTGCCAGGTGAAAAGCCGCTGCTGTCGGACTGGGCGGATCACCTGACGACAGTCTTCCCCGAGGCGCGAATCAAGCAATTTATCGAAATGCGCGGGGCCGATGGTGGACCGTGGCGCAAGCTTTGCGCGTTGCCTGCATTGTGGGTTGGACTGACGTACGACCAAGGCGCATTGGATGCCGCGTGGGACCTTTGCAAAGACTGGACCGCCGAAAAGCGCGAGGCGCTACGCGTGGGCGCATTTACCGACGGGCTGGATGCGCAGGTTGACGGCATCAAGATGCACGATCTGGCCCGCGAAGTTGTGGGCATCGCCCATCAGGGACTTGCGGCACGCGCCAAGCCGGGGGCTGGCGGCATGATCGCGGATGAGACACATTTCCTGAACGCGCTGCACGAAACAGTGGAAAGCGGTCAGACAATGGCTGACGAATTGCTGGAAAAGTATCACGGTGAGTGGAACGGCGATTTGTCGCAAATCTACGACGAATACAGCTACTGAAACCCGCAACAGGTTTATACGAACGCCGCTGGACGTGATCCGGTTGCTGCCTTTTGGCAGCATCATCCCATGCCATTCTGGCAATTCCGGACCGTGACCCGCACGTTCGATCAGGGTGTCCAGCAGCGTTCGCCAACTTTGACATTCCGCCACACTGGTTAAGACACGGTTAAGCCTCGCCCAATTTGCCACATTTTTGGCACATTTCCCTGCGAGCCAACGGGGGTGGAGGGCTTTATGCCGCTGTTTCTGAACCCGCGATTTGCGTTTCTTTTGCTGATCGCCGTGCCTTTGGCCGGTGGCACTGTACTGCATCCACACGGTGCTAGCGCATTTGTTATGGGGGCTTGGGCCGGTGCCCTAGTCGTGGGGCCGCCGCTTGCGTTTGCGATGTGGGTACTGCGGTTACGGACGCTGGGTGAAACTATCGCGCCTATTGCGCGCCTGCCGATGCTGATCGTCGCAACCGCTCTGATCCTGTATTACAGCGGCGTGGACATTGGTTTTGGTCCGGTCATGGCAGGGGCCGCTGGCGCGCTGTGGTGGATCAAGCGCCGTTTAGGTTTCGGCCTGTTCTGACACCACGAAAGCCTGCACAAAATCGATGACCTTCTGCGCGGGCATTTCGCACGGCTTCAGCCGGTCACCTGATGCCAGATGATAAATGTTCAGGCTGATGTAGTCTGATCCGTCCAACGCCTCGGCGACCAGCTTTTCGCCGCGCCCATCAGCGACAGTGCTGCGGGTCGCAACATAGCTGCGGCCATGCGCCGTGCCGTAGAAAGTGCCCATCGGCAGTGCGGCAAACGCTTTGCCAAAGGGTTTCACTTCTGCCCGATTTTCGGCTCTGTTCCGGCGCGTAGGCGGGTGATGTTTGGCGCGTGGCGGATATAGATCAGGATGGACATAATGAAGGTCGAAAGCACGACCGCATTGTAATCCAGCACGATCCCCCAGATTGGTGTAAATCCAGCGGCCAGCATGCCTGCCAGTGACGAAAACCGGAAGATCGCGGCAACAACCAGCCATGTGGCACAGGCTGCAAGGCCAAGAGGCCACCACAAGGCAAAGACGATGCCAAGAAATGTCGCCACGCCCTTGCCGCCGCGAAACCCGAGCCAGACGGGAAAGCAGTGACCCAACAGCGCGAAGATTGCTGCCAGCTGCACGGTGCTTTCCGGTTCCCACAAACGGGCGAGCGCTATGACCAAAGCGCCTTTGCCCGCGTCAAAGGCCAGTGTCAGGATCGCGGCCTTCTTGCTGCCTGTGCGCAAGACATTTGTCGCGCCGATATTGCCTGACCCGATGTCGCGCAGGTTGCCTAGCCCCATCATCTTCGAGACCAGTATTCCAAACGGGATAGAGCCGATCAGATACCCGATGATGCACCACAGGTAGACCATCACGATTGTCCTTTCTGATCAACGCGCGTGCCGCCTACCCATGTGCCAAGCACGCGCCCCTGCAACAACTCGCCATCAAAGGGCGTGTTCTTGGATTTGGAAAGCAGCGTTGTCCGGTCCAGCTTGAACGGCGCGTCCGGATCGAAAAGCACCAGATCGGCGGGCGCATCGGGAAGCAGCCGCCCTGTGGGCAAGCCCAGAATACGCGACGGGTTCAGCGACAGGGCACGAAACAGGCGCGGCATGTCGATGTGACCGCTGTGATAAAGCCGCAAAGCCGCGGGGAGCAGCGTTTCAAGCGCAACAGCACCGCTGGCCGCTTCTTCGTAGGGCAAGCGTTTGCTTTCTTCATCCTGGGGGGTGTGCATCGACGAAATGACATCAATCAGCCCCTCTGCCACCGCCTGCACAACCGCAAGACGGTCATCCTCGCTGCGCAGTGGCGGTTTGAGCTTAAAGAAGGTGCGGTAGTCCGCCACATCCAGTTCGTTCAGTGTCAGGTGATGCACGCCGATACCGGCCGTAATTTTCAGGCCATTGCGCTTCGCCCGTTCCAGCGCGGGTAGGGCGCGGGCGGTTGTGATCTGGTCGGCGTGGTAGCGCGCACCGGTCATTTCCAGAAGCGCAATATCACGATCAAGCGCCATACGTTCGGCCATTGGCGACACACCGGGCAAGCCGCGCAGTGAGGCAAACTTGCCAGACGTCACTGCCGCGCCATCCGACAGACCGGGCTCCTGCACATGGGCCACCACCAGCGCATCAAGGCTGCGGGCATAGGTGAGCGCGCGTGAAAAAACCTTTGTGCTGGTGATCACGCGGTCGCAATCGGTGAAGGCAACAGCGCCTGCATCTTTCAAAAAGCCGATCTCGGTCATTTCACGGCCATCGCGCCCTTTGGTCAGTGCCGCCATGGGCAAAACGCGCACCGGCGCATCGCTGGCAGCACGACGGGCCACAAATTCCAGTGTTTCAGGCGTGTCGATGGCGGGGATCGTATCGGGGCGGGTGACGATGGTTGTGACACCACCGGCAGCCGCAGCACGGCCCGCTGACCGGAACGATTCTTTGTGCCGTTCACCCGGCTCGGACACTTTCACACCAATATCAACGATACCCGGCGCAAGACACTTACCACCGCAATCGATAACCTGCGGTCCGGTGACATCTGGCGTGGCGGTCTCATAGACCTGCGTGATGATACCGTCCTCGACCAGCACAGCCCCCATCCCGTCGGTCAGCGCGACGGGGTCAATCAGGCGGGCATTGATAAAAATCTGCTTGGTCACGAGGTCTCTTTCTGCGGAGCGGTGTATTGGCCTGTTTACGTTTGTTTGCGCTGCACGTCACGCATCAACTGATACACTTCATCGCCGTCTTCAAGATCGCGAAATCCGATTTTGAGCTGGTAACTGCGCCCTTTTGAACCGCGTTTGGTCATTTCGCCGAACGTAACGGTCTTAAAGGTATCACCGGTCATGCCAAGTTGGGTGTCCGGCGTAATTGGATAGGATTGCAGTTCTTTCGCGCCCAAGAGCGACCTTGTGGCAATATACGCCCGCTGATTGGTCAGCGTGTACCACGTGCGTCCTGACATGATGTAGGTCATAATAAGCGGGCCAAATGCAACGCCAAGCCCAACCGCGAAATGCAGCAGGCCAAACATCCAGAAAGAGCCGCCAGCTTGCGATGCCAGAACCATCCAGACCAATGCAAAGCCCGAGAAAAACAAGCCAAAGGCCATCGTCGGTATTCTCTGGCCGCGCAGCGTCATCCGCGCCGTTGGCACACCTTGCCAGATGATCTTTTCGTCCGGTGCAAGAATACCGTCCCAGCCTGCGGGTGTTTCGCGCAGGTCACCCATTGCGGATCTGCGCTTCGGCCAGATCGCGCATGACCGGATAGACGTCGTTGGCGTCGCTGATCCGCTCAAACCCAACGTCGGTATAGCTGTGCTTACTGGTACTACGCCGCCCGAAATAGATGCTGGGGGGATTGCCTGCCTGATAGATCAGCGCATCCGGTGCGGGGATGGGATACCCTTCGCGGTCATGGGCCGTTCTGTGCGGGTTTTTGCGGCCGATGATAAGGGCGCGCTGGTTCGTCAGCACATATCGCGTGCCACGGTTCTGGGCGCTGTCGAATAGCGGATAAGCCAGCACAATCACCGCGCCCAAGATCAGGCCGGGCAACAGGATCGGCCAAAAAAGCCCCGGCTCGGAGCGATCGATAACGGTCGCAAGCCCCAATGCTGCCAGCACCAAGGCGCCGGCAAAGATACCGGTCGCGACTGTTTCAATGCCAAATCGCGGACGGGTATCTGGGCGGCCTTCCCACAGGATCGTCTCGCCATCGTGCAGGGGCGGAGTTTGCGGCATCGTGGGCCTAGCCCCCGATCCAGACCATCAGGCCGACCAGAACAAACATCAGCACAAGGGCCGCCATCGCAACCATCCCACCGATACGCGCATCGGATTTGGGTTTGCGCGCTGGTGCGGGCTCTGGCGTGACCGTGCCGCTGCTGGCTTCGGAGGTTAGCGGCGTCAGGCTGGTCGGTGTGGCAAGCTCTTCGCTCAGCACGGTGACGAGCGTGGCCTGATCGTTTGGCGGTTGCGTGATCCCGTCTGATGGAAAAGCACCACTGCGCAATACGGCAATGCTGCCCGACAGTTTGGCAAATGTGTCTTCCATGCCAGCCATATCGGTCTGTGCCACGCCATAGGCCATTTCAAGAAAGGCAGGCAATCCAAGCTCTTCCACGGTCTTGAGTTGCACAATCTGCACGTCGTCCGCGTTTAATTCGGTGGCGCCGACGGCCTTGGCCAAACCATCCAGCGTCCCCATGTGGCCGATTTCCATTTCAAGCGGATAGGCCAGATCGTAAATCCAGACCTCGCCGTATTTGGGTTGTCTTTGTGTCATGTCGATTTTGCCTGCAATGTCTGGAGAGCGCGAAACGCGTCCGCGGCCTCGTCTGGTGGAAGGCGAAAGGCTTTGGCCTGTGAATAGACCTGCCGTTGGATGATGGAGTTGTTGGCGCTCCGGGCTGTGACCTTGCGGTTATGACCAGCCATGAATTGCACCGTGTCAGTGCCGTCTTTTCCGGGAATGTGCTTGATTGCGGAGGTTTTTGTTACCGGAAAGGCAATCGGGCCGGTTTTGGTGACCACCAACACGCGCTTTGACGTGACCGCATATTCCATTGACCGGCGCGCATCACGTTGCAGCCACGACAGCCCGACGCTAAAGGCCAGTCCGATCAACAAGGGCACGCCGACCAATCCGATATAGACCGATGCATTCCCGATCTCGGCACGGTTGGCCCACGCGATCAGGCACATTACGATTGCGATAAAAATGAACAAGCGCCCGACCCAACGATGCCAGCCGCCATAAGCGCGCAGGCTATCGGGTGCGCTTGGCTTGCCAGACCAAAGCACGCTTTCCCCCTGTTTTAGGTGCGGCGTGATTGCGGCAAGATCGGTCACGCCATCACACCTTGCGGTTGCCGCGCCGCCCGTAGGTTGCGGGCCAGCAGGTCCATCGCGGCCATGCGCACGGCGACGCCCATTTCAACCTGCGTCTGGATCACCGAGCGGTTGATGTCATCTGCGATGGTGCCGTCAATCTCAACACCGCGGTTCATCGGGCCGGGGTGCATGACAATTGCATCATCCTTGGCGTGCGCCAGTTTTGCCGCATCAAGACCGTAGCGATGATAATACTCGCGCTCTGACGGGATAAATCCGCCGTCCATGCGTTCTTTCTGAAGGCGCAGCATCATCACGACATCCACGTCGCGCAGACCTTCTTCCATGTTGTCGAACACCTCGCATCCGAACTCGGACACACCCGACGGCATTAGCGTTGGCGGTGCGATCAAGCGGATGCGGTTTTCCATTTTCCCAAGCAGCATGATGTTGGACCTTGCGACACGCGAATGGGCGATATCACCGCAAATTGCGACCGACAGGCGGTGCAAACGCCCCTTGGCCCGCCGGATCGTCAGCGCGTCCAGTAGCGCCTGCGTCGGGTGTTCATGCCGCCCGTCACCTGCGTTCAGCACGGCACCGTTGACCTTTTGCGCAAGCAGATCGACAGCGCCCGAGTGGGGGTGACGCACGACCAGCAAGTCAGGGTGCATCGCATTCAGCGTCAGCGCCGTGTCGATCAGCGTTTCGCCTTTCTTCACCGACGACGCCTGCATCGCCATATTCATTACATCCGCCCCAAGGCGTTTGCCGGCAATTTCAAAGCTGGCCTGCGTGCGGGTGGAGTTTTCGAAAAACATGTTGATCTGGGTCATACCCGCCAGCACGTCGCGGTGCTGCGCAGTGCCGGGGTTCTTAGCGTAAAGATCGGCCAGATCCAGCAGCGTTGTTATTTCATCGGGTGCCAGATGTTCGATCCCCAAAAGGTGGCGGGCGCGGAATGTCATATCTCACCTTTCAGCAGCATCGCGGGCGTTATACGGTGCGGGCGCGGGTGCTTCAATGGCGGCAAGGTGCCGCGATGTGATTTGCAACAGCGGGTCTGCCCTTTGCCTGCGATTGGGCGTAGTCTTTGGCTGACATGGATTCTGTTGATACATATTGGGCGGATCGGGCCTTGCTGGAATGGCAGGTCGAACTGGGCGTGACCGATGCGGTCAGCGACACGCCTGTTGATCGCTATGCGCTTGAGGTTGCACCGCCGAAACCGGTCGCCGCAGCCCCGCCTGCCACCCCGTCCAGACCCGCGCCGCCGCCGATCCCGCAGGCCGAGACGGTTGACGCGGCTGAAGTTGCGCGCACGGTTGCGGCAGCAGCCAGCGATCTCACTGCATTGAACGAGGCTGTTGCCAATTTTCCGCATTGCGACCTGCGCCAAGGTGCGCGCAAGGCTGTGTTTTCGGATGGATCACCATCTGCACGTGTTATGGTAATCGGTGAGACGCCAAACCGTGCCGAGGATCGCGCGGGCGCACCATTTGTCGGTGAAGAGGGCGCGTTGCTGGACAAGATGCTGGCCGCTATTGGTCTTGCCCGTGATGCCGCCGATCCGGCAACGGCGGCGTATCTGCTTTCGCCTTTGCCGTGGCGCACACCAGCGGATGACCTGCCAGAGCCTGCGCACATTGCGATGCTGCGACCATTTCTGGAACGGCATATCACCCTTGCGAACCCCGACGTGATCCTGCTGATGGGCAACACCGGCCTGCAAATGCTGACCGGTCAGGGTGGTCTGACAAAGCGGCGCGGCGCGTGGATCGACGTTCTGGGGCGACCTGCCCTGCCAACCTTCCATCCCGCACATCTGATCCGCACACCACTTGCCAAGCGCGAGGCTTGGGCTGATCTTCTCCAACTTAAGGCCAAGCTGAAGGGCACACCATGATCCGATTTTACGCACCGGCGTTTGTTTTATGTGCGGGGCTGGCGCAGGCCGATGTGCTTGGTCTGAACGACTATGACGCGCTTTTTGCGGCCAATGCTGACGCGATCGAGGAACTGGCAAACGGTGCTGAAGCCATTGCGCTGGAGGGCGGCATCTTTGTATCGCGTCAGGACGGTGATGTTGTGACGCTTGATCAAAGCGAGGGCGGTGCCGTTGGCTGTTTCGTCAGTATTCTGGCGCAGGTGGATAGCTATGTGGCAACTTGTGATGTCACGCTCGAAGCCGATAAGGCCGCGCGGTTAGAGCGGTTTCGCACGAGCGCCCTGACATTTTATGGGCAGAACACATCGCCCCAAGCGACACCCGAGGCTGTGCGCACAAGCTATGACGCGCTGCGCGATGCATCCCCCTACAATAGCGGCGACTTCTGCGACGCAGAGGGCAATATCGCCGCCTTTATCCCCAGCTTTCTAGGCGACTCCACCGACGAGGTTGTTGATCAAATGATCGCGGTCCCGCGTCTTCCCGCCAGCAACCCCTGTTTCTAAAGGTCCTAGGATGAGCCGCATCGACGACACTGCCGAATTTCTGCCGGTCCGTATCGCCGTCCTGACGGTGTCTGACACGCGCACGCAGGCTGATGACAAATCCGGCGACACGCTTGCCCAGCGGATCGATGATGCCGGCCACCAGATCGCGGCCCGCATGATCCTGCCCGATGACCGTGATGCGATTGCGGCGCAGCTGCGCGTCTGGTGCAACGATCCGAATATCGACGTCGTGATCTCAACCGGCGGAACAGGTCTGACTGGCCGCGATGTCAGCGTTGAGGCGCACCGCGATGTCTATGAAAAGGAAATTGACGCCTTTGGCACGGTTTTCACCATCGTCAGCATGCAAAAGATCGGCACATCTGCGGTGCAAAGCCGCGCAACCGGTGGCGTGGCCAACGGCACGTACCTCTTTGCTTTGCCGGGTAGTCCGGGTGCGTGCAAAGACGCTTGGGATGAAATTTTGGTCAAACAGCTGGATTACAGGCATCGCCCCTGCAATTTTGTCGAAATTTTTCCCCGTTTGGCTGAACACCAGCGCCGGAAATAGAAATGTGATCCGTAAGACCTAAGTAATGCGTAAGATTATATAGACCCTGCGTTGATTTCAGGCGTCTTTTGAACAGGATTTTGATCATGCGGTTTTTGCGGCGCAGTCTTGTCGGCATTTTTCTTTTGTCCATGACACTCGCCATTCTGGCATGGGCCGGCAACACCGTGCGCGGTGCCGTGGCCGAACGCATGGCGCAGGAACCGCGCAGTTTTCCGCAGCGCGAACGGGTCATTGCGGTCAACGTCACCGATGTGACCCCGCAGACAATCACTCCAACGTTGACGGTGTTTGGCGAATTGCGCAGCCAGCGCACGCTTGATCTACGCAGCCCAGTTGGCGGCACCGTTCTGTCGGCAGATGCTGCATTGACCGAAGGCGGGCAGATATCGGCGGGTCAGACGCTTTTGCAAATTGACCCGACCGAGGCCGAAGCGGCGCTGGACCGGATCAAAGCCGATCTGCAAGACGCCCAAGCCGAACTGCGTGATGCACAGCGTAATATCACCTTGGCGCAAGACGAGCTGACCGCATCCGAAGAACAGGTGACCTTGCGCACCACGGCCCTGACCCGTGCGCGCGATCTGCAAACCCGCGGCGTAGGCACCACGGCAGCGGTCGAGAATGCAGAGCTTGCGGTGTCATCGGCACAAGCGGCGGTGCTGTCGCGCAGGCAGGCAGTGGCGCAGGCCGAAGCGCGGATCGATCAGGCCACCACCCGACTGGCCCGCGTGCAAATCTCGTTGGCCGAGGCGGAGCGGGATGTGCAGGACACAACTGTGGTTGCCGCATTTGATGGCGTTTTGTCGGACGTCAGCATCAGCAACGGTGGCCGCGTGACGCCGAACGAACGCTTTGCCCAACTCGTTGACCCGTCACGCCTTGAGGTGTCGTTCCGCGTCTCCACATCACAATATGCCCGCCTGCTGGACGATGATGGCGTTCTGATGAAAGCGCCCATATCGGTGGCGCTTGACGTGTCCGGCGTCAACCTGACGGCCACAGGCCAGATCATACGCGAAAGCGCCAGTGTGGGGGCAGGACAAACGGGTCGCCTGCTGTTCGCCAGCCTTGATGCGGCCCCAGGTTTTCGCCCCGGCGATTTCGTGACGGTTGCGATTGCAGAACCCGATCTGGAACAGGTGGCGCTTGTGCCGGCCACGGCGGTTTCCGCAGATGGCACCGTGCTTGCGCTTGATGACGAGGACCGCCTGTCGACGGTGTCGGTTGAGCTGCTGCGTCGTCAGGGTGATGACGTGATCATCACCACCGATGGTCTGGCTGGTCGCACGATTGTTGCCGAACGGTCCCCGCTGATTGGCGCGGGGATCAAGGTTAATCCGATCCGCCCCGGACAAGCGGACGCACCACCGCCCGAACCCGAAATGATCACGCTTGATGATGAACGCCGTGCCAAACTGGTCGCCTTTGTCACCGAAAGCCGGATGCCCGAGGAAGCAAAAGCGCGGGTGCTGTCACAGCTTGAACAGCCAGAGGTATCATCCGAAACCGTTGCGCGCATCGAACAGCGGATGGGTAGCTGATCATGGCAACAGGTGGCGACAGACTTAATCGCGGGGCGGGTGGCATCCTGTCCTATTTCACGCGGCACCGGACGGCGGCCAACCTGCTATTGGTCCTGATGATCATGGCGGGCATCGCCGCGATCCCCAACATGCGGGCGCAGTTTTTCCCTGATGTCGTTGTTGATGATCTGGATGTCTCTGTTTCTTGGAGCGGCGCTGGCGCAGAGGATGTAGACGCAGCCATTGTGCAGGTGCTTGAGCCTGTGTTGCTGGGCGTTGATGGCGTTGTCGCCTCTGAGGCGACGAGCCGCGAAGGCCGCGCCTATATCCGGCTTGAGTTTGAGCCAGGCTATGACATCGACCGTGCGGCGGAAGATGTGCAGCTTGCTGTTGATAGCACCTCGAACCTTCCGTCGGACGCCGATGATCCGTCGATTAGGCGCGGCGGGTGGTCGGATCGTGTCACTGACGTGGTTATCTCCGGCCCTGTTGGCGTTGATCAACTGGCGCGTTTTGCCGACGAAATGGTCACGCGGCTTTTTGCGCAGGGGGTGACGAACGTCTCGGTGCGCGGCGTTGCGGCCCCGTCGACTATTGTTGAAGTCCCGTCCCTGTCGCTGATCAAATACGATATCGGGCTGGCTGATATCGCCGCCCGCATCGGGGAAGAGGCCGCAGCAGACCCCGCCGGTGATGTGTCCAGTAACTCGCGCGTACGCACAGGTGTGGCCAAACGATCAGCCGAGGATATCGCGGCCATTGTGCTACGTGCCAATCCCGACGGATCAAACCTGACCATCGGAGAGGTGGCCACGGTCCGCGTCCAAGGTGTTGACCGTGAACGCGCGTATTTTGTTGGTGACAACCAGGCGGTGCAAATCTCGGTCCAGCGCTCGGCGCAGGGCGACGCGATCAGCATGCAGGCCACGGTGGAAGAAGTGGCAGACGCGCTGGTGTCGGTCCTGCCTGATGGTGTCAGTATCGATCTCACCAGCACGCGGGCAGAGGTGATCTCGGGGCGGTTGAACATCCTTTTGGACAACGGCCTGACCGGCCTTGGTCTGGTTGTCCTCTTGCTGTTTTTGTTCCTGAACGCGCGCACGGCATTCTGGGTCGCCATCGGTATCCCCGTGGCCATGCTGGCGGCGATTGCGCTGATGTATATCTCGGGCCTGACGATCAACATGATCTCGCTTTTTGCGCTGATCATCACGCTGGGCATCGTGGTGGATGATGCGATTGTGGTGGGTGAACACGCTGACTACCGCGTGCGCGAATTGGGCGAAGGTCCGGTCGAGGCGGCTGAAAACGCTGCGCGCCGGATGTTCAGCCCCGTGTTTTCGTCCACTCTCACAACGATCATCGCGTTCTTCGGTCTGGTGATTATTGGGGGCCGTTTTGGCGATCTGATCGCGGACATTCCCTTTACTGTCATTGTGGTGCTGACGGCATCTCTTGTGGAATGCTTCTTGATCCTGCCCAATCACCTAAGCCATGCTATCGCCCATTCGGCCAAGGAACACTGGTACGACATTCCATCCCGTGTGGTAAATCGCGGCTTTGTCTGGGTGCGCAGCACCATATTCCGCCCGTTCATGCAGTTTGTGGTCTGGGCGCGCTATCCGGTATTTGCAGGCATGCTGCTGATCCTTGCCAGTCAGGTCGCACTTTTCATCAAGGGGGATGTGCAGTGGCGGTTCTTCTCGGCACCCGAGCAGGGGCAGGTCACTGGCAACTTTGCCATGCTGCCGGGTGCTACACGCGACGACACGATTGCCATGATGCGCGAAATGCAGCGCGCCACCGAAGCCCTGGGCGCGGACTATGAAGAGCGGTATGGCGCAAATCCGTTGCAATACGTCTTTGCGCAAATCGGTGGCAATTCCGGTCGTGCGCTGTCGGGATCCGAAGGGAAGGATGCCGATCTGCTGGGCGCGATCAGCATTGAATTGATCGACGCAGACAGTCGGCCCTATTCCTCCTACGCCTTTGTTGCCGAACTTCAGGACACCGTGCGCCAGCATCCGCTTGCCGAGACGGTCAGCTTTCGCAGTTGGGCCAGCGGACCGGGCGGCGATAGCCTTGATATCCAGATGTATGGCGCCGATGCGGAAACGCTGAAAGAGGCGGCCGAAGCGCTAAAAGTAGAACTGGCGCGGTTCCCGGAAATTTCAGGGCTGGAAGATACGCTGGCCTACGACAAGGAAGAGCTTGTTCTGGAATTGACCGCGCAGGGGCAAGCGCTCGGGCTGAATATCGATCAACTTGGCCGTACGTTGCGCGCGAAACTGGGCGGGATCGAGGCGGCAACCTATCCTGACGGTCCACGGTCCGCGTCGATCCGTGTGGAACTGCCCGCAGGAGAGCTTTCCGCCGACTTTCTGGACCGGACCCAAATCCGCACGCCCAGCGGCGTCTATGTGCCCTTGGCCGATGTGGTGACCGTCGAAACCCGCACAGGTTTTTCCACCGTCCGCCGGGAGAATGGCATCCTGCTGATCTCGGTTCTGGGTGATCTCGATGACGAGGACGCGGACCGTGCGAGCGAAGTGCAGCAGATCATGGACGAGGATATTCTGCCCCGTATCGCCGAAAGATATGGCGTGACCACTGACCTGTCAGGTCTGAGCGAACAGGAAAACGCTTTCCTTAACGACGCACGAACTGGACTGATCCTTGTTCTTGCTGGCATCTACCTCACGCTGTCTTGGATTTTCAGCAGTTGGACCCGCCCGATGGTGGTGATGTCCGTCATCCCCTTCGCCCTTGTCGGCACGATCTACGGCCACAACGCGTGGGGCATCCCGATGAGCCTGTTCACGGTTGTAGGGATGCTTGGCATGGTCGGAATTGTGATCAACGACAGTATCGTTCTGGTCACGACGATTGACGAATACGCCAAGGATCGCGGGCTGATCCCGGCCGTAATTGACGGAGCATGCGACAGGCTAAGACCGGTCCTGCTGACAACGCTGACCACCGTTTTGGGCCTGACACCGCTGTTGTACGAAGGGTCGAACCAAGCGGAGTTCCTCAAGCCGACAGTCGTAACACTGGTTTACGGCTTGGGCTTCGGCATGGTGCTGGTGCTGGTTGTTGTGCCGTCGCTGATCGCGATGCAGTCCGACTTTGCCAAACAGATCCGTGCTGCCAAGCGTGCGCTACGGTCTGGCCGCGTGCGGGCAACGTGGCCCGCGATGCTTGGCGCGGTTATCGCTGCGATTTTGTTTGCGGTGCTTGTGCTCCCCGTAATCGTGACAGGCGCACCGCTGGCCGCCGTGGCCGAGGTGCTGCCGTTTCTGCGCGGGGGCGTGACTATTGCCTTGGGCGTGTTTGCGGGTGCGCTGGCGGCTATGCTGCTTGCAATCTACCTTTTGGCAGGCATCGGTTTGGGATGGCGCTGGCGCAGGGCGGGTTAGCCCGCGATGCAGCCCTGAATGTCAATTGCCTGACCATTGCCCAGCAATGTCATTCTGATTGCTGACCTGTCGATAGCAAAGCTGCCTTGGTTCACATGCACAAATTCGGACGTCGCTGTCAGCGTGCCGGCGCCGCGCGTCACGTCAGGCTCTGACACCCAGATGTAAGGATCGCCCGCTTCAATCACGACGGCAGGGTTGCCTTGCGGCGCTGCGATGGTGGCGCTGATCTGCATGCCGCGCTCTGTCGGGGTGATGGTACAGCGCGCGCTGCCAATCCCCGCAGCAGCGGCAGGGACAGGCTGATCGAGCAGGGCGGCGACAATTGCGCCGTCGCGGCCACCATCGGCAGGCAACGCTGCGTCAAAAGTGAACTGCATGGGAATGCAGATCTCCTCACAAACGCCGATATCAATGGTGCCTGACAAGTGAATAGGTGCGCCGGATTGTGCAGGCGTGATCTCGACCGGCAGAACGACACTGTCGTGATAGCCAATGGATCGCATGCCGGACTGGTGGAACACGTCAGGCACCGGCCAGTGGTATTGCACCGCAGCAATATTGTCTGACCCACGATAGGAAAACTGCGGCGGAATGCCCGCATCGCCCGGTGCGCGCCAGTAGGTCTTCCACCCCGGCGCAAGTGTCACCCGCAGACCTGCCATATGTGTGCCGTCGCCGGTCTGCCATCCGGGGATGACATCCAGCCGCGCCACACCGTCCAGCGACTGGGCCTGCGCACCTTGCGCGGCAAAAGCAAGAATCAGGGCGGGGAACAACGAATTTTTCATGTCCCCTACATATGACCATCGCTGGCAAGGGAAAGTCACGTTGTGGCGAGAAAGTGTGACACCGCCGATGTGATCCCACAGCCCTTGCCAGCGCTAAAATGGTTAACGATAATTAACAAATGGATTTCGAGATGAGTAATTTGTGCGGAAAGCTGCTGATCGCGATGCCGCACATGGGTGATGACCGCTTTGCAAAAAGCGTTGTTTATATGTGTGCACATTCCGAAGAAGGGGCAATGGGACTGATCGTCAACAAGCCCGCGACAAGCATCCGGTTTCGCGACCTGCTAGAACAGCTTGAGATCGCCACCGGTCCGGACACCCGCAATATCCGCGTGCACGTCGGCGGGCCTGTCGAAAATGCGCGCGGCTTTGTGCTGCACACGACCGACTACCGGTCAGAAACCGGCACGATGGATGTTGCCGATGATATCTGCATGACAGCCACGCTTGATATTCTTGAGGATATCGCGCGCGGCAAGGGGCCCGATATGTCGATGCTGGCGTTGGGATATGCCGGATGGGGCCCCGGTCAGTTGGAAGGCGAGATCGCGCGTAATGGCTGGCTGACCTGTGACGCACGCACCGACATTCTGTTTGGCAGGGCCAACGACCACAAGTGGACAGCGGCGCTGAAGGTGCTGGGTGTTGACCCGCTTTTACTGTCGGATACCGCTGGTCACGCTTAATCGGCGATAATTGCGCTGACGATGGCGATGGCACTTTCGCTGTTCCATTCGGCGTCACCTTGCAGACGGGCAATCTCGTTACCCTCGCGATCAAGGATCAGTGTAACTGGCAGACCCAGCACACCCATGCTGCGGGCCAGACCGGATCGTGCATCTGTATGAAGGGGCAGGTTATCGACGCCAATCTCGGTAAAAAAATCCTCCATCGCGGGGCGCGGATTGCGGCCTGTGGCAATGGTGATCACCTCAAAATCGTCACCGCCCAGTTGGGTTTGCAGGTCGGCAAGCTGCGGCATTTCGTGACGACAAGGCGCGCACCATGTCGCCCAGAAGTTCACCACGCGCACCTTTCCGTTACTGTCGGCCAGTTCCGCCTCGTCCCCGTCTTCGGTCAGGAACGGCGTATCGGTGACGCGGGCAGGCATGTGATGAAAGTTCAGCTTGCGCATATCGCCCTCGCGTAGCGCCATCAGATCGCTCGTATCGGCAAGACCTTCGTTTGCAAGCAACACAAGTGCCGTATAAAGCGGGGCGAGATAGACAAGACGCATAAGGCTTCCTTTCATGACCAAATCCGCGAATTCGATGTGGGGCGGGCGCTTTGCCGCTGGTCCAGACGCCATCATGGAGGCCATTAACGCCTCGATCGGCTTTGACCAGCGCATGGCCGCACAGGACATCGCAGGATCGCGCGCCCACGCCGCCATGTTGGCCGCGACAGGCATCATCAGCGATACAGATGCCGCCGCGATTGAGGAAGGCCTGCTCACGGTCTTGTCAGAGATTGAAACCGGCAAGTTCCCGTTTTCGACGGCGCTGGAAGACATCCACATGAACGTCGAGGCCCGCTTGCGTGATCTGATCGGCGAACCGGCAGGGCGTTTGCACACGGCGCGGTCGCGCAATGATCAGGTTGCTGTCGATTTCCGCCTTTGGGTGCGCGAGCAATGTGATGCTGTTGACGACGCGCTCGCCAGGCTCTTGCAAGCCCTTCTCGCACAAGCTGAGGCCGGAGCGGACTGGGTCATGCCAGGCTTCACGCACTTGCAAGTCGCACAGCCTGTCACATGGGGCCATCACATGCTGGCATACGTCGAGATGATTGGCCGTGACCGCGCGCGGTTTGCGGATGCCCGCAAGCGGATGAACCTGTCACCCTTGGGGGCTGCGGCGCTTGCTGGCACATCCTTCCCGATTGACCGCGAGATGACCGCAAAGGCGCTGGGCTTCGACGGTCCGATGGCCAACAGCCTTGATGCCGTGGCCGACCGCGATTTTGCGCTGGAGTTCCTCAGCAGCGCCAGCATCTGCGCGATGCATCTGTCGCGTCTGGCCGAAGAGTTGGTGATCTGGTCGTCCGCGCAATTCCGCTTTGTGAAGATGTCCGACAAATGGTCCACCGGATCGTCGATCATGCCGCAGAAACGCAACCCTGATGCTGCCGAATTGATCCGCGCCAAGATCGGCCGGATTTTCGGGGCGAATGTTGCGTTGATGACCGTGATGAAAGGTCTGCCGCTGACCTATTCCAAGGACATGCAGGAAGACAAAGAGCAGGTATTTGACGCCGCCGATAACTTCATGCTCGCACTGGCCGCGATGACCGGCATGGTTAGCGATATGACCGCAAACGTGGAAAGCCTTGAGGCTGCCGCTGCCACTGGATTCTCCACCGCGACCGATCTGGCCGACTGGCTGGTGCGCGAATTGGGCATGCCGTTCCGCGAGGCGCACCACGTCACCGGATCGCTTGTCGCAGCGGCGGAAGCGAAAAACTGCGACCTGCCGGATTTAACCCTTTCCGACATGCAGGCTGTGCATCAGGATATCCGCCAAGACGTGTTTGACGTGCTGGGTGTGAAGAATTCCGTCGCCTCCCGCACCAGCTTTGGCGGCACAGCCCCTGCCAATGTGCGGGCGCAGGTCGCTGCATGGAAGGATCGCTTGGGATGAGATTTGCAGTTTTGGCTTTGATCGTGCTGGCAGGCTGCGGGGCAGATGGTGCACCGTTCCGCCCTACGCAATCGGGAAGCATTTCGGTGGGCACCAACGGCGTGTCGGCGCGGACCAATGTGGGCGTGACAAATGGCACGGTCAGTCTTGGTCTTGGCCAGTCGATTTCGCGCTGATTTGATTTGTCTGGTCAGCGGGCCATGTTGGTTCACAACACAGGCGGACCCATGATGCGCACAGTCTTGCTAATACTTACGCTCTCGGGATGCAGCGGAATGGCGCTGAATTTCGACACCGAAAGCGACAGCTTCCGTGCCGAGGATCCGCCAAGCCCATTTGCCACAACCGGCCCGCGACTGGAGTTATAGCGTCATGCGATTTGTTTTTTTGGCCCTTGCGATCTGGGGCGCAATCCACCCGATGTATTATTTCATCAGCTGGTTTCAGGCCAATGGCTGGGACATCATGGCGATGGTTGATGCGTGGCACGTCAATGCGGCGACCAGCGGTCTGGTCTGGGACCTGACCATTGCCGCCATCGCACTGACACTTTGGGTCATCGTCGAGACAATCCGCACCAAAGAATGGCTTCGGCTGATCGCGATCCCCGCGACATTTTGCATCGGCGTCAGCTGTGGTTTGCCGCTTTATCTTTTCCTGCGCAGCAAGCCAGCCTAGCGGCCGCTCTAATAAGGCGCAGCGTGGACGTGTTTGACCAAAAGAAGGGTTGGGCCTGCGCTGCTTTCTGCTATGTCGGTCAAGGTTTTGACGGGTGAGGGTCGATGGATCATTTTCTGTATCGTGATGGCGCGCTTTATGCCGAAGACGTGCCGGTGTCCGAAATTGCGGCGGCTGTCGGCACGCCGTTTTATGTGTATTCCACGGCCACATTGCAGCGGCATTTCAAATTGTTTGATGATGCGTTGGACTGGGCCGATCATCTGGTCTGCTTTGCGATGAAATCGCTATCCAATCAGGCCGTGCTGAAGGTGTTGGCCGATGCGGGCGCTGGCATGGACGTTGTGTCGGGTGGCGAATACGCGCGGGCCAAAGCGGCCGGGGTGCCCGGCGACAAGATCGTGTTTTCCGGCGTGGGCAAGACAGCTGACGAGATGCGTCAGGCGCTGAAAGGCGGTATCCGGCAGTTTAACGTCGAGAGCGAGCCGGAGATGGCTGTGCTGGATCGTGTCGCGCAGGACTTGGGCATGGTGGCCCCGATTACCGTGCGCGTGAACCCCGATGTGGATGCCAAGACCCATGCCAAGATCGCCACGGGCCGGTCGGAGGACAAGTTCGGTATTCCGATCAGTCGCGCACGAGAGGTCTATGCCCATGCCGCCAAGCTCAAAGGTCTCAAGGTTATCGGGATCGACGTGCATATCGGGTCGCAGCTGACCGATCTTGCCCCGTTTGAGCAAGCCTATGGCAAGGTCGCGGAATTGACCGAACAGTTGCGTGCCGACGGGCACGAGATTAGTCGCCTTGATCTGGGGGGTGGCCTTGGCATTCCTTATGCGCGGTCGAATGCGGCCCCGCCGCTGCCAAGCGACTACGGCGCGCTGATTGAGCGCACGTTGGGCCATCTGGATTGCGAGATCGAGATTGAACCGGGGCGGCTGATTTCTGGCAATGCAGGCTTGATGGTGAGCAAGGTAATCTACGTCAAGGAAGGCGAGGATCGTAAATTCCTGATTATCGACGCGGCCATGAATGATCTGATCCGTCCGGCCATGTACGAGGCGTGGCACGATATTGTCCCTGTTGTGGAGGCAACGCCGGGCGATGCGCCAGCAACCTACGATATTGTCGGGCCCGTTTGCGAAAGCGGTGACACCTTCACCAAGGGCCGCGCGATGGCCAAGGTCGGGTCTGATGATCTGATCGCGTTCCGCTCTGCCGGTGCTTATGGCGCGGTGATGTCGTCGGAATATAATTCGCGGCCACTGATCCCCGAGGTGCTGGTGAACGGAGATCAATTTGCAGTTATCCGCGCAAGACCTACCTATGAAGAGATGATTGCACGCGATACGGTGCCAGAGTGGCTCTAATCGTGCCGTTCGTCTGTTCAACCGCCGGAGATACCACCTGACCCAGAACCGTCCCAAGTCGCCCGAAGAACTGCGCCATCTGGCGCGGCCTGTCGGCGTGACCCGTGCGGGTATGGTGGCGGAACAGATCGTGCGCGCTTTCTGGCCGCTCTGGACAGTGGCCTTTGTGGTGCTGGCCCCGTTGATGTTTGGCTGGCAGGACAGCGTCTCGCTTGAGGTGCTATGGGGCTTTGTCGTGCTGGCAGCGCTGGCGCTTTTGATCACCTTTGGTTTGGGGCTGCGCAAGTTCCGATGGCCCAGCAAAGATGCCGCAACAGCGCGGGTTGATGCCCGCATGCCCGGCCGTCCGATTGCCGCCATCCGTGACAGTCAGGCGGTAGGTGCGGGCGACAGCGCGTCAGAGGCTGTCTGGCGCGCGCATATGCTGCGGATGGAAGAGCGCACCAAGGCTGCAACGGCAGTCGAACCTGACCTACGGGTGTCGGACCGTGATCCTTACGGTCTGCGCTATATGGCGCTGTTGTTCTTTGTTGTCGCACTGCTGTTCGGGTCGCTTCTGCGGGTCACGCAGGCGCCTGTTATCGCGGGTGGCGATCAGGTTCTGGCGACCGGTCCTGTGTGGGAGGGGTGGGTCGAACCGCCTGCCTATACCGGCAAACCGTCGATTTATCTCAATGACATTCCGCCTGGTCCGCTGCGCGTGCCTGTGGATAGCACGATTACCCTGCGCCTTTATGGCGAGGTTGGCGCGCTGACGGTTGCGGAAACTGTCTCTGGTCGTGTTGGCGAAATTGGCGCGGCATCCGAAGCACAGCAAAGTTTCAACGTCACCCAATCGGGCGATCTGTCGATTGATGGCGAAAATGGTGCTGCATGGACCGTGACCGTGGTCGAGGACCAGCCGCCGCTCGTCGAGCTGACCGGCCCGATTGAGGCCGAGGCCGATGGAGAGATGTCGCAGCCGTTTCTTGCCATGGATGACTATGGCGTTGTGTCCGGAACCGCGACCTTCGCGCTTGATCTTGATGCGGTTGACCGCGTGCATGGACTTGCCATTGATCCCGACGGGTTTGACGAACTGGTGCTTGATCTGCCGATGCCCTTCACCGGCGATCGCACCGACTTTGAAGATTTCCTGATCGACAACCTTTCAGAGCATCCGCTGGCCAATCTGCCTGTGACACTCACGCTTGAGGTGGTCGATGCCGCTGGTCAGACGGCAAATGCGCCGGCCGAGCCTTTGGTGCTGCCCGGTCGTCGGTTTTTTCAGCCATTTGCAAAAGCGATCATCGAACAGCGCCGTGATCTGATGTGGTCGCGCGACAACACCGCGCGGATTGCGCAGATCATGAAAGCACTGTCGCACCGTCCTGAAGGGCTGTTTTCTAACGAAATAACCTATCTGCGGATGCGGGCCATCATCCGGCGGCTTGATGCCTTTGCCGAATTCGGGATCACCGATGAGGGGCAGGCCGAGATCGTGCAGGCCCTGTGGGATTTGGCGATCCAGCTTGAAGACGGCACACTCGCAGATGCCCGCGAACGTTTGCGCAGGGCACAGGAACGGCTTGCCGAAGCCATGCGTAATGGCGCGTCGGACGAAGAGATTGCCGAGCTGATGCAGGAACTGCGCGAGGCGACGGATGACTACATGCAGTTGCTGGCCGATGAAACGGATTTTGCCGAGCAGGACCAGACGGACCAGCCCGACAACAGCGACGAAAGCTTTGAGTTTACGCAAGATGAATTGCAGGCTCTGATGGATCGGATTCAGGAGCTGATGGAAGAAGGCCGCATGGCAGAAGCCGAAGCGCTGATGGAGCAGTTGAACCAATTGCTCGAGAACATGCGCATCACCCAAGGCGAAGGTGGTGGCGACGGCCCGCAGACACCGGGCGAGCAATCGATGGAAGACCTTGCCGAAACACTGCGCGATCAGGAAGACTTGTCTGACGATGCATTCCGCGAGTTGCAGGAACGCGCTGAGCGGCAGCAGAACCAGCAGGGCGACCAACAGGGGCAGCAAGGGCAGCAGGGCCAGACCGGTCAGCAACAAGGTCAGGACGGACAGCAGCAGGGCCAGGAAGGCCAGCAGGGTCAGCAAGACGGTCAGGATGGTCAGGGTGGCCAGCAGGGCGACGCCGAAAGCACTGGTCGCGATGGTCAAGGCGGTTTGCAAGATGACGGTGGCGCTGGCGGTGAAGGTGGCGACCCGACCAACGAAGGATCGCTTTCCGAACGGCAGCAGGCATTGCGTGACGAATTGAACCGCCAGCGCGATGCGTTGCCGGGCCTTGACGGTGAGGCGGGTGATATCGCACGCCGTGCGCTTGAGCGGGCCGAAGGTGCGATGGACGGCGCGGAAGAGGCGCTGCGCCAAGGTGATCTGGCCGAAGCGATTGACCGGCAGGCCGAAGCGATGGACGCCCTGCGCAACGGGATGCGGAGCCTGTCAGAAGCGCTGGCCGAAAACCGCAATCAGGAACCCGGACAAGGATCAGAGCAAGGCGAAACCACTGGCCGTGTTGAACCCAGCCGCCGCGATCCGCTGGGCCGCGAGTTGGGCAATAACGGACAATTCGGGACGGATGAAAATCTGCTGCAGGGCGAAGATGTCTATCGCCGTGCCGAAGAATTGCTGAACGAATTGCGCAGACGGTCGTCCGAGCAGGAACGCCCCGAGATTGAAAAAGACTACCTGCGCCGATTGCTCGACCGGTTCTGATTATTCGGTCGGGGTATCCGCTTCGGGCCGGATCATCTCAAGCAATGCCTGCACCTGTACATCAAGCCAGATACGCGCAGCATCGACGCCCGCGACATAGGCATCAAGCGCGCCCGCAAATGACGGCACGGCCTGCGAAATTTCTGGCGCGAAGATATACAGCAGCGCGAAGATGATGATCACGATCAGCACCGTGAAGAACCCGAACCTGAACCCGCGGCGGCGTTCTTCCTCCACCTCCTCCGGCTCTGGAATGGTCGGGTCGCCACGTTCCGCGTTCGACCGCAGACTGGAATTGATCTCTTCGATATCGGGCAATAGTTCTTTGCGTGACCCAGCCGATGTGACGGTTGTGTTCAGCGCAGTCGGCGTGGCCGCCGCACCCAGCGCGTCACCATCATCGGCATCGCGGATCGCAGCCTCTTCTTCCTGCTGCATCTCGCGGACAAGACGCTCAGTCTCTGACGCGCGTTGCTGTGGCGCAGGCTCTGGCGGCAGACCAAGATCCTCTTGCTGCTCCAGCGGTGCTGCCATTTCAGACTTGCGGGCGGCCACCTCGCGGGCGGCTTCCTCTTGCAATATGGCGCTGACGGACGCATCAACAGGGCGGCGGCGCGGCGCCGTTGTTGGCGTTTCTTCGCCTTCGGCGCTTTCGAAATCAGTCGTCGTGTCCGGTAGGTCCGGTGGCGGGTCGGCTGGCGAAATGTCGGCAAAAGCCTCGTCGATTGATCCGTCAAACGACTTGCTGTCGTTAGCTTCATCTTCGGTCACGCTTGCAGAGGTATCGGCCAAAGTATCCGCGACAGACACAGAAGACACAGCGTCCAGCTCGGCTTCTGCCGCTTCGGATGCACCGGGCAATTCAAGCCATGTATGTCCGCAGTTGGAACACTGGACGTCGCGGCCCGCTGCCGGAATAACATCGTCAGGGACTTCGTATTGCGCGCCGCAATTGGGGCAGATCAAGCGCATAAGAGTATCCTTTTGCCCATAAAATGCAGTTGTGACCTGCCATTGTTGCGTCTTGTTTAACAATCCTGCAGGCAAACGCCAATGATATGAACCCCCTGAAGGCGCGATATGATTGAAACCTGTTGCAGATTTGGGCAGAAGTGTCGCGGCAGCCATAAGGACAACGCAGGTGATCGAGTTAGACAATGTGGCTTACAGCTATGGCGGGGCAGAGCTGTTTTCGCAGCTTTCACTCACGCTTGCGCCGGCATCGTTCCAGTTTTTAACAGGCCCGTCCGGTGCCGGAAAAACCACACTTCTTAAGCTTTGCTACGGCGAATTGCAGGCCACGGCGGGCGAAGTGCGCCTGTTTGACAGGCCTGCGCGCGACCTTGATCGCGACGAAGTTGCGATGACCCGCCGCCGGATCGGTGTGGTGCATCAGGACTGCCAGTTCCTCGATCACCTTTCGCTCACTGAAAACATTGCACTTCCGCTGACGGTCGCGGGGCGCACGGATGGTATGGAAAACCTTGAGGACTTGATCTCGTGGGTCGGGCTTCGCAAGCAGGCCAACCAGCTTCCACCGCAACTGTCGGGCGGTGAACGGCAGCGTGCCGCGTTGGCCCGCGCTGTCATAATGTCGCCTGACGTGATTATTGCAGATGAACCCACCGGCAACGTGGATTGGGAAATGTCGCAACGCCTGCTGACGCTGTTGGTTGAACTGAACCGGATGGGCAAGGCGGTGCTGATCGCCACGCATGATCTCAACCTGATCCGCGCCGCAAAATCACAGGTATCGTCACGTGTGCTGCGTCTGAAAGACCGCCGATTGATGCAGGCGGGGGCAGAGCTATGAAGCTGGATGTCAAACAAATCAGCAGTCTGATTGTCGGTGATCCGCAGGCCGACCGCGCGGTCCCACCCACAGGTTTCACGGCCCGCCTGACCGTGTTTACCAGCGCGGCCATGGCGTTTCTTGCCGTGTTTGCGTTGGCGCTTTCACTGGCGACAGGACGCCTTGCAGACCGCTGGTCGGATGAATTGGCGCGTACGTCAACCCTGCGCATTTCGGCTCCTGCCGATCAGGCTGATGCACAGCTACGGGCGGCGATTACTGTATTGCAGACAACGCCCGGTGTCGCAGATGCCCGTCCCCTGACACCAGACGAGCAGCGTGCATTGCTCGAACCTTGGTTCGGTCCTGATCTGCCAGTTGAGACACTCCCTATTCCGCAGTTGATCGAGATCATCGAAGAAGGCGGCGGATATGACGCCACCGGATTGCGCGCCCGCCTGCAAGCCGAAGTGCCGGGCGCTGTGCTGGATGATCACACCCGCTGGCGTGAACCACTTGTTGCGGCCGCCAACCGGCTGCGTTCCCTTGGGTGGATTGCAATCCTGCTGATTGCCGCGTCGACTGCTGCGATGATTACGTTGGCAGCCCAAGCCGCGCTTGCCGCCAATGCGCAGGTAATCCGCGTGATGCGGCTGGTGGGTGCGCGTGATACCTACATCGCCAAGGCGTTCGTGCGTCGCTTTACGCTGCGGGCGCTTGTCGGGGCTGCGGCTGGCGTCATTCTGGGGCTTGTGGCCGTCGCCCTTCTGCCAAGCGCCGATGTTGCAGGCGGGTTCCTGACAGGGTTAGGGTTTCAAGGGGCGGGCTGGCTGTTGCCGCTTGTGATCCCGCCACTGGCCGGAGGTGTGGCGTTTGCCGCCACGCGCTCTGCGGCCCTGCGCACATTGAGGGAACAATCATGAGCTATGCGATCCAATGGGTGCGGTCCCTGATCTTTATCGGATCGATGTACGTGGCGATGCTGGTCGTCGGTGTGCTGTATCTGCCGTGGGCGATTGCAACACCGCGCGGGGCTATTGCGGGCTGTCATGCCTATTGCCGCTGGGTGCGCTGGTCGGCCACATGGATGATAGGCCTGCATACCGAAGTGCGCGGCACGCCACCAACAACCGAGGTGATGGTTGCTGCCAAGCACCAGTCTTTCATGGATGTGTTGATGATCTATGGCGCCATGCCGCGTGGAAAATTCATTATGAAAAGCATCCTGAAATGGGCGCCGATCATTGGCTGGTTTGGCCTGCGCATCGGCTGCGTGCCTGTTGATCGTGGCAAGCGTGGCGTAGCCATCCGCAAGATGATCGCTGACGTCAAAGCCGGTGCCGCACTTCCCGGACAGTTGATTATCTATCCCCAAGGCACCCGCGTCGCGCCTGGTGCCAAGGCGAAATACAAGACCGGCACCGGTGTTCTGTATCAGGAACTTGGCCAGCCTTGTGTGCCTGTAGCATGCAATGTCGGTGTGTTCTGGCCCAAGCGCGGCATTTACCGCAAACCCGGCCACGCGGTCATTGAATTTCTTGAGCCGATCCCGCCGGGCCTGCCTTTACCCGAATTCATGGCGCAGCTGGAAGGCGCGATTGAGACCCGGTCTGCCGCCCTTGCCGCCGAGGCTGGATTTATTCCGCGTTTGACGGATGACCACATTGTCAGCTGATACCATCACCGATATCGCCCATCTTGAGGCGATTTATGGCACGCCCGGTAAGGCGTCCCTGATCAAGGTCGCCAAACGCCTCACCCCGGCCTATCGCAAATGGATCATGGCATCGCGGCTGTGTGTTCTGACCACAGTCGGACCGGACGGCACCGATGGCAGTCCACGAGGTGATGATGGGCCGGTGGTCACGGAACTGGACCCGCAAACGCTTCTGATGCCGGACTGGCGCGGGAATAACCGGATGGATAGCCTGCGCAATATCGTGACAGACGGGCGGCTAAGCCTGATGTTTGTGGTGCCGGGTTCTAACAACGTGGTGCGGGTCAATGGCCGTGGCACAGTCAGCGTCGCGCCCGATCTGATCGACAGGTTCAGTGACAGGGGCCGTGCTCCGCGGTCTGTGATCGTGATCCAGATCGACGAGATTTACAGCCAATGCGCCCGCGCCCTGATGCGGGCCGGTACGTGGTCTGCGGGGAACGAAAGCGAGGGCCTGCCATCGGTGGGCGATATGCTGGCCGAGATGGAAGCCGGTTTTGACGGTGAGGCTTATGACGCGGCATGGGCACCACGCGCGGCCAAAACGATGTGGTAAAACCAGCAGTCAGCCGCGTTTAGTGCGTGTCGCCGGACCCGAAATGAATATTGCTGTCTGCGCCCAGTCCGCGCCGCACCGCGACCCAGATCACCCAGAGACTGATCACGAGCCACAACCCGCCCCACATCATCGTCGCCCCGCCAAACTCTTCGGCCAGCATGCGTGCATCGGACCTAAGGGCACTGCGGGCGATGGTGTCGCTGAAGATGTCGTAGGGGACATAGACGATGCTGGTCAGTGCGATAACCCGCAGAATAAGGTCGTTGACCTGAATACTGCCAAACCGCGCCACAGCGAGCATGATAGCGCCGGTTCCAGCCCCGAAACCAAACGCAAACAGATCGCGGACGTAAAGCGCTGTGACCACAAGCAGCGCGATACCAAACCCCGCCATCAGCACGCGATCAAGATGCGTGCGCAGGGCCGCAATAAGCAGCCCCAGCCCGATCAGCAATGATCCGAGGTATCCTGCGGTCAGTGTCAGAAAGCGGTTCCCGCCGCGCGTCCAGACCTCGCCGCCCTGGTTTGCATTGACCGACAGGCTGACAATCTCTCCGCCTGTCACAAGCGCCATAATGGCGTGAGACAGCTCATGCAGCATCACCACGAGGATTTTCAGCGGAACCATCACCGGTGTCGACCACAGCGCAAACACCAGCGCCACAAGCGCCAAAAGCTGCCAGTGACCGCGCAGGTAAGTCATCAGGGGTTAAGCCGCGAGGCCCTTGCTGCCCAGCTTGAGATACTTGGCACGCCTGTCTGCGCGGTTCTGATCGGCTGTTTTGCCGTCAAACTCGGCCAGCATCGCCAGCAGTGCTTTACGCACGTTCGCGATAGTCGTGGCTTGATCGCGGTGTGCGCCGCCTGTGGGTTCAGGAATGATGCGGTCGCACACACCCAGTTCATACAGGTTTTGCGCGGTCAGACGAAGCGCCTCGGCGGCCTCACCGGCTTTGCCTGCGTCCTTCCACAGGATCGACGCGCACCCTTCCGGGCTGATGACCGAATAGATGGAGTGGTCCAGCATGGCGACGCGATTGGCCGTGGCAAACGCCACAGCGCCGCCCGATCCGCCTTCGCCCACGATCACGCTGATCAGCGGCACGTTCAGATCAAGGCACTTCTGGGTCGAGCGTGCAATCGCCTCGGACTGGCCACGCTCTTCCGCGCCCTTGCCGGGATAGGCACCGGGTGTGTCGACCAGCGTGATCACCGGCAGGCCAAAACGGTCCGCCAGATCCATCAAACGGATCGCCTTGCGATAGCCTTCGGGGCGGGCCATGCCAAAATTGCGTTCGATGCGGCTTTTGGTGTCTTTGCCCTTTTCGTGGCCAATCACCATCACCGGACGTCCGTCCAAACGCGCAATTCCGCCCATGACGGCATGATCGTCGGCGAAATTCCGATCACCGGCCAGCGGCGTATATTCGGTGAAAAGTGCGTTGATATAGTCTTGGGCGTGAGGCCGTTCGGGGTGGCGGGCCACCTGACATTTGCGCCACGGGGTCAGGTTTCCGTATAGCTGGTTCAGCAGGTCCTTGGCCTTTTGATCAAGCTGGCCTGCCTCTTTTTCAACATCCGCTTCGGGGTTGGCGCGGGCCATGGCGCGCAGCTCTTCGGCTTTGCCTTCAATCTCGGCCAGTGGTTTTTCAAACTCAAGATATTGGGTCATGCGGCACCTTTGCTGTGTTGCGACCGATATAGTCATTCCCCGCCACGCTTTGCAATGGAATGCAGCGATTGCGCGGTCGCTTTGACGCCGCCATACTATCCCAAATCAACAAACCCACGAGGCTTACGCTTATGAAAATTCTCACAATCTCTGCCCTGATGATGTCGCTGGTCGCAGCGCCCGCTTTCGCCCAAGAGGTCGAGTTTGGCGATGACAGCGGCGACTGGTCCAATGACAACGAATGTGACGACCCGCGCTTTGAGGGGCCGGGGATGACACAGACCCCACTCCTGTTCGACGACGTGAACCGTGACGCAAGCGACTGTGCGACGGCATTTTATGCCGGCGAGATCAGCCAGATCGGCGTCGGACCGGATGGCACGATTGATTTTGGCGATGACAGCAGCGAATGGGCCAATGACGGCGAATGTGATGATCTGCGCTTTGTCGGTGAAGCGATGACCGACACGCCGCTGCTGGCCGGTGACATCATGCGTGATGCCACCGATTGCCGCATGGGCTATGAGGTCGAGATGCTGTTTCTGCGCTAGGCGCCTGCAATCATTTCGGACTGCTTTACGATCACTTCGGCCTGTTTGATGCTGGCGATATCGACAAGGCGGCCTTTGTAAACGGTCGCCCCTTCGCCACGTGCCTTTGCGTCTTCCATGGCGGCAAGGATTTCGCGCGCCTCCGCCACAGCCTCGTCCGACGGGGTGAAGACTTCATTGGCCAGTGCGATCTGCTTGGGGTGGATCGCCCACTTGCCGACCATGCCCAACGTGGCAGAGCGGCGGGCTTGCGCGCGGTAGCCTTCGTCGTCGCTGAAGTCGCCAAAGGGGCCGTCCACGGGCAGCACGCCGTGCGTCCGGCACGCCGCGACAATCGCAGTCTGCGCCCAGTGCCAAGGGTCAGAATAGTGCCGCGTGTCTCCATGCAGCATGTAGTAGTTGTCCTGCGTGCCACCGATGCCTGTCGTCTGCATGCCCATCGAGGCCGCGAAGTCTGCCGCACCCAGCGACATCGCCGCCATGCGGGAGGAGGAGGCAGCGATTTCTTCGACGTGGGCCAGACCAGCCGCACTTTCGATGATCACCTCAAAGCTGACCGGCTTGCTGCGGCCTTTGGCGGTTTCAATCGCGGTGACAAGCGCGTCCACTGCATAAACATCAGCCGCGCAGCCCACCTTTGGGATCATGATCTGGTCAAGCCTGTCGCTGGCCTGTTCCATCAGGTCCACCACATCGCGATACCAGTAGGGCGTATCCAACCCGTTAATCCGCACGGCCAGCGTCTTGTTGCCCCAGTCGATGTCATGAGTCGCCTTGATGACATTTTCGCGGGCCGCGTCCTTGTCGGTGGGTGCCACGCTGTCTTCCAGATCAAGGTTGATCACGTCCGCCGCACTGGCCGCCATTTTCGGATGCAGCTTGGTGTTCGATCCGGGTCCAAACAACTGGCAGCGATTGGGACGGGCAGGGGGCGTGGGCTGCAAGCGGAATGACATGAGCGATCCTTCGAGACTGATAATTACGTAAGGCGTTTCTTTCGGGTTAGATTATTGCGCGCTGTCCTGCAAGCCGATTGTGCAGATGCAGCAATATCAGCGCGTCAGATCAGCCGCATAGTTACGGTGAAACGCCCGATAGCCCTGCGAGACCTGTTGCAGATGCGCCTGTGTCAGATCGTGCAGTTGCGGCAATTTGTGGAACGGCACTGTGGGAAACGCGTGGTGTTCTGCGTGATACGGCATGTTCCACGCAAAAAAACGCACGATGCGGTTCGTCAGGGTCGTGCGGGTGTTCTCAAACATATTTGCCGCGTGCGGACAGCGGCCATGTTCGGCCATCAGATAGAACCGCAAAGCAGGTTCGCCCAACAGCGCTGGGATGATCCAAAGCGTCAAAATCCATGTGGCCGAGGTTGCGAAGGCCAGCAAAAGAACGGTCGCGTAGAAGGCCAGCATAACATAGGCCTCTTGCCGCACCTGCCCGCGTTTCCGTTCAGGAATGTAGGCCGCACTTGCCTTGCCCTGCGCATTCGCCAGCAACGTCGCCACCTTCGCCCGCCACGTCGGCAGACCCGTCAGGTGCCAGAGGTAGGCGCGCCAAGTTTCAGGCTTTGGCGTCTCAAGCTCGGGGTCGGCATCGGGATCATGCGTGTGACGGTGATGGGCCAGATGAAAATATTTGAACCACACCGGCGGGATCAAAAGCACCACGCCGCAAAACGCCGCAACGATCCGATTGGCGCGCAGGCTGGCAAACACAGTGTCGTGGCTGGTTTCGTGCAAAAGCGTGAACAGGAGCACCAGCATCATGCCGTGGGGCAGCATCATGAGCCACCACAGCGGCAGACCCAGCGCGATATAGGTGCCCGACAGCGCCAGAGCGCCGAGATGCCCTGCAAGGTGGATGTATCCCGCACAGTCTTGTTTTGCTGTCAGAACAGCGCGTTGTTCGGCGGTCAGGCTGCGCAGGAATGCTTTATGATCCAGCGCAGCCTGCAAGTCAGATACCTGCGTCGATGATTGCTTTAGCAAGGATCGGCACAGTTTTTTCGTTCAGTCCCGCGATGTTCATGCGGCTGTCGCCCACCATGTAAATCCCGTGGTCGGCGCGCAGC
Organism: Yoonia sp. 208BN28-4; assembly: GCF_037543925.1. Taxonomy (NCBI): domain Bacteria; kingdom Pseudomonadati; phylum Pseudomonadota; class Alphaproteobacteria; order Rhodobacterales; family Paracoccaceae; genus Yoonia; species Yoonia sp. 208BN28-4. Next base: position 619,720 of record NZ_JBBIFY010000001.1, read on the forward strand.
TTTTCCACCATCTCGGGCGTGGTGCCAAGCTGGCTGAACATGCCGCGATGATCGGCAAGGAAATCAAACCGGTCGGAGTTGGACAGGCGGCGCAACTCGTCCGCCAGCTGTTTGCGCAGGGCAAGCATGCCGTTGCGTGTCTCTTCCAGCTCGGCCTCCCAATCAGCGCGCAGATCGGGGTCGGTCAGGATGGTGGTGACCACGCGTGCGCCGTGGTCCGGCGGGAAGGAATAGTTCTGGCGGTTCAGGAATTGCAGTGTCTGTTGGGTCAGCGGCTGCATATCGGCAGTCTTGGAGACCGCCATCAGGATACCCGTGCGCTCTCGGTAGATGCCGAAGTTCTTGGAGCAGGACGCCGCGACCAGACATTCGTCAAAGGCGGCCACGACCTTACGTGTGGCTGCGGCGTCAGCGTCCAGACCATCGCCAAAGCCCTGATAGGCGATGTCGATAAACGGCGTGGCTGATTTTGCCTGCAAAAGCGCGATGACCTTGTCCCACTGCTCTAGCGTCAGGTTCGCGCCTGTCGGGTTGTGGCAGCAGCCGTGCAGCAGCACCACGTCACCCGCCGCGACACCACCAAGATCGGCCATCATCGCGTCAAAATCGACGTTGCGCGTGTCGGTGTCGAAATAGCGGTAGGTCTTGGATGCCATGCCCAGATATTTGATGATCGACGGGTGGTTTGGCCATGTGGGATCGGACAGCCAGACGGTGGCATCAGGTGCTGCCATCTTGATCAGTTCAAGCGCCTGTCGAATGGCACCTGTGCCACCCGGTGTGGCGACCGCTGCAATACGGTCGCGCGCGATTGTGTCGCCCAAGAGCAGGTCAATCATTGCATCGCCAAAGGCTGGATCACCGGCCAGACCGGTGTAGGCCTTGGTCGATTGGTCCGCGACGATCCGGCGCTCTGCCTCTTTGACCGCACGCATGACGGGCGTGTTGCCAGACGCGTCTTTGTAAACGCCAACGCCGAGATCGACCTTCGTGTCGCGCGGGTCGGCGCGATAGGCGGCCATCAGGGCAAGGATTTTATCGGCGGGTTGGGCTGTCAGGTTTTCCAGCATCAGGCTGCTCCGGTCGCAATAGGTAAATCATCATACATGCCCCATTCGGACCATGATCCGTCATAAAGGCTATGGTCGGTCTTGCCGATCCGTTCAAGCGCCAGCGACAGGATCGCCGCCGTCACGCCGGACCCGCAGGTGGTAATCGCAGGCTTGGACAGGTCAACGCCAGCGGCATCAAACGCGGCGCGGATACCATCTGCGTCTTTCATCGTGCCGTCTGCGTTCAGCAAGGTGGTGTAAGGCACGTTGCGCGAGCCTGGGATGTGACCCGAGCGCATGCCCTCGCGCGGCTCTGGCGCGTCACCGGTAAAGCGGTCGGCAGCGCGGGCATCGATGATCACGTGATCGCCCAGCTTGGCCGCGCGGGCCACTTGGGTCACGTCGCGCACAAGCTGGTTCTGGCGCGATACCGTCATGTGGCGGTCACGGATCAGCGGCTTGTCGTCGGTGATCTTGCGCCCCTCGGCGATCCACTTGGGCATGCCGCCATCCAGCACGGCGATATTCTTTTGACCCATCAGGCGGAACAGCCACCAGACGCGGGCCGCCGAAAACAGGCCGGACCCGTCATAGACAACCACCTGATGCCCGTCGCCGACGCCCATCGCGCGCATGCGAGACATGAACTTTTCAACAGGCGGCACAGTGTGCGGCATGTCTGAGCGCAGATCGGCAATCTCGTCGATGTCAAAGAACCGCGCACCGGGGATGTGGGCGATATCGTATTCGGCACGCCCGTCACGATCACTGCCCGGAAGATACCACGATGCATCAAAGATGCGCAGATCAGGGTCTTTAAGATGTGCCGCCAGCCACTCCGTGCTGACCAGCGTCTGCGGATCGTCCTGCAAGGGCGTTGTCATTGGCGGCATGTCCTGTTGCGTTGTGGGTACAGCCGCTCACTACCGCGCACGGGGCGCTGTGACAAGGTATCCGCCAACGCAAAGACCGGACGTGCGCATCTGCGACGTCCGGTCTGTTTGTCATCAAGATGCGGTGTGGGGCTTAGCCTGCCATCTTGTTTTTCACAAAGCCAATGATGGCCGTCAGCACGGCACCGCCAGCACCACCGCCGACAAGTTGTGCGACAAGTCCGCTCATGTCTGTGCCGGTTGCGGCATCTCCAGCGGCTGCTGCGCCGCCGGTCAGCATGCCCAGAATTTGGCCGCCGCCCAAGCCACCGATCAGGCCGGTGATGGTGTTGCCCATTGTACCAAGCGACAGGTTTTTCAGCCCCGCACCAGCAGCATTTCCGCCTACGGCACCCGCGACAAGCTGTGCAATAATCTGTTCCATAGTCCCCGTTCCCTTTTGTTGGCCACATATTCCATTGGCCGCGACGCTGGCCTGACGCTGCGGCAGGCGAAGCCTAGCAGGTCTTGCCTACCGGGCAAGAGAGGGAGAATTGCAGTGGTTTTCCCCGACAGGAGGAACAGGGGGGGACGTCAGTCGCCGTGACGCAGCAGGCGCTGTTTCTGGCGACCCCAATCGCGCTTGGCCTCGGTGGCGCGCTTGTCGTGGTTTTTCTTACCCTTGGCCGTGGCGATCTTGAGCTTCACCAGCCCGCGATCGTTGAAATACATGACAAGCGGCACGATGGTCATGCCCTCGCGCTTCGTCGCGTTCCACAGCCGCGATAACTCTTTGCGTGAACACAGCAATTTACGTTTGCGACGCTCTTCGTGGGGAAACATGGCGCGGTTGTAAGGCGCGATGTAGGAGTTGGTCAGCCAGAGTTCGTTGTCATCCACAGATGCATAGCTTTCGGCAATGTTGGACTGCCCGATGCGCAGGGATTTCACCTCTGATCCGGTCAGGATGATGCCGACCTCAAGGTCGTCCTCCAGCGCATAGTCGTAGCGTGCGCGCCGGTTCTCGGCGATCACTTTGTAGTTTTTGTTTTCGGGTTTCTTTGCCATGATCCGCTTCAAATAGGCCGTGCACCGCGCGTGCACAACCCGTGCACCACGCGTACACGGATGCAAAGATCACGGGGGAGCTGCGATTTCATGTTGGTGCAACTGATCATCGGGACCGTCCTGTTGCTCGTGTCGATCATCGTCGCGGGTCTGAGCTACTGGATCATCGCCTATGTTCTGCACCGGTCGCATGACTGGCTGATGCGATCTCCGCACCGACCCAAGCTGATGCTGGTCTTGTGTGTGGCGGCGGTCTGGGCGATGGCGCAGATGACTGTTGCCGTCTGGATTTGGGCGATTGCCTTTGTCCAATTGGGCGCGTTACCGACACTGGAAGAGGCCGTCTATTTCGCTTTGGTCGCCTTTACAACGCTCGGGTTCGGAGATGTTTTGCTGCCCGAAGACTGGCGGCTGCTGGGCGGATTAGCTGCGGCCAACGGGCTGTTGAACATCGGGCTGGTCACGGCGATCCTGCTTGAGTCTCTGCGCGACTTGCGGGGCCTTCAAATTGCGGCACTGGATGAAACCGAATGAATGTTCCTGTCATCTCCAATACCGAGGCGCGGCGTATCTTCCTGCATCGCCATTTGCTGACAGGCGCGCCCAGTGGCGCAGGCAAAGGGGCCGATCTGGCGGGCGTGATCCAGCATCTGGGGTTTGTGCAGCTTGATAGCGTGAACACCTTTGCGCGCGCCCACGATCTGATCCTCTGGGCCAGACGCCAGCAATACCGCCCACCCGCCTTGGGGCACGCGCTGGCACGGGACGGGCATGTGTTTGAGCACTGGACCCACGATGCGGCGGCGATTGATATGACGCTTTTCCCGCATTGGCGGTTGAAAATGGCACGGGATGCCAAGCGGCTTGCCAGCTATTGGAAGGACGCGCGGCGCGGTGATCTGATGGCCACGATTGATGATGTGCTGCGGCAGGTCAGCGACGAAGGGGCCTGTACGTCGAAGGATGTTGGTAAGGAAGAAGAGCGCAGTTCCGGCGGCTGGTGGGATTGGCATCCATCCAAGACGGCTCTGGAATATCTGTGGCGGTCGGGCGAATTGGCGGTGGCGCGGCGTAACGGCTTTCGGAAAGTCTATGACCTGACTGAACGGGTGATCCCGCCAGAGCAGTTGAATGCGCGGTTCTCGACAGAGGAAACGATTGATTGGGCATGCAGCGCGGCGCTGGAAAAACTGGGTTTTGCGACCAGCGGCGAACTGGCCGCGTTCTGGGATATCGTGACACCGGCGGAGGCCAAGGCGTGGAGCTTGTCCGCCCTGTCAGGCGGCCGCGCGATCGCTGTGGATATCGAAGGTGTTGATGGCAAGCTGCGGCGTTCGCTTGCGACACCGGACTTGCTGGACACGCGACCTGATGCGCCCCTGACCCGTGTGCGAATCCTGTCGCCGTTTGATCCCGCGCTGAGGGATCGCAAACGGGCGGAACGTCTTTTCGGTTTTCACTACCGGATCGAGATTTTTGTGCCTGCGCCGAAGCGCCAATACGGCTACTATGTTTTCCCCGTCTTGGAAGGCGATCAGATGATCGGGCGCATTGATATGAAAGCGGACCGGCCCGCGGGCCGGCTTGATGTGACGGCCTTCTGGCCCGAAGACGGCGTGCGCATGGGCGCAGGTCGCCTGAAGCGGTTGCAGACAGAGATTGTCCGCGCGGCGCGATTTAGCGGGTGTGGTGATGTGGCCTATGCGGACGGATGGGTGAAGGCGGGGTAATCCCCCGCCCTACAATAGTATCGCGCTGATCGTAGGGCGGGGTTTGACCCCGCCACCCTGACGGATCAGTTCAGCAGGCCCGCATGCACCATTGCGTCACGCATCTTGTCTTTTACACCATCCGTCAGACCGACATGCGGCAAGCGGACCTCGTCACTGCACAGACCAAGAAGCGACATACCGTATTTTGCGCCCACCAGACCCGGCTCAGTAAAGACAGCCTCGTGTAGCGGCATCAGACGGTCCAGCAGTGTTAGCGCGGTGTCGTAGTCTCCGGCCAGCGTGGCGTTCTGGAATTCGGCGCAAAGTTTCGGCGCGACGTTGGCGGTAACCGAAATGCAGCCCTTGCCGCCATGGGCGTTAAAGCCGAGCGCCGTTGCATCCTCGCCGGACAATTGGATGAAATCCGGTCCGCAGGTCATCCGTGTTTTTGGGACGCGCGACAGATCAGCCGTGGCATCTTTGACGCCGACGATCATCTCGTGCTTGGCCAATTCGCCCATCGTGGCAGGGGTCATATCTACCACGGACCGACCGGGAATATTGTAGATGATGATCGGCAGGCCGCAGTCGGCAGCAGCCGTGAAATGCGCGATCAGGCCCGCTTGCGTGGGCTTGTTGTAATAGGGCGTGACGACAAGTGCCGCATCCGCACCGGCGTTTTTTGCGGCCATCACAAGGCGCACGGTCTCGACGGTATTGTTCGATCCTGCACCGGCAATCACAGGGATGCGGCCTGCGGCGGCGGTCACCACAGCCTCGACCACCTGATCATGCTCGGCGTGGGACAAGGTGGGGCTTTCGCCGGTTGTGCCGACAGGAACAAGGCCGTGGCTGCCCTGATCGACATGCCAGTCCACAAGTTTTTTCAGCGCGTCAAAGTCCACTTTGCCGTCCTTGAACGGCGTGACAAGTGCGGGCATTGATCCCTTGAACATGACGCGTTTCCTTTATCGCTGTGCGGGGCAGATCGCCCCCCGTTTGATGTCGCGCGGACACTAGTCGCGTTTCCGCCGAAAGCCAAGTTTCTCCGTTGTCAGTTGGCCAAGAGATATTATCTTGTACAGTGTTCTTTTTGAAAGTGATTGTGATGAAGCGGATTTGGTCGATCTGGCTGTTTTGCATTATGCCCTTCGGGGTGGCCGCACAGACGATACCTGACGGTATGACGCCTGCGATTGATGCCGCAGCCGACGCTGATTATGCCGCCGCGATGGAGCTGGCCGAAGACGACCCGCTGATGCAGGATGTGGTGCAGTGGATCATGTTGCGCGAGGGCGACGGCAGCTTTGCGCAATACCGCGCCTTTCTGGCAGCCCGCCCCGATTGGCCGGATCAGGACAGGATCAGGGCGCGCGCCGAGGTTGATATGCCAAGTGATCTGGCGCCCTCGACCGTGCTGGATTGGTTTGCCGATGCCGTGCCGCAAACAGGACAAGGCGCTGTGCGTTTGGCCGAGGCGCTGATTGCGCAAGGTCAACAAACGCAGGCGGAAGAGGTGCTGGTCACCGCGTGGCTTGAATTGACGCTGACCGAAACGGCACAGGCGCTGATGCTAAGCCGGTTTGGCGACGTGCTGGCACCGCATCATGAGGCGCGCACCGACGCACTTTTGTGGCGGTGGCGCACGACGGCGGCGCAGCGGATGGTTCCGCTTCTAGACGATGATCAGGTGGCACTGCTGCGCGCGCGGGTGGGCTACATTCGCAATACCGGTGATGTGGCAACGCGGGTCGCTGCCGTGCCCGATGAACTGGCTGATACGCCCGGATTTGCCTACGACCGTTACAACTGGCTTGCTGATAAGGGCGACCGCACAGAGGCGATTGCCATCCTGAAAGAACGATCCGTCAGTGCTGCCGCGCTGGGTGAGCCGTTTCGCTGGTCGGGCTGGCGGCGGTCCTTGGCCCGTTGGGAAATGCGCGAGGGGCGGATTGCGTCGGCCTATGCATTGGCCTCGGATCATTTTCTGACCGAAGGCTCTGCCTACGCTGATCTGGAATGGTTGGCGGGATATCTGTCGCTGACATATCTGAATAAGCCCGCACAGGCGCTGGCGCATTTTGAGAATTTTGCTGCGGCTGTGGACAGCCCGATTTCGGAAGGACGGGCCGGATATTGGATCGGGCGCACACATGAGGCGCTGGGCGACGCAAACGCGGCGGCTGCAGCCTATGCCGAAGGTGGCCAGTACCAGACAGGATTTTACGGCCTACTGGCCGCTGAAAAGCTGGGTCTGGACTATGATCCGGCGCTGTCGGGGGCGTCTGATGCAACCGACTGGCAAGGCGCGGCGGTGATGGAAGACGACATGATCCGCGCCGCAATCGCCTTGATTGACGCTAACGAACGCGGGTTAGCGATCCGCTTTGTCGCGCAACTGGGGCGCACGCTTGATGCTGATGGTGTCGGGCGATTTGGCGCGTGGTTGCAGGACAATGACGAGAGCTATTACGCGGTCTTGCTGGGGAAGGCGGCTGCATTGCGCGGGGTTGTTGTGCCATCGGTTTATTTTCCGCTGCATGACATGACGCAGATGGATTTGCCGGTGCCGATGTCATTGGCGCTGTCGATTGCGCGGCGCGAGAGCGAATTCAACACCGGCGCGGGCAGTCCCGTCGGTGCGCAGGGCCTGATGCAACTGATGCCGGCCACGGCGCGTGAAGTGTCAAACGGGCTGGCGCTGCCTTACACCAAGGCCAGGCTGACATCCGACTGGGAATACAATGCCATCCTTGGCGCCCAGTATCTGGCCGGGTTGCGCGACCAGTTCGGCTATTCTCCTGTTCAGATGGCCGCGGGATACAATGCGGGGCCAAGCCGCCCGCTGCGCTGGATGGACGAGCGTGGCGATCCGCGACTGGGCGAGGTGGATGTGGTGGACTGGATTGAGCACATCCCGTTTCGCGAGACGCGCAATTACGCGATGCGGGTCACTGAATCGATCCCTGTCTATGAGGCACGCCTGAACGGGCTGAGCGGACCTGTGCAATTCCGTGCATTGTTGATCGGGGCCAAACCGTTGATCCGGCCACGCGCCCGCGATGACGGCAGTCTGATTGTTGAACCTGCGGCAATTTCGACATCAACCGCGCCAGCGGTGGCAGCGCCGCCGGCCTTGCCACGGCCAAGCGGGGTGCAGGGGATCAGGCCGATTTCGCGCCCCGGAGGATGACGGGAGGCGCGCGCGTTCCGCGACGCCCCTCCCGCCATCCCGTCAGGCGCGTCGTGACCGAAAAAGCGTGAACAGACCCGCCGCGATGACGATAGCCGCACCAACCGCCACATGCAGTTCCAGCGTTTCACCAAAGATTGAGAGGCCGATGACGCTGGCGAAAACCAGTTGCAGGTAGGCAAAGGGTTGCACCGCGCTAGCCTCGGCCATTTCGTAGCATTTGATCAGCAGAAAATGCCCGCTTGCGCCTGTGACGCAAAGGCAGGCCATCCACATCCAGTCGGATGCAACCATCGGTTCCCAATACCAGATGCCGATCAGTGTGGTCAGCACCGCCCCTGCTGTCCCTGTCCAGAAAAAGGACGTGGCCGCGCTGTCGCGGCGGGCTGCATAGCGGGTGAGCAGGGAATAAAGCGCAAACATCAGTGCAGAGACCAGCGGGATGATCGCGGCCGGCGCAAAAACGGTGATGCCCGGTTGCAGGATGATCAGTACGCCGACAAAGCCCACTGCGATGGCGGCCCAGCGGCGCCAACCGACCGTTTCGCCCAAAACAGGACCGGAGAGGGCCGCCACAATGAGCGGATAGCTGGCAAAGATCGCGTGGCTTTCCACCAGGCCCAACGCGACGAAGGCCGCAATCATCACGCAAATTTCGGCAGCAAGCAGGAGGCCCCGAAAGATTTGCAAGACGGGTTGTGTTGTGGCGGCAGCGGCGCGCACCGATCCGGCTTGACGGCGGGCAATGGCGATGACGAAGGCGGCAAAGAACCAGTAGCGGATCATGACCACCATCAGCACGTTATACTCCCCCGCGAGGTGGCGGGAGATGCCGTCTTGCACCGCGAACACGAAGGTTGTCGCGATCATCAGGAAGATGCCAGCGCGGGTGTTATTCTGCATGTGTCATCACAGCTGTTGTCATGTGTCGTTTGCGGCCAAAGCCGGGTTGGCGGGTGACGGTGAATCCCGCAGCGGTAAGCGACGCGCGGACGTGGCCAGCGGCGGAATAGGTGGCGGCGGTGCCGTCCGGCGCTGTGTGTTTGCCGACCGATTTGATCAGGGACGGCTCCCACAGCTCCGGGTTTTTGGCGGGGGAGAAACCGTCAAGGAACCAAGCGTCCGCCTGTCCATTCCATTGCGGAACGGTCTTGCGGGCGTCACCGGTCATGACGTGCAGCGTCACCTGCGGTGTGATTTGGGTGGGGCCGGTAAAGATCGCGTCCCAGTGATTGATCAGGGGCTGTGCATCCAGTGACGGGAAAGCCGATAGTGAGGCGGCGGCCTCGCTTGCTGTGATGGGGTAAGCCTCAAAACTGGTGAAGTGGAGGTGGCCCGCGCGGTTGCCCGATGCGGCAAGCGTCGTGAGGAAATTCAGGCCGGTGCCAAACCCAAGCTCTGCGATGTGAAAGCCGTCGCGGAAGCGGGCGGGCAGATCGTTGCCACCCAGAAACACGTGCTGCGTCTCGGACAGACCATTATCGAGCGAATAATACGGGTCATCAAAGCGGGTGGACACCGGCACGCGGCCAAGGGCGGTGTCGCGCCATGTCAGGTCCGGTGTCTGCCCTGTTGTCTGGTCGGTCATGCGGGTTTGCCTTATGCACTGACCAATCAATGGCTTTGAGGGCAGCAAATGGCAACGGCGGATGTGACAGTGATGGGTGCGGGCGTGTTCGGCCTGTCGGTGGCCTATGCCTGTGCGCTGCGCGGGGCGCAGGTGCGGGTCATTGATCCGGCGGGCGTTGGTGCCGGGGCCAGCGGCGGGATCGTCGGTGCGCTGGCGCCGCATGTGCCAGAGCAGTGGAATGCGAAGAAGGCGTTTCAGTTCGAGAGCCTGATCGTGGCGCAAGCGTTCTGGGATGGTGTGCAGGAACGGTCGGGGCTGGCGACCGGATACCGCCGGAGCGGGCGGTTGCAGCCTTTGGTAGATGATGCTGCGGTCACATTGGCGCAAGCCCGCGCAGCTGGAGCGACGGAGCTTTGGCAGGACAAGGCTGTTTGGGAGATTATACCCGCCACGGGCGCTGGATGGGAGCCGCCGTCGGCCTCGGGCTTGATGGTGCGGGACACGCTGTCTGCGCTGGTGCATCCGCGTCAGGCGGTGAGGGCCTTGGCGTCGGCAGTGCAAGCGCTGGGTGGCGAGATTGTAACGGATGGTGCACCGGACGGGCGCGTCGTGTGGGCAACCGGTTGGCAAGGGCTGGAGCAGATGACAGCGCAGCACCACCGGCTTGTGGGCAATGGCGTGAAGGGGCAGGCGTTGCTGCTGGCATATGATGCGGCAGGTCAGCCACAGCTTTTTGCCGACGCGCTGCATATTGTGCCGCATGATGACGGGACGGTTGCGATTGGATCGACCTCAGAGCGGGAGTTTGATGATCCATCCGGCACCGACGCGCAGTTGGACGCAGTTCACGCCCGCGCGCTGGCGGCGTTTCCGGTGCTTGAGGGGGCGAAAGTGCTCGAACGCTGGGCGGGGGTGCGCCCCCGCAGCCGCAGCCGCGCGCCGATGCTGGGACATCATCCGTTTGAGGGGGGCGCCTTTGTGGCCAACGGCGGTTTCAAGATCGGGTTTGGTATGGCCCCACTGATGGGCGAGGTCATGGCCGATCTGGTGCTTGAAGGTGTGGACCGCGTGCCGGATGATTTTCGGGCCGCGCGCAGTTTGTGAGTGCGGATTTGAGTATTTTAGCAAAATGATGCTGGAGGTCGCACCTTACGTGGCTTGGGCTTCCATCGCTTGCCGGCCGTCGGCGCGACGGACCCAGAGCGTGCCGCCCTTCCAGCACAAATCGGCGGTGTCGGTGTGCATCAGCGGGCCGGTGGCGCGGTAGGCAAAGGTTTTCAGCGTGCCAAGGTGGCGCTGGGCAAGGTCCATCAGCAGGTGCGCAAGAAGTGGACCATGGACGACAAGGCCATCGTAGCCTTCGGTCTGGCGCGCGTAGTCTTCGTCATAGTGGATACGGTGGCCGTTAAAGGTCAGCGCCGAGTAGCGGAAAAGTTGCGTTGTCGTGAAGCTTACAGGTGTGGCGTGCGTCTCGCTTAACGGGGCGACGGGCGGTGTGCCGGCGGGGGCGTCGTCAGGGCGATAGACAAGGTCCTGCCATTCGCTGATCGCAAGACCGTGGCGTTGTTTGATGTCGTGACGGATACGCACAAACGCCAGCGGACCAGAGCGTCCGTCCTTGCGGGTCACACTTTCGATCATGCTCGTTTTTTCAGCACGCACGCCTGTCAGAAGCGGTTTGTGAAATACCAACCGACCAGCGGCCCACATGCGCCGCGGCAGGCCCAGATCGGGGATGAACGTGCCTGTGGCAGGGTGACCGTCGCGCCCCAAATGGTCGGGCGGTTGCGGGTCCCAGAAATAGATGTGATGCGCAAATGGCGGCAGATGATCGCCGCTTTCCAGTGTTGGCGTCTGGCCAAGCGTGGCTTGCAACGCGCGGGCGCGCGCGGGGTCCATCACATCGGTTTGGGTTTGCGTGCGGTTCAACTCATCGGCCATAAAGCGCGTGATAGCGCAAAGCGGGAGGGACGCAAATGGGCAAGCCAAAGCTGACAGGGTTGGACCATCTGGTTCTGACGGTGCAGGATATTGATGCAACCGTAGCGTTCTATTGCGATGTGCTGGGTATGGAGCGCGAGGTGTTTCATCCTGCTGACGGATCAACGCGCACGGCGCTGACCTTTGGCAATCAGAAGATCAATCTTCACGATGCGGCAAGCCCTTTCGCGCCACATGCCAACGCGCCCTGCGCTGGCAGTGCCGATTTGTGTTTTCTGTCAGTGACCGCGCTGGCGGATTGGGTGGCGCATCTTCAAAGCGCAGATGTCACGATCATCGAAGGACCGATCCGCCGCACCGGCGCAACCGGACCGATCATGTCGATCTATATTCGCGATCCCGATGGCAATCTGATCGAGATCGCGAACACGCTCTAGATCGCTGCCTTCAGGTTATCCATCAATTCGTTCAACGCCTTGAGGTTCATGTCGTTGGTCAGATTGCCGTCGTCGTCGAAGTTGTCCTGATTGGACCCGACAAGCACCTCTGGCCCGAACATCAGGCGCGGGCGAAATGGCGCAAGGCAGGACACCAGCATGGTCTGGGCACGTTCGCCTCCGGCCCGTCCGGCTGTGGCCGACATAATGGCAAGCGGCTTGCCTGACCACGGCGAACCGTCGGTGCGGCTGACCCAATCGAGCGCGTTTTTCAGAACGCCGGAGATGCCTTTGTTATATTCGGGCGTGGAGATGATGACCGCATCGGCCTGTGCAATCTGGTCGGCCAAAATCTGCACCGGCGTGGGGATGCCGCTGCTCTGTTCCAGATCGCCGTCGTAAAGCGGCAGGCGCAGGTCGGCGAGGGTGAATGTCCCTGGCCCAAAGGCTTTTGCGGCTTCGTGCAGGAGGGCTGTGTTTGTAGATGCGGCCCGCAGCGAGCCGGAGATGCCAAGGAGAGTGGCCATGACTTATGTCCTTATGATCAGGTGGTTGCTGATGAACCTAGACTGGCCGATGATTTTGCCAAGCGCCTTGCCTGTGCGCAGGTGCTGACGCAGTGTGCATCCCAAAGATGCGGAGAACACACGATGATGCGACATGGCGGAAAAATCCTGAGCGACCAGTTGGTCAAGCTGGGCGTGCGGCGGGTGTTTTCAGTGCCGGGCGAAAGTTTTCTGGCGGCACTCGACGGGCTTTATGACAGCGGGATCGCCAATATCGTGTGTCGTCAGGAAGGCGGTGCCGCGATGATGGCCGAGGCCTATGGCAAAATGACGGGCCAGCCGGGGGTCTGTTTCGTCACACGCGGGCCGGGGGCCACAAATGCCAGCGCGGGTGTGCATGTGGCGATGCAGGACAGCACGCCGATGGTGCTGTTTGTCGGGCAGATCGACAACCGCCAGACGGATCGCGAGACGTTTCAGGAAGTGGATTACAAGGCGATGTTTGGCGGGCTATGCAAATGGGTCGCACAGGTAGATACGACCGAGCGGCTGCCCGAATATATCGCGCGGGCGTTTCGTGTAGCCACAAGCGGCAGGCCGGGGCCGGTGGTGCTGGCGCTGCCGGAAAACATGCTGAGCGCGCAGGCTGATGTGCCGGATATGCAGATGGGCGCGCCCGCTTTTGCAACGGCAGGAGACATGGCCTTCTCGGCGGTGATTGCCGATTTGATGGATGCGGTTGCCCCGCTGATCGTGGTCGGTGGACCGCATTGGTCGGCCGAGGCGGCGCAGAACCTTACCAAGTTTGCCGAGATCACGGGGATACCCGTCGCGGCAGGGTTTCGCAGGCAGGATTACATGGACAACCGGCACCCGCTTTATGTGGGTGACCTGAATGTCGGAGTGAACCCCAAGCTGGCAAAGCGGGTGCGGGACGCGGATTGTTTGCTTCTGCTCGGAACGCGGTTCGGGGATATCGAGACGCAGGGCTACACGCTTGTTGATCCGGCAAAGCCGCATGCGGCGATTATGCACTGTCACGCGGATATGGACGAGATCGGCAGGGTCTATGCGGCAGACGTCGGGATTGCAGTCAAAGCACCTGTGGCGATTGCGGGGCTGTTGCAGGCTGTAGCGAGCGATACGCCGTGGGACATGCATCGCGATTGGGCCGCTGGCGCGCGCGCGGATTACGAAAGCTGGTTGGAGCCTGTGGAAAGTCCTGGTGCGGTGAAGCAGGAAGAGGTTGTTGGCTGGCTGTCGGAAAACTTGCCCGATGATGCGGTGCTGACCAACGGCGCAGGAAACTATGCGGCGTGGCTGCATCGGTATTTTGTTTACAAGCAGCACGGGACCCAGTTAGCGCCCACAAGCGGGTCGATGGGCTATGGCTTTCCGGCGGCGGTGTCGGCGTCGCTCGAGTATCCGAACCGGACGGTTGTGTGTCTGGCCGGTGACGGGTGTTTCCAGATGACACTGAACGAGATGTCGACGGCGGTGCAGCACGGGGCCAAGCCGATTGTGATTGTGATGAACAATGGACGATATGGCACGATCCGCATGCATCAGGAAAAGCACTATCCCGGTCGGGTGTCGGGCACGGATATGGCAGCGCCCGATTTTGCGGCCCTTGCGCGCGCGTATGGTGGGCACGGGGAGACAGTGACAGAGGGGGCGCAGTTTGCGGCGGCTTTCAATCGGGCGCAGGCCAGTGGGACAGTTGCTGTGATTGAATGTGTGCTTGATCCAAAGGTGCTGTCGACGGGGGCGTCATTGCCCGATCAAGACTGACGGAAATGAGCGCGCGGTGCGCGCACGCGATGTTTTGCAGAGCCATCCGGCTCTGCGGTTTTGCGCTACCCGCGCGGGGAAGTATTTTTGTCCAAAAGAAGCAGGGCGGCGGTTAGCTGTTCAGCGTCCATTTTCCGGATTGATCGGGCAGGAACGCCTCAATCGCGGCTGTGGCAATAACGGCTGTTTCGCCTGTTTGCGGATTGTGGACGTTGTGGCCGCCATGGGTGGCTGTGACGGTGGCGCGGCCACGTGGAAGCCTGGCGGCAAGTGCATCGGTATTAAGTGCGGACGGGTCTTGCACGCCGACGGTGACCTGAACGCGCATATCCGTGTGGGACAGATCTGTCGTCTCGAAGATCGGCAGGGTGGAATGGCGCATCGCGTCCTCGATCGCGCGGGTGGCTGCCTTTTGATAGTCCATGCCGTGCAGGTCGTTGCCCATGCCCATTTCGATGATGATGCGCCGGTCAGATTTGTGATCGCTCATTTTGTGGGCTCCATATCGAAGGACACGTTGATCGCGGCGTTGGCGATCACGGTGGGTTTTCCGTCAGGCCGCGGAATATCGAGGCCGCCTTGATGCACGGACACGCTGGGCTGGCCATAGGGAAAGATGTCCAGAAGGGCGGCGGTATCGACGGCATCGGGATCTTGCACGGCGATTTCCACGTCGATCAGCATCGCCTCTTTCGGAAATCCGTAAAGCTCGGCCATGTTGATGGAATTGTGCCAAAGCGCATCCTGCAAGGCACGCTTGGCGGCTTGCGTGTAATCCTGTCGGCGCAGGCTGGTGCCCATGCCAAATTCGGTCAGAACGCGGGTTTTGGGCATCGGGTTTCCTATCGTGTGATCTGCTGTGTGGTTGCGTCCCACCGCAGGTTCAGGCGGCGGGCAAGATTGGCGAAACTTTGCGACAAGGCGCGACCGTTGAACCATTGCCCCCATGACCGGACAGGGATCGCGTGGATATCACCAAACCCGTCGACTAACACGCATTCGCGCGGTCCTGTCTGTCCGTCCAGACTGCGCTGGCCAAAGACAAAATTGCGGGGTGTGATATCGCTCGCGCGGATGTCGAATTGGCGTAGGCGCGTCAGTGTGTCGTTCAAAAGTGCAAGATCGGCGTCTGAAAGTGACCTGTCAAGCTGGGGGCCAAGTGCATCGTTTTCAACAACAGCGTCAGTGACACAGGCCAACCCGCGGGAGGTGTGCGCCAGACCATAGAGGTGGCTGATCGGCAAATGCACGGGCGCCCGATGCGCTAGCATGACCCGCGTATATTCAGCATACTCCTTGCGCGCCCAGCGGGTCCGCGTGGCGGGAAATTGTCGTTCGATTGCTGTGGCCAGTGCGGATCGTCCCGCGCTGTCGGCCAGCGGTTTGAGCACCTTGAGCAGGCGCGCGGGATCATGCGGATGGCGGTAAATCCAGCGCTGGGTGCCTTCCGCTACCGGGTCCTGACCGTTGAGGTCGATCATGCGCGGCCCTAGTATTCGACGCCGATCTGCGCCTTGATGCCGGAGCGGAAGGGATGTTTGACCAGCTCCATTTCGGTCACAAGATCCGCGATTTCGATCAGGTCGTCGTGGGCGTTGCGGCCTGTCAGGACAACGTGGGTCATGTCGGGTTTTTGCGTCGCCAGAAATTCAACGACCTCGGCGATATCCACGTAATCATAGCGGATCGCGATGTTGATCTCGTCCAGCAGGACCATGTGGTTGGTCTCATCAAGGATCAGCTCTTTCGCCTTTGCCCAAGCGGCCTGCGCCATTTCGGTGTCGCGCGATTTGTCCTGCGTTTCCCATGTGAAGCCTTCGCCCATGGTGTGGAACGCGCAGGTGTCGCTGAATTTTGACAGGATCAAATCACGTTCGCCGGTGGACATGCCGCCCTTGATGAACTGCACAACGGCGCATTTCATGTCATGCGCGATGCAGCGGAAAATCATGCCAAACGCGGCAGAGGACTTGCCTTTGCCTTTACCGGTATGGACCACGATCAGACCTTTCTTATCAGTCTTTGTCGCCATGATCTTATCGCGGGCGGCCTTTTTCTTGGCCATCTTCATGGCGTGGCGATCGGTGTCTTCGGTCATGGCGCGGGGTCCTTTCGGGGCTAGGGCGAACTTGGGGTGATTTGAGAAAAAGTGCAACTCTGCGGCGGATCAGGCGTTGGGTCAGCGAACAGGGCAGTGTGGCACGGACACGTCAGTTTGTGCCGCAATGTCGCCAAAATTCCCATGCCGTTGGACAAGCGCGGCAGCTAACGCTTTAGGTAGCAAAAAAGAACGGGGCAGTAAGATGCGTATTTTTTCCTTGGTCATTTTCATGAGCTATTTCGGTGTGGCCGCACTGGCGGCGGGCATCTGATCCAACAGACCTGCGATCCGCGCGCGTGCGGAGTTTGAGCGGGGTTGCCAGAGATCGCGGTCGATCGCCTCTTGCAGGCGTTGGGCCATTTCAAGCAGCGCAGGTGCGTTTTTGTCGGCAATAAATTGGCGGACGGTGTCGTCGGCCAGAAACGCCTCTTCGACCAGATCAAAGTGATGGTTTTGCACAGCTCCAGTGGTGGCGGCGAAAGCGAAGAGGTAGTCCAGCGTGGCGGCCATTTCGAAGGCTCCTTTGTAGCCGTGGCGCATGACACCTGCGATCCATTTGGGGTTCACCACGCGGGAGCGCACGACGCGGCCAATCTCATCATCCAGCGTGCGGATCAGCGGGCGTTCGGGGCGGGAATGGTCGTTGTGGTAGATCGTGGGATCGCGGCCTTGGATCGTCGAGATAGCGGCTGCGGCACCCCCTTCGAATTGGTAGTAGTCGTCTGAATCGAGGATATCGTGCTCGCGGTTGTCCTGATTCTGGACGACGGCTTCTGTCTGTGACAGGCGCTGGGTGAAATCGTCTTTGGCGCGGCGTCCATCGTTGCCAGCGCCGTAGGCATAGGAGCCCCATTCGATATAGGCGGCACCGAGGTCGGCTTTGTCAGCCCAGAGTTTTTCGTCGATCATCGCTTGCAGGCCCGCGCCGTATGCGCCCGGTTTGGAGCCGAACACGCGGGCGGTGTCTTCGCCTTGTTTGGCGCGGGCGGCGGCGAGGTTGATGTCTGCGGGCTCGTCCAAGGCTTGAACGGCTTTCGCGGCTGAGTCGACGAGTGCGATGAGTTGCGGGAAAGCGTCGCGGAAGAAGCCGGAGATGCGTAGGGTAACGTCGACGCGGGGGCGGGCGAGGACGGATTGCGGTAGGACCTCAAACCCTGTGACCCGCCTGTTGGCGCTGTCCCATGTGGGTTTGCAGCCCATGAGAGCGAGGGCTTGGGCGATGTCATCGCCGCCGGTGCGCATATTGGCGGTGCCCCAAGCGGTGAGAAGCATGGTGCGTGGCCAGTCGCCGTGGTCTTGCAGGTGCTTTTCGATGAGCAGGTTGGCCGATTTCCACCCCAGTGCCCAAGCGGTGGGGGTAGGGACGGCGCGGCTGTCGACGGAATAGAAGTTCTTGCCAGTGGGCAGAGTGTCGAGGCGGCCACGGGTTGGCGCGCCGGACGGGCCGGGGTGCAGGAATTGGCCTGAGAGGGCGGTGAGCAGGCCAGCGCCCTCGGCGGGGCCGGATTGAGTGACTTTGGGCGTGATGGTGTTTTTGATTTCATCCAGCACGGCGGCGCTCGCCAGCCCTTGCGGGTCTGTCTCGCCAGTGAGGAGACGTTGCGATAATAGCTCGAGCCGTTCGACAGTATCGCCATTCGTGCGCCATGTGTCGGAGGTGAGATGTGTCAGTGCGGCAGGCTTTTCAGGCGCAGGTGCGGCCAGATCACAATCGAGCGGGTCGATAGTGAGGGCCAGATCGGTTGCCAGCGCGCGCAGCAGTGATGCATTGCCACCCTTCCCATCGCCACGCGGTACGCGGGCCAGTGCGATGGTCAGATCGCGGGCAAGGGTGCCTGTGGGCGATTGGCCGAAGATGTGCAGGCCGTCGCGGATTTGTGCCTCTTTGAGTTCGCATAAGTAAGCATCGAGTTTGGCAAGGTCGCCGTCTTTGTCGCCTGTGAAAGCGGCATCTTTGGCAAGGCCCGTGACTTCGGACAAGGAAAGGATTTCACGGCGCAGATGGTCTATGCGGCGGGGGTCCACGCCTGCGGCTTCGTAGTATTCGTCGACCAAGGCCTCGAGATCGCGCAGGGGGCCGTAGCTTTCGGCACGGGTCAGTGGCGGGGTGAGGTGATCGACGATGACGGCGGACGTGCGACGCTTGGCCTGCGTGCCTTCGCCGGGGTCGTTGACGATGAAGGGATAGACGTGGGGTGTGGGACCGAAGACGGCTTCGGGCCAGCAGGTTTCCGAGAGGGCAACGGCTTTGCCGGGCAGCCATTCGAGGTTGCCGTGCTTGCCCATGTGGACGATTGCGTCGGCCTGCCAGTGGTGGCGGAGGTAGAAGTAGAACGCCAAGTAATTGTGCGGTGGTACGAGGTCGGGGGAGTGGTATGTTTCGACCGGATCAATGTTGTAGCCACGCGCGGGTTGTAGGCAGATGGTGGCGTTGCCGAAGGTGTGGATGCTGAGTTTGAAGCCTGCGCTGGTTGCGTCTGCGGGAGCCTCCGGCGGGAGTTGTTCTGGCCAAATGAAGGGGTCAGCCTCCGCGTCGCCCCAGCGGTCGGTGATCTGTTGCTTGACCGTGTAGGGGAGGGCGTTGAAGTGTTTTTGGTAGACGTCGAGAGGGAGGAATGCGCCACCTTCTTTTTCGGCGCGGTCAGTGAGCCAGTTGGTGGGGCCCGCCATGATCTGGCCCATCAGGGCGCTCGCGTCGGCAGGTGGGATTGTGGCGTAGCCTGCGTCGCGCAGAAGGTTCATCACGTGGACCGTTGCGGCGGGGGTGTCGAGGCCGACACCGTTGGCGAGGCGGCCATCCTTATTGGGGTAGTTGGCGAGGACGAGGGCTATGCGTTTGTTTTCAGGTGCTTTATCGCGCAGTGTGGTCCAGTTTTTAACGAGGTTTGTGACGAAGTCGATGCGATCGCCGCGGGCTTGGTAGGTGGCGATGGGGCATTCGGTTGCTTCGTCGAAATACGCCTCGCCTTTGAAGCTTATCGCGCGGGACAGGATGCGGCCGTCGACCTCTGGCAGGGCCACGTTCATCGCGATGTCGCGGGCGGTGAGGCCTTGGGGGTTGTCAGCCCATGTGGCTTCGGATGCGCCGGAGAGGACGACTTGGAACACGGGCGCTTTGTTCGCGGAGGCCATTGTCAAAGGGTTTTGCGGGCTGTCGTCGCCATCGTGCGGAGAGCCGACAGCGAAGGCGGTGCAGTTGAGGATCACGTCAGGCGGTGCGGCGGAAAAGATGGTGTCGAGGGTGGCGACAGAGAGCGGATCTTTGAGGCTGGCCACGAAAATGGGGAGCGGGGTGAGGCCCGCGCGGAGGAGCGATTTGGTGAGGCGGTTGATCGGGTTGAGGCCGCCTCCTTGGACCAATGCGCGGTAAAAAATGATCGGCACAACGCGTGCACCGGACGTGCACCGGGCGTGCACCGCTGTGGCGTCAGAAATGCCTTCACCCGGCCAGTAGATGCCTGCCTTCAGAAGCGGGCTGGCGGCGGGTGGCTTTTCCGAGCCGTCCAGCATCGCGGCGGCGTAGCGCAGGAAGTGGGTGCTGTTTTCGGGCCCGCCTTCGACGAGGTAGGACCAAAGCGCATCGTAGTCCTCGTCGGAACAGGTCGAGAGGCCGCGCAGTTCGGCGTCGGGTTTGTCATCACCGGGCAGGGCCACGAAGGTGACGCCAGCCTCGTGCAGGCGGGCGGCGTATTGGGTCAGACCGTATTTCCAGTAGCCAGCGCCGCCCAACACGCGGGCGATGACAAGGCGAGATTTTGTGGCGCAATCGTCCAGATGCAGATCGACCGACATGGGGTGTTGCAAGTGCATCATGTTGGCCAGCCGCAGCGGCGGCGGTGCATCCATCTGCGCGCGCGCGTCGGACAGGGCGGCCAGTTCGGTATCGGCAGCAGAGATCACCACGACGTCGGCGGGGGTCTGGCCCAGATCGACAGGTTCCTGCCCGTCGGAAATTGCGCCGGGGGTGGCGGCTAGTAAGTGCATGATTGTGGCCTAGATAAAGGGGCAAGCCAAAGGAGATCACCATGGATTACAAAGCAGCAGGCGCGCCCAAGATGGGCAAGAACGCCCCTAAACACCGCGAACACAACCAGCACGGCAGCGCGAAAAAGCCGTTCGGCGCAACCGAGGCAAAAGCGGATTTGTTGTTGCGCATGAAAAAGGCGCAGAACCCGGCCAAGGAAACCAAATACGATGTGCCGTCCGATCCGGCAGACGACACCTATAAGGACGAGGGCCGCAATGTTCCGGGGCGCGCGCGGCAGGATAAGGCCTGAGATCACAGCGGCTTTTCCATAAAGATTGATGATTTGGCGTCAGCGTAATCGCCGAACGCGCCGCATTTTGTAAAGCCGTGGCGTTCGTATAGTCGGTGTGCGGCGTGCAGGACGTTGCCTGTTTCGAGCTTCAGGATTGGCAAGCCTTCGTCACGGGCGGTGTCTTCGATCTGGCGCAAAAGTGCGGCGGCGACCCCTTTGCCGCGTGCGGCCTCGGACACAAACATGGATTTTACCTCGCCGTAGTCTGATTTGATCGCAAGCGCACCGGTGCCAAGCACCTCTTGTCCCTCGCGCGCTGTGTAAAAGCGGATGTGGTCGGCGGTCAGGTCATTGATATCGAGGTAGAAGTTATCCTCTGGCGGGAAAAGGCTTTCCATCAGCGCGTGGCTTTGCTTGAGCAGCGCGGTCGCCTGCGGCTCGTGCGGATCAGTGAGGGCGATGATGATCATGCGGTGAGGGCGGCTGTAATTGCCGCTTGATCGAGGCCTGCTTCACCGATGACGACAAGACGGGTTTCGCGTGGTGCATCGCCGAAGGGTTGGTCGAAGTATGTGTCCACACGGGGGCCGACGGCTTGCAGGGTCTGGCGCATGGGTTTGTTTTCTACGGCGACAAAGCCCTTGAGGCGCAGGATGTTGTGGGCGCGGATGGTGTCGGTGACCTGCGCGGTGAAGGCCTTGGCATCCGCGATTTCACCGCGTGTGACGATGAAGCTTTCGAATTCGTCGTGGCCGTGTTCGTGGTCGTGATGGTGGTCATCATCGTGATGATCGTCGTCGTGGTGGTGATGGTGGTGGACTTCGTGACGTGCGTCCAGATCGCTTTCCGCGCCGATGCCTTGGCCGAGCAGGACGTCGACGGGGAGCGCGCCCATGGAGGCTTTGACCACTTGCACGGCGTCGCGGCTTTCGGATTTCAGGCGGGTGGTGAGGGCTTTGGCCTCATCCGCTGACAGCAGGTCGGATTTGTTCACGACGATCATGTCAGCGCAGGCGATCTGGTCTTCGAAAAGCTCAGACAGGGGTGTCTCGTGATCGAGGTTTTCGTCCTGCGCGCGCTGGGCGTCGACAGCGGCGACGTTGTGCGCAAACTGGCCATCGGTGACGGCGCGGCCATCGACAACAGTGACGACGCCGTCAACGGTGACGCGGGTGGAAATGCCGGGCCAGTTGAACGCGCGGACAAGGGGTTGGGGGAGTGCAAGACCGGAGGTTTCGATCACGATGTGGTCGGGCTTGTCGTCGCGGTCCAGCAGCTTTTCCATGGTTGGGATGAAGTCGTCGGCGACGGTGCAGCAGATGCAGCCGTTGGACAACTCGACCACGTCTTCTTCGCGGCAGGTTTCATCTCCGCAGCCTTTGAGGATATCGCCATCGACGCCAAGGTCGCCGAACTCGTTGATGATCAGTGCGATGCGTTTGCCTTGGGCGTTTTGCAGCATGTGGCGGATCAGGGTTGTTTTACCGGCACCAAGGAAACCTGTGACAACGGTTGCGGGGATTTTTGCGGCCATGGGGACTGTCCTATCTAGGGGCGCTGCGGTAGGGCTGGGCCATGACCGGAACGCTGACAATTTGTGCGACATGTGCGGCGCGTGGTGCGGACCCCGAAGGGGCGGCGCTGGCGGCGGCTGTCGGTGAAGTGGAAGGCTGGACCGTGCGGATGCACGACTGCCTGTCGATGTGCGAGGGGCCTGTGGCAATGGCCGTGCAGGCGCAAGCCAAGGCGACGTATTTATTCTCAGGCGTGCAGGTCGCGGATGCTGCGGACGTGCGTGCGTTTCTGGCGCTGTATGATGCGCAGGGCGACGGGTGGATCACAGATGCCCGTCCGGCGGGGCGTCTGCGATTTTGCCTGAAGGGCCGCGCGCCGTTCATTTGAACTCTGTCTCTGTGGCCAGCGGCACGCCATCTAATGACCAACCGGAATGATCGTTGGCGTTCAGCGTGACGCGCACGGTGACGGGGCCTTCGGTCGGGAAATCGGTCAGATGCACCCACGGGCCATATGCGCGCGCCACCTTTTCGCCGTTGACGTAAACATGGGCGTGGCCACCTCCCGTGACGGGGCCATTGACCGCCTCGGGTGTCCAGTCAAAGCCATCAGCCATGATGTGCAGATTGCGCGATGTCGGGCCATCCTCCAGAAGTGCGATGGACAGATCAGGCGCAGGTGTATCGGTGGGCCAAGGGGTCAGCGCGGAATGGTCATGGTCCATGTCGCTATGGCCTGAATGATCATGGGCGTGGCCTTCCATTTCAAGCGAGCCACCAGCCAAAAGGCCGATGCCACCGCCCAGAAACAGACCGATCAGAAATAGAAGAAGCGCACGCATCGCCTATACCTCGGCCAGTTTGCTGGTCCAGACGGCACCAGCCAGCAGGCCAAGCACGGACCAGACGGCCAGGCCTGTGCCCAGCACGCGGGCGGCAAATTCAGCGCCCAGTTCGGGCGGGGCAGGTCCGGTCAGCGTGTCGGGCATTGGCGCGCCGATGATGTGTGGCATCGCCAAAAGAATGACAGCCGCGCCCCAAAGCGCCCAGTTGCGTCCGAATGTAATCAACCACAGCGCGATGCCGGTGGCCGCCACGGTGGCAAACCACCAGATCTGGCGGGCGGTGACATCAGCCGCGTTCATGCCGGGCAGTTCAGGCGCAAGGCCAAACGCGGGGGCAAGCTGAACGGTGATGAAGCCGGCGATCCCCCAGATCAATCCGCTGCGCGGTGTGATCGGCTCTCCGCGTTCTTCGGCAAGCGACATTACGGCCAGCAGCACAAAGGCATAGCCGACATAGATCAGTGCCGAAAACAGCACCGAGAGGCCGTCGCGGGTGAAATCGATGCTGCCTCCGGACGGAACTTGGGCCGCTGATGCGATGGCCCCGAAGTGGGTCAAAGCGCCTTGTTCAAAAAGCTCGGCGTGCAGCAGGATTGGCTGCACGAACATGAATTGGAGCAGAGCCGCGAACAAGCCTGCGCCAAAGCCAGCGATCAACGCGCTGACAGCGATTTTGGGAAACATAGCTGTGAGGTAGCTAGATTAGTGGCAGGGGAAGCCGGTGGCGTGACGCACATCATGTGCAGCGTCATGCAACGTGGCTGCTTGCACGTGGCCTGCAACGGAAATGATGCCCAGACCGATTACCGCAGCGGCAAGGATCGACAGAGTCGTCGTGGCCGAGGAAGTCTTGGGCAGCGTGGCGGCGCGTGTTGTCGCGTTTTTAGTCATGGTCGTTCTCCTTGTCCCCGTCACACCCGACGGGTTGGGTTTTTACAGTGCAGGGCTGGTCTCCTGGCTTGCGGGTCGATGCGGCTTGTCGTCTTCCCGGTTGCCCAGTGACTTTTTGACAAGCAGCTCTCCGCATACAGTCGCGGGGGCGGCTGTGGCGCGGGGCCTCCCGTGTCAGGATCGGCCCGTTCCACATTCCCATTTCATCCCCGGATGCTTTGCACCGCTTGGGGAACCATGCAGGTTTGTTTGTGCGCCTTTGTCGCAGGCTGCGTCAAGGTGAAAAGCCCATGTACGAGGGTGGGCGTCGCTGTTGCCCGATGGGCAAAGCGCCCCGCCCGCCCTCCCATACGGCTTAAAAGCCGCAATATCTTGTGGATAAGTGGGGGTTTTCGCCCAGATGCAGGGCCTGCGCGTTGACATGGGGGCAATCGGGGGGCGACATTTGGTGACCTGACCAGAATCACCGAAAGAAGGCCCTGACACTTGCGCTTCAGCAAACTGCGACTCAACGGCTTCAAGAGCTTTGTCGATCCGACTGATTTGATTATCGCGGATGGTCTGACCGGTGTGGTCGGGCCCAATGGCTGTGGCAAATCCAACCTGCTTGAGGCGCTGCGCTGGGTCATGGGGGAGAACCGCCCCAAGGCGATGCGCGGCGGTGGCATGGAGGATGTGATCTTTGCCGGTGCATCGACGCGGCCTGCGCGTAACTTTGCCGAAGTGTCGCTGGTGATTGATAACGGTGAACGGCTGGCCCCGGCTGCGTTCAATGACAGTGACAACCTTGAGATCATTCGCCGGATTACGCGCGATGCGGGGTCGGCCTATAAGGTCGGCACAAAGGACGTGCGCGCACGCGACGTGCAGATGCTGTTTGCCGATGCGTCAACCGGGGCCCATTCGCCCGCGCTGGTGCGGCAGGGTATGATTTCGGAGCTGATCAACGCCAAACCCAAGTCGCGGCGGCGCATTCTGGAAGAGGCGGCAGGCATTTCGGGCCTGTATCAGCGGCGACACGAGGCCGAGTTGAAGCTGCGCGGGGCCGAGACAAACCTGACCCGTGTTGATGATGTGATCGAACAGTTGGCCGCACAGCTGGCGCAACTGGCACGGCAAGCACGGCAGGCGGCAAGGTATCGCGAGATCGGTGATAATCTGCGGCGGGCGGAAGGCATGCTGTTGTATCGTCGCTGGCGCGAGGCGGACGAGGCTTTGCTGGCAGCGTCCGACCAGTTGCGCGAGCGCACGACGCAGGCGGCGCAGGCGGAAACCGCAGCGCGGGAGGCTGCAAAAATGCGGCAGGTGGCCGAGGATGCGTTGCCGCCGTTGCGCGAGGAAGAGGCGATTGCGGGGGCCGTTTTGCAGCGTTTGCAGGTGCAACGGGATGCCCTGACCGAAAGCGAGACACGCGCGCTTGAAACGATCAGCACGCTTGAACGGCGGATCGCGCAGCTGACGCAGGATATCGAGCGCGAAGGCGGATTGAACCGCGATGCGGGCGAAACCATCGCGCGGCTGGAGTGGGAAGCCGGTGAGCTGCAAAAGGCCAGCGTTGGCCATGATGACAGGCTTGCAACTGCGCAGGATGCAGCCCGCGATGCGGGGGCAGTTTTGTCAGAGCGTGAGGCGGACCTGTCGCAACTGACAGAAGACGTCGCACGGCTTGCCGCACGCCACCAATCCGCGCAACGATTGCTTGACGATAGCCGGACCACGCTGGCCAAAAGCGAACGCGAGGCGGTGCAGGCGAAAGAGGCATCGGCGGCATCGCAGGCTGCGCTGACGAAGGCAGAGGCGGACTTTGCAACCGCAGGCGAGGCCGAGACACTGGCCGTTGCCACGGCGGAAAAGGCAGAGGCCACGTTGCTGGAGGCTGAAGCCGCACGGGCCGAGACGCAGGATCGGGAGAGCGCTGCACGCGCACAAAGGTCAGAGGCCGAGGGCGAGGCCAATGCACTGCGGGCCGAGGTAGCCGCTTTGGCGCGGATGGTGGAGCGTGACACGAAAGATGGCGGGCAGGTGCTTGATCTGCTGAAGGTGAAATCGGGATATGAAAAGGCCCTAGGTGCTGCGCTGGCCGATGATTTGCGCGCACCCGCGGTGGGGCCGGATGCGGCATCGGGCTGGGCAAAGCTGGCAGGCTATCTGAATGTGCAAAGCCTGCCCGACGGCGTGCAGCCACTGACGCAGGTCGTTGAGGTGCCGGAGGTGCTTGAACGGCGGATGAATCAGGTTGGTCTTGTGCGGCGTGAAGAAGGTGCGCAGCTTCAGGCCGTTCTGAAACCCGGTCAGCGGCTGGTATCGGTTGAGGGCGATGTCTGGCGCTGGGACGGTTTCCGCGCGGCATCCGAAGATGCGCCATCAGCGGCGGCGCTGCGGTTGCAGCAGTTGAACCGTCTTGTGGAGCTCAAGCGCGATCTGGAAGAGGTGGCCGCCACAGCACAGGGGGCCGCGCAAGCGCACGAGCAACTGAAAGCGCGGCTGACACAGTTGACGCAGGCAGATCAGGCGGCACGGCAGGCACGTCGTGATGCGGACCGGTTGGTGGGTGATGCGAACCGTGCGGCATCCAAGGCAGAGGCGGATCGCAATCTGGCGCAGGGGCGTTTGGAGAGCCTTGGGCTTGCGGTCAAGCGGCACGAAGAAGAGGCAATGATTGCGCGCAAAGCCTTGGGCGAGGCGGAGGCGGCGGCCAAGGGACTGGGTAATCTTGATGATGCACGCGGCCAGGTCGAGGACATCAAGATGACCGTGGAAGCCGCGCGGATCACGATGATGTCGCGCCGCTCTGCTTATGATGAGGTACGCCGCGAGGGTGAAGCGCGTCTGAAGCGCTCTCAGGAGGTGACCAAGGAAATTTCCGGCTGGAAGCACCGCTTGGAGACAGCGGCCAAGCGCACCGCGGAATTGGCAGAGCGCAAGGACACGTCGGAGGCCGAACTGGCCGAGGCCGCAGCAGCGCCGACCGAGATTGCAGCCAAGCGTGACGAGTTGGCCGATGCGATCGATACGGCAGAAACCCGGCGCAAGGCCGCAGCTGATGCGCTGGCCGAAGCTGACAGTGCGTTACGTGATGCGGGTCATGCAGAGCGCGATGCGGAACGGCTGGCATCAGAGGCCCGCGAGGCGCGCGCGCGGTCAGAAGCACGGTCTGATGCGGCCAAGGAAACGGTTGCCTATGCCGCCGAACGGATCATGGAAGCGCAAGAGGTGACGCCCGACAAGCTGTTGGAGCAGTTGGACACGGATGTGGAAAAAATGCCGGCCTCTGATGTGATCGAGGGGCAGGTCAATGCCCTCAAGCGGCAACGTGACAGTCTGGGCGCGGTGAACCTGCGGGCCGAAGAAGATGCAAAGGAAGTGCAGGAAGAGCACGACACGCTGGCCTCTGAAAAGGCGGATCTGGAGAACGCGATTGCAGCACTTCGGTCAGGGATCGCCAGTTTGAACAAGGAAGGGCGGGAACGCCTGCTGACAGCGTTCGAGCAGGTGAACGACAACTTCGGCCTTTTGTTCACGCATCTGTTTGGTGGTGGTGAGGCGAAGCTGGTTTTGGTGGAGAGCGATGATCCGCTTGAGGCGGGGCTGGAGATCATGTGCCAGCCACCGGGCAAAAAGCTGTCCACGTTGTCGCTGCTGTCTGGTGGTGAACAGACGCTGACGGCGCTGGCGCTGATTTTTGCGGTGTTCCTAGCCAATCCTGCACCGATCTGTGTGCTTGACGAGGTGGACGCGCCTTTGGACGATGCCAACGTGACGCGGTTTTGTGATCTGCTGGACGAGATGACACGCCGGACGCAAACGCGGTTCCTGATCATCACGCACCATGCGGTCACGATGAGCCGGATGGACCGCTTGTTTGGTGTGACGATGGGCGAGCAGGGTGTGTCACAGCTTGTGTCAGTGGACCTGAAAAAAGCGGCGGCCATGGTTGCGTGATCCGGCGGGGAGACGCGCGGGCAAGCCCGACGCCCCTCCCGCCGTCCCGTAGGTGAGTATTTTGGGCAAAATGATGCAGCTGGCCTAGTGCGTTGTTGGCATGCGGTTGCGCCAGAGTGCGCCGATATCCTCGACCACGGGGCCATCGTCCGGATCGGTTGGCGTCGGCATAGGCCGTGGCGGTGTGGCGTCACAATCATCAGCATAGACCCTGACAGCCGCCGCGCATTGCAGGCTGATCGTCCACAGCGCGCAAACCAGATAGGGCAGGACAATACCGGCGAACAGAAGTCCGGTGCCGCGTGGCAATTCACCGCCACGATAGCGGCCCATGGTGGCTAGCGCGTTCATCAGTGTCGCGTCGCCAGCAATGGATGCAAAGACCGTCGGAATGATGACCATAGCGGCAATATTGACGGCCTGCGCGACTAGCATCAGGACAACGACAGGTATGAAACCTTTGCCGAACCCTGCAAATGGTGTGTGACGTTCGCCGTTGGTATCCTTGCCAATGGATGATGCGGCCATCGGCATCATCAGCGCGGCGAAGATGCAGAACGGGATCAGGTTGATGGTAATGAACAAGCCCGTGGCCAAGGTGCTGTTCTGTGACAGTGCCATCAGGATATCAGCGCCACCCAGCCCCGGCGACATGGGGGCGAAGCCGAACAGGAAGCTGGAGACAATCAGCACGATGGCCGTGATGACTGTGGTCAACAACGCCATGACCAGCCCGTACATCGCCGCGAACCCCCACAAGCCGCCGTATGTGTTGCGCGGGGTGTGACCCAAAGCGATCAGCCCCATCCGCATGCCGACCAGAAGCGGCGTAGTCATGAACGACATGCAAAGCGCAAAGACCAGCACAGACACGATCACGGTAGGCAAGAGCATCGCCAGGATCAGGACAAGCAGACCGACCAGCCCGCCAAGCACAATCAGCGCCACAATGATTACGGGGAAAACAAGAAGCATCCGCCAGTAGATCGAAAAGGACAGTGGAAACGCGCGTAAAATGACCATTGGAAATGCCCCTCGTAAAAACAACCTTGCGCGACAGGGTTCTGCCGCAGGTTGCATTTGCATTTACCACGATGGCGAGAGTAAGGCCGGTTTGGTGTGATGCTGGGGCGGCGGCTAGAGGCTGTTGAGCAGCTCGCGCGTTGGCCATGCGTCGGCGGGCAGGCCCAGTCGTTCCTGCTCAAGCCGGATCGCGTTGCGGGTCTGCGCGCCAAGAATACCGTCCACGCCGCCAACGTCATAGCCGCGCGCGGCCAGTTTTTGTTGCAGCTGTTGGATCTGTTCTCCTGACAGGGCCGGTGACGGATTGCCTGCGTTATAGACAGGCGCGCCAGCCAGACGGGTGGCGAAATAGGCGGCTGTCATAACGTAGGTAAAGCTCTGGTTCCACTCAAAATACACATCAAAGTTGGGGTAGGCAAAGAAGGCAGGCCCGTTGCGGCCCATCGGCAGGATCACGCGGGCCGTCATATTAAGCGGCGCTGATCCATCGCGTGATGCGACACCAAGCGCGTTCCATTCGGCGACTGTTTTGGGGTGATCAAGGCCGGTTTCCGACCAGTTCAAACCTGCAGGAACGGTGATTTCCTGTAGCCACGGTTCGTTCGCGCGCCAGCCCAGCGATGCCAGCACCGAGGCGCCGGACAAAAGTGCGTCGGGGGCGGACCCTTTGAGATCAACTACGCCATTACCGTCACCATCACGCCCGTTTTCGATGATATCGCCGGGCAGCATTTGCACCATGCCGATCTCACCGGCCCAGGCTCCTGTTGTGCGGGCGGGGTCCATGCCGCCTTGGGCTGTGAGTGCGATGCCGGCAAAGACCTGCGGGCGGAATAGCTCGGGTCGGCGGCAATCGTGGGCAAGGGTGAGCAAGGCGTTGCGCGTGTTGTAGTCGCCCTGAAACGATCCGTAGTCGGTTTCAAAGGCCCAAAAGGCCAAAAGCACCTCGCGCGGGATGCCGAATTCGGACTGGATGAGATCAAAGATTGCGTCTTGGCGGGTGGCTTGGGCGCGGCCGTTGTCGATGCGGTTCTGGCTGATCAGGGCGCGGGAAAAGGCGATGAAATCTTTTTGGAATACGCCTTGGCGACGATCGGCATTCAGGACCGATTGGTCTTGCCGTGCGCCTGACAGGAAGCGGTCTGTTGCACCCGCGTCCAATCCGCGTTCAGCGGCCTCTGCGCGGACGCCGGACAGGAAGTCGGCGAAGCTGCCGCCGCATTGGGCGGTTGCGCTGGTGGTCGAAAGGATCAAAGCAAGTGATGTGAAAAGGCGCATAAAAATCGGTCCGTTCATTGGGGTTACGCGGACATTAGCAGCGGAAGTTAGCGGTTAAAACAGGGCGATGATCACAGCGGCGACAACCAGCAGGCCCCATGTTTTCCACAAGGTCGTAATGCTGGCGTCGATGTCGTCTGCTGTCAGCGCGATGCGGCCATTGGCGTTAACGAACGGCAGATCCCGTGTTGTGCCGTGGTAACTGCGCGGGCCAGCCAGCGCGATGTTGTGGCCGTGCGCCATCGCCGCCTCGGGCCAGCCTGCGTTCGGGGACAGGTGCTTGCCCGCGTCTTGGGCGATTGCGGACCAAGACGGGCGATCCGGGGTGACCATCATCATCAGTGCCGCGGTCAGGCGGGCGGGAATGTAGTTAAGCAGGTCGTCAAATCGCGCTGCGGCCCAGCCGAAATCGGCATGGCGCGGGGTTTTGTAGCCGATCATGCTGTCGGCCGTATTGGTGATTTTGTAAACCAGCAGACCGGGCAAACCCAGCACGGCAAACCAGAACACGGGCGCGGTGATCCCGTCTGACATATTCTCGGCCCCGCTTTCGATGGCCGAGCGAGCTACGGCGCTTTTGTCCATGGTGCGAGTGTCACGGCTGACGATCATTGCGACCGCGTTCCTGCCGTCGCCAACCGACAGGCGCAGTCCGTCCGCAACGGCGCGCACGTGATCGACCAAGGATCGCTGTGCCAGCAGGATGGCAAGGATCAGCAGATCAACAATCGCGCCCGGAATTGCCGCCAGCAGCAGGCCGAGGATGTAAGCGGCGCAGACCAATCCGGCAAATGACGCAGCACCTTTGATCTTGCGACTGGCGCCTGTGTTGAATGTGTCGTCGATCCAGCCCACGCAGCGGCCCATCAGCACAGCAGGGTGGGGAAAGCGCTGCCACAGCCAACGTGGTTCGCCCGCGATGGCATCCAGCAGAAGGGCCAGCAGAAGTGTCAAAATGCGGCTTCCAATTGCGCCCAGCGGTTTGGGGCGGGCAAGCCTAGGCGCAGCCAGTTTTCGGCATACGGAAAGATGCGCGACCATACGTGATGCTTGGCCAATTGGTCTTGTGCGGCCTTTGCATCGGCCACTTCGTAAAGCCGAAACAGGGATGTGCCACCCAGCCCCACGGCCCCTTGATCGGCCATCAGGCGATCCAGACGGTCTGCATCGTGCGCCAGTCGCGCCCGCGTTTCGTCGGCCCACTGGAAATCCGATAGCGCCTCTGCCCCGATTTGCAATGCTGGACCAGATACCTGCCACGGGCCAAGGGCGGTTGCCAGTTGCGCGATCAGTGTTGGATCACCGATGGCAAAGCCAAGACGCAGCCCCGCCAGCCCCCAGAACTTGCCAAAGCTTTTGAGAACGATCGTGCCGGGTCGTGTGCTAAGGCCAATGTGCGATTTGTCGGGTGCCACATCGCAAAAGCTTTCGTCGATGATCGTCAGCGGGGCGGTCAAGGCGTCGGCGTCCCACCACGCCCCGTCAGGATTATTCGGATGCACGGCCACCAGCGCGTCTGTGCCGCTTTTGCCCGTATCCCATCCGGCGGCGTCAAAGGCTGCGGCATGTTCGTTGTAGGTCGGCGTTTTGATCGCGACACTGCCCGCAGGCACCAGACGCGGTAATTGCGCGATGACCGCTGATGCGCCCGGCGTGGCCAGCACGGCGGCCTCTGCGGGGATATTCCAGAAGGCACGCGCGCGGGCGGCGATCAGATCAAATGCGGCACTGTCGGGTAGGGCTGTCCATGCGTCCGGCGCGAGCGCGGGCATCGGGTAGGGAACGGGGTTGATCCCTGTCGACAGGTCCAGCCAATCGCTGCGCTGCCCGCCATACTGCGCGCGGGCCGCGTCAATTCCGCCACCATGATCGCGGGGCGCAGAGGTCATGTGTCGTCTTGCGGCAGGGGATAGTGGCGCGTCACAAAATGCCCTTTGATCGCCACGGGCCACGTGCGGAACGGCACTTGTCCTGTCTCGCTTTGGGCATGAAGTGCGGCGTAGTTGGCAATGCCTTCTGCCGCCTCCTCCAGCGGTTCGAAGTCGCCCAGCGTATAGGTCAGCTTGTCTTGGGCCTGAATTGTGACATTGCATCCCGACTTGCAGCCCATCAGACAGGTCATTCGACGGGTGCGCACATCGGGCAGGTCGGCGGCGGCCGCCTCGACCAGATTGGCAAGCTTTTCGCCATCTGTCGTCTCGGCGCCGGTTTCTTCCCAGCCCGTGCGCTTACAGGTGTCGCAGATGGTGATCCAGGTTGTCATGTGCTAGGCCTCGCTTACCGGTCCGGATGTTCAAGCGGATTTGCGCCAGTTTCACAAGACCTGCCGCCCGCTCGTGTCCTTTTTTCGATTTTCCGTGTTAGGCTTTGAGGGTGTGAATGGTCCCGTGACCTCCACAAACACCTAAAGATCGAAGAATTCAAACTCTTGGCGGTCTGTTACCGCTAGGCTAAGGAGCTATCCATGCGCGTCCTTATCGTTCAAAGCAATCGTGATCTGGGGCTGGTTTGGCAGCGGCACCTGGAGCGGATGCAGGCCGAGATCGATCTTGTTGGCCGTGGCGAGGATGCGCTGGAACTGTTGCGCCGCAAGCGGTTTGACGTGATCGTTCTTGATCTTGTTCTGGAAGAGGGCAGCGCTTTTGCCGTTTCCGACTATGCCCAGTTCAATCAATCCGAGGCCAACATCGTCTTTGTGACAGACACGTCATTCTTTTCGGACGGATCGATCTTTGTGCACAGCGCCAATGCGCGGGCCTTTATTGAAAAGGCAACGCCGCCAGATGATCTGGCGGCGATTGTCGAACATTACGGCACGCCCCGCGAGGCGCGCAATCTGGCAGGCACCTAAAGCGCGCTAGCCACGCCCGTGTGGCGCATCGAAATCCAGCACAGGGTTGATTGGTAGAATCCGGTGCGGGTTAATCGTCTCGTGGCTGTAGTGGTAGTGGCGCACGATGTGATCAAAGTTCACCGTCTCTTTCACGCCGTCCCATTGATACAGCTCGCGGGTGAAACCCCAGAGGTTCGGATAGTCGATGATCCGCTTGCGGTTACATTTGAAGTGCAGGTGATAGACCAGATCGAACCGGATCAGCGTGGTCCACAAACGCCAGTCAGCCTCTGTGATTGTGTCGCCCATCAGGTAGCGTGATTTGCTGAGGCGATCCTCTAGCCAATCAAGGCTGTCGAATAGTGGATGCACCGCCTCGTCATACGCCTCTTGGCTGGTGGCAAAGCCGGATTTGTAAACGCCGTTGTTGACTGTGTTGTAAATCCGCTCGTTCACCTCTTCGATGGCATCGCGCTGGTCTGCGGGCCAGTAGTCGGCGGTGTTTCCGGTAATGTCGTTAAAAGCTGAATTGAACATGCGGATGATTTCGGAGGATTCATTCGACACGATCGTTTCACGCTTTTTGTCCCACAGGATCGGCACCGTTACACGGCCCGATATTTTCGGATCGGCCTTGATGTAGATGTCACGCGCAAACGGCAGACCAAAAAGCTTGTCACCCGTGGCACCGTTGCCGTCCTGCTCAAACGTCCAGCCTTCGCCCAGCATGTCGGGATGCACCACAGACACGTCGATATGGTCGGTCAGGTCCTTGATGGCACGGAACACCATTGTGCGGTGCGCCCATGGGCATGCGTTCGAGATGTAGAGGTGGTAGCGCCCGCTTTCGGCCTCAAAACCGCCTTCGCCGGATGGGCCAGCAGACCCGTCAGCGGTGATCCAGTTGCGGAATTTCGCGGTGGAGCGGACAAATTTGCCGCCCGTCTTCTTTGTATCGTACCAAACGTCATGCCAGACGCCGTCAACAAGCTGTCCCATCGGATGCCCTTTCAATTCGTGTGTTGGGATTGAAGTAGCCCGCGCCCCGCACTGAACAAAGCCCTGCCGCCGCGCAGCGGGGGTGCAGATGCGCACAGGTCGGAATCCCGTGGCGGCGTGCCGCTTCTTTCATTGCAGCCCGCGCACCCGCCACATATACGAGGCGCGACGAAGCCCGAAATGGCCAGAATGGTTGGTGGCGCAAGGTTGACCCGTATCGGGGACCAGCGTGCCACATCGTCGGACCGCAGACGCCTGATTAGGGTGGCTGATCTTCTGGACATGGGCATATGACAGGGAGATCGCGGATGCGGGTTATCATCACTTTATGCGCTTTGGTTTGCGCAAGTTCAGCGGCGGCGCACCCCGGTCACTGGGGCGAGGTTGCGGGCCACGATCACTGGCTTGCCGGTGCCGCGATTGGCATTGCCATCATCATCGGTCTGGCCGGTGCCGCGAAGGGCCGCAAGAAGGGC
Source organism: Yoonia sp. 208BN28-4 (assembly GCF_037543925.1). Taxonomy (NCBI): domain Bacteria; kingdom Pseudomonadati; phylum Pseudomonadota; class Alphaproteobacteria; order Rhodobacterales; family Paracoccaceae; genus Yoonia; species Yoonia sp. 208BN28-4. Next base: position 654,023 of record NZ_JBBIFY010000001.1, read on the forward strand.
GATGCCCCTGAAGCCTCGGATGAAGATGAAGCAGAGGAGCAGCCCGCATGAAAACCGGTGTGATGATCTGCGGCCACGGGTCGCGCAGCCAATCGGCGGTCGATGAATTTGCGACGCTGGCGGACAAGCTGCCCGCCTATCTGCCCGACGACTGGATGACAGACTACGGCTATCTGGAGTTTGCGAACCCCGTAATCCGCGACGGTTTGGACAAACTGCGCGAGGCAGGGTGCGAGCGGATACTGGCGGTGCCGGGGATGCTGTTTGCCGCGATGCACGCCAAGAACGATATCCCCACGGTGCTGAACACCTATGCGGCAAAGCACGGGATGCAAATCTCGTATGGCCGCGAATTAGGCGTGGACCCCAAGATGATCGCGGCCGCCGCTGGCCGGATCAAGGATGCAGTCGCGCAGGCCAATGCTGATCATGGCGAGTTGCCGCTGGAAGAAACCTGTCTGGTCGTCATCGGGCGCGGTGCGTCTGATCCCGATGCGAATGGCAACGTCGCCAAGATTGCGCGGATGTTGCAAGAGGGCATGGGCTTTGGCTGGTGCGAAGTGGGCTATTCCGGCGTCACCTTCCCGCTGGTGGAGCCGTGTTTGCAGCATGTGGCAATGCTGCCCTACAAGCGGGTCATCGTATTCCCATACTTCCTGTTTTCCGGCATCCTGATTGACCGGATTTACGGGTTTACGGATCGGGTCGCAGCAGAACACCCCGAGATCACGTTCGTGAAGGCGGGCTATTTGGGGGATCACCCCAAGGTGCTGGAAACCTTCGCTGAGCGGATCATTGAGCAAACGGGGAAGAACCCGCCGCCCAACTGCGGGATTTGTGGCTATCGCGAGCAGGTCTTGGCAACCGAGGATGGTGGACATCACCACATTACCGCCGACCAACGCAACCACCCCGCGTTCGACGACACGCCGCCGCCGACCTGTGTGCTGTGCAAATATCGGACGGCTGTGCTGGGGTTCGAGGCAGAGGTGGGCGCCGTGCAGGAAAGCCACCACCACCATGTCGAGGGGCAGGGTGCGAACGCGCCGGGGTCCAACGTGGCGGATTGCAAGCTGTGTGACACGTTCTGCACCGGCATGTGCCGGTTGGAGGCGCAGGACCATCATCACCACCACCACCATCACCACGGCGATGATCACCACCATCACGACCACGATCACGTGCATGCAGAATACCCGCACGCCAAGCATCCGCACGGGCCGGAAAGCGCACGCAAGACGATGAAGTCGTAACGGTGCGCCCCTACGAAAAAGACCCTGCCGCGATCTATGCCGCTAGCTTTGCCACCGTGCGCAAGGAAGCGCGTCTGGAGCGGTTCGCGCCCGAAATGCACGGCGTCATCACGCGGCTGATCCACAGCTGCGGGATGGTCGAGATTGCGGATCGCCTCGCGTTTTCGCCCGATGCGGCGGCTGTTGGGCATGCGGCGTTGCAGGCGGGAAAACCTGTGTTGTGCGACTGCGAAATGGTCGGCGCGGGGATCATCCGGCGGTATTTGCCTGCCGGGAATGAGGTGATTGTGACACTGAATGACCCATCGGTGCCGGAGCATGCGAAGGACATCGGCAACACGCGATCCGCAGCAGCGGTGGAGCTTTGGGCAGATCATCTGGACGGCGCTGTCGTGGCCATCGGCAATGCGCCAACTGCGCTGTTTCACCTGCTGGAACTGATCGACGCAGGCGCGCCAAAGCCTGCGGTCATCCTTGGCTTTCCCGTAGGCTTTATCGGCGCGGCAGAAAGCAAGGCGGAGCTGGCGGCGAACCCGCGCGGCTGTGACTTTGTGGCGCTGCGCGGACGGCGTGGCGGATCGGCGATGGCGTCCGCGGCGGTGAACGCGCTGGCGGCGGGATTGCCGGAGGATGTGCGGTGAGTGAACCTTGGTTGCATATCGTGGGCATCGGCGAGGACGGGCTGGACGGTCTGGTGCCTGCGACCCGCGCTGTCGTTGAAGCGGCAGAGGTGATCCTTGGCGGAGATCGCCACCATCAGCTTGCGGGCAATGTGACGGCGGAGCGGCTGGCGTGGCCATCGCCGTTCAATGCGATGATCGATACCATTCAGGGCCTGCGCGGGCGGCGGGCGGTGGTGCTTGTGACGGGCGATCCGCTGTGGTTCTCGGTCGGTGCACGCATCGGACGGGCGGTTGATCCGGCTGAGATTGTTTACCACCCGCAGCTTTCGGCGTTTCAACTGGCAGCTGCTCGCATGGGCTGGTCGCTGCCGGATGTGGAAACGCTGACGGTGCACGGGCGGCCTGTTGAGCAGATGATTGCGTTTATCCAGCCCGACGTGCGGTTGCTGGTGCTGACGACAGGGGCGGAGACGCCCGCGCAGATTGCGGCGTTTTTGACCGAGCGCGGGTTTGGCGGGTCGCGCATGACCGTGCTGGCCGCGATGGGCGGCAAGGACGAGGCGCGGTTTGATGGGGTGGCAGAAAATTGGGATCAAGTGGTGCCCGCGTTCAACACGCTTGCGGTGGAGTGCATTGCAGCACCTGATGCGGCGCTGTTACCGCGTGTGCCAGGGTTGGCGGACGGGTTGTTCCAGTCGGATGGCACGATGACAAAGCAGGAAATCCGCGCGGTCACAGTGGCCAAGTTGATGCCAATGCGCGGGGCGCTGTTGTGGGATATCGGCTGCGGTTGCGGGTCAGTGGCGATCGAATGGATGCGGGCGGCACGCTATGCGCGGGCTGTCGGGATTGAGCCACGGGCGGATCGGCGGACCATGGCGGCGGCGAATGCGCTGGCGCTGGGCACGCCGAAGCTGGAACTGGTTGAAGGGTCTGTGCCGGAGGCGCTGGACGGGTTGGCGGCACCGGATGCGATTTTCATTGGCGGCGGATTAAGTCGCGAGACTTTTGAAGCCGCGTGGGACGCGCTGCGGCCCTTGGGGCGATTGGTGTGTAACGCTGTGACGTTGGAGTCAGAGGCTGTGCTGATCGGGTTGCACGCCGAATTCGGGGGCGAGTTGGTGAAGATCATGACGCAGCGGGCCGAACCTGTCGGGCGGCTCACAGGCTGGCGACCTGCGATGCCTGTGACGCAGTGGAGCTTGGTGAAGCGATGACGGTTGACGCGCGTGCAAGCACGACGCCCCTCCCGCCATCCCGTGGGACGCTCTATGGGGTTGGTTTGGGTCCGGGGGCGCCCGATCTGGTGACGTTGCGGGCCGCGCGGTTGATTGAGGGCGCGCAGGTCGTGGCCTATCCGACGCTGGCGGGCGGTGACAGTTTTGCCCGCGCGATTGCGGCGGATTTGATTGGTGCGGGCGTGCGCGAGATTGTCATGGATGTGCCGATGAGCGTGGAGCGGGAACCTGCGCAAAAAGCCTATGACGAGGGTGCGGCGCAGATTGCGGAGGCCTTGGATGCGGGTCAGGATGTAGTGTGCTTGTGCGAGGGTGATCCGTTTTTCTATGGGTCGTTCATGTATATTTTTGCGCGGCTGTCGGGTGATTACGACGTGCAGATTGTGCCGGGGGTGACGTCTGTGACGGCCTGTGCGGCGTCTGCTGCGATGCCGTTAGCGGCGCGGAATGAACGGCTGACGGTCTTGCCGGGGCCGCTGCCTGAGGATGAGTTGCGTAGCCGGATCGAGGGCGCGGAGAGCGTTGTCATCATGAAGGTCGGGCGGCATCTGGCGAAGATCAGGGGCGTGATTGACGGGCTGGGGCTGACGGCGCAGGCGGTCTATGTGGAGCGGGCGACGCTGCCGCAAGAGGTTGTGTTGCCGCTGGCGGACGCGCCAGAGAAGGCACCGTATTTTTCGATGATATTACTGACCAAAGGGGCCGATCCATGGCTGTAAACCCGTCTGTGAGACCTGTTGTTTTGGCGTTGTCGCGCTCTGGTGAGGGGACGGCGCATCGGGTTGCGGCCGTGCTGGGCGCGCAGGTGCATGGGCGTGAGGGGCGTGTTGAGAAGGCGGATGCGTGGTTTGCCAATGCGCTGGATCATGCGCGCGATTTGTTTGCGGCGGGTGTGCCTGTTGTCGGAGTCTGTGCGAGCGGGATTTTGATCCGTGCTGTGGCGCCGTTGTTGGCGGATAAGACGAGCGAGCCGCCTGTGATTTCGGTTTCGGATGACGGAGCCGTTGTGGTGCCGCTGTTGGGTGGGCATCGCGGAGCGAACAGATTGGCGGCCGAGATCGCGACGGCGCTGGAGGCTGTGTCGGCGGTAACGACGGCTGGTGACGTGGCGATGGGTGTGGCGCTGGATGCGCCGCCTGCGGGCTGGCGGTTGGTCAATCCGCAAGATGCCAAGGATGCGATGGCGGGGATGTTGTCGGCGGGTGGCGCGACGCTGGCCGGGGACGAACCTGCGCCTTGGTTGACGGATGTGCCTAAGGCTGAGGGTGTGATGCTGACGGCGAGTATGGAGCGGCACGCGACGTTGGGCGGTGATCATCTGCAATTTGCGCCGATGCGGGTGACGCTGGGTGTGGGCTGTGCGCGGGATTGCGCGCCTGAGGAACTGGCGACTTTGGTGGCTGAAGTGCTGGACGCGGCGGGGCTTGCGCCCGAGGCGATCCATTCGGTGAACACGATTACGCTGAAGGCGGATGAGCCTGCGATTATTGATCTGGCGGCTGATCTTGGGGTGCCTCTGCGGTTGTTTGAGGCCGCTGCGCTAGAGGCGGAGACGCCACGGTTGGCGAACCCGTCGGATGTGGTCTTTTCCGAAGTGGGCACGCATGGGGTGTCTGAGGCGGCGGCTTTGGCGCAGGGCGGGAAGGATGCCACGTTGCTGGTAGCCAAGCGCAAGACGGCAAATGCAACTTGTGCGCTGGCTGTCGTGCCAGAGCCGTTGGTCGAGATGCAGGGGCGGTCGCGCGGGCGTTTGTCAGTCGTAGGAATTGGACCGGGGCAGGCATCTTGGCGGACGCCTGAGGTGTCGAAACTGGTGTCCGAGGCCGAGGAGCTGGTGGGCTACGGGCTTTATATTGATCTGCTGGGGCCGCTGGCTGTTGGCAAGGAACGGTCGGATTTTCCGCTGGGCGGGGAAGAGGACCGCTGCCGTTACGCGCTTGAGCAGGCTGGTAAGGGGAAAGACGTTGCGCTGGTCTGTTCGGGTGACGCTGGGATTTACGCGATGGGCGCGTTGGTGTTCGAATTGCTGGATCGCGGGCCGGATCAGATGGGCGTGTCGGATGCGGCACGGCGGGTCGAGGTGGTGTGTTCGCCCGGTGTGAGTGCGTTGCAGGGGGCGGCGGCACGGGCGGGTGCGCCGCTGGGGCATGATTTCTGCGCGATCTCATTGAGTGATTTGCTGACGCCGCGCGAGGATATTGTGAAGCGTTTAAAGGCGGCGGCGGAAGGTGATTTTGTGATTGCCTTCTACAATCCGGTGTCGATGCGGCGGCGGACTTTGCTGGCAGAGGCGCGGGATATTCTGTTGCAGCACCGGCCTGCGGATACGCCTGTGATGCTGGCAAGCTCGCTGGGGCGGCCTGAGGAGTATATCCGGTATCGGCGGCTGGACGCGTTGGAAGTGGATGAGGTGGATATGCTGACGGTGGTCTTGATCGGGTCATCGCATTCACGTCTGGCGCAGCTTGGGACAGGGCCGCGGATGTTCACGCCACGGGGGTATGCGCGGAAAATTGACGGGGATCTGGCGGGGTGACGTGCGCCTGCGGCGACACCCCACCCAGCCATCCCGCGAGATGAGTATTTTTGGCAAAATGATGCAGAGGCTGACATGACCGTTTTTTTTATTGGAGCCGGGCCGGGTGATCCCGAGTTGCTGACGTTGAAGGCGGCGCGGATTATCGGGGAATGTCCCGTATGTCTGTATGCCGGATCGCTGGTACCGGAGGCTGTAGTCGGTTGCGCGCCGGAGGGGGCGAGGGTGCTGGATACCGCGCCGATGACGCTGGATGATACGCATGGTGAGATTCTGGCGGCGCATGGGCGCGGCGAGGATGTGGCGCGGGTGCATTCTGGCGATCCGTCGCTTTATGGCGCGATTGCAGAGCAAATCAGACGGTTGAAGGCCGACGGGATTGATTATCAGATCATTCCGGGCGTGCCTGCTTATGCGGCGGCTGCGGCGGCACTTGGGACCGAACTGACCGTGCCGGAAATTGCGCAGTCGATTATTCTGACGCGGATGTCGATGAAATCCACGGGGATGCCGGAGGGTGAAACGCTCGAGAATTTTGCGCGGACAGGGGCCACGCTGGCGATCCATCTGGGCATTCGTGCGCTGCGCGAGATCGAGCGGCAGTTGATTCCCTACTATGGGGCGGATTGTCCTTGTGTGGTGATTTATCGCGCCAGCTGGCCCGATCAGACGATCATTCGCGGCACCATTTCGGATGTGCGTGCCAAAGTGCGTGACGCAAAGATCACACGTACCGCGTTAATCATGGTTGGCCCCGCGTTGGGTGAAAACCACGGATTTTCCGACTCTGCCCTTTATGACGCTGCAAAACCGCATGTTTTGCGGCCCAAGGCCACGGCGTGAATCTGCGCGGTGCAGCAATATCTTAGCTGCGCCGCAGCGGTTTTTGTCACTTGATCTTCATCTTTATCGGTTCAACTTGGTTCAAATACGAGGAGTTGCGCCGATGAATGATTTCCTGCCTGAAGCCGTCCGTAAGGGGCTTGAAGGTGCGCGCAAGGCGTCGCTGAAGCTGAACACAAAGCTTTGCGTGCACGATGGTAACGATGTCTATCGCATCGTGCGGATGTGGGATGACGGCTTTGCGCTGGATAGTGGTGTGGCCGACAAGCTGCGCGGCCGCGTCGAGATTTATGACGGCGTGCGGCATCTATATCAGTGCCTTGTCATCGGGTCCGAGGCACAGGGCGCAGAGCAGGTTTTTGAATTCAAATGGCTGCATCCGGTCAGCGACCGCGCCCCTGTCGACTTTGTGCAGGACACGTTCCAGCCCGCTGGTCTGATCGCGCGATAAACCCTACTGCAAATCGCTGAAGGCGTCCTGCATACGCTGGACCGCCTCGATAATCTGGGCGCGGGGCGTGCCGATATTGAACCGCAGAAAGCTGTCGCCGCCGGTGCCGAATGTTGGGCCGTGGTTTGCAGCAATGCGTGCTTTGTCCTGCACGCGGGCGGTGAATTCGTCACGGGTCATGCCGGTGTCGGCGAAATCAACCCAAGCCAGATAGGTCGATTCAAGTGGCATGGATTTCAGACCGGGGATGGCGTTGATACCGGCGTCGAAGATCTGGCGGTTGCCGTCAAGATACTGACGCAGGTCATCAACCCATGCGGCGCCTTCCGGTGAGTAGGCTGCCGTGGCCATGAACAGACCAAAGCTGTTGGGTGACAGACCCAAGGCGCCCATGCGCTTGGCAAAGCGGGCGCGCAAGTCGGCGTCCTCGATGATGACATTGCCAGAGTGGCTGCCAGCGATGTTGAAGGTTTTGGTGGTGGCCGTCATTGTGACCAATCGGTCTGTAATGCCGTCGATATGTGCCATGGGCGTATGTGTATGGCCCGGCATTGTCAGATCGTGGTGGATCTCGTCAGACACAAGGATCAGCTCGTGGCGTTTGGCAAATGCGGCAACGGCGGCCAGCTCGGATTTGGTCCAGACGCGGCCACCGGGGTTGTGGGGTGAACACAGTATCAGCATGCGTTCGTTGCCTGTCATCTGCGCGTCGTAGGCGTCGAAATCCATTTCGTAGCGGCCAGCGTTATTCACCAGCTCGCATTCAACAACCACGCGATCGGCAGCTTCGATTACGCGGGCGAAGGCGTGATAAACAGGGGTGAAAAGCACGACACCGTCACCGGGGTTGGTATAGGCGTCCACACACATGCCCGTGCCGTTTACCAGACCGTGGGTGGTGAAAATCCATGACGGGTCGATTTTCCAGCCGTGACGCTCGGACATCCACCACTGGATCGCGGCGCGGTATTCGCCTTCATCGCCGAAATATCCATAGACGCCATGGTCAACCATCTTTTGCACGGCGTCCTGAATGCAGGGCGCGGCGGGGAACTCCATGTCAGCGACCCACATCGAGATACCGTCGTCGGGGGACACGCCATAAAGCGCTTCCATCGCGTCCCATTTGACAGAGTGGGTGCCGCGCCGGTCTGGGGTCTGGTCGAAAGTCATGGATGTCTGCCTCGTGTTGCCTTGGCGTTAGCCTGAAAGGATGACGGCAGAGGTGCAAGCGAAAACGCCCATGTCTTGCGAGGACGCAGAGGTTGGACTACATCGCGGGTATGACCTTGAAAAATATCCTGATCCATCCCGATCCGCGTCTTAAAAAGACGACAGAACCCGTGACCGCGTTCAACGACGATCTGCGCCGTCTGGCTGATGATATGCTGGAAACGATGTATCATGCGCCGGGTATCGGGCTGGCCGCGCCGCAGGTTGCCGTTATGAAGCGGATGCTGGTGATGGATTGCGTGAAGGAAGAGGACGCGACGCCGGAACCGATGGTGTTGTTGAACCCTGAGGTGATCTGGTCGTCCGAAGAGCAGAATGTTTATGAGGAAGGCTGCCTGTCGATCCCCGATCAGTTTGCAGAGGTCACACGCCCGACATGCGTGAAGGTGAAGTGGCAGGATCTGGACGGGAAAGAGCAGCAGGAAACCTTTGACGGGCTGTGGGCGACATGCGTTCAGCACGAGATTGATCACCTCGATGGCAAGCTCTTTATCGACTACCTTAAGCCGTTGAAGCGCCAGATGATCACACGCAAGATGGTTAAGCTCAAGCGCGAGATGGCGCGGGGATGACCGTTCTCACGATCCGGCTGATTCCTGATGACGTGCTGCGGCAGGTATGTAGACCGGTGGACGTGTTTGGTGTCGATCTGGCCGCTTTGGCCGATGACATGCTCGAGACGATGTATGCCGCACCGGGGCGTGGGCTGGCCGCTCCGCAGGTGGGTATCACGCAGCGGCTGTTCGTGATGGACGCTTATTGGAAGACAGGCGATCCGAATCCACAGATATTCGTGAACCCCGTGATTGTGGAGCGTTCCGATGCCATGCTGACCCAGCCCGAAGGGTGTCTTTCCATTCCGGGCGATCTGACCGATGTGACGCGGCCCGATGCGGTGACGGTGGAATGGCAGGACGTGACAGGTGCGCCCCATCGCGGCACGTTTGACGGCTTTGCTGCCGCCTGTATCCAGCACGAGGCCGATCATCTTGACGGTATCCTGATCACTGACCCCGAAAGGGCCGCCTGATGCACCGACCGTTTGTCATGTACCCGCACGCAGCACTGCGCAAACCAGCTGAGAAGGTGGATGCGGTCACAGACGAGGTGCGGGCGATCTGGGATGAAATGATTGAGGCGATGGACGCAATGCCCGGTGTGGGGCTGGCCGCGCCCCAGCTTGGGATCGGGCTGGCGCTGGCCGTCGTGGATGCCAGTGACAAGCGGGGGCAGGCCGTGAAAATGGCCAATCCCGAGGTGCTGCATAGCTCTATCGAGATGCGCGACCACGAAGAAGGCTCTCCCAACCTGCCCCATGTGCGTGCCAAAATCACGCGACCTCGCGCGGTGACTGTGCGCTATTTGAACGAGCTGGGCATCTGGGACCGTAAGGATTTTGTGGGGCTTTGGGCGACCTCTGTGCAGCACCAGATCGATCATCTGGCGGGCAAGATGTATATCGACCGTCTTAGCAAAACCAAGCGCGATATGCTGGTGCGCAAATCGCAAAAGGCGGGCCGTTAGATGCGTGTCGTGTTCATGGGCACGCCTGATTTTTCGGTGCCGGTACTAGAGGCGCTCGTCGCCGCTGGGCACGATGTGGCTTGCGTCTATTCGCAGCCGCCGCGCCCTGCGGGACGTGGCAAGAAGGACCGCCCAAGCCCTGTGCAGGTCAAGGCAGAAGAGCTTGGGCTGATGGTGCGGCATCCGGTATCTTTAAAAGGCGAAGATGCGCAGGCCGAATTTGCCGCGCTTGATGCCGATATCGCCGTTGTCGTGGCCTATGGTTTGATCCTGCCGCAAGCGATTTTGGATGCGCCAAAGCGCGGGTGCCTGAACATTCACGCTTCTCTACTGCCGCGCTGGCGGGGGGCCGCCCCGATCCATCGCGCGATCATGGCGGGGGATGCGGAAACCGGTGTGTGCATCATGCAGATGGAAGCGGGGCTGGATACCGGGCCGGTGCTATTGCGCGAGGTAACCGACATCGGCGTGGGTGAGACAACCGGCGCGTTGCACGACCGTTTGTCGGATATGGGCGCGCGGCTGATCGTGGATGCTTTGGCGCAGTTGGATGATCTGACGCCGGAACAGCAACCGGATGAGGGCGTAACCTACGCCGCCAAGATCGACAAATCGGAAACACGGGTTGATTGGGCGCAACCTGCCACGACAGTTGCAAACCACATCAACGGTCTGTCCCCCTTTCCCGGGGCGTGGTGCGATGTGGCTGGCGAAAGGGTCAAGCTGCTGGCCGCCGAGGTTGCTGACGGAGCAGGTGCGGCTGGTGCAGCGCTGGACGGCTTTACCATTGCTTGCGGCGAAGGTGCGGTGCGCGCCACCGTTGTGCAGCGGGCGGGCAAACGGCCCATGGCTGCGGCTGATGCGCTGCGTGGGCTTGATCTGGGTGACCGCCTGATCTGAAGGCAGGGGCGACAAATGCCGCCCCGCCAGTGTTCTACCGGACAATCTGCCAAGAATAGTAGGCGCGGTAGTGCCCGCCATGATTGCGGAAGTTCAGCGTCATCGTTGGCGACGTCAGGCTGCCTCCGGCAAAGGCGCTGTCATGTGATGGCAGGCGCACGGCTGCTGATTGCGGTTCAAAGATATCATCCTTGAGAGCCGAAATCAGCCACCCCACAAGCGCGCCGATGATGGCACCGGCTGCCAGACCGATGATTGTGCCAAGCGGGCCACCGATGGCCGTGCCGACGGTGCCGCCAACGCCCGCACCAATGGCCAGACCAGCGGCTGCGCCAACTGCGATCAGGATCACCTCCACATGGTCGCGGATGGCTTCCCACAGATCATCGATGAACTTGGACAGGCCGCCATTGTCCTTTTCGGCCAAGGCCATAGCCACCATGAAATCGGCCGGAAATTCAGCGTCATCAAGCGAGAAGTTCTTCAGAACGCGCGGCGGGTTGTAGAATTTGCTTTCACCGTCATCAAAAGAATTGCCCACGCGAAATTCGTTGATCTGTGTGGTGTCCTCGTTCCAGTTCACGGCCACGCCACCAGCTGCGATTTCATCGTCGCCCGGCCATTCGGGGTTGGTTTCGTCCACGCATTTCACGCGGTGCAAACGGAACTTCAGGCCACGGTTCAGCTGGATCGGATCGGCGGGTTCTTCGTCGTCACCGTCATTATCGCTGCCGTCACTGATGTCTGCAAAGATCTTGGACCAGTCGATCACGCCAACCAGCTTTTGCCGGTCCGCAATCATGCGTGCGACCGCCGGGCTGACCTCAAGCGATGGAAGGGCGGCATGCAGTGCTGCCTTGGCATCCATCTTGACGGTCTCGGGGTCTACCTCGATTGCGAACAGGTTTTCGTGCAGGTTCTTGATCTGGTCTTCATTTGCGATGTCCCGCGCGATGAACCCCAGCGCCTTGGCGTGATCGGTTTGGTCTACAACCGGCACCTTGGACATCAGTTCAACATTATGCTTGCGCGCAAGGTTGCGGATGTCGCCGGTGTAAAGCTGCTGCAACGGCAGGGATTTGCTGTAGTCAGGCCGCGCGAACTTGGTTTCCTTGCTCAGTGACTTCAGGCGGGACGCAACAATGCCGCCCAGCTTTGACGGGTTCTTGCGGATGCCCTGACTGCGGAACACCTTTGGCGACTGCTCAAAGGCAAGACCCTGAACAATATCCAGCTTGAGCGTCTCGACCGTCTGGCGGATCAGCTCGCGCATGTCGGGTGAAAATGTCGTGTCGCCGGACACGAATGCGACTGTATCAGTCATTTGTTTTCTCCAATTTGCTTTTTCAAAAATGGCCCGTTGAAATCGGGGGCCTTTGCTGTGCCTGAAATATTGGCGGCACATGGCAAGATTGGATGAGACGGCAAGGCTTGGTCAGACAGGCGAGCCTGACTTGCGCGCCCATGTTCGCGATTCCCCCCTAGCGGAAAACCGGACTGTATAAATCATCTATTGGTTGTATCGTCGCGCGCGCGCGTTAGCGCATCGGTTCGAACAGGGCGCTGTCCAATGTGCAGTCGCGGATTACTTCGCCACCGCATGTGCGGAACTCCAGATCGCGTGTGAGGCAGATGCGGGCCTCTTGGATATAGCTTTGGCGGCACGTCACAGTGATCCCGTCCGGGTCCAGCCCCGGATTGTCGCGAACAAATGCGTCTTCGATCAGGGATGCAGGCAATGTCACCGTGTCGGTCAGGCCGCGAAATGCTGCGGGGCGGTTGATCTTGCCATAGGCCAGTCGCGACAGGGCGTAGTAGTCCTCGCTGTCCAGCCCCGAACAGACGCCGTGCTTGTTCCACTGGTGCCACGCCAGACCGGACGTGCCCATGATATCGGCCATCGCGGCGGTATCGGTGCGCGTGGGATTGCGGAAATTGCTGCGGCAGTCCGCCGGATAGCCGCGTTCGTATTGCGGCCAAAGCCCGTGCAAAATCCAGCCGAAATCCTCGGACCCGTCGCATTGCGGCGAATTACGGGCGTCGCCTTCGTAAGCACACCAGTTTGCGGACCAAGACAGCGACAGCACGTAGTAATCAAACTCTCCCGCCACGTCCTGCGCACGGGCAGGCGCGGCAAGGGTCAAAAGCATCGCAATCAGTCGCAACATTTGGGGTCTTTCCTAATTCGGTCGGGGCCACTATATACACCCCAAGTTCCCCGACAATGCGAACCCGGCCGGAAACGGTCTGCCCCCTCAAGGGCGCGGGAGAGGCATGTCTGATGACAGGAGATATATGATGTCGAATACACCGATTATGGCCAAGGCAACCGCTGTCTGGCTGTGCGATAACACCACCATGACGTTCAAGCAGATCGCGGATTTCTGCGGTTTCCATGAACTTGAGGTGCAGGGCATCGCTGACGGCGACGTGGCCACTGGCGTGAAGGGGTTTGACCCGATTGCCAACAACCAGCTGACGCAGGAAGAGATCGATAAGGCAGAGGCGAATCCGCTGCACAAGCTGAAGCTGAAGTTCAACCAGTCCGCCCAAGGTGAGGAAAAGCGCCGTGGTCCGCGCTACACGCCGCTGTCCAAGCGTCAGGACCGCCCTGCGTCGATCCTGTGGCTGGTCAAGTTCCACCCCGAGCTGTCCGATGGTCAGATCTCCAAACTGGTCGGCACCACAAAGCCCACCATTCAGGCGATCCGCGAGCGGACGCACTGGAACATCAACAACATCGACCCGATTGATCCCGTGGCACTGGGCATGTGTAAGCAGGGCGAACTTGACGCCGCCGTGCAAAAAGCAAACGCCAAGAAAGCCAAGGAAGGCGGCGTAATGTCGGATGACGAACGCCGCAAGCTGGTCAGCACAGAGCAGTCGCTGGGCATGCCCGCCGAACCCAAGATGCCAAGCGCAATCGCAGGTCTTGAAACATTCAGCCTGTCAGACCCACGCGACGGTGACGACGCGGACGAAGAAAAAGAAGATACCCGCGACGTTTCTGACGCCGACAGCTTCTTCAACCTGCCCGACGATGCGGACACGGACGACGACAAGGACTGATCCTTTTGTCAGATACAATCGTCAAAGCCCCGAGGTGATCTTCGGGGCTTTTTCGTTTTGTGATGGTCGGGGCGTCCTGACTTGTCTGCGTTTCACATCCCGCGCTAGCCTTTGCGTATTTCAAACGATCAAAGGTGATTTCATGACCCGCCTCTTTGCACTTTTCTTGGCAGTGCTGCCGTTCACCGCTAAAGCCGATACTGTTTGCGCCGATCTATGGGCGATGCGCAATCTGGCTTTTGCCCGCGCGGGCTATTGCTTTGGCTCGCCGCTGGGTCAGTCGGTCTTTGGCAGTGACGGATGCACCGGCACCGACGTGACCCTGTCAGAGCCCTATGACACCCGCGCTGTGGCCGCGATCCGCGAGATGGAAACGCTGCTGAATTGCGCGATTGATACGACCAGCCTCAACCACGACCTGCCCGATATGGCCGCCCGCGCGCAGATGATCGAATTGCCTGTGCGGCAGGATGGGGAAAGCGCCTGCATCGGATGGCGCGGTGCGCTGCTTTACCTTGGCACGGCATCGCATGGGCATGCTGATACTGTCGGCGCCGTAGAGGCGGGCGATGACATCCTGTTCCAGTTCGACCGGCAGGGCCCGTGGGAATACGTCTATGCAATCCGCAATTCCCAACGTGTCGCAGAGGGGTGGGCATTTCTGCCAGAGCTGTCCAATGAGATGTGTGACGGGTGGGCCGGCTAGGCGCGGCTGAAATTGCCAGAAATACGCAGTCTACAGCTGCCGTCGCGCGTTGAGGGCGGCTGTGATGGTGCCATCGTCAAGATAATCGAGTTCGCCACCAACAGGCACACCCTGCGCCAATGAGGTGACGGTGACACCGGGCAGTTGGTCCGCGATGTAATGTGCGGTGGTCTGCCCGTCGATTGTGGCCCCGAGGGCGAGGATCACCTCGGTGATCTCCTCGCTTTGGATGCGGTCAAGCAGCTTGGGGATGCGCAATTCATCGGGTCCAATCGCATCCAATGCGGACAGGGTACCGCCAAGGACATGATAGCGCCCTTTGAAAACTTGTGACCGCTCCATCGCCCACAGGTCGGCCACATTTTCGACCACGCAAATCTGCCCTGTGGCGCGTTTATCGGCCATGCAGATGTCGCAAATATCAGTGGTGCCGATGTTGCCGCAGTTCAGACATTCGCGGGCGGTGGCGCCGACGCGGTGCATGGCTTCGGCCAGCGGGATCAGCTGCAAGCTGCGCTTTTTGATCAGGTGCAGCACCGCGCGTCTGGCAGAGCGCGGGCCGAGACCCGGCAGCTTTGCCATCAACGCAATCAAGTTATCAAGGTCGTCGGTGCCATTGCTCATGTGCGGACCAAATTCTGAAACAGAATTTGTAACCAGACTTTGTGAAAAAGTCTGGTGCCTCCGGCGGAAGTATTTTTGTCCAAAAGAAGCAGAATGTTGCGCCTTAGAATGGGAGGTTCATGCCCGGTGGAAGGCCAAGACCTTCTGCCATTTTGGACATTTCTTCTTGCGAGCGTTCCTGCGCCTTTTGCTGCGCATCCTTGATCGCGGCAAGGATCAGGTCCTCGACCACTTCTTTATCGTCGCCGTTGAAGATCGACGGATCAATATCGAGGCCCTTCAACTCGCCTTTGGCAGTCGCCGTGGCTTTCACAAGGCCAGCACCGCTTTCGCCTTGCACTGTGATCAGGTCGAGGTCTTCCTGCATCTGGGCCATTTTGCCCTGCATTTCCTGAGCGGATTTCATCATCTTGGCCATATCGCCAAGGCCACCGAGACCTTTGAGCATAAGCGTGTTCCTTTATTTATCGCGTTGCATCACAGATATGGGCTGTGGCGGCGTGGGGCAAGGGGATCAGCTATCGTCGAACGGATCCCATTCGTCGTCGACCTCGGGCAGGGCATCCTCGAACGCGTCTTGGGTCTTTTCTTCTTCGGTGCGAATTTCGGTGATCTTGGCCTTGGGGAAGGCGGCGATCACGGCTTGCACCAGCGGGTGATCCTCGGCCTGTTTGCGCAGCGCGTTTTCGGCGGCATCGCGCACCTCGGCAATGGTGGGCGCGCCGCCCTCGTTGACCACGGTGATGGCCCAGCGGTTTCCGGTCCATGCTTGCAGACGCGAGCCCAAGCGCCCGATCAGGTCTTGGGCGGCGTCAGCGGTCGGGTTCACCTCGATCCGGCCGGGTTGATAAGCGACAAGGCGCAGGCCGGTTTCGACCTCGACCAACAGTTTCACATCGCGGTGGGCGCGGATCAGTTCCACGACGCTTTCGAACGTCGCGTAGTGCTGCAGGGCGTCGGTGGCCAGCGCGGTGGCCGCCTGCGCAGAGGGGCCGGACGGGCCGCTGTGCGTGGGCGCCGGGGTTTGCGAGATTGCGGTTGCACCACCCGTTGGCGCGGGGCGTGCGCCGCCGCCTGACGGACCGCCCGATGGTGGAGGAGTCGCGTTTTGCAGCTTGCGCACCAGTTCTTCGGGCGTGGGCAGATCGGCCACATGCGTCAGGCGGATCACGGCCATTTCGGCGGCCATCATCGCGTTGGGTGCCGCTGCGACCTCTTCCAGTGCCTTGAGTAGCATTTGCCACATGCGGGTGAGAACGCGCATCGGCAGGGTGTCGGCCATCGTCTGGCCGCGCGTGCGCTCGTCGGGGCCGATGGTGGGGTCTTCGGCGGCGTCGGGCGTGATCTTGATGACGCTGACCCAGTGACAGACCTCGGCCAGATCGCGCAGCACGGCCAGCGGGTCGGCCCCGTCGGCATATTGGGCGGAAAGCTCGGTCAGGGCATCGGCGGCTTCGCCACGCAGGATCATGTCGAACAGGTCCAGCACGCGGCCACGGTCGGCAAGGCCCAGCATGGCGCGGACTTGGTCGGCGGTGGTTTCGCCAGCGCCGTGGGAGATGGCTTGATCCAGCAGCGAGGTTGCATCACGGGCGGAGCCTTCTGCGGCGCGGGTGATCAGGGCGAGTGCGTCGTCGGCAATCTCGGCCCCTTCGCCATCGGCGATTTTGCGCAGTAGCGCGATTTGCGTTTCGGGTTCAATCCGGCGCAGGTCAAACCGTTGGCAGCGGGACAGGACGGTCACGGGCACCTGCCGGATTTCGGTCGTCGCAAAGATGAATTTGACGTGCGCGGGGGGTTCTTCGAGTGTCTTGAGAAGCGCGTTGAACGCGTTCTTCGACAGCATGTGCACTTCGTCGATGATGTAGATTTTGTAGCGGGCGGAGGCCGCGCGGTAGTGCACAGAATCGATAATCTCGCGGATGTCGCCCACGCCTGTGCGGGATGCGGCGTCCATTTCCATGACGTCAACGTGGCGGCCTTCCATGATCGCCACGCAATGTTCGCACACGCCGCAGGGTTCTGTCGTCGGACCGCCGTTGCCATCCGGCCCGATGCAGTTCATGCCCTTGGCGATGATCCGTGCGGTCGTGGTTTTGCCGGTGCCGCGGATGCCCGTCATGATGAAGGCCTGCGCGATGCGGTCCGCTTCAAACGCGTTTTTCAGCGTGCGCACCATCGCATCCTGCCCGACCAGATCGGCAAATGTCTCGGGCCGGTATTTACGGGCGAGGACCTGATAGGCGGGTTGGTCGGACATTGGTGACTTTCATGCAGGATTCGCGGATCACCGCAGACTACGGGCGTGGGCCGCCGTCGTAAACCGCTGCTAGAGCACCCAGAGAATGGCGCCGGTTGTGATGGCACCGATTGTGAGAAGACTGGCCAGCAGCGTGAAGTTGCTGGCGGGCTGAAGCTCCGCTGTACGGCTTTCGAGGCGCTTTTGCGTGGCTTTTGCGCGATTGCGGGCGGACCAGAAAATGGCGATAGCGCCGATCAGAAACAGAGTGGCAACCGCCTTTGCCAGCCATGTGGGGTCAAATTCGCCAAAGACGGCCTTAAGACCGACGGCAAGCGCGATGCAGGCCATGCCAGTGCGCATCCAGCCAGCAAACGTGCGTTCGTTTGCCATCGCGGTCCGGTCTTCGGCCCAGTCGGTCCGATCCTGCGCCATTTCGGTGCTGTCAGTGTTCTCTGTCATGTGGTTGGATTAGCACGGGAGGACACGAATGACGACTGACTTTGCGGTGTATGATCTGCCTGTTGCCGGCGGCACAATTGGCCTGTCGCCACTGCCGGGGCGGGGCGGCGATTATGCCGGCGATCTGGCGCGTGTGCTGGCATGGACGCCTGATGGCGTTGTGAGCCTGACGAAAGCGGTTGAGTTGGACGAAGCGGTCACATGGCACGCCGATTTGCGGGCTGCTGGTGTGACCGTCTGGCATTTGCCGATTGTGGATTTTGGGGTGCCGGACGACGGGTTTGAAGCGGATTTGCGCCCGGTGCGAGAGATGCTTGCGCAGGGTGGGCGCGTGCTGGTGCATTGCAAAGGCGGCTGTGGACGATCCGGGATGATCGCGCTGCGGCTGATGGTCGAAAGTGGCGAAACGGCGGAGGCTGCTTTGGCACGTTTAAGGGCAGTGCGGCCATGCGCGGTTGAGACTGATGCGCAATTTTCCTGGGCAGCGCAGGCGGGGTGAAACCCCGCCCTACGATCCGTCAGCGGCGCTTTTTGCTCATCGCTGATTTCACCATTTTTCCGAACTTCTTTTGCCGTTCGCGTGACTGGGCCAGCGTTTCGGTCGCGATCATGTCCTCGCGGATCAGCTTGCGGAACCGTTTGAGGCGATCAGGGTCGATGTCGCCAGCCGCCACGGCGGCTTGCACGGCACAGCCCGGTTCGCCTTCGTGTTTGCAGTCGCGGAATTTGCATTGGTCCACAAGCTCGCTGATCTCGGGGAAGGTCGCGTTGATGCCATAGGCCACGTCCGCCACGCCAAGCCCGCGCATACCCGGTGTGTCGATCAGCCAGCCACCCGACGGCAGGCGATGCAGGCTGCGGCCTGTGGTGGTGTGCCGCCCGCGCGCGTCGTCCTCGCGGATGCCTTGGGTTGCGGCTTCACCACCTGTCAGCGCGTTGGCAAGCGTGGTTTTGCCCACGCCGGATGATCCGGCAAGTGCGACGGTCTGGCCTTTGCCGCACCACGGATCAAGCGCGTCACCTACGTTGCGGCCATCAATCGCGATGACTTCAAGGTCGCGGCCCAGTGCTTGGGCTTGCGAGATGTAATGATCGGGGTCGTCGGTCTGGTCGGCCTTGGTGATGACGATGACGGGCGTGATTTCTGCGTCATGGGCCAGCGCCAGATAGCGTTCCAGCCGTGCCACATTAAAGTCAGCGTTGCAGGACGTCATGATAAACAGCGTGTCGATATTGCTGGCGATCAACTGGCGTTCGCCGTGCACGTAATCGGACCCGCGTTGCAGGGTGGACTTGCGGTCAAGGCGGCGGATCATCCGCGCCTCTTTGGGATCGCACAGCACCCAGTCGCCCACGGCGATCTCGGCTGTGGACATGCCGGGTTCCAGCGTCAGATCAACCGCGCCGTCGGTGGTTAGGCCCGCGATTTGGGTGCGGTGCACGCCGTTGATGCGGGCAGGGGTGGTTGTGCCAACCTCGTCGATATCAAGTTGCGATTGGTAATGCGCTGACCAGCCAAGGTCTTGCAGTGTGATGTCATTGGTCAATGGGTTGCCCTTTGGATAAGGGTTGCAGTCTGGCGAAATGCCGGAGAGCAGTCAGGGCAGCGGAAATGATCAGCGCGCCCGAACCGGAAGGTGTGTGATGACAATCATAGTGATCCTCCCGCGTGGCTGATGCGTTTTCATTGACCCCGCCGATTCCACGTTTTTGCTACGCAAAGAACGTTCTATCGGCCGACGCGTTTTTGCAAAGCAAAAATCGCTAGGGTGAGAGGCTGGACATCGACCCAAGTGGGGCTCGTTGTGGCTGCTTCCTTCCGGACCTGACCAGGTTGGCGAGGCACTTGCCCGCGCCAACCTCTCACCGCTCATATAGGACGGGATGGCATGTCGTGCAAGCGTTGGGTTTTACCCCGCGAAGGTCAGGCGATATGTCGCAAAGCCATCGTCATGCCCTGCCGTTTGGGTGATCTTGCTTCCAGCGGTCGTAAGATGCGCGGGCGCGGCAGCGCTGGTGCGGAAAACGGCTGAGGCATCTGCAATGGGGTCAAACTGCCAAACCGGTTTCATCGGAGGGCTGATGGATTGTTGGTGACGCAGATAGGCCAGCAGATGCGCAAAGATCGCGTAGGGGCTTTGATAGACGATCTGTTCGTCGCGGACCCGCGCATAGCCGCCGCCGCCCATCGCGCGATGGGTGCTCATCCCGATAAGGAATTGGTCATTACCGTTCACGGGACGCCCGTTGTATCGCACATGATGAACGCGCCCGTGACCGGCGGATTTGGTCAGATCAATGCGGTAGGTCAAACCGAAGATTGTGTCGCTGTTATAGGCTGGCACATTGGGGTTCAGCAAAACCTGATCCTGCACGTGTGGGGCAACCGTGCAGAACTGCTCTGCCGATTTTTCGAGGCGGGCCAGTATCTCCGATCCGCTTTGGCGTGCGATGACCAGTTTGTTGTCAAAGGGATATAAGGCGCGTGCCGTGCGCATGGTGATGCGGCCCACGGGAATGTTGACAAACTGCCCCGCGTTTCCGTTTGCGCCGGTGCTGAACGGGGCAACCGCAGTCAGAAAAGGTAACTCGTCTTTGGGATCAGGCAATGCGGTCTGCATCGCGGATTTGATTACATCAGACAAAAGCTGGAGGCTGCGATCCGGCGCGACGCGGGCAAAGAAGCTATGAATCGGCACGGCCGCTGCGGCAATCGGCTGTCGGATATGATCCAGCGTGCGGGCATGCGCAGGGGCGGCGAGCTTTACGATGTTCTTGTCAGCGGCCTGTGATGAAGCTTGCGCTGGGATCAATGTGGCGGCATGGCTTTTGATCTGCCAGCTGTCGTCCGTTCTTGCCAGGTGCAGATCAAGCTGGCCCAGATGCTGTCCAAAAGCGCCAGCCATCAAAGCGGGCTTGCCAGCAACGGTGACAGTCGGCGCGTCATCAGCATCCGGAAAGCGTTTGTGGACATGACCGCCCAGCACAACATCAATATCGGGCAGGGCTGCCACATCGCTGGCGGTTTCGAAATGCGTGTCGCGCGCGATCCCCGCGTGGCAAAGTGCCACGACAATGTCAGCGCCATCAGCCCGAAGCGCTGTTGCAGCGGTCTTTGCCGCCGTGGTCATGGCGTGCACCTGTAATTGCGCAGGATCGTCTTCATCCGGCGTTAGCAGGGTGGACGGGGTCAACAGCCCGATCACCCCGATCCTGAGCGGGTAGCCCATGCCATCACTTGCCGTCACCTGACGGGCCACCATCGCGGATGCTTGAAAAAATGACGCGCCATCTTCTGTTGTGACGTTTGCCAAAAGTGCGGGGCATGACAGATCGTCAAGCGCGCGCATCAAGGGGATCAGGCCGTAGTCAAACTCGTGATTGCCCAGTGCAACGGCATCATAGGCCAGCATATTCATGGCGCTGATCATGGGGTGTGCTTTGGGCATCGGGCCCTGACGGGATACCAGATCGGCCAAGGGATTGCCTTGCAGAAAATCGCCTGTGTCGAACAGAAGACTCGCATCCGCATCAGCGCGCTGTTTGGAAATAATCGGGGCCAGTTCCGCCAGACTGCCGCCGGCCCGCTCTGTATCCGTCGCATAATCATAGGGTAGCAGCGCCATATGCAGGTCTGTCGTCTGCAAAATGCGCAGCGTTGCGGTGGGGGGTGCAGATCGGCGTGTCATAGTGCAACCTTAGCGGGAAGTATTTGGCATTACTGCCAGATGATGGGTTTCATTTGAATTCGTTTCTGGCGCGTGGCATTGCAGCCGCATGAGACATGCAGAGACAGTGACATTCGGTGGCAGCGGCCTGAACCGCGCCGCCGAAGAACGCGGAAATACAGCCCTGATTGATGACCCCGATGCCCGCATCATGCTGATGTGGCAAGGCAAACCACTGCTTGCCGGGGATGCGCTGGCTTACGTGCGGAAAGGCGATCCGGTGATGGCGGATGCGTCGGATATGATCCTGTTTCTGGGCCGTGACGAAACCGGACCGATTTTTGCATCAGACCTGAGCGGGTGGACGCCGGATGATCTGGATGATGCGGCGTTGAACACTTTTCTTGATCCGTCGCTTCAGCAGCATCCGGCACTGCCAGAAGATCACCAGTTTGCTGAATTGCGCGCGGTGATGACACGTCTGACGGCCCGCGATGCGGAACTTGCTGCCACGGCCAAAGCGGTTTTGAACTGGCATCGGTCGCACCGGTTTTGTGCGGCCTGCGGCACCGAAAGCGTATCGGCGCAGATGGGCTGGCAGCGTGATTGCCCCAATTGCGGCACAAAGCATTTCCCGCGCACCGACCCTGTCGTGATCATGTTGATCACACACGGAAATTCGGTGCTGTTGGGCCGGTCACCGGGATGGCCGGATGGCATGTATTCGTGTTTGGCAGGCTTTGTCGAACCCGGTGAACCGATCGAGGCCGCGGTGCGCCGCGAGGTATTTGAAGAGGCGGGCATCAGGGTCGGTGCCGTGCGGTATCTGTCCAGCCAGCCATGGCCGTTTCCCGCATCTTTGATGTTCGGCTGCGCGGGCGAGGCGCTGGACACCAAGATCACGCTTGATCCGGTCGAGCTGGAAGATGCGATCTGGGTCACCCGCGAGGACATGACAGAGGTGTTTGCCGGAAATCATCCGACGATCCTGCCTGCCCGCGAAGGGGCCATTGCGCATTTTCTTCTACACAACTGGCTGGCGGATACGCTGGACTAGACCCAATTTTTGCCACAAAACTGCGGTAAGTGGCGCGACATCATCAGAGCAAGACAAAAGGGGCGTGGTAGCACACATGAAGTTTTCGACCCGTGAGGATATTGAAGCACCCATCGACTATGTTTTCGCCCGCGCCAGCGATTTCGCTACGTTTGAACGACAGGCGCTGCGTCGTGGTGCGCAGGTCAAGCGGATCGATGATGGCGACGCCTATGATGTGGGGGCCAAGTGGGATGTTGCATTCAAGTTCCGCAACAAGGACCGCAAGATGCAGGCCGAGCTTGTGTCGCTGGATGATCCCAATTTCATGCGTGTGGACACGGTGTCGTCCGGTCTGGATGCCAAAGCGACGATGGAGCTTGTATCCCTTTCGCCCAAGCGCACGCGGATTGTTGTCGGCGTCGAAATGACAGCGAAATCACTGTCCGCACGCCTGTTGTTGCAATCGCTCAAGCTTGCCAAAGGCAGTCTTGATGATCGCTTTGCCGCGCGGGTGCGTAAATTCGCGACCAATGTAGAAGAAGACTACCGCAAGGGCAAATAAGGCTCGCGAACTGATTGGTTTCGGGCGCAAGCCGGACGCCCAGCCGTCGGTTTATTTCTGTCGCGTTTTTACAGACTGTCCAGACTCTAACGCTCGTGCCGCCGCGCGGCAGACGGATAAACGCCCATCAGGTGCATGTAGTCGGTGAAGTAATCCAATTCCTCCAGCGCCAGTTGCACGTTGCGGTCGTCTGGATGGCCTTCGATTTCGGCGTAAAATTGCGTGGCCTTGAAGGTGCCGCCGACCATATAGCTTTCCAGCTTGGTCATGTTCACACCATTCGTCGCAAACCCGCCCATCGCCTTGTAAAGTGCGGCAGGGATGTTGCGCACGCGGAAGACAAAGCTGGTCATCATCACATGTTCGCCTCGTTTCTTGTAATCGGGTTCGCGCGACATAATCAGAAACCGCGTGGTGTTGCGGTCATGGTCTTCGATCTTGTGGGCAAGGATATCGAGATCGTAGATTTCGGCTGCCAACTCAGAAGCAAGAGCGGCTTGCGTCATGTCATCGCCCTCGGCCACGGTGCGGGCCGCCTTGGCGTTGTCAGAGCATGTCACAGGCGTAATGCCGTGGTCGCGCAAAAAGACGGAACACTGCGGCAGGATCACCGGATGCCCGTGCGCTGCCGTGATGTCGCCCAGGCGCGCACCCTTCTTGCCAAGCAGATTGACGTGCACGCGCACAAATGCCTCGTCCACAATATGCAGGCCGCTTTCGGGAAGCAGGGAATGCACATCGGCCACGCGGCCATAGGTCGAATTCTCGACCGCGATCATGCCAAGGTCCGCGTCGCCCTTGCGCACGGCCTCGATGGCATCGGTGAAACTGTCGCATGGCAGGGGGTCATGACCGGGGCGTGCCTCGACACAAGCCTGATGGCCATAGGCACCCAGTTCGCCCTGAAAGGCAATTTTAACCGACATTGTGGCAGTCTCCCCTCGTCAGACCCCCAAAAAGGGCGTTTGGTCGCGGGACTATACCTTGCAACCCAGTGAGGGAAACGGATAGATACCCTCAAAACTGTGAACGGAATGGAACGCGGCATGTTCGACACAATGACAATTACCAAGGCAGTGGGCGGTCTTTGCGGCACCTTCCTTGTTTTCCTGCTTGGCGGCTGGGCGGCTGAGCTGATCTATCACGGCGGTGGCGGCCACGACGACCACCACGAACAAGCCTACGTGATCGAGGTCGAAAGCGAGGGCGAGGACGTCGCCGTCGAAGAAGGCCCCTCGTTCGAAGAGGTTTATGCAATGGCCGATGCGGCTGCGGGCGAAAGCAAATTCCGCCCTTGCACAGCCTGTCACGTGCTTGAGCAGGGCGAAAACGGCGTTGGCCCCTACCTTTACGGAGTGGTTGGCCGCGATATCGGCTCTGCCGAAGGTTATGACGCATACTCCGGCGCACTGTCGCAAGTGGCCGAAGTCTGGACGCCAGAGAACCTGAACGGTTTCCTTGAGAACCCAAGCGCATGGGCGCCCGGCACATCGATGAACTACAACGGTCTGCGTAAGATCGAAGACCGCGCCGATCTGATTGCCTATCTGGACAGCATTGACGACTAAGCTGCCGATTGCAACGTGAACACACAAAAGCCGCCAGTCCCCGACTGTGCGGCTTTTGTTTTGCCTGACCGCGCGCTTGGTTCACGCGCCATTCACACAAACGCAACTTGAATGTTTGCCACAACGCAGATTAGCGTCATATCACTGTTACATGACGTGACCGCGCGGGAGAAGAAGATGCAAAATCGCCACCAGACCAAGGCCGTGACCAAAGCAAAGCAGCAGTCGATGCTGCACCTTAAATACGTGCTTTTAGGCAGTGCCGTTTGTGTGGCTGGTGCGATCTGGGCGGGTCAAGCGCTGGCCGACGCGCATATCATCGAAACCCACGGGTTCAACGAATACGACGCGCTGAAGTATGGCCCCGATTTTGAACATCTGGACTACGTGAACCCCGATGCGCCCGTCGGCGGCGAGATCAGCATCTCGGCCAATGGATCGTTTGACAGCATGACCCCTTACGCTACGCTGGAGGGCACGCCGGGATCGTTGGCGTCAATCGGTTATGAGACAATCATGGCCCCGACCGAGGACGAGATCGGCTCAAGCTATTGCGTGCTTTGCACCACCATCGAATATCCCGAGGACAAAGCGTGGTTGCAGATCAACCTGCGCGACGATGTGACATTCTCGGACGGGTCCCCGATGACTGCGGCCGACGTGGCCTACACCCACGAATTGCTGCTGACCCAAAGCACGCCGTCTTATGCGGCAGGCTTGCAGGAATTGGTGCCAAGTTATGAGGTGATCGACGACTACACCATCCGTTTTGACTTCAATCCAGAGCGTCCTTTGCGCGCCCGCATCGGCCAGATGACCGGCATGCCTGTCTTCTCCAAGGCGTGGTTCGAGGAAAACGAGGCGCGGCTGGACGAGGCAAGCCTGACCGCCCCGATGACGACGGGCGAATATGTGGTAGGTAACGTCGATCCGGGCCGCCAGATCATTTACGAACGCAATCCTGATTACTGGGGTGCAGATCATCCGATGAATGTCGGGCGCGGCAATTATGACCGCATCCGTATCGAATACTTCGCCGATAGCTCTGCCGCATTTGAAGCGTTCAAGGCGGGTGAGTTCACCTTCCGCCGCGAAAACAGTTCGCTGATCTGGGCCACGAGCTATGATTTTCCTGCCATTGAAAACGGCTGGGTTGTGCAAGACACGCTGGACGACAATTCGCCGCCATTTGTGACCGGCTTTGTGTTCAATCTGCGCGATCCGAAGTTTCAGGATCGCAATCTGCGCCGCGCGCTGGGCATGATGTTCAACTTCACGTGGACCAATAACAACCTGCAATATGGCCTGTTCCAGCAACGCGAAAGCTTCTGGGAAAACGACCGCCTCAAGGCGACCGGCCTGCCAGAAGGGCGCGAGTTGGAAATGCTGGAAACCGTGCGCGATCTGGTGCCGGAGCGGATTTTCACCGAACCTGCCGCCTTGCCACATGAAAGCGGCGACAGCCCGGTGGATCGTGGCAACCTGCGCACGGCTTTGGGTCTGATGGAAGAGGCGGGCTATACACCCAACGCGGATGGCCTGCTGGCGGATGCCGATGGTAACGTTCTGACCGTCGAATTTCTGGAAACACGGCCATCGTTTGACCGGATCATCACGCCCTATATTGAAAACCTGAAACGGCTGGGCGTTGACGCGACCTATAACCGTGTGGATAGCGCACAATACCAGTCGCGCACACAGACCAACGACTTTGAAATGCTGTTTGGTGTTTACCGGTCCGGCCTGCTGGAGGGCACCGGCCTGTCGCAGCGCTATGGCTGCGAGGACAAGGACGACGTGTTCAACCCCGCCGGTTTCTGTAGCGAGGCGGTCGATGCATTGTCCAAGTTTGTAGAGAACGCAGACAATTTCGATGAGATGGCTGCTGGCGTCATGGCGATCGACCGCATCATGCGTGACGAATATTTCATCGTGCCGACGTGGTATCTGGGCAAGTTCTGGGTCGCTTACTACGACATGTATGAATACCCCGAAAACCTGCCGGAGTTCGGTTTGGGCTACCTTGATTACTGGTGGTACAACGAAGACAAGGCGGCCGAATTGCGTGCCGCTGGCGCGCTGCGCTAAGAGCGACGGATCAAGGCAACCCGATGGGCGCATATATCCTGAAGCGACTGCTGCTCGTGATCCCCACGCTTTTGGGGATCATGATCGTCAACTTTGCACTGATCCAGTTCGTGCCCGGTGGTCCGATTGAAACCATCATCGCCCGCATGGAAGGCGGCGGCGATGTGTTTGAAGGCATCTCTGGCGGACAGGCCGATGTGGAAATATCGGAAAGCGCATCTGACAGTGAATACGCTGGCGCGCGGGGTTTGCCCGCCGACTACATCGCAGAGCTTGAAGCGCAGTTCGGCTTCGACAAACCCCCGTTTGAGCGGTTCCTAAACATGATGTGGGACTACATGCGGTTCGATTTCGGCGAGAGTTATTTCAGGTCCATATCTGTCGTTGATCTGGTGCTGGAAAAGATGCCGGTGAGTATCACGCTGGGGCTGTGGGCCACGCTGCTGTCCTATCTGATTTCGATTCCGCTGGGCATCAAAAAGGCCGTGCGCGACGGGTCACGTTTTGACACGTGGACCAGCGGGGCGATTATCGTGGGCTACGCGATTCCCGGATTTTTGTTTGCGATCCTGCTGATTGTGCTGTTCGCGGGCGGGTCTTATTTCCGCATATTCCCGCTGCGCGGACTGACGTCGTCGAACTTTGAAGATCTGACGATGATCGGCAAAGTTTTGGATTATCTGTGGCACATCATTTTGCCCGTCACTGCATCGACGATTTCCGCCTTTGCCGTGTTAACCTTGCTGACCAAGAACAGCTTTCTCGACGAGATCAAGAAGCAGTATGTCATTACCGCCAAGGCAAAGGGGCTGGCCGAAAACCGCGTGCTTTATGGTCACGTGTTCCGCAACGCGATGCTGATCGTCATCTCGGGTTTTCCGGCGCTGTTCATCAGCGTTTTCTTTGGCGGGTCGCTGATTATCGAAACGCTGTTCTCGCTTGATGGGTTGGGGCGACTGGGGTTCGAGGCTGTGGTGGCGCGTGACTATCCGGTTGTCTTCGGCACGCTGTTTGCTTTCACCCTTTTGGGTTTGATCGTGGGAATTCTGACAGACATCACCTACGTCTTTATCGACCCGCGCATTGATTTTGAGGGGCGTGGCTGATGATGTTATCCCCCCTCAACCAACGCCGCTGGCGCAACTTCAAACGCAATCGCCGTGCTTGGTGGTCGCTGATCATCTTTGGCATCCTGTTCGGGCTTTCGCTGTTCGCAGAGTTCATCGCCAACGACAAACCGATCCTTGTCAGCTACCGCGGCGAGATACGCGCGCCAATCTTCAGCTTTTATTCCGAACGTGATTTCGGCGGCGATTTCCCGACCGAGGCAGCTTATGGCGATGTTGAAGTTGAATGCCTGATCGTCACCGGCGGCGTGGTGGAATGCTTTGACCAGCCCGAAGAGCTGATCGCGGCTGTGGACAGCGGCGAGACGCTGGAATTCGAAGGGTTCGAGCGTGGTTGGACCATCTGGCCGCCGATCCCCTACAAATTTGATACCATCGTCGATGTGCCCGGCGTGGCCCCATCCGCGCCGGACGGGAATAACTATCTGGGCACCGACGACACCAAACGCGACGTGCTGGCGCGGGTGATCTATGGCTTCCGCCTGTCGGTTTTCTTTGCGCTGATCGTGACGGCTGCCGCCAGTGCCATCGGTATTCTGGCGGGCGCTGTGCAGGGATATCTCGGCGGCTGGGTCGATCTGATTTTCCAACGGATCATCGAGATCTGGACCGGCACGCCGACGCTCTATGTGATAATCATCCTGACGGCTGTGCTGGGGCGAAGTTTCTGGCTTCTTGTGTTCCTGACCATTCTGTTCGGCTGGCCTGCCTTGGTGGGCGTGGTGCGGGCAGAATTCCTGCGGGCGCGCAATTTTGAATACGTGCGCGCGGCCAAGGCGCTGGGCGTCAGCGACCGCGTGATCATGTTCCGCCATATGTTGCCAAATGCGATGGTGGCGACGGTGACGATGCTGCCGTTCCTTGTGACAGGCGGCATCGCGACGCTGGCCTCGCTTGATTTCTTGGGCTTCGGCCTGCCGTCATCGGCCCCGTCGCTGGGCGAGTTGACGTTGCAGGCGAAACGCAACTTGCAAGCCCCGTGGCTGGGGTTCACTGCGTTCTTTGCCTTCGCCATCATGCTGTCGCTGCTGGTGTTTATCTTCGAAGGCGTCCGCGATGCCTTTGATCCGCGAAAGACCTTTCAATGAGCCTGCTGCAAGTCCGCGACCTGAACGTCAGCTTCCGGCAGGACGGTGAAACGACACATGCCGTGCGCGGCGTGTCGTTTGTTGTGGAAAAGGGCGAGACGGTGGCGCTGGTGGGCGAGAGCGGGTCCGGCAAATCCGTCACTGCCCTATCCACGGTGCAATTGCTTGGCGATAGCGCACAGGTGAGCGGGTCGATCACTTATGACGGCACCGAGATGGTTGGTGCTGCCGAGCAGGACCTGCGGCGTGTGCGCGGCAATGACATCAGTTTCATCTTCCAGGAACCGATGACATCGCTGAACCCGCTGCACACGCTGGAAAAGCAACTCGCCGAAAGCATCGAACTGCACCAAGGACTGCGCGGGCCTGCGGTGCGCGACAAGATCGTGGAACTGCTGACGCAAGTGGGCATCCGTGATCCCGAAACGCGGCTGGGGTCCTATCCGCACCAGCTTTCGGGCGGGCAACGACAGCGTGTGATGATCGCGATGGCACTGGCAAACGGGCCGGACCTGTTGATCGCGGACGAACCGACAACGGCGTTGGACGTGACCATTCAGGCGCAAATTCTGGAGTTGCTGGCCGAATTGAAAGCCAAGCAGGGCATGAGCCTGCTATTCATCACCCACGACTTGACCATCGTGCGCAAAATCGCGGACCGCGTCTGCGTGATGAAGGACGGCGAAATCGTGGAAACCGGCCCCACGGCTGAAATTTTCGGCAATCCGCAGCACCCCTATACACAGATGCTGCTGGCCGCAGAATCAAGCGGCGTGCCTGTCCCGGTGCCCGATGATGCAAAGGTCGTGGTCGAAACGGATGCGCTGAAAATCTGGTTTCCGATCCAGCGCGGGCTGTTGAAACGAACGGTTGGTCATATCAAGGCCGTTAACGCCGCCACACTGACCGTCAGGGCGGGGGAGACCGTTGGCATTGTGGGCGAGAGCGGGTCTGGCAAGACGACACTGGCGCTGGCGATCATGCGGCTGATCCGGTCCGAAGGACGTATCGCCTTTCACGGGATCGACATTCAGGATCTGACGCAAAAGCAGATGCGCCCGCTGCGCAACGCAATGCAGATCGTGTTTCAGGACCCCTATGGATCGCTCAGCCCGCGCATGACGGTGCAGCAGATCATTGCCGAAGGGCTGACGATCCATGCGATTGATCCCACCCGCGACAGGCGCGATATGGTCGCCGAAATCATGGCAGAGGTCGGCCTTGATCCCGCATTGATGGACCGCTATCCGCACGAGTTTTCCGGCGGTCAACGCCAGCGGATTGCGATCGCGCGCGCGATGATCCTGCGGCCGCAGTTGTTGGTTCTGGATGAACCGACGTCGGCGCTTGATATGACGGTGCAGGTCCAGATCGTCGAATTGCTGCGTGATTTGCAGCAGAAATATCAGCTGGCCTACCTGTTCATCAGCCACGACCTGAAGGTCGTGCGCGCGCTGTCACACAAGGTGATGGTGATGAAACAGGGTGATGTTGTTGAGGCAGGTGATGCGGCTGCGATCTTTGACGCGCCCCAGACGGACTACACCAAGGCGCTGATGGCGGCGGCCTTTGAAGGCCGCGCGCTCTAGGCGGGTCCAAAATTCTAGAATTTTGAACTTTCGTGAATTCTTAAAACTTCGGATCGACTAGCTGTCAGAGCCCAGCATGAAACATGTGGTCCCGCGTGCCTGAAGACGGCGACACGCCAGGTCGGCGCCCTCGCGGGTAAGCCCCATGAAATTCGCATCAAAACCACCAGAGCGTTGCACAACACGGCGCAGTGCACCGTCCAGCGATGTCATTTCATTCAGGGCAACCTTGAGCAACACGCGCTCGGCCTCGTATCGCGACCCGTAGCGCCCGACATTCACGCCCCAGTGCCGTCCACCCGAGGTGGAAATACGGGTGACGATCTCTGGCTCTGCTGGTGCCGGTTCGGCCAGTGCGCTTTGCACAGATGCGGTAATCAGTTCAGCAGGGCGCGACGGCGGCGCGACGGTTACGACGGCAGCCATGACGGTAGGATCGCTTGCTTCGGCTGTCGGGGCTGGGGCCACGGTTGCAGACGAATCGATGAGGGCCGCGCCAAGTGCCTCGGCCAGCGCATCATCGATGACGTCTGTATCAACTTGTAGGTTGGCCACAGCGGTTTGCGGACGGCCTTGCGGGCGCGGGCTTGTGCGGATGATGCCGCTGACACGGATCGTTTTACCGGCACCGCCATTTGTCGCTGCTGTTGTGGTCGTGCCTGCAACCAACTCGGCGGCGTTCTGGGATGCGCCAGTGTTGACCGCAGGTGGCTGCGGTTCGCGCACGGTCACGTTCGACGGCGCACGGTTAAAGCCCATGTCCATCAGCTCGATGATGCGGCGGGTGCGATCCGGTGTCGAACGGCCCCCGAAAATTGTGGCGATGATCCGTTCCTGCCCGCGCTGCGCAGAGGCCGTCAGGTTAAAGCCAGCAGCACGGGTATAGCCCGTCTTGATCCCGTCAGCGCCTTCGTACTGGTTGAGAAACCGGCGATTGGTGTGGCTGACCGTCGCGATGCCTGCGTCTGCTGTGCGGCGGGAAAACAGGTTATAGTACTGAGGAAAGTCATAGATCACGTGACGGCCAAGGATCGACATATCGCGGGCCGTGGACATGTGCCCGTTCTGAGTCAGACCATGGGCGTTGCGGAAGGTTGTATTGCGCATACCCATCGCGGCGGCGGTGCGGTTCATCCGTTCGGCAAAAGCGGATTCGGACCCGGAGATAGCGATACCGATGGCAGTGGCGGCGTCATTGGCGGATTTGACGGCAGCAGCACGTAAAAGATACCGCAGACGGATCGTCTGACCTGTGCGCAGGCCCAGTTTCGACGGAGGCTCTGCTGCGGCGGCGGCGGTGATGCGCACTTCGGTATCAAGGCCGATCTCGCCGCGTTGCACGGCCTGAAAGGCGATATATAGCGTCATCATTTTGGTCAGCGATGCCGGATGCAGGCGTGTATCGGCGTTGCGCGAATGCAAAACCTCGCCTGTGCGGGCGTCCATTACCATTGCTGCATAGGGTGCGGCACGGGTCTGTGACGCGGAAAACGCGGTCACACATGCCAACAATCCAATAAATAGCCCCCGAAGGGCCAGCTGTCCCATACGACTTGCCACGTCGTGTACCTCGATTTTCTGCCTCGTGGCCCCCACTTTGCGCGAGTGGCCTTATTGATTGCGGTCACGCTAACACGAAGCCGACGCGCCAGAAAATAGCCTAAATTCAAAGACTTTTGGTGTGGCTTTGAGGCCGCTGTGCCATATCTGGGGTGCGGCCGGATCATTCGCCCCTAGATAGGCGATTGTGTCGGAAATGAGGCAGCCTTGCCCCTGCCGCAATGTGCGGACAGTCGCGCATCCCCGCACTTTGATCGGCGGAATCGCGACATTGCGGGGTGGGGTTTTCTTAAACAGATCATGCCTTATATAGACAGCTACCAAACAGCGGCGGAAAAGATCAAAACTGATGATGGCACAAGTCACCATGATGGCAGGCGGCAAGGATGATGATGACAGTGATGTCGGCATCAAACTTGAGACGAAGCCAAAGACCAAAAAGCCGCCGCTTTATAAGGTCATGATTCTGAACGACGATTTCACACCGATGGAATTTGTCGTGCATGTGTTGGAACGCTTTTTTGGCATGTCACACGCGCAGGCGTTCGAATTGATGCTGACGGTTCACAAAAAGGGCCTTGCCGTCGTGGGTGTCTACAGCCACGAGATTGCCGAGACAAAAGTGGCGCAAGTGATGGATTTTGCGCAGCGCCACCAGCATCCGCTCCAATGCACGATGGAGAAAGAGTAGCCTTCGCTGCTCGCTCCTGATGGCTACCCAATCCCGCCTGACGACCGCGCTGCAAGATGGCGTTCTTGCACCTTTGACAGGTCCGCTGACACTTGTGCGGCCCGGTGCGACCTATGATGTCAGCGCATTGCCGCGAGATAAGATCAAAGTTTGCCATAGCTTCCGGCCCGATGTGACCGCGTGGGAAAACGCGGGCTATGACGTGAGCACGCAAATGGACGATACAGATACCGCCATCGTCGTTGTGCCGCGCGCGAAGGCACTGGCACGGGCGCTGATTGCACAGGCTTGCACTGTCGCAAAGCGGGTGATCGTTGATGGTCAAAAGACAGACGGTGTCGATAGCCTATTCAAGGATTGCCGCAAACGGCTGGGCGATGTGCCGTCGGTCACAAAGGACCACGGGCGCATCTTCTGGTTTGACGCGACAGACGCCTTTGCCGATTGGGCGGTGCCGGATATCAGTAAAGGCGACCACGGGTTTTATACCACAGCGGGCGTGTTTTCTGACGGCGCGATTGATAAAGGCTCTGCTTTGCTGGTGGACGCGCTTCCTGACAAGTTGCCCGCGCGCATGGCCGACTTTGGCGCAGGCTGGGGATATCTGAGCCATGCTGCACTGACCCGCGAAAGCGTGAAATCCATTGATCTGATCGAAGCGGAAAACCTGTCGCTGGACTGTGCGCGTCTGAATATCACCGACCCGCGTGCTGCGTTTGTCTGGGCGGATGCCACCACGCACATACCGGATCGGGGCTATGACGGGATTATCATGAACCCGCCCTTTCACACCGGACGCAGCGCCGATCCGGGATTGGGGCGTGCCTTTATTGCAGCGGCAGCCCGCGCATTGGCACCGCATGGCAAACTTTGGATGGTCGCCAACCGCCACCTTCCCTATGAGACCGCCTTGCAAGATGCGTTCCGCAATGTTGATGTTGTGACGATGACCAATGCGTTCAAGGTGTTTCACGCCACACGGCCGATCCGCTAAACCTGTCCGCTGGCCGGACACTGACCCAGAGGGGTAATTCCAATGTCATTCTCAATCTCGGGCAAGACAGCCATTGTCACAGGGGCCGCCAACGGGGTCGGTTTGGCCATCGGGCGGCAATTTGTGCGGGCGGGGGCCAATGTGGTTTTTGCCGATATGGACGAAGACCGGCTGGACGCCGAACTTGGTGATGCCGCCAAGGAAGAAGAAAACGTCCGCATCTTTGCCGGTGATTTGCGCGAAAAACTGACGATTGCAAATCTGCTGTCGGCCACCGTCGATGCGTTCGAGCGGGTCGATATTCTGGTGAATGCATCGCGGCAGGTAAAGATCACCGATCCGCTGAATCCTGATGACACAAGTGTTGAGGATCTGTTGAACCAGAACCTTTTGACCGCGCTGCGCATGACGCAAGCGGTGTCGCGCAAGATGATCAAACAGGCCAAGGATGCGGAGCCGGATGAACCTGCGGGGTCTATCGTGAACCTAAGTTCTATCGCGGCGCGGCGCACGCATCCCGATCTGCTGGCCTATTCGGTGAGTTCGGCCGCACTTGACCAGATGACGCGGTCCATGGCCGTGAGCCTTGCATCCCAGCGTATCCGCGTAAATGCTGTGGCGTTCGGATCAGTGATGAGTGCCAGCCTGAAGGGGTCGCTCAAGGATGATGATGAGGCCCGCGAGGAAATTGTCGACAAGACACCGCTGCACCGCATCGCCAGCCCCGGAGAGGTGTCAGACGCCGTGCAATATCTGGCGTCCGACGCATCTGGTTTCGTGACAGGTCAGATCATCACGGTTGACGGTGGCCGGACCCTGATTGATCCGGCAGCCGTTTCAGCACACTGACCTATTCAGGATTTGCAGCAACGCACTGGGCGCGCGCGTTTTGCGCGTTCACGCGATTCTGGGCCTGACGCTGTTCCAATGATTCCAGCTTGGCGCGCTCGGCATTCAGATCAATCGCAACAGGCTCGCGGCGGGTAATTGTATCGGTTTCCGAGCAGTCAAATTCCGTCACGATGCCACGCGAATTGACGCTTTCGCAGGTGCGGTTGCGCACGCGAACCTCTTGCCGTTCTTCAATGGCATACCCGCGCGAAAGATTGCCGCGCGTTTCGGTAATCAGACGATCCAGCACGCGCAGTTCGCTGTTCACGCGGTTCAGGCACGCTTCGCGCGGGGTGGCGCAAGCGGTGAGGATAAGAGGCAGAAGGATGAGTGCAGATCGCATGCAAGAGGCTCCGGTCGGGTCATGAAGGGATGTAGATTTGGGATAAGGTAGCAGCCTTGGCTTGCACTTTACACACAACACAGGTTGTTATGCGATAACACGCTGATAGGGACACAGATGGGCCAGGAATTCGAAGCCGAAAAAGCAAAAGCCGCCGCATGGTTTCGGACCCTCCGCGACGAAATTGTCACCGCGTTTGAAGGGTTGGAAAATGACCTGTCAGACGGGCCAACCGCCGATATGGCCCCTGGCCGGTTTGAGGTCACGGAAACATCACGCACCTCTGACGACGGATCGGATGCCGGTGGCGGGCTGATGTCGGTGATGCGCGGCGGGCGTGTGTTTGAAAAGGTCGGCGTGAATATCTCGACTGTGTATGGCGAATTGGGGGCCGCGGCGCAAAAGGCGATGGCTGCACGTGGTGTGCCGGGAATGGAGAGCGACCCGCGCTTCTGGGCGTCGGGCATTTCGCTGGTGGCGCATATGCGAAATCCGCACGCGCCTGCCGTCCACATGAACACCCGCATGTTCTGGACGCCGCATGCGTGGTGGTTTGGCGGCGGATCGGACCTGAACCCCTGCATCGAATATGACGAGGATACCGCGCATTTTCATGCGACACAGAAAGCGCACCTCGACCCGCATGGTGCGGATTTGTATCCCAAGCTGAAAGAATGGGCGGACGAGTATTTCTATATTCCGCACCGCAATCGCGCACGCGGCGTGGGTGGTATCTTTATGGATGACCGCTGCACGGGCGACTGGGATGCCGATTTTGCACTGACACAGGACATTGGCCGCGCGTTCCTGCCCGCCTATCTGCCGCTGGTGGAAAAGCGGCTGCCAACGTCGTGGGATGATGCTGACAAGGACACGCAATTGATCCATCGCGGGCTCTATGCGGAATACAACCTTGTGTATGACCGTGGCACAAAGTTTGGCCTGACCACGGGACACGATGCAAACGCCGTGCTGATGTCATTGCCGCCACTGGCCAAGTGGGTCTAACCAAATGGAGCGGCTAAAGCCGCACGCGATATTGCGCTTAAGAGGGGGGCGTTGCCCCCATCGCCCAAGGGCGATTCCCCCAAAGTAGTTTTGTCCAAAAGAAGCTAGTCAGGAATGACTTTGCCGGGGTTCAGAATATTGTTCGGGTCTAGTGCATTTTTGATGGTGCGCATCACGTCAAGCGCCACAGGATCTTTGCGGCGGCGCATTGTATCAAGCTTTGACTTGCCCACACCATGTTCGGCGCTGAAGGACCCGCCGACCTCTTGCACCACATCCTCTACCGCTTCGACCATGGCGGCCATCACGTCGGGGTTGTTGCGGCGCGGATAGGACGTGTGATGGATATTGCCATCGCCCAGATGCGACACGATAATCTCGGTGACATCGGGATCAATGGCTTTGAGCCGTTCGGTAATGCCGCGCAAGGCGGGGCCGACCTGCGACAAAGGGACAGCGATGTCGGTATTCACAGCGATGCCGGGGTCGAACAGAATCTCGCCGGCTGCTTCGCGTCGGGCCCACATCTCGGTGCGCTGGGCATCGTTTTGCGCCACGACAGCATCAAGCACGCGACCACTTTCAAACATCGTAGCGAGCGTGGTTTCCAGCAGCAGTTTCACCGGCACTTCGCCGTTGGCGTCAGGCTTTGCATCCTTGTCTGCGGTGGCGCCGACCTCGATCATGACGGTATGGTCATAGTCGGTATCAAAGGGCGGTTTGGCATCGCTTTTGCGTTCAAGGTGGCGGTCGATATAGGACCGCGGCATGTATTCAAATGCCTCTACCGCGCCGCCGCTGGCATCCTGAATGGTGTTGAGCAGGTCCAATCCGTCTTCGATCCGGGGGACTGCCACCACTGCCGTGGCGTAGGCGCGGGGTTTCGGGAAAAGTTTGAGGACCGCAGCCGTTATCACACCTAGCGTGCCTTCCGCGCCGATCACCAGATTGCGCAGGTTGAGGCCGGAATTGTCTTTGTGCAGCTCGCTCATCAAATTCATCACGCGGCCATCGGCCAGCACCACTTCGACGCCCAGACACAGGTCGCGGGTATTGCCGTAGCGCAGCACGTTGGACCCGCCCGCATTTGTTGACAGCGCGCCGCCGATCATGGCCGTGCCGCGCGCGCCGAACGTGAGCGGAAAGATCAGGTCGTGGGCGTCAGCAGCATCATGGATGGACGACAGGATCGCGCCGGAGCCCACCGTGATCGACCGGCCTGCGGGATCAATCTTCTGGATCTTGTTCAACCGGTCCACCGACAGCATCAAGGCACCATCGTTTGATGTGGCACCTGTCAGACCTGTGTTGCCCGATACAGGCACCACGGGCATCTTTGCCGCGTTGGCAATCTTGAGAACGGCTGCAACCTCTGCCGTGGTTCCCGGACGCACGACAGCCTGCGGCGCGAGCGTGTAATCACCGGTCCAGTCTTGTTGCCACTTGGCCGTATCCTGTCCGGTCAGGACGTAGGCCGGTCCGATAGCTGCCGCCAGATCATCAAGAATTGTCATCGCGTCCTCCGCTTTGGCACGGATGCTACTGGTCAAAACGGCGGAGTGAAAGAGCGGTGGAAACGCTTCTGTGGACGGAAATCCTCAACAGTTCGGGTTGATGCCGCGTGGGATAGGATATGGGGAGAGTGGTGGCGTGGGGGAGATTTGAACTCCCGACCTAACGATTATGAGTCGTTCGCTCTAACCAACTGAGCTACCGCGCCAACGCCGCACCGATTACGCAATGGGGCGGTAGGTGTCAAACCGATTCTGATGTGATTGGGGGATTTCCTTGGCGCAACCCTCTGGCTAGTGTCGCGCAACAATGACAGGGGCGCGGCATGTCGGCAAAACAGTGGGAATTCTGGATCGATCGGGGCGGCACGTTTACGGATGTTGTGGCGCAAAAGCCGGATGGCGAGATCGTCACGCATAAGCTTCTGTCGGAAAATCCCGAACGCTATGCTGATGCCGCTGTGCAGGGCATCAAGGACCTGATGCAGACCAATACGCCGCAGCCCGGCAGCATCCGCGCGGTCAAAATGGGCACAACCGTTGCCACCAATGCTCTGCTTGAGCGTAAGGGCGAGGATGTCTTGCTTTTAATCACACAAGGCTTTCGCGACCTTTTGAAAATCGGGTATCAGAACCGCCCGCGCCTGTTTGATCTGGAAATTATCCGGCCCCAGCTTTTGTATCAGGACGTGGCAGAGGTGCCAGAACGGTTGGATGCAGCTGGAGAGGTTGTGACGCCGATTGATCTGGAGGCCACGCGCGAGGCGCTAAGGGCGGGATTTGATCGTGGCGTGCGAGCTGTGGCGATTGCGTTTCTGCACGGCTATCTGAACCCCGCGCATGAGGATGCAGCCGCACAGATTGCCAGCGACATCGGTTACACGCAGATCAGCACCAGCCACGGCACCTCGCGCTTGGCCAAGCTGGTGTCGCGTGGCGATACGACCGTGGTGGATGCCTACCTGTCGCCCATTCTGCGGCGCTATGTCAATCAGGTCGCCAATGCGCTGGACGTGGGGCGGGTGTGTGAACGGCTGTTGTTCATGCAATCGTCCGGTGGTTTGACAGATGCAACGCTGTTTCAGGGCAAGGACGCGATCCTGTCCGGTCCGGCGGGCGGCATTGTTGGCATGGTCAAGACGGCGCAGGCCGCAGGACACAGCCGGTTGATCGGCTTTGACATGGGTGGCACGTCAACGGACGTGAGCCACTATGCGGGTCAGTTTGAACGCAGTTTTGAAACCGAGGTTGCGGGCGTGCGGATGCGCGCGCCGATGATGGATATCCATACGGTCGCGGCGGGTGGCGGATCGATCTGCACCTTCCGCGACGGGCGTTTTCAGGTCGGGCCGGAAAGTGCAGGCGCTGATCCGGGACCAGCCTGTTACCGCCGTGGCGGGCCGCTGACGGTCACGGATTGCAACGTCATGCTGGGCAAGCTGAGCCCGGATTACTTTCCTGCTGTCTTTGGCCCTGACGGGGATCAGCCGCTGGACGCCGAGGTTGTCGCGGCCAAATTTGCAAAGCTGATCGCCGAGGTCACGGACTTGACCGGCGAAAGTCCCGGAACACCGGCGCAGGTTGCGGCAGGGTTCTTGCGGATCGCGGTTGATAATATGGCCAACGCGATCAAGAAAATATCGGTCCAGCGCGGACATGATGTGACCGGATATACATTACAATGTTTTGGTGGTGCGGGTGGGCAGCACGCCTGTCTGGTGGCTGACGCATTGGGCATGTCGCATGTGTTTGTGCACCCGCACGCGGGTGTATTGTCGGCCTTTGGTATGGGCTTGGCCGATATTCGCGCCTTGCGCGAAGTGCAGTTCGATGGTCCCCTCAGCGCGGTGGATGACGCGCAGGACGCGGTGTCACGGATCGCAGACGAAGCCTGCCAAGAGGTCGCGGCACAGGGCGTATCGGATATTCAAACGCAGGCCCGCGCGCATTTGCGGTATGACGGATCGCACCAACCGCTGGAGGTTCCGTTTGACACGCCGGATGCCATGCAAGCCGCGTTTGAGGCAGCGCACCAGCAACGCTTTGGCTTTATCAGCCCTGAACGGGCGATCCTGTTTGATATGCTCGCGGTGGAGGCAATCGGCGGTATGCCCGATCCGGCGGTGCCCGCGCCCGCTGCCACAGACACTGCCAAGCCCATCGGGCACACGCCCGTCATGTATGACGGTCCTACTGAAGTGCCGCTTTATGACCGCGAGATGCTGGGACCTGACCAGCAGATCAAAGACCCCGCGATCGTGCTTGAGGCGACGGGCACCACAATCGTCGAACCAGGCTGGTCGCTGTCAGTGGACGCGCAAGCAAACCTGCATTTGCGTCGCGACGGCGCGGTGAAGCATCCGGCCGCCGCAGGCACAAAGGCTGATCCTGTTGTGCTTGAGGTGATGTCGAACCTCTTTATGTCGGTGGCCGATCAGATGGGGGCCACACTGGCCAACACGTCGTGGTCGGTGAACATCAAGGAACGGCTGGATTTCTCCTGCGCGATCTTTGATGCGGCGGGTGATCTGGTTGCGAACGCGCCGCACGTGCCTGTGCATCTTGGGTCAATGTCGGACAGCATCAAGACAGTGATGCGCGCGTGGCCTGACGTGGCCGAGGGCGATGCGTTTATGCTCAATTCGCCTTACAACGGCGGCACACACCTGCCCGACGTCACTGTGGTGACGCCGGTATTTGTAGATGGCAAAGCGGCGTTCTGGCTTGGCTCGCGCGGGCATCACGCGGACATTGGCGGCCGCACGCCCGGCTCTGGCCCGCCTGACAGCACGCACATTGATCAGGAAGGTGTGCTGATCGACAACGTGCAGCTTGTCCGCGGCGGGCGTCTGCTTGAAGAAGAAACGCGGGCGCTGTTGGCATCCGGCAAATACCCTTGCCGCAATATCGCGCAGAACATGGCTGATCTAAAGGCGCAGGTGGCGGCCAATGAAACCGGACGGCAGGCGCTTGTGGGCGTGTGTGACACCTATGGCGTTGATGTCGTGACCGCCTACATGGGTCACGTGCAGGACAACGCCGAAGAAAGCGTGCGCCGCGTCATCGACACGCTGGAAGGCGGCACCTTCAGCTATCCGATGGACGAGGGGCAGGTGATCAATGTCGCGGTGTCCGTCGATCAAAAGGCTCGCACTGCGACGGTGGATTTCACCGGCACCAGCGGGCAACACAGCGGGAACTACAACGCGCCGTTTGCGGTGTGTCGCGCTGTGGTGCTTTACGTGTTCCGCACGCTTGTAGGCTCTGACATTCCGCTGAACGAAGGGTGCCTCAAGCCGATCAAGATCATCGCACCCGAAGGCACGATGCTGAACCCTGCCTATCCAGCGGCGGTGATTGCGGGCAATACAGAGGTGTCCCAAGCCGCGTGTAACGCGCTTTACGGGGCGCTGGGCGTGATGGCCTGTTCGCAGGCCACCATGAATAACTTCATCTGGGGCAACGCCGATTTCCAGAACTACGAAACCATTGCGGGCGGCACGGGAGCGGGGCCTGGCTTTGCGGGATGTGATGCGGTGCAGACCCATATGACCAATACGCTGATGACCGATCCCGAGATTTTGGAGAAACGCTTTCCTGTGCGGCTGGAACGGTTTGGCATCAGGGACGGCTCAGGCGGTGACGGGGAGTATCGCGGTGGCCATGGTGCATGGCGCGACATGCGGTTTCTTGAGTCTGTGACGGTGACCACGCTCTGCTCTCACCGCGTGGTCCCGCCCTTTGGCGCTGCCGGCGGGACGGCAGGTGCGGTTGGCGAGAACAGCGTGACGTTGCCCGATGGCGAAACGCGCGTGCTGCGCGGCAATGATGAGATTGATCTGCCAGCAGGTGCCGTCTTTACGATGAAAACACCCGGC
Organism: Yoonia sp. 208BN28-4; assembly: GCF_037543925.1. NCBI lineage: Bacteria > Pseudomonadati > Pseudomonadota > Alphaproteobacteria > Rhodobacterales > Paracoccaceae > Yoonia > Yoonia sp. 208BN28-4. Next base: position 695,329 of record NZ_JBBIFY010000001.1, read on the forward strand.
GGTGGCGGGTGGGGGCAGGCCTGAGTTACAGGCCAGCCCGCTACTTTCACGTCAGTCGTAACGCAGCGCAGTCGCCTTGCCACGGAAGATCGCGTAGGCCAGCACGGTGTAGCCAAGGATCGTCGGCAGCACGAAGCAGGTGCCGATCAGGATAATGAACAGGCTTTCCGGTGCGCTTGCCGCCTCGTAGATCGTCATCTGTTCCGGCACGACGTAAGGGTAAAAGCTGTAGGCCATACCACCGAATGCCGCCATCCACAGCAGGCTTGCCGCCGCAAACGGGAGCCAGTTCCAGCGGTCACCTGAAAATGGCATGCGTTGCAGCATCCACCACAGCCAGACGACCAAACCTGCCGACAACACGGGCAGCGGTGCGAGCAAAAGCGCCTCTGGCCAGCTGAACCATTTGTCAAAAATACGCGCGCTGACAAATGGCGTCGCCGCTGAAATGGCACCGATGCCCAATACCAGACCCCAGATGCCGTTCTTGGCCCAGTCCACGGCTTTGCGTTGCAGCATCTCTTCGGATTTGTGGATGACCCAGGTGGCCCCGATAAAGCTGTATCCCACGGTCAGGAACACCGCCGTCAAAAGTGCGAAACCGAAATGCGCCCAAGTCCATGTCAGACCCATCACATACATGCCCAGCATGAAGCCTTGGCTGAGGGAGGTCATCAGCGAGCCTATGAAGAACAAGTTGTTCCAGAGCCGTTTTTGCGCGACACGAGCTTTCGCGCGGAATTCGAACGCCACACCGCGCAGGATCAGGCCGATCAGCATCACCGCAACGGGCAAGTAGAGCGCGGTCAGAATCTCGCCGTGGGCGGCCGGAAAGGCCACCAACAGGATGCCAACCGCCAGCACCAGCCACGTTTCGTTTGCGTCCCATAACGGGCCGATCGAGGCGATCATCATGTCCTTTTCTTCCTCGTCCGAGAACGGGAACAACAATCCAACGCCCAGATCAAATCCGTCCAGCACCACGTAAATCAGGATGGACAGACCCATGAGCGCGGCAAAGACAAATGGCAGCCAAACAGCGGGATCACCGAAATAATACATCTGTTATTCTCCCGGCACGGCGCTCAGCTGCGCCTCTTCTGATTGCGCGGTGCGCGGTCCGACGGGTTCCCCACGGGATGTTTTGCGCGCCAGATAGAAGATCACGCTGATGTAGGCGATCAACAGGGCGGCATAAACCGCGAGGTAGACCAGCAGCGTTGACAGCACCATGCCAGCAGGCACGTCGGCCACGGCCTCTTTGGTGGTCATCACACCGTTCACCAACCACGGCTGGCGGCCGATCTCGGTTGTGTACCAACCGGCAAGGGTCGCGATCCAACCGCTAAAGCTCATCCCGACCAGACCGAAAAGCATGAATTTCGGCAGACCTTCGACGCCACGGCGGCCAAAGCCGTCACGCTTTTTGCGCAGCATCATCACGGTCGCGGCCCAGCTGACCAACAGCATCAACACGCCCGTGCCAACCATCACGCGGAACGACCAGAACACGGGTGCGACGCGGGGGTGCAGCGGTGTGCCGTCCTCGGCCACAAATTCGTTCAGACCCTTCAGCTCTCCGTTCCAGTCGTGGGTCAGGATAAAGCTGGCCAAACCCGGCACACCGATTTCAAAGTGGTTTTCACGCGCCTCGTCGTCGGGGATCGCGAAAAGCAACAGCGGCACGTTGGTGTCGGTTTCCCAAAGACCTTCCATCGCAGCCACTTTCGCGGGCTGATATTCTTTGGTGTTCAATCCGTGCAGGTCACCGACAAAAATCTGGACTGGTATCAGCAGGGCCGCACCAAACACAGCGGTCCGCAGCGCCACGCGCACGCCTTCGGTCTTACCACCGATCAGCCAACGGAAAGCCGAGACGCCCGCAATCAGGAAGCTGACGGTCAGGAAGCTGGCCAGCATCATATGGCCAAAGCGATACGGCATTGATGGGTTGAAGATGATCGCCCACCAGTCTGTCGCATGGGCCACGCCATCAATCATTTCAAAGCCCTGCGGCGTGTGCATCCACGAATTCAGCACGATGATCCAGAACGCCGACATGGTTGTGCCGAACGCCACAAGGAAGGTGGCCAGCGTATGCAGCCAGACAGGCACGCGGGACGCACCAAACAGCATGATGCCAAGGAAGACCGCCTCAAGGAAGAACGCGGTCATCACCTCGTAGGCGAGCAACGGCCCCGCGATATTACCCACTTTCTCCATGAAACCGGGCCAGTTGGTGCCGAATTGGAACGACATGGTAATGCCGGACACAACACCCAGCGCAAACGACAGCGCAAAGATCTTCACCCAGAAGCCATAAGCCTCCATCCAGCGGTTTTCACCACTGCGATGATAGCGCAGTTTGAAATACAGCAGCACCCAACCAAGCGCGATGGTGATGGTCGGGAACAGAATGTGGAACGAGATGTTGGCCGCAAACTGGATGCGGGACAAAAGCAGGGTTTCCATTTCAGCCTTTCAACGCAAATCTACTTCATTACCGTTGCCTTTAAGATAAGATGAAACCTGCAAATTACAGCAGGGTGCGACAGAACGCGCAGAGGTTTAAGACTTTGAAATTTATGGAAAAAATGAAAAACTTGATTCAGGAAAACCGGAAGCGAGTTTCCTGACGATAAGGCGTGTCCGGATCGCACATAATTGAGGGAAACGCGCGATTGGTTGGCGCGTCCGGCCACATCTGGGCTTCGATGGCGAGCCCTTCAAACGGGGCGCGATCAGGGCGTTTGGCGGCGCGGCCGTCATAGACCTGTACACCCGGTTCGGTGGTGTCCAATTGCAGCGTGACACCGCTTGCCCCGGTCAACGTCAGTGCATGGCGGAGCGGTTGGCGCGTGTCAGACAGGCAAAAATTGTTATCCAGCCAGTCCTGCTTGGCGGTGATGACGCGTGGTGTGCGGAAATCCATATCTGTGCCTGACACCTCGACAATTTCGCCGGTGGGGTAGTCATCGCTGGTGGCTGGCAGGAACCGGTCCGCCAACACCTGAAGCCTGTGTCCATTCCATTGCGCGCTGCCATCAAGGTTCCAGTAGCTGTGGTTGGCAAAGCTGAGCGGAGTCTTGGCATCGGTGGTGGCGTCAATCTCAACGCGCAAATCGGCAGGTGCGGTCACAGTGTATGTCACGCTAACTTCGCGGTGGCCGGGCAGGCCGCAGGCACCATCTGGCAGGGTGCAGGTCAGGCGGACGTGGCTGTCCGACCGCTCTGCCACATCCCAGACGCGCAGGTGCGTGGCCTCAGCGCCGGAATGAAGATGGATGCGCCCGTCCTGATTGCGCTCAAGCTCGTACATGATGCCGTCGACCTTGACCCGCGCGGTGCTGATCCGGTTCACAATCGGCCCGATCAGTGACCCGTGATAGCGCATCGCACCTTCGTAATCGGCAATCCGGTCGGACCCCAGCGTCAAGGACCTGTCGATGCCCGCCAGTCGCACGTCTTGCACCACGGCTCCCCACGTCAGGATGGCGACGGTCAGATCACCGGCTTGAAGCGTGATCTTCTCAACGTCCTGTCCCTGCGCGGTTGTGCCGAAATGCATCAGAGCTTTTCCCAATGCACGCCAGCGGCGGGGATCGTCACGTCACCCCATTTGCGCGGTTTTGGCGCGTAGTTAAACACAAAGCGGTGTGTGCCGGTGTCGCGGATGCGCAGGCCCTTGGGCAGATCGTATGTCGGGATGTCCAGCGCATCGCACAGGTTGCCAATGATGCTGTCAAACGTGTCATCGTCGGGCCAGCCCGCCAGATAGCGGATCGTATCGCCGCCCATAATCGCGGGTTGGCCTGCCTTGGTCGCCAAATGCACGTCAGCGTTACCTTCAAGGTGTTCGAACCAGTGCAGGAAGCGCCCGCCGCCTTGCAGTTTGATCGCGTCGGAGGGTGGCAGGCTTTCGGCCATCACGGTGGTCACGTCCGTGTCGGGCAGGTCCGGTCCCATCGGCGTGGGAATGGCCAGTTCTTCGTTTTTGCCGTCGCTACGCGGACCGATCAACGCGATGCCGTCGAACTTGGCGAGGGCTGCACGGAAAGGGTCGGACAGCTTCATGATGCCCGGCGCAAGGACGAACTTATAGGCGCTGAGGTCTGCGCAATCTGGCGGCAGGATATCCAGGGACAGCCCCGCACGGCGCAAAGCGCGATAGGCGGCGAAGGCGAGGCGGAACATGTCGAAGTCAGCGCCTTGGGGCTGCGTGTCCCACGCCCACGCGCTTTCGTAGTCAAAGACCAGCGCCACTGGTGCGGCACCAGCATCCACTTCGGGCAGGTCGGCCAGCTCTTGCGCCACCTGTGCGGCCTCGGCCAAGGCGGGGGCAGCCTCGCTATCGGGGCGCAACAGGCCTGCGTGCATCTGTTCCTGCGCGAATGGGGCCTGCCGCCAGCGGAAATAGCAGACGGTTTCGGCCCCGTGGGCAAACGCCTCCCACGCCCAAAGCCGCGCCATGCCGGGCAGCGGGGCGGGGTTGTAGGGCGCCCAGTTCACGGGGCCAGGTTGTTGTTCCATGACCCACATGCGATTGCGGCCAATCGCGCGGTAGAGGTCGTGGTGGAACGCTTGGTTATCGGGGTGACCTTGGCGCAGATAGAACTGCTTTTCTTTTGGCGTGCCTTCGATCCGGTCGGACAGGAAACCGATGGGATAGCTGTCCCATGACGCGATATCGAGGTCGGCGCCAACGGCCCAGTGATCAAACGTGGTGATCCGGCCCATGTAGTTGTGGATGAGCGGGGCGTCGGTGTGCTTGCGGATTTCGTCGGCTTGGACGCGGTTGAATGCGACGACTTGGTCGGAGCTATACCGTCGGAAGGCAAGCACATGTGCAGGGTTGGGTTCGGTCACGGTCAGGTTCGGCAGGTCGATCTGGTCAAAGCTGTCGTAGTCCATCGACCAGAACACGTTGCCCCACGCACGGTTCAGCGCGTCGGTCGATTGATAGCGTTGCGCGAGCCAGTCCTGAAAGCCACTGCGTGCCGCGTCGGAATAGGACAGAGTGGTGTCGTGGCAATCATATTCGTTGTCGATCTGCCACGCAGCGACATGCGGGTTCTTGCCATAGCGTTCGGCCATGAGCCTTGCGATGCGCTGCGCCTCTTTCCGATATCCTATGTGACTGAAATCGTAGTGCCTGCGCGAGCCGAATTTGCGGGTGTGACCGTCAGCGGCGACAGGCAGCATGTCAGGGTGCTTGTCGATCATCCAGCGTGGAGGCGTCGCTGTGGGCGTGCCCAGCACGACCTTCAACCCCGCATCGCCCAGCACTTCAATCGCGCGGTCCAGCCAGCCCCAGTCGAACTGGTCTGGCGCAGGTTCCATGCGCTGCCAGCCAAACTCACCGATCCGCACCCATGTGAGGCCAGTTTCCACCATGCGGGCCGCGTCGGTGGCCCACTGATCCATCGGCCAGTGTTCGGGATAATAACAGACGCCGAGCGTGCGTTTCATGTTGCGTCCTTTTGAGTTGTTTTGGCCAAATGAAGCTGGGCCGCCGTCCTAAAGGATCACGCGGTGTTCGGCTTGGCCGATGGTACTGGTCTGCACGGCAAAGGTTTTCCCATCTTCCGGTCCGGTCAGCCCGTCGGCGGCGCTGGTGCAGTGCAGTGTGGTGAGGTCAGGACTGCCGAACGCGGGGCAAGTGGTTTGCTGCGCGGGTAGGTCGTGGGCGGTCAGGAACGTGCCGTCAGGGGCGTAACCCGCCACACGGGCATTGCCCCATTGCGCATTCCACAAGGTGCCGTCCGCGTCGACGACAGCGCCGTCGGGGCGGAAGTCTGTGCCGCGCAGGTCGATGTGCAACGCGGGTTTGCCCACGGGCCAGCCGTCGTCATCAAGCGCCACACGCATAATCTTTTGCGTCGGCGTGTCGGTATAGTAGGCGGTTGCACCATCGGGCGCGAAGCAGATCGCATTGCTGATCGTGATCTTGGGAAACAGGCAGCGCAGCTCGCCACGGTAGTAGCGATAGATCGCGCCTGCCTTGTCCTCGGCCTTGATCCCCATTGTCCCGATCCAGAAACCACCCTGCGGGTCGGCACGGCCATCGTTGGAGCGGGTCACGGTGTTATCCGATTCCAATCCGTGCACATAGGTCATGTCCTCGGTTTCAATATCGAACGTGAAAAGCTGGGTTTGCGACGCAATCAGAAGGGTCGTTTGATCGACCCAACCGGCCGCCGAGACGTATTCGTCAAACTGCCAGTGCTGGCCTTTTGTATGTAACCGCTTGCCCAGAATATCGAACCAGAAAAGCTGTTGCCGCACGGGATGCCACAAAGGCCCTTCGCCAAGGGTACATTGGGTGTCATCAAAGATCATGCGCGGTCTGCCAGAGCAGCCTCGTATGCGGCGACCATCGCTTTGGCGCGGACCGATACCTCGTTAACGCTCAAACCGGGCTTGTAAAGCGCAGACCCGATGCCAAAGCCGTCCGCACTGGCCGCCATCCATTCGCCGAAGTTGTCGGCACCCGCACCACCCACGGCATAAACCAGCGTGCCTTTGGGCAGCACCGCACGGATGGCCTTGATCCCGCCGGGGCCAAGCAGGGACGCGGGAAAGATTTTCAGACCGTCAGCGCCAGACTTCAGCGCCATAAAGCATTCGGTAGGTGTCATCACGCCGGGCCAGCTGGCCATGCCAGCGGCTTTGGTCGCCACGATCACGCGCTGGTCGCAGTTGGGGGACACGATCAGCTCTCCGTCGGCGTCGCGCACGCGGCCCACATCGTCAGTGGACAGCACCGTGCCTGCGCCGATGATCGCATCCGCGCCAACGGCAGATTTCATTGCCTTGATGCTATCAAACGGGGTGGGAGAGTTCAGCGGCACTTCGATTTGCGTGATGCCAGCGGCCACCAACGCCTCGGCCATTTTTGGAGCTTCGACGGTGGACACACCGCGCAGGATGGCAATCAGGGGTCGATGGGACATGGATTATCCTTTCAGGCGGCGATAGGCGGCGGTCAGGCCAGCCAGTGTCGTGGCATCGCCCTGCACCTGCGTGGCGGGCACACCTTGGGCGGCCAATGCATTGATGTAGATGCTGCTGATCTTGCTGGCACCGATGACGGCGACCTGCTGACCCAACCAGTAAGGTTTGGTGCCCGCAAGCTCGCAACCGATGAGCAGACCTGACAGTCTGGCGCGGGCCGTGGCAAGTGTCTGATCGTGCAGCAAGTGGGCCGCACGCAGCGCAAACAGATCGGAGGTCAGCCGTTCGGGGCGCGACATGGCATCAGACAACGCATCGTCAAAGGCGGTCTGGTCCCAACCGTCGTCACCGATCGAATGGCGCAGCACGGTTTCGTTGCTAATGGTGGCGAACAGCTCTCCGGTCATGAAGGTCTTGAAGCTGACAACCTCGTCGGCGCTGATATGGACCCACTTGGTGTGGGTGCCGGGCAGACACAGGATACCGTCCCAATTCGGGTTGCGCGCCAGAAAGCCCGCGATCTGGGTTTCTTCGCCGCGCATCACATCGGGCGGGGTCAGCTGGCGCAAGCCGGGAATGACATGCACTTGCAAATTCGCGTCTGCGGTCACCGCCTTGGCAAACCCTTCGGCCACTGGCGGGCAGGGGACGGTCGCATAAGGCGCCTCGACCCAGCCTTGGCGCGCGCCGACCATGCCGCATGCGACCACAGTTGTTGGGCCATCCATCCACTGCCCTGCGATATTGCGCAACGCGGGTTCAAAACCGTCGCGCGTCAGGCTGGCCATGCCTGCGTTCGATGCCGCCTGCGCCAGCACTGTGCCGCTTTCGGTCATGGCCCAGACACGCAGATTGCTGGTGCCCCAATCGGCTGCGATCCAGTCAGGTTTGATATCTGCGCTCATCCGAAGTTCACCACGCCTGCGTCTACTGCGATTGTCTGGCCTGTTATCATAGCTGACGCATCGGATGCCAGAAAGAGAACCGGACCAATCAGGTCTTGAGGTTGGATATGGGTCTTGAGGGATTGTTTGTCCAAGAATGCCGACAGGCTTTCTTCTGTTGCCCACTTTTCACGTTGCTTTTCGGTCAGGACCCAACCGGGTGCAATCGCATTGACCCGTATACTGCGTGGCCCCAGTTCGCGCGCCATGGCGCGGGTCAGGCCCATGATGCCGGCGTTAGCGGACACGTAGGGCGCCATGCCGTCGATGCCCATAGCATATGTGATGGACGAGAAGTTAATGATTGCGCCGCCAGCCTCCATCCCCGCGGCGGCCTTCTGGCTGGCAAAGAAGTAATGTTTGAAATTCACGGCCTGCTGGCTATCCCAGATCTCGGGCGTAATTTCATCAATAAAATAGCGCATGTCGTTGGCGGCGTTGTTGACCAGCACGGTGATCGGTCCGTGGGCCGCAGCGGCCTTTTCCATGGCGATTGTGAGTGCTGCGATATCGGTCACATCGCAGGGCAGAAACATGGCATCTGGATTTTGTGCGGCGTCGGCCAGATCGGCGAAGGCCACCTTGGCCCCCTGTTCCAGAAAGCCCGCAACCAGCGCCGCGCCGATACCGCTGCCGCCGCCGGTGATAAAGACGGAGGCACCTTTCAAAGATGGAAACACCGCCGTCACAGGCGATGGCCCTCAAGAACCCACATGCGTTCCGGGAACGACCAGGGGAGCGTTACGCCGTGGCGCATCAGATAAGCACCGGAGACATCCATCCCTTGCGTTTTCAATGCGGGCTTGCCACGCGACAGACCCGGCGCCGTTTCGCGGTTGATCAGCGAGATCCGGTAAGTTGCGGCAGGATCAAGCGCTGTCAGCCGCAATGGGCGCGGCGCGATCTGGTCTGACGTGGCCGCCTTGCCCGCAAACACGACAAAGCGGTCCTTGTCGCGGGCAAGCTGCTGTTCGGCAATGACGGCCGGATCGGCGCTGTCCAGCCGCAGGATATCCGCTGTCATCATCCAGTGGCGATTGTGTTTCCACCAGCTTGTCACCTCGGTCAGGACAGCGGTTTCGTAGGCGTCAAGCTCTCGCGGATCCATCTCGAACCCCATATGGCGCTGGGCGGCAACCCAGGCGCGGAAGCTGATATCAAGGATACGGCCAGAGGTGTGACAGCGGCGCGGGCCAACGTGGCTACCGGTGACGGCAAGTGGCAGAAACAGCGCCGCGTCGTGCTGGATGCGCAACCGCTCAAGCGCGTCGTTGCTGTCGGACAGCCAGACCCGTTGGGTGCGTTCCAGGATGCCAAAATCAATGCGACCACCGCCCGATGCGCAGGTTTCGATCTCCACATGTGGGAAATCGGCGCGCAGGCGGTCGATCAGTGCGTAGGACCCGCGTGTCTGTGCCGCATCTGGCATGGGCAGCACGCGGTTGTGGTCCCATTTGATGTATTCGATCGCATTGTCGCGCAGGATTTTGGACATGCGGTCATAAAGGAAATCGCGCACTTCCGGCAGCGCCATGTTCAGCGCTTTCTGCTGACGCCCCAGTGTCTGATCTTCGCCGCCCAAGGCCCAATCGGGATGGGCGCGGTGGATGTCACTGTCGGGGTTGATCATCTCGGGTTCGAACCAAAGACCGAATGTCATGCCAACTTTGTGGACATGGTCGATCAGCGGCTTAAGCCCGTCTGGATACTTGCGCGGGTCCACTTCCCAGTCAGACAGGCTGCGGGTGTCGTCATCGCGCTGTCCGAACCAGCCGTCATCCAGCACAAACCGCTCAGCCCCCAAAGCGGCAGCGCGGTCGGCGATGTCTTTCAGCACCGGCAGCTTATGATCGAAGTAGACGGCCTCCCAGCAGTTGTAATGCACAGGGCGCGGCGTGGCGGGTTGCGGCCATGTCACGATCCGGTCGCGCAGGTGCCGCTGGAAGGCGACGGCGCAACCGTTCAGACCCGTGTCGGAATAGCATATGTAAAGCGGGGCGGTTCTGAATTGCGTGGCCGCTTGGGTTTCCATCCGCGCGGCGTGGCCGAACTGCACCTGACGCCTGCCGTCCTGAAGCTCTTCCGCGACCATGCGGTGACCGCCCGACCAGCCATAGTGAAATGCGTAAGCCTCACCACGGGTGTTCGTGGCACCGGTGCAGGGTATAATCAGACCCGGAAAATGTTCGTGGCCCGTGCGGCCCGTGCGGTTTTCGCGGTAGCGGATACCAGCGGACCACGCGGTGCGGCCCAGTTGGAATTCACCGCACCAACGGCCCGATACGTCGATCATTTCCTCGCTCTGCTGCGGGGCAGGCAGAACGGGAGCGGCCAGCCAATGCAGGTGCACAGGTCGCGTGGCGTCCAGCGTTGTGCGCGCCGTGACCATGTGTGTTTCTGTGTCGGCGGTGAAGGTGAATGTCAGCGTCAGCCCGTTTTCGGCGTCTACATAGGTCAGGTCCAGTTTGCCGTTCTGCTCGGCTTTTTCAAAACAGAACTTGGGCAAGAGCGGCGTGCCGTCGGTGTCGCGCACGATCAGGCCGGGCTGGCCGGGGAAGGATCGTACGGCCTCGGGGCAGAGCGACAGGTCCGGGTTTTCGTCCAGCATCCCGCCGGTCACATCAATGGCGTTGGCCGCATGTAGCGTGTGCAGGTCTTCGTCATCGGGAAGCGTCGCACCCCAATAGACAACCTGCGGCAGGCGTTCGCCCGCTGTCGTCAGGACAAGCGTTTGCTTACCGTCATCCAGTCGCCACGTATGCTGCACTGCTGTGGACGAGGTTTGGGTTTCGCCAAGTGGGAGGCCAGCCGCCGGAGCGGAACCGGCAGCGAGATCAGGTGTCGTCATCTTCGTGTCCGTTACTTCACTGCGCCCAGCGTCAGGCCAGCGATAAAGTGTTTCTGCATCAAAAAGAACATCGCCACGGGTGGAAGTGCGGCGACAATGCTGCCCGCGCTCATCAGGTGATAAGCGGCGCGATACTGGCTGTTAAACTCGGTGATACCGGCTGTCACGGGTTGCGCCGACGGACCTTGCGTCAGCACCACGGCCCAGAAGTAGTCGTTCCAGATGAAGGTAAAGATCAGCACCGACAGGGCCGCCAGTGCGGGCTTCATCAGTGGCAGAACCACATACCAGAAGATGCGGATTTCCGAGATGCCTTCAACGCGCGCCGCCTCGATCAACGGGAAGGGCAGGGCGCGGATAAAGTTGCGCATGAAAAGCGTGCAAAATCCGGTCTGGAAGGCGACGTGGAACAGCACAAGGCCATAGACCGTGTCATACATCCCCATGCTGATCGTCAGGTCACGCACCGGCACCATCAAAATCTGGAACGGCACAAAGTTGCCCGCGATGAACATGAAAAAGATCAGCAAGTTGCCTTTGAAGCGGTAAATACCAAGCGCAAATCCGGCCATGGCAGACAGCGCCACCGCGCCGATCACCGTGGGGATCGTGATCATGAGCGAGTTCAGCAAATAGCGCGGCATATTGCTTTCAAAGAAAACCTTGCCGTAGTTGTTGAACATCTCAAAGCTGCTGGGCAGACCCCAGTAGTTGCCATTGGTAAAGTCGCTGTCAGGCTTGATTGAGAACATCGCCACAGCGATGAGCGGCAGCAGCCAGATAATCAGAACAACCGGCAGGATAACCTGATAGCCGATTTGCCATTGGCGGGACGATTTTTCGATAGGTGTCGGAAACATATCAGTGCGCCCCTTTTTCGTCTTGGTACATCGACCACAGGAAGTAGACGATAAAGCCCAGCATGATGAAGAACAGTACCACGGCAATCGCCGCGCCGTAGCCCATGCGGAAGCCGAATTCGGACAGCGATTCCTCGAACATGTAGAACGACAGCACGCGGGTTGATCCGAACGGTCCGCCGTTGGTCATCACGCTAATGAGGTCGAACGAGCGCAACGCGCCGATGATTGTGACGACGAAAGCGATGAACGTTGCAGGCTTAAGCTGCGGCAGGATCACATACCACAGCATGCGCCAGCCCTTAGCACCATCAAGGCGCGCGGCCTCAACCTGCTCGGGGTCCACGGCGTTCAGGCCGGTGAGGTAGAGGATCATGCAATAGGCTGTCTGCGGCCAAAGGCCTGCGGCGATAATGCCGTAGGTCGCCAGCGTGGGATCACCAAGGATATTCACAGGACCCGCGCCAAAGACGGCGAGAATGGCGTTCAGCAGACCTTCGCGTGGCAGGTAGAACCAGCTGAACACAAGGCCGACAACAACCTGTGAGATCACGAAGGGAAAGAAGAACAGCGACTTGTAAAGCCGGATGCCGCGCACGGTCTGGTTCAGGAACAGCGAGATGAACAGCCCCAGCGGGATCGCCAGCAAGTATAGCACCAGCCATTTCAGGTTGTTCCAGAATGACGTGTTGAACTTGCGATCGTCAAACAACAGGCGTTCGTAGTTGTCTGTGCCAACCCAAGTGGCCTCGCCCAGACCGTCCCATTCGTGAAACGAAATCCAGAACGACTGGCCGATCGGAATGATGACGTAGACCGCAAAGAACAGGATCGCGGGGGCAAGGAACAGCCACGGGGTGATCGCAATTTCGTTGCGCTTGTACCAGCCGCGTTTCTGATCGTCTGGCGGCAGCGCGGTTGCGGGTGCAGTCGTCATGGGTGTCCCCTTCCCCTGATGTGGTTCAGCACATGCGAAAATCGCGCGCGACTTGCGGATGGGCTGGCGGAAAAAAGGGGCGGACCACGACGGTCCGCCCCAAGATCGTGCTTACTCGTAGATGCGCTGGCGTGCGTCTTCGAGGCGCTCGAGGATGTCGTCCAGATTGTCCGGGAACACCATGAACTCTTGCAGGCCTTCCATGCCCACGCTCGCCATTTCAGCGGGGAAGTCACGGTCAAAGAACTGCGCAACACCGCCAGAGGCGTTTGTGCTCAGCATCTCGAAGCCCTGCTCGAGGAACTCGTCTGCATCAACGCTGGAGTTTGCGTTCACAGGCAGCTGACCCAGCGCGTCGCCGGAGTTGATCTGCGTCTGAACGTCAGCCGATGTCACAAACTGAAGGAACGCGCGTGCGTTGTCCTTGTTTTCCGCACCCGACGGGATGTGGAATGTGTCTGTTGGCGCGTCTTCACCCATTGGGTAATCGCCAATCATCGGGAACTGGTAGAAGTCGATCTGCTCGTCTGTCAGACCTGCGTCACGCATAGGTGCCACAGCAAAGTTACCGATCAGGTAGGCTGTTGCTTCGCCGTCTGTCATGAAGTTCAGGGCTTCCTGCCAGCTGTAAGACTGGTGATCAGGGATGTAGGCGCCCATGTCGATCAGCTTGCGCCAGTTGGCGAAAGTCTCACGTACGCGGTCATCGGTCCACTCAACTTCGCCACGTGCAAGCTGCATGTGGAAGTCGAAACCGTTGGTGCGCATGTTCATGTAGTCGAACCAGCCGCCAGCTGTCCAAAGGAACTTGGTGCCGATGGCGTAGCAGGAGCGACCGCTCTCGATGATCTTCTCGCAGTTTGCGATTTCCTGCTCGAATGTCTCTGGCTCTTCAAGACCCAGTTCGTTGAAGATGTCTTCGCGGTAGTAGATGCCCCACTGGTAGTAAGTATAGGGAACGCCCCACTGCTTACCATCAAGTGTCATCGCACCTTTCACGCTGTCCAGACCCGGCAGATCGCCGTTCTCGTACATGTCCGAGATGTCCTCGAACAGGCCGGCCTCAACGTATGGGCCCATACGGTTTGCAGCATACCAGTTGATCACGTCAGGCGCGTCGGCAGTCAGCGCGTTGCGGATCTGTGTCTTCCACGCTTCCCGGTCAACGATGGTCAGCTCGATGTTCAGATCGGGGTGCATTTCACCGAAATCTGCAACGAGGCCTTCCATGACAGCCCGTGGTGCAGGGTTTGACATGTCAGATGTGATTTTCAGATCGCCGGACAGCGCGTGGCCGTCAGCAGAAGCGGATGTTGCTACAATAGCAGCCGCCGCCAACGCCGCGAACGACGTTTTGAGAATGGAATGCATGGTATCCTCCCTAGTGCTTCCATAGTGATCCAAGCCGCAAACTCAGAAACCGCAGTGGTTTCATTATTTGAAACTTGGTTTTGGATATTGATACTAAACCGCGAACCCGCTAGCCTTGTCAACAGTCCAGCGCGGCAGCCGGTGAGGAGAAATCGCTGTTTGCGCTAACGGACCCGAGGAGGACACGATGGCGCGTGTGACCGGTGACGGCACAGTCGGAAAGGCACTTGAAGTGCTCGATCAGGTTGCGGCTTTTGGCCGACCTGTGCGCTTTGGCGAAATCCTTGCCGGGTCCGACTTTCCCAAGCCCACGCTGTATCGTTTTGTCCAGACACTGACCAATCAGGGCATGCTGGCCTACGACCCTGACCGGCAGACCTACGCGCCCGGCGTGCGGCTTGTGCGTTTGGCCCATGCCGCGTGGTCGGTGTCATCGCTGGCCCCCATCGCACGCCCACATATTGATGCGTTGAGCGCCAAGGTGGGAGAAACAGTGCATCTGGCCCAGATGGATAACGGGCAGGTTCTTTATATCGACAAACGCAATGCCCAGCAGCCGCTTGAGATGTATAGCCAAGCCGGAAAGGTCGGCCCCGCCTATTGCACCGGTGTTGGCAAGGCGATGCTGGCGTTCATGGATCCGGTACTGCGTGACGAGTTGATTGCGCAGCAATCCTTCCACGTCTTTACCGACAAGACGTTGGCAAACGAACGCGAACTGCGGGCTGAACTGGTGGATATCCGCGCCAACGGCTACGGCTTTGACCGCGAGGAACACGAGCCGGGTATCATCTGCGTTGCCATGCCGATTCTGTCGGCCACACGGCGGGTGCTTGGGGCGATTTCCGTCACGAGTTCGACCAGACGCACAAAGCTCGCCAGCCTTGAGGGCTATGTCCCGCTGCTGGAAGAGACCGTCGACAAGATTTCACAGGACGCCCAAAACTGGAGCTTTCCTGACTATTCCAACCAACACACAACCACGGGGATCTGACACATGGCAGGTGTTACACTGAACAAGGTGATCAAGCGCTACGGCGACGTGCAGGTCATCCACGGGATCGACCTTGAAATTGCGGACGGCGAATTCTGCGTCTTTGTCGGCCCGTCAGGCTGCGGCAAGTCCACGCTCTTGCGCATGGTCGCGGGACTTGAGGAAACGACCGAAGGGTCGATGCATATCGGTGACCGTGACGTGACCCGCATGGACCCCAGCCAGCGCGGCGTGGCGATGGTGTTCCAGACCTACGCGCTTTATCCGCATATGACGGTCAAGGATAACATGGGCTTTGGCCTGAAGATGAACAAACACCCCAAGGCCGAGATTGAGGCCAAGGTGGCCGAGGCGACCCGCATCCTGAAGCTGGAAGACTACCTTGATCGCAAGCCCGCCGCCCTGTCCGGTGGCCAGCGCCAGCGCGTGTCCATTGGTCGTGCGATTGTGCGCGGACCGGATGTGTTCCTGTTTGACGAACCTTTGTCGAACCTTGATGCGGAACTGCGCGTGGAGATGCGGGTCGAGATCGCGCGCCTGCACAAGGAAATCGGCGCGACCATGATCTATGTGACGCACGATCAGGTCGAGGCGATGACGCTGGCCGACAAGATCGTGGTGCTGCGCAAAGGCGTGATCGAACAGGTCGGCGCGCCAATGGATCTCTATCGTGACCCCGATAATCGTTTCGTCGCGGGCTTTATCGGATCACCGGCGATGAACTTCATGTCCGGCAAGGTCGGCACGGGCGAAGTGGCTATTCCAAATCTGGGCCAGACAATTCCGACCCCGATCGCGCCAGCCTATAAAGGGCATGACGTCATCGCGGGTGTCCGGCCCGAGCATCTTTCGATTGACCCCGCAGGCGATGCCCTGACCGTTGATCTGGTCGAAAGCCTTGGCGGTGTGTCCTTTGCCTATCTCTCGGGGGCGACAGGCGAAAAGCTGGTCGTGGAAGAGCGTGGCGACGAGCGTGTCAGCGAAGGTCAGACGGTCAGTGTGACGTTTGATCCGTCACGCCTTTATCTGTTCGATGCCAAGACCGAGCAGCGTATCCGGACCTGAACAAAAAAAGGGCGGGGTATAACCCCGCCCTACGATTTACCGCTTGCCGTAATAGAGACCCACAACATGTTCGGCCTGCGCAAAGAACAACCAGCGCAGCGCCAACACGCCAGCGATGTGGGATAGCACTGCCAATGCGGCAAACCAGTGGCTGAACGGCAGCATCAGAAATATCACCGGTAGCACAAATCCAAACGCCATCGCGAGGATACGCAACTGTTTCGCGTGCTTACGGCCAACCTCGTGCACAAATTCGCGCAGCAGATAGTTCGTGCCGGTGTGCGGTGGTTCAAAAGCGCGGACCTTGCCGATAAAGCCAAGGCCCGTTGCGGTTTCCATGTCGGTACCGGAGTCGGCCAGCCGCGCATCACCCGTGATCCAGGCAAACGCCTGAATGCCACCCGCAATGAGAAGCAAGATAACGGCCACCGCGACTTGTCCGGCCAGCAACGCGCCGCCACCCAATGATAGCGACAGAAACAGCGCGGGCGTGGTCCAGTGCTTCCAGCGCGGGATAGTTTTCATCTGCGCATAGATCATGGATGTGGTGAAGACGGTGCCAATCGCACCCAGTGCACCAAGCCAGCCCAGCGGGGCCCATTGGCTGCCCAAGAACACCAGCCCTGCACCGTAAAGCGCCATGACCAGCAGCGTTGCGACCGCGCAGATCGCCTCGCGCGACAGCCAGCTGGACCGCCATTGCGTGAACGCCTTGAGGAATCGCTCTGGGTGACCAAGGTGGAAGGTGGATGCGAGCAGGCCCCCAACGGCAAAGATATAGGCCATTGCGAACCAGATAAACGCTGACCAGCCTGTCGGGACGATGACGCCGAGGCCCAGCCAGAACAGCAGACCAAAGCCTAGGCCGGAGAACGTGGTGAAGATGATAACTGACGGTGCAGGATGCATTATTTTGCTCCTCCGGGCATGGCGCTGAGCGCACGGTCAAGCCAGCCGACAAACCCTTTGGCGTCTTTCGCGATGGGCTCCAGATATGGTGACAGAACGTCAAATTCTGGCATCTCGTCTTTGGGACGCGGGGGCAGGTATTTGTTCACGGGCTTGGTGCCTTGCTCCGGCATCAGGTCCATGCCGCCGCGTTCGGCGGACAGGATGCTGACGCTGCTTTCAGGATCGGCAAAGTCGCCAAAGTGCCGCGCACCGGCAGGGCAGGTGCGGACGCAGGCGGGCTGGCGGTCTTCTTCGGGCAGGTTTTCGTTGTAGATACGGTCGACGCAAAGCGTACATTTCTTCATCACGCCTTCCTCGGCATCCATCTCGCGTGCACCATACGGGCAGGCCCATGCGCAGAGGCCGCACCCGATGCAGTCCTGTTCGTTGACCAGAACAATCCCGTCCTCGACCCGTTTGTAGCTGGCCCCTGTGGGGCAAACGGTGACGCAAGGCGCGTCCTCGCAATGCAGGCAGGATTTAGGGAAGTGGATCAGTTGTGCGGCAGGTTGTGTGCCGTCCTTGAGGTTGGGAGGCTGCACTTCGTAGCTGTGAACGCGGTTGAGGAATGTGCCGGTCGGCTTGGCGCCGTAGGGGTCCTGATCGGACAGCGGCGCGCCGTAATTTTCGGTGTTCCAGCCTTTGCACGAAATCACGCAGGCGTGGCAGCCGACGCAGGTATCAAGGTCGATCAGAAGACCAAGCTTCTTGTCGGTGGATTGCGGTAAGGTCGTCATTTTTGACCTCCTGACAGGTTGAGAGTGCGGGATGCCTGCGGCGCGAGTATTTTTAGCAAAATGATACGCATGGTTACTTTCCCACCTTCCACGCCAGTTTATCGGGGCCTTTGCCGACAGGGGATTTGATTGGCGGCATGGCGGGCTGTGCCTCGTTCGGGACGGCGGATTTTTCAATCTTTACGCGCAGATCGAACCAAGCGGCTTGGCCCGTCACAGGGTCCGAATTCGCCCAACGGAGGCCGTCGCCTTTTGGTGGGAGCAGTTCGTGGATCAGGTGGTTGAGCAGGAAGCCCTTCGTGGCTTCGGGTGCGTCTTCGTCCAACGCCCACGCGCCTTTGCGTTTGCCGATCGCGTTCCATGTCCAGACGGTGTTGGGGTTGAGCGATGCCTGATGGGCGACAGGGACGACGATCTCGCCATGCGCAGATGACACCTTGGCCCAATCGCCTTCTTCAAAGCCGTTCGCCTCCCAGATTTTGGTCGGGATGTAGAGCGGGTTATGTCCGTGGATTTGCCGCAGCCACGCGTTTTGCGTGCCCCACGAGTGATACATGGCCATCGGGCGCTGGGTGAGCGCGTGGACGGGGTATTCCTCGGGGCTGACGTGCGCGTCCTCGAAGGGCGCGTACCATGTGGGCAGCGGGTCCATCGTTTCCTTGATGCGTGCGCGCAGGTGCTCTGGCGGCTGGCGGGTGCCGACACCTTCGGCGGCCAGCTGGAACTTGCGCAGCGGCTCGACGTAGAGCTGGAAGATGTAGGGCTGCACCGCGTCGTAAAACCCCATCTTCACGGCCCAGTCCTGATAGGCGGTGTTGAAGGGTTTGTAGTAGGCGCAGTCCTCCGGCACGTGCTCGATCCAGAAGCCGCCGTTGGCGATGTAGTTGTCGATCTGGCTTTCGTTCACTTCGCCACGGCCCCCTTGCAGGCCGTCATCTCCCAGACGGAAACCGGCAAGCGGGCCGACACCGGGGCGGCGGATGTGGTTGGTGATGTAATCGGCGTAGTCCTGATATTTCTGGCTGCCATCGTCGTTGACAAAACCGGCCATGCCGAGACGCGCGCCAAGGTCGCAGAGCACTGACTGGAAGCCGCGCACGTCGCGGTCGGGTTCCACCACAGGCCAGCGGATTGCGTCGGCCACAGCGTCGGCCTCGCAGATCGGGCGGTCGAGCAGCGAGATACAGTCGTGGCGTTCCAGATAGGTCGTATCGGGTAGGATCAGGTCGGCGTAGGCCACCATTTCGGATGAATAGGCATCCGAGTAGATGATGTTTGGGATGACGTAAGAGCCGTCCTCATTCGTGTCCGTCAGCATCTTGATGACGCCGCCGGTGTTCATCGACGAGTTCCACGACATGTTGGCCATATACATGAACAGCGTGTCGATTTTATACGGCGTGCCCGCGTGCGCGTTCGAGATGACCATGTGCATCAGGCCATGCGCGGACATGGGGTTTTCCCATGAGTAGGCCTTGTCGATACGCTTGGGCTGGTCGTTTTCGTCGAGCAGCAGGTCCTCGGGCCCGTGGACATAGCCAAGGTGCGGCCCGTCGAGAGGGGCGCCGGGTGTGACCTTGCCATGCGGCTTGGGGTGGGCTGTCGCGGGCTTTGGGTAGGGCGGTTTGAAGCGCATACCGCCGGGGGTTTCCACGGTGCCCAGCACGATTTGCAGGACGTGCAGCGCGCGGCAGGTCTGGAAGCCGTTGGAGTGCGCTGAAATCCCGCGCATGGCGTGGAACGATACGGGACGACCGACCATCTTGTCGTGTTTCTTGCCGCGGAAATCGGTCCACTGGCGGTCCAGCGTGATTTCTTCGTCGAAGGCCACGCGGGCCAACTCTGCCGCCATTTTGCGGATCTGCGCGGCTGGGATGCCCGTGCGCTCTTCCACGGCTTCAGGTGCGTAGTCGTCCGACAGATACTTCTCGGCCATGTGGTGGAAGACGGGGCGGTGCGTGACGCCCTTGTCGCGCAACGTACCAGCAAGGTCTGGTTCAACGCCCTGACCGTTCCACGGGGCCAGCTTGCCAGTGTTACGGTCCATGACCTGCGGCTGACCATTATCGTCGCGCAGGGCGAGGCCGAACTGGTCGGATTTAGGGTCTTCGTTCAGCAAGACAGAGGCGTTTGTGAAGCGCGCTAGATAGTCCAGATCAATGCGGCCCGCTTTCATCAGACAGTGGATCAGCGACAGGACATAGAGGCCATCGGTGCCGGGCGTGATGCCGACCCATTCGTCTGCCACGGCGTTGTAGCCCGTGCGGATCGGGTTCACGCTCACGATTTTCGCGCCCTTCGCCTTCGCGCGGCCAATTCCCATCTTGATCGGGTTACTGTCGTGATCTTCGGCCACGCCAAAGATCATGACCATCTTGGTGAGGTCCCAGTCGGGCTGGCCGAATTCCCAGAACGCGCCGCCCATCGTGTAGATGCCAGCGGCTGCCATGTTGACCGAACAGAACCCGCCGTGGGCCGCAAAGTTCGGCGTGCCGTAGGCCTGTGCCCAGAAGCCGGTGAAGGATTGCGACTGATCGCGGCCTGTGAAGAACGCCAGCTTCTCGGGTGCTTCCTCGCGAATCGGTTTCAGCAGGCCTGTCGCCATATCAAGCGCCTCGTCCCACGAGATTTCCTCGAACTCGCCCGATCCGCGCGGGCCGACCCGCTTGAGCGGCGCACGCAAACGCGAGGGCGCGTTGTGCTGCATGATGCCAGCCGACCCTTTGGCACATAGCACCCCTTGGTTCACCGGATGGTCGCGGTTGCCTTCGATATAGGCGACCTTGCCCTCCTTCATGTGCACGTTGATGCCGCAGCGGCAGGCGCACATGTAGCATGTCGTCTTGCGGATTTCGTCCGATACCTTGGGCGACAGGTTCAGGTCGGGTTGGTCTTTGGGCATCGGGATGGACCTTTCAGGCAAGAGACGTGCGGACCAGACCAATCGCGGAGAGCGAGATCAGAAGGGCCAGACAAAAGGGACGATAGTAGGGTTCGTATTTGGGCGTAAAGAGCCGCTGACCGGCAAACACACCAATCATCGCAGGAATGGCGAGTGCTGCGCCACGCCAGACGGAGGTCATATCCATGACGCCGAACCACACGAGGTAGATCATCGACGTCAGCGACGAGATAAACAGGAACAGCACCAATGCGGCGCGCATTTTGCGGGCGGGGGCGTCCTGGCTGAGCACATAGAGTGCGACGACCATCCCACCGACAGAGGCGAGGCCCGTGGCAATGCCAGCGGTCAGGCCCGACAGGTAGAGGCCCGGTCTGGTCGCCAGAAACGCCAGCCGGATCTTGGCAAGCTGCGTCGCGGCCAGCGCGATGATGATGACCAGCGCAATGAGTTTGGATGTTTCGACGGGCAGGGATTGCGTGAGCATCAGGCCAAGCGGCACGCCCGCGGTTGATCCGATCACGAGGCCAAGCACCACGCCGCGGTCCGCCTCTTTCCAGCCGCCGCGCGCCATGAGGACGGACGCGGACATCTCTAGCCACCAGCAGATCGGGATCAGCTCTATGGGGGGCAACAAGTAAACTGCCGAAGCCATAACTAAGGCGGAGAGCGCAAAGCCAGAGAACCCGCGCACAAGCCCTGCGCCGAACGCGATGGCGCTCAGGATCGCAAAATCCCCGGCACTCACGTCGATGGCTTGAAGCAGGCTGTCCACGCTAATCGGCCTCCATCACGGACAGCGCGTCGCGGGCGATGGCTTTTTCCTCATCGGCGGCGATCACATGCACCTCGGGCGCGCCGAAACACGCCAGATGCGCCATGATACGGTCGCGGATTTCGCTCGCGTTTTCGCCAATGCCGCCGGTAAAGGCCACGGCGTCCACGCCGCCCATCGCCACGATGGCAGAGCCAGCATGCCGCGCGGCCCAGTAGCAGAAATGCTCCACCGCGAAGGCGGCCTGCGGGTCATCGCGATCTAGAAGGTTCTTCATGTTGTTGTCGCCAGCCAGCGCCTTGAGGCCGGAGTTTTTGTTCAGCATCCGGTCCGCTTCGTCTTCGCCCAACGCTGCAGAGATGCGCAGCACCGCCGCCCCGTCGATATCGCCCGACCGCGTGCCCATGGTCAGCCCTGATAGCGGCGAGTATCCCATGGAGGTCGCGATGGATTTGCCGTCTTTGATTGCACAAAGCGATGCGCCATTGCCTAGATGCAATGCCAGCAGACGGTGGGGCAGACGGGTGCCGAATTCAGCGACCATGTTGGCGTAGGACAGTCCGTGAAAACCGTAGCGGCGGATTCCTGCGTCATGCTCTGTCTGCGGGATCGCATAGCGGGTGGCGACATCGGGGTTGGAGGCGTGAAACGCGGTCCCGAAGGAACAGTATTGCGGCAGGTCGGGAGCCAGCTCTTGCAATGCAAGGATCGCAGCGAGGTTGTTGGGGTTGTGCAAGGGCGCAAGCGGGATACAGGCCTCAATCGCGCTGATCACGGCGGGCGTGACGCGGGCAGGCTGTGTCAGGATCGTGCCACCGTGCACCACGCGGTGCGCTGCTGCGGTGAGGGTCGTCAGCGAAATGCTCTGGCTTTCCAGAGCAGTGAGCATTGCGCGCAAAGCATCTGCATGGGTGGCGGTTGCCAGTCGTTCCCGACTGTCGCCCAACCGCACTTCACCATCTGTGCCGCCAATCTCTGTCACAGCGCCGGACACCACCGATTGCAGGTCGGGTGTAAATACCTCGACCTTCAGCGAAGATGATCCGGCGTTCAAAACAAGGATCATTTTGGCAATCCACAGCGGATCGCGGCCAGTGCAGCAGACGCCATGCGCGCCGCGGCAGGGTCAGCGCGGGAAGTCAGTAGGATCGGCACTTTCGCCCCTGTCACCAGCCCCGCCGCACAGCCACCGGCCACGTAAACCAGCGCCTTGAACAGCCCGTTGCCCGACACGATATCCGGCACGATGATCGCATCGGCTTGCCCCGCGACGGGATCATCGGTCAGCTTTTTAGTCTTTACCGCATCCATCGACAGGATCAGGTCCAGTGCCAACGGGCCGGACACATCCGCGCCTGTCACATTGGCCTTGGCCCAATCCGCCAGTTCGCGCGCCTCCATCGAGGATGGCACGGCGGGGATGGGTGTCTCGGTCGCGGACAGGATCGCTACCTTCGGGTGGTCATTGCCCAGCCGGTGCAGCAGGTCCACGACCTCAGAAATCGCAACTTGCCTTGTCTCAAGGTTCGGGGCGACGTTCACGGCGGCATCAGAGATCAGGATCGGTTTGCCGCCATCGGGGTGGCTGATGTGAAAGATATGCACAAACCGCTTGCCCGTGCGCAGACCTGCATCGCGCGATACAGCGGATTTCATAAAGACGTCTGTGTGTAGCTGCCCTTTCATCAGGACGTCAGCCTCACCATCGCCACACAGCTTCGCGGCTAGTTGGCCTGCCTCTTCCTCGCCCGTTGTATCGTGGAGCGCATAGCCAGAGATGTCCCAGTCCAGCTTTGCAGCCTCTGCACGGATCACGTCAGCCTCTCCCACAAACACAGGGATCATGATGCCTGCCTTTGTCGCGTCCTCTGCCGCTTCCATGGGCAGTGGGGCTGCGGCGCGGGCAATCGCCACGCGGGGCGGCGCAAAGGACTGTGCCAGATCAATCAGGTTCTGCGGGCAGACGGCCTCGCGGGATGAAACGAAGGGGGATGTCATAGCGACCTCATAAAAATGCGCGGATCAGGCCCAGTAACGATAGGGCCAAGAGCAGCATGACCGCAAAGCGACGGAATGTCGTGGGGGAGGCGGATAAAAATTGTCGCCCGCCGAGCCAGACGCCCAAAGCGATCAGCGGAAAGGCGTAAGCGGCAGCGATAGCGGTGTCCCACGTCACCAATCCGCCGTGCCACATCAGCGGCAGTGTGATCACGTCCAGCCCGAAGAGATAGACAATCATCGTGGCGCGAAAGACCGGTGCGGCGATGGGCTGCGCGGTCAGAAACGCAGCAACCGGCAAGCCGCCGATGCCCGCGGCGTTCAGCAAGCCCGACAAACCACCCACGCCGATGAACCCCGGCAGTGGGATGCGTCGCGTGATCGTCCAGCCGGTCAGCAGAATCAGCGACATGATAAACACGATGGCTGACACGATGGCGCGGACGGATGCCTCGCCCACGGTCAGGATGAAAGACACCGCAAAAGGCAGCACGATAGCGGCCCCCAGCAGCAGCGCGCCCACACGCTTCCAATCCACGTGTCCCACAATGCCGCGCGCCTGCAACAGCGTCATGATGATCTCGCAGGCAAAGACCACGGGGATCAGCGGTAGTGGATTGGTGATCAGGGCGGCGAAGGCGATGAAGATCGCCGAAAATCCGAAACCCGAATACCCCCGCACGTAAGCCGCCCCCAGCAAAGCAATGCTGAGGGCGGCTGTGTGTGTCAGGCTCAGGTCGAATGGCAACGCCTACTCGGCGGCCATATCGGTGGCAGAGACACCGGCCACGCGCACTGGCTTCTTCATGGCGTCGCGGCGGAACGGCTCGCCCAGTTCCTGGTTCAGGATGACCTCGATCAGGGTGGTTTCGTTGTTCTCCATCTGATCCTTGATCGCCTGGTTCAGCATCTCGGTCAGTTCGTCCATCGTCTTGGCCTGAACACCCTTGAGGCCACAGGCCTGTGCGATACCGGCGTAGGACACTTTCATGTCCAGCTCGGTGCCGACGAAGTTGTCGTCGAACCACAGGGTGGAGTTCCGCTTTTCAGCACCCCACTGGTAGTTGCGGAACACGATCTGCGTGACGGCAGGCCATTCATCGCGGCCAATCGCGGTCAGCTCGTTCACGGCGATACCAAACGCACCGTCACCGGCAAAGCCGATCACAGGCACGTCGGGCTGGCCGATCTTGGCGCCCACGATGGATGGCAGGCCATAACCGCAGGGGCCGAACAGACCCGGTGCCAGATACTTGCGGCCTTCAGGGAAGGACGGATAAGCGTTACCGATGGCGCAGTTGTTGCCAATGTCGGACGAGATGATCGCGTTATCGGGCATTGCTGCCTGAATGGCGCGCCATGCCTGACGCGGTGACATCCAGTCGGGGCGTGCTTCGCGGGCGCGTTCGTTCCATGTTGTGCCCGGATCGTCGTCCTCGTGATCCATCGACGTCAGTTCCTGCGCCCAAGCCGACTTCGTCTTGGCGATCAGGTTCTTGCGATCATCACGGCCTGCGTCACCTGCATCATCGGACAGGTTGGCAAGAATACCTTTGGCAGCTTTTGCCGCGTCAGCCACGATGCCCACGGTGACTTTCTTGGTCAGGCCGATGCGATCAGGGTTGATATCAACCTGAATTATCTTTGCATCTGTCGGCCAGTAATCAATGCCGTAGCCCGGCAGGGTCGAAAACGGATTAAGGCGCGTGCCAAGCGCCAGCACGACGTCGGCTTTGTTGATCAGCTCCATACCGGCCTTGCTGCCGTTATAGCCCAGAGGGCCAGCAAACAGGGGGTGGTTGCCGGGGAATGCGTCGTTGTGCTGGTAGCCCACGCAAACGGGCGCATCCAGCTTCTCGGCCAGCATCTTGGAGGCCTCAATGCCGCCTTCTGCCAGAACAACACCGGCACCGTTCAGAATGACGGGGAACTTAGCGTTCGACAGCAGTTCAGCGGCTTTCTCGATCGCTGTTTCACCACCGGAGGGACGCTCAAAGTCCACGATCATTGGCAGTTCGATATCAACAACCTGCGTCCAGAAATCGCGTGGGATGTTGATCTGTGCGGGGGCTGATGCACGCTTGGCCTGCATGATGACGCGGTTCAGCGTTTCGGCCACGCGGGATGGGTCACGCACTTCTTCCTGATACGCCACGCAATCGGCGAACAGGTTCATCTGTTCCATTTCCTGAAAACCACCTTGACCAATTGTCTTGTTGGCGGCCTGCGGTGTGACCAGCAGACAAGGTGTGTGGTTCCAGTAGGCGGTTTTCACCGCCGTTACAAAGTTGGTAATGCCGGGGCCGTTCTGGGCGATCATCATCGACATCTCACCGGTGGCGCGGGTGTAGCCGTCTGCCATCATACCGGCAGAGCCTTCGTGGGCGCAGTCCCAGAACGTGATGCCAGCAGTGGGGAAAATGTCAGAGATCGGCATCATGGCCGAACCGATGATCCCGAACGCGTGCTTGATGCCGTGCATTTGCAGCGTTTTGACGAAGGCTTCTTCTGTAGTCATTTTCATGGATGTTTTCCCCCTTAGGAATACGGTTTGGCGTGAGCGAAAGCCCCCGATTATACTGGCGCGACATTATTGTCGGCGCACCTACTACGTTAGGGCCAGTTGGTGTGGTCGGTTAAATCCAGATGCAAGTATATCATGTCTTCAAGCCGCGAAAGCCTGCGCAAGATGTAAACGCTTACATTGCAGCGCGCAATCACGGTGGTTGGAGCGGGACAATTAAGCGCAGGTTTTGCGAATGGCATCAGCAATCAGCGCGATTCCGTCGGGGATGCGTGATGCGGGGATCGACGAATAAGCCAGTCTGAAATAGTTCTGTGGTGGATCGTCCTGTGCAAAAAACGGTGCGCCCGGTTCGATCAGAACGCTTTGCTGTCGCAGGGTCTGCGCCAGTTGTGTGGTGTCGCAACCCTCTGGTGCTTTCAGCCAAACCGATGATCCGCCGTAGGCACCTTGACCCGCCACGGTCATTCCTTGCTGCGTCAGCGCGGTATCAATGACCTGTCTGCGATCATGGTAGGCGTTGCTCATCCGGCGGACCAACGCATCGTAGTGCCCCAGCGACAGATAATAGCTGACAGTGCGCTGGATATGTCCCGGTGGGTGTCGCAAGACCGACGCCCGCAAAGCGCGCGCTTCGCGAATGAATGGCGCGGGCCCGACAAGATAGCCAAGCCGCAAACCGGGGAAGAGTGATTTCGAAAACGATCCGACATAGATCACGCGACCGTTGCGATCCAGTGACTTCAACGCGGGCGAGGGCGATTTCAGGAACGACATTTCAAATTCGTAGTCGTCCTCGACGATCAGGAAATCCTGTTCCTCGGCCCGATCCAGCAAGGCCTGCCTGCGGTTCAGCGGCATTGTGGCGGCTGTCGGGCATTGGTGGCTTGGCGTGGTGAAAACAACGTCTGTATCGTCGGGCAAGGCATCTGGCGGCAGCCCGTGCTCGTCGACCGTCACGGTGGACAGATGACAGCGCGAATGGGTCAGGATACTGCGCAGGGCCGGATAGCAGGGATTTTCGATCACGGCGCGTTTACGGCTGTTCAGCAAGACCTGTGCAGAGAGCCACAGCGCGTTCTGCGCGCCCATTGTCACCAGAATTTCATCCGGTCCGGCAAGGATGCCACGGCGTGGAAGCGTCTGGCGGGCGATAAATTCAATCAGCTTGGGATCATCGCCATCAAAATAGTCTGACGTCAGCGCCACAAAGTCGCGCTTTCCCAAGGCTTGCAAGGCACACAACCGCCAGTTTGCACTGTCAAAGAGCGTCGGATCGGCCTGACCGTAAATGAAGGGATAGCGATAGCTGGACCAGTCGGCGGGCTTATCCATGCCAAGCGACGGGCCAAAGCGTTGCCCAAGCGCACGGTTCCAGTCCACGGTCCCTTCGCCCGATTGCTGCGCAGGAAAGGCGGGTGGCTCTGGCGCGTTCTGGGACACAAAATAGCCTGATCGCCCTTTGGACGTCAGATAATCATCGGCCACCAGTTCGGTATAAGCCAGCGTGACGGTGATCCGGCTGACACCCAGATGCGCAGCCATCTTACGGCTGGAGGGTAGACGTTCACCCGGACGAAATCGCCCGGCCAGAATACCCTGCGCAATCATCTGCTGGATACGTGCCTGCAGCGTCCCTTCGGCATTGGGATCAAGGAAGAATGTCTCGATAGAGATGGTCATGAAATCTGGTCCTAACTCGGGCGCAGATTGGACCTATCAAACTTTTTTGGCAAGACATGCAGTTTTTTGTGACGGAAATCGCGGGGTCGCGCGTTCAACCTTCATAACAGCAAATGGAGACACCGATGCGCCTGCTATCCCTTGGATTTATCGTCACACTTGGCGGACTTTGCCTTGCAACATTTGCCACGTCTGAAACGCTGGCAAAGACAGACCGTATTGTGCCCGTTGCAACGCAAAGCGTTATGGTTGACGCGCCACTGCAAAATTACCGTTCGTATTGAACCCTTCGGTGGCGCCGGTCGTGATATTGCCAATCGCCTGATTGGCATTGACCGAGAACGAGCCGAAAATAAACACATCTGATTCAAGCGTTGCCGTGGCACCACCCACCGGAACGCCTGTCAGCATCAACGTTGTGCTGTCTTCGATCTGGCCGTTTGTGATCGCCATATCATTCGCGACCAGTTCGCCGCTTAGATCGGGAAGCGTATCGCTCGTGATCCGGTCAATGCGCAGGTCAGCCGTTGGTGAGCTTCCGAAGGCCACGTCCATCACTGCCGGTCCGGCAATCTGGATGGCTGGCGCGTCACGCGCAGTGACAAACACACCGGCATATGCCCCACGGTATTCCGCCGATCCGCCCGGCGGCAGATCGCTTTGCGATGCGCTGGTGCTGACGAGGGCGCGGATGTCATTGCGTTGTGTCAGTAGATCGGCATAGCTCGGGTCCGGCGGCGGGCTGCTGTTTGAGCTGCTGCTGCAAGCGGTCAGGCCGGTGACGATTAGGGTGGCGGCAATCATGCGTGTGTATGTCATGGCCCCGAATATACGCCTATTGCCGATGCAGACCTAACAAAAAATGCCCGACACGCGCTGGGCGGGTCGGGCATTTTCATTTGTGTTCGGAGAAAATCAGGCGCCCAGAACGCGGGTCATGGCCTGATCGACAGCATCCGTCACGTGATCCAGATCGTCCTTTGTGGCGATCAGGGGCGGCGCGAACAGCAATGTGTTGTTGAACCCCGGCAAAGACCGGTTGGTCGCACCGATGATAACGCCCTGCGCCATACAGTCGGCAACAATCGCGGCCACATGCTTTTCGTCCACAGGCTCTTTGCTGTCGCGGTCCTGCACCAGTTCGACACCCGCAAACAGACCCTTGCCGCGCACGTCACCGACCCAGCGGTGCTTTTCCATCAGGGCCATCAGGTTTGCGTTCAGATGCGCGCCCATGTCGACAGAGTTTTGCAGCAAGTTCTCTTCTTCGATGATGCGCATGTTCTCAATCGCGGCAGCAGGGCCAGCGGTGCATCCGCCGAAGGTCGAGATATCGCGGAAGTATGACATGCGGTCGGTGTCGTCCTTGAACTGGTCAAAGACAGCGTTTGTCGTCACGCAGCACGAGATCGCCGCATAACCAGACGCCACACCCTTTGCCATCGTCACGATGTCGGGCTGCACGCCAAACTGCTGATAGCCGAACCAAGTGCCGGTGCGGCCCACGCCGCAAACAACTTCGTCGATATGCAGCAGGATGTCGTACTTTTTGCAAAGCTCTTGCACGCCGTCCCAATAGCCCACGGGTGGCACGATAATGCCGCCGCCCGCCGTGATCGGCTCAAGGCAAAGCGAGCCGATGGTGTCGGCCCCTTCGCGCAGGATCACGTCCTCAATCGCTTTAAGCGATGCGGCGGTATAGGCCTCACCCGTCGATCCGTCCTGGCTGCGATACTCAAGGCAGTGCGGCACGGCGACGAAACCGGGGGTGAACGGGCCATATTGCGCGTTACGCTCTTCCTGACCGCCAGCGGACAGGGCAGCGATGGTCGTGCCGTGGTAGTCACGCTCGCGGAACAGGATTTTGTGCTTCTTGCCGCCATGATGCTTGTGGCTGATCTGGCGCACCATCTTGAACGCTTTTTCATTCGCTTCAGAGCCGGAGTTCGCATAATAAACGCGGTCCAGACCGGGCATCTTGTCGATCAGCATCTCGGCAAAATTTGATCCGGGGATCGTGCCAGCGGTGCCACCGAAGAAACACATCTTGGTCACTTGCTTGGCAATCGCGTCACCGATCCGCTTGCGACCGTAGCCCACATTCACGGTCCAGACGCCGCCGGACACGGCATCGGTATGCTCTTTGCCCTTGATGTCCCAGACCTTCATGCCCTTGCCTTCCACGATGATGCGCGGATCAACGGCGGTCTCGTAGGGTTTGTGCTGGGACAGGTGGTGCCAGACGTGAGCGCGGTCAGCCTCGACGATGTGACCGGGATCGTTGGAAAGCGAATAGTCCATAACAGGGCACTCCATTTGCAAAAGGGGCGGGCGCTGCGAATCTTGGCGCAGACACAGTGTATCAGGCTTCATCTTTCGTGGTGAATAGGTTGCACCAGTAGGGCCAGAAGGATGGATCATTTAAGTCCAATCCGATGAAGGCCCGTCTGCCGCAGAATAACCCTTTTGCACGCATAGTCTGGCAATCATTCCCGCAGTATGGTCCGCACTATGATAGGTATGCCTGAAATCTTACTCACAGTGATCATGGCTGTTCTGGTCTGGCTTCTTATTCAGGTCTTGAGGGCGGACTACCGCGATGCACCCCGCCGGAAAGGTGGTCGTCGCAAGGCTGTTGCCCGCAAAGGTGGTGGCCGCAGGTCCAATCGTGGCCAGACGCGCAAACGCCAGTCCGCGCAGCGCGGGTCACACCACCGTACAAA
The DNA here is from genome assembly GCF_037543925.1 of Yoonia sp. 208BN28-4. Taxonomy (NCBI): domain Bacteria; kingdom Pseudomonadati; phylum Pseudomonadota; class Alphaproteobacteria; order Rhodobacterales; family Paracoccaceae; genus Yoonia; species Yoonia sp. 208BN28-4. The sequence goes on from NZ_JBBIFY010000001.1 coordinate 725,595, forward strand.
GCCCAAGCGGGAGAAGCGCGACGACAACGCGCCCGCCGTGCCACCCAACGCCATCGTCGTGGACGGTTCCAATGTCATGCACTGGGGTGGCGATCCTGACGTCAATGTCCTGCGTCGTGTGATCCGTGGCCTTGAGAAACAGGGCAAGACGCCCATCGTATTTTTCGATGCCAATGCCGGCTATATGCTTGATGATCGCTATTACGACGAGGCGCAGCTTGCAGAGATCATGTCTATCAAAAAGGCGCATGTCTGCGTTGCCCATAGCGGTGTGGTCGCTGATGAATGGATACTCGATTTCGCAACCACGCACCGCCTGCGGATCGTCTCGAATGATCGCTATCGCGACTGGAAGCCGCAATTCGAGATGGTTGGCGATCATAAGCGTTTTCTGCGGGGGCGCTGGCAACAAGGCAGCGTGATGTGGGATAGCAAACGCCGATAAATGCTTGTGCTTTTTTGCTACTGCTTTCACCGTGGTACTTATGAAACGTTTGATTGCATTTGTCGCGACCATCGCGGCGGCCGCCGTGGCTCTTGTCGCGTGTTCCGGCCCTGACAACGTGCCGCTGCTGGCCAAACCCGCCAATGCGCTGCGCGTGGCAACTTACAACGTGCACTACATCATTCTGGAGGAAGAAACCGGCGCATGGTCGGTGGGTGACTGGGAGAGGCGCAAAGCACCTCTGGACGCTGCCTTCAAAACACTCGATGCCGATATTGTGGCCTTTCAGGAGATGGAAAGCTTCGCACGCGGCGACGACGGCAATGTTAACCTCGCCCGCGACTACCTGCTGGAGCGCAACCCCGCCTTTGCTGCCGCCGCGAACGGTGATGCGCGTGTGTTTCCGTCAACCCAGCCGATCTTTTACCGCACAGACCGGCTGGAGATGCTGGATCAAGGCTGGTTCTTCTTCTCCGACACGCCCGACGTGATCTATTCGCGCACCTTCAACGGCTCGTTTCCGGCCTTCGCTTCATGGTCGCTGTTCCGCGACGGGGACACGACAATGCGGGTGGTGAACGTGCATCTGGAATATAAGAGTGCCAGCAACCGCAGGCTATCTTCCGAGCTGATCGCCGAGCGCATCGCCCCTTGGGTGGATGCAGGCGAGAATGTCATGGTCATCGGTGACCTCAACGCCCGCGCGGGAGGTGTCCCGCAACAGATTATCGGCGCCAAGGGGCTGAAATTCGTAGACGTGCAAGGCAGCACCTACCACCTCAACTACGGCCTCAACCTTTTTGGCGCGATCGACCACATAGGCGTGACGGATGGCATCATGCAGGTGGGAGAGACACAGGTGTTGCGTCAGAAATTTCTGGGCGAATGGCCGACGGACCATTATCCGGTGGTTGCGGATTTTGTGGTGGAGTGAGGTTCAATCAGGAGTTTGTCCTCAGGAAAGCGTTTCTCCCAAGTTTCGACTAAGAAAATTGAAATGGAGGATGCGCTATTTACCGCAAGACGGGCGATCCTAGGATCAATACGTCTAAATCCCTTTTCTCTACCGTGCGCTGTCCCCGCATGAGTACGAAGGGCGCCAATTCCGCTTACGGTATTGCTTATCCCGCTTAAAATTGCACGGACATCAGCCTCAATTTCTGTATCGCCAATTTCCTTGGAAGGTGACAGCCCGAGTGGTTCTCTCACGGCATAGTAGAGGCTTTTGATATCCATCTTCTTGGGGAGGCCAGGAGGGCGCTTGACGAGAATGGAACGACAAACACTTTCAAGCATCGCACATGCAGCGGTGAGTGCGGCCTCAGGATCTTTATCTAGGCTTTCTATGGCTCGAGTGATCTCTCTGTCCAGAGAGTCGAGTGTCCACTCTTCGCTAAGCTGCCTAAGATGAGGCATGGATGAGTGGCTTGGCAGTCCGGCAATTTCCGCGATCATCAATCTAATTGTTTCATCTTCAATAGCAGCAGATGATTGCAAAGCTGCGACATACTCAGGATCAGTAGTCGACCATTCGCCTAAACTGCGGATAGCTTCCTCTAAATGACTGTCTCTCTCGGATTGCTTCCGAGACCACAGCAAATTGAGCAACTCTATTACGAGATGTGGAGGTGAAATAATGATGAAAGTTCTTAGTCGGTTATACTTGGAAGTGCCATTTTCACTAAAAACGTCAGCGTAAATATTTGTTTCGAACTCATCCTCAAAAAATTGGGCAAAAGTTTTGTTGCTGAAATCAAGAACGTATCCGGGTTCAGGACAAAACCAACTTTGAATCTGATCCCAGTGGCGATTTTTCAGCTTTGCCATCGCTAACGCTTTCCCCCATACCTGCTCTTACCGCCGCGCATCCCACCACGGCCACCCGTCGACCGCCCTGACTTCGCCTTGCTGTCCTCGACCGCTTTATCGACGGCTTGTTGTCGCGCAAGCGGGTCGTCGGCGATGGTCAACTCGACGGTTTCCAAACGCTTCACCTCATCGCGTAAACGCGCCGCCTCCTCGAACTCGAGGTTCTCGGCGGCTTTGCGCATATCTGTGCGCAGGCCTTCCAGCACAGTGGCGAGGTTCCCGCCCATGCCTTTGTCGACCTTCGCGGTGACGCGGGCCTGATCGGTGTCGCCTTTGTAGAGGCCGGCCAGAATATCCTCGACGTTCTTTTTGACCGTCGTCGGCGTGATGCCATGCTCTTCGTTGTAGGCCATCTGCTTGGCGCGGCGGCGTTCGGTTTCCTTCATCGCGCGGTCCATCGAACCGGTGATGCGGTCGGCGTACATGATCACGCGGCCTTCGGCGTTACGCGCGGCGCGCCCGATGGTCTGCACGAGGGACGTCTCGGAGCGCAGGAAGCCTTCTTTGTCGGCGTCCAGAATAGCGACCAGTCCGCATTCGGGAATATCCAATCCCTCGCGCAGCAGGTTGATCCCGATCAGCACGTCAAACGCGCCAAGCCGCAGGTCGCGCAGAATCTCAATCCGCTCGATGGTATCAATGTCCGAGTGCATGTAGCGCACGCGGATGCCCTGTTCGTGCATGTATTCGGTCAGATCCTCGGCCATGCGTTTCGTCAGCGTGGTGCACAGCGTGCGGTAGCCGTCAGCGGCGACCTTGCGCACTTCGTCCAGCAAATCATCGACCTGCATTTCCACGGGGCGGATTTCGATCTTGGGGTCAATCAGGCCTGTCGGGCGGATGATCTGCTCGGTGAACACACCGCCCGCCTGCTCCAACTCCCACGCGGCGGGGGTGGCAGAGACGAACACCGATTGCGGGCGCATCGCGTCCCATTCCTCGAACTTCAGTGGGCGGTTGTCCATGCACGACGGCAGGCGGAAGCCGTGTTCGGCCAGCGTGAATTTGCGGCGGTAGTCGCCTTTGTACATGCCACCGATTTGGGGCACGGAAACGTGGCTTTCGTCTGCAAAGACAATTGCGTTGTCGGGGATAAATTCGAACAGGGTGGGCGGCGGCTCACCCGGTGCGCGGCCTGTCAGATAGCGGGAATAGTTCTCGATCCCGTTGCAGACGCCTGTGGCCTCCAGCATTTCAAGGTCGAAGTTGGTGCGTTGCTCCAACCGCTGCGCCTCGAGCAATTTGCCATCGGCGACAAGCTGATCCAGCCGCATCCGCAGCTCTTTCTTGATGCCGATAATGGCCTGCTGCATCGTCGGTTTCGGCGTCACATAGTGGGAATTGGCGTAGATGCGGACCTTCTCGAACGTGTCGGTCTTGTGCCCGGTCAGCGGGTCGAATTCGGTGATGCTTTCCAGTTCCTCGCCAAAGAACGACAGCTTCCACGCGCGGTCATCAAGGTGGGCGGGCCACACCTCAAGACTATCGCCACGCACACGGAAGCAGCCGCGCTGAAAGCCCTGATCGTTACGGCGGTATTGCTGTGCAACAAGATCGGCGATGATCCCGCGTTGGTCATAGTCGCGGCCCACGTAAATATCCTGCGTCATGGCGCCGTAGGTTTCGACCGATCCGATACCGTAGATGCACGACACCGACGCCACGATGATCACATCGTCCCGCTCCAAGAGCGCGCGCGTGGCCGAGTGGCGCATGCGGTCGATCTGTTCGTTGATCTGGCTTTCTTTCTCGATATAGGTATCGGACCGCGCGACGTAGGCTTCTGGCTGGTAGTAGTCGTAGTAGCTGACAAAATACTCGACGGCGTTGTCAGGAAAGAACCCTTTAAACTCACCGTATAGCTGAGCCGCCAGTGTCTTATTTGGCGCAAGAATAATCGCGGGTCGCTGCGTTTCCTCGATCATCTTGGCCATCGTGAAGGTCTTACCGGTGCCGGTCGCACCCAACAGCACCTGATCCCGCTCGCCCGCGATGATCCCTTCGGACAATTCCTTGATTGCCGTGGGCTGATCGCCTGCCGCCTCGAACTCGGTCTGCAACACGAATGTCTTGCCGCCTTCCAGCTTGTCGCGGGTTTTCACATCCGGCGCCGGATTGGACATATATTGCACGGTCTCGATCTCGCGCTTGTCGGTCTGGGCATAGGCCATGGGCAGCATCCTTCGGGGTTGCTTCAATATGTGTTGCGCAAGGGGGCAGGTTCAAGGTCTGCTCCTGACAGGAAATGGCAGCAATGACGCCGATCCGGTCTATCCCTGCGCAGCTTGCGCCAGTAAAGACGGCAGAACCGGATAAAGCGGGTGGTCGCGCGGGTCGGTTCGGCTGCGGCACAAGACCTGCTGTGCGATGCTGACTGCGGCCCACTGGATCAATCGTTGCTGGCTGGCACCGGTGGCGTCAGCGAACACCGCGCCACGCTCCGCGATCCGTTGGGACAGCGTGTCGGGGTCGAGATCTTCAAACGGGCGGATCATGGACAAGGCAAGCTCAACCGCAGGATCGGCGCGCCAGCCCTTTGGGTCAAACGCGCGCGGGCCACCTGGTGTCAGCATCACGTTTTGAAACCCAAGATCGCCGTGGATCACCCGCTCGGGCGGGCTGGTGTCGATAAGGTGGACCAACAGACTGCGGGCTTGATTGAAATACGCCGCCAGATCGTCGGGCACGCCACGTTTTGCGGCCTTTGCGAAATCCGCAAACAACAGCGGTGCGACCCGCTGATACGCAAACTGGCGTCTAAACTGCACCTTGCCGATATCATGGGCGACCTGCGCCAGAAGGGCTGTGGCCTGTGCCATGTCAGTTTGCGCAATGACATCGAGCGGTGTGCCGTCCAGCCACTCCATCAGAACAGCGGTGCGCAACGTATTCATCCGGTAGACCCGCACACCCAGGCCATCGGGCAGGGCGCGCAGGAATTGCGTGGCGGCCCCTTCGCCGCTGGCACCGACCTTGCGATAAAGCTTCAGCGCGCAATCCCCCTGCGCCCCCGTCGCCCGAAAGACGCGGGCGCGCGGTGTATCGGCCACGCAGTCACTTAGCGTCAGATTCCAACGGTGGGCAATCCGCGCGGCCGCTGCATCATCCGTGCTGACGTTGAGTTTCATGTGATCCGGCCCCATGCGGGCTCAAAGCCCTGTTGACGTCAAGCTAGGAGGTCATAGGTTCAGCGCAACCGCAAAAAGGAACGCGCCATGTCAGACCATATCGATCCCGTCAAACTTGATAAACTGGCAGAGGTGGCTGTGCGCACAGGTGTGAACCTGCAAGAAGGGCAGGACCTGATTATCACGGCACCCTTGGACGCAGCACCTTTGGTGCGCCTGATCGCCGAGCACGCGTATAAGGCGGGTGCCGGTCTGGTCATCCCGATTTTTAGCGACGGCGCGATCACGAAGGCGCGCTACGAACACGGCCACGACGACAGCTTTGACCGCGCACCCGCATGGCTGTTCGAGGGGATGGGCAAAGCGTTCAAGGACGGTGCTGCGCGTATGGCGATTGCTGGCGACGACCCGATGCTGCTGGCCGATCAGGACCCCGCGAAAATCGCCCGCGCCAGCAAGGCACAATCCATTGCCGCGAAACCTGCGATGAACCCGATTGTGGGCTTTGAGGTGAATTGGAACATCGTGGCGTATCCAACAGAAGGCTGGGCCGCGCAGGTCTATCCCGATTTGCCGGTGGAGGAGGCGCAGGGCAAGTTGATGGATGCGATCTATGCCGCGTCCCGTCTTGAGGGCGACGATCCGGTGGAAAACTGGGCCAACCACACGGCAGAACTGAAAAAGCGGGTGAAGTGGTTGAATGATCACCGCTTTTCGGCACTGCAATACACCGGCCCCGGCACGGACTTGCGCTTGGGTCTGGCAGACGGTCACATTTGGAAGGGCGGCGCATCGCCCGCGCTGAACGGCGTGACCTGCCAGCCTAATATCCCTACCGAAGAGGTCTTCACCTGCCCGCACGCCTACAAGGTCGACGGCACGGCCAGCGCGACCAAACCGCTTGCCCACCAAGGCAGCGTGATCGAAGGCATCTCTGTCCGGTTCGAGGCAGGCAAGATCGTGGAGGCCAACGCGACCAAAGGCGAGGACGTGTTCCGCGAACTGCTCAAGGTGGACGACGGCGCCAGCCGCATTGGTGAGGTGGCGCTGGTCCCGGACTCCAGCCCGATCAGCCAGACTGACACGCTGTTCTTCAACACGCTGTTTGATGAAAACGCGTCTTGCCACATCGCGCTGGGCCAGTGCTACGCCGATACCATCGAGGGCGGGTCGGAGTATTCGCCGGAAGAACTCCAGCAAAAGGGCGGCAACCAATCGCTGATCCATGTCGATTGGATGATGGGATCGGACGCGGTTGATATCGACGGGATCACTGCGACGGGCGATGTGGTGCCTGTGATGCGCAAGGGCGAGTGGGCCTTCTGACCCACTTGCGCGGGCACCGGAATTGCCCGATAACGCCACCAGCCAAGGAGATATCGCCATGCGTGCACGAATCTATAAGCCAGCCAAAACCGCCATGTCCTCGGGCACGGCCAAGACCAACGAATGGGTGCTGGATTTCGTGAACGAAACTGCCCGCGAGATTGACCCGTTGATGGGCTGGACATCGTCCGACGACACCCAGTCTCAGGTGCGCCTGCGCTTTCATTCCAAGGAAGAGGCACTGTCCTACGCCAAGGAAAACGGGATCGAGGCAATCGTCACCGACCCCAAAGAGCGTAAGCAAAACATCCGCGCCGGTGGTTATGCCGAAAACTTTGCGACCAACCGTCGCGGGGCGTGGACGCACTAAGCGGGTCTTCCCGACATTCTCGAACCGTCGCCGAAATTTCGGCGCATTTCGCTGACAACCTGAACTTGCATTAGCAACTCAGGTAAATTGTATGTCCAACTCTATTGCGGTGCTTGTTGACGGCGACAACGTCAGTCCGTCCCATGCCCGTCAGATCATTGCCCATGCCGCAACTTGCGGGCAGCTTCAGACAATGCGCGTCTATTGCGACGCCAGCAGTGGCACCGGATGGCACGCCGCCGACCAGTTTCAAGTCATGCATGCTGGCGCGGGCAAGAACGCGGCTGACGTCCTCCTTGCACTCGACGCGTTGGAATTGGCCCTGTTGCGCGGTGTACGGCACTTCGTCATCGCAAGCTCTGACGGGGATTTTTCGCACGTCGCCACGCGCCTGCGCGATCACGGCGCGCATGTGACCGGGATGGGCGAGGCCAAGGCCCCGGCCCATTTCCGTGCAAAATGCAGCGCATTTGCCAATCTTGGTGATGCGACAGCGGGTCAGGCGACCAAAGGCGAAAATACTGGCGACATCGCCCAACTCGATCAGCAGATCCGCAGTATGATCGCGGTGCATAGTACCAATGGTGAGGGCATGCAGATCGCTCAGCTGGCCCCGAAAATGCACCAGAAATATGCCGTGCGGATCAGTACGCTGCCGGAAAAAACATGGCGCGGCTATCTGTCGGCACGGCCAAACCTGTTTGCTCTTGATCCCAAGGGCAAGGATGCGCGCGTCAGGTTCCTGCCGCAGGGCTTTCACGGTGTAGCGGCCAAGACGACGGACACGCGAATGCATTCCAACCCTTGTCAAACCGCCTAACACCGACTTAAACGCTGTCATCCGGTCCCGTAGCTCAACTGGATAGAGCACCTGACTTCTAATCAGGATGTTGGGGGTTCGAGTCCTCCCGGGATCGCCAAGGGCTTCTTTTCATCTTATAGTCTGCCTTTTTTTTATGATTATTGTCAGCTTCTCCGCGCGCGGTTTACAGGGCGGTTTACAACCCATGCTCTGAAACTGCTCTTGAGATAACAATATAGTCGTTCATGGGAATATCGTTGAGTGCGATATTGACTGCATACAAAACAAGTCGAACGTTACGACTAATGTAGCCCTTCTCGTTGTTGATTCGGTCAATGCTTGGCTGATAGGGGTTGACGCGACTAGCAGTCGTTTTTGCCAGTTTAAAATCTAGGCCGCTAATTGCACATTTGCCTGCTTGTCGGATGTAAAGCCGACGAACGTAGTCAAGTTTAAGAGAAAAATCACGATTGTGACGGTGGCTTCGATTGCGAGCTTGTCTGATGCATTTTTTCAGAGCCGGATCGATGGCAACCGGAATACCGGCCGTGGTCGCCCCGGCATTCCATGCGGCCTGATAGTTTGCGTCAAATTCGGCTGTAAATGGTTCAGCGGAAGTAAAAAACCTTACTGTCTTGCCGACTTTTGGCTTTATGTATAGCTGCGTTTCGCCGCTAACTTGGCGAGTGCTCAAATAGCGGTATTTTCTTGCGAATTTATTGGTCAATCGTATTTTTTCCTGCTGTTGGAGTAGATCAAATGCACCCTGCGGCGGTCAGCTTTTTGGGTATATTCTTGCACTTCATCAAGCGTTATGTGACCGACCCACGACTGCATCGCTAGCAATGGAACGCCAGCCTCTGCCATTTCATTCATGCGATATTTGCGCAGTCCGTGAGCGGAAAGGTGTGGTAGTCCTGCATCGCTTGCGGCCTGCGAAAACCAGCCGCTGACAGATTTTGCAGATCGTGCTTTCCCGTGCATGGTCTGGACAAACAGCAGGTCATTGCAGCCTGCAATGCAGGTGATCAGGTCGGTCATTTGCGACGACAAGCCCCAAGCATCGCCAGACCACGGCACATGCGCTGCAGCGCCTGTCTTTTGTTGGCGAAAGGTTAGCAGGCCGTCGCGATCGATCATCTGCGGACCAAGGCGGACCAGATCAACGCAGCGCACGCCTGTCCATTGTAGCAATTCAAAGGCCAGCCGTTGCGGTGTTCCAATTGGCCAATGCTTGCGAAACTTTTTGAGGTCAGCGGCCTGCCACGGGGTGTGGCCGTCCGATTTTGGAATCGGTTTTCGTCTCACGCCATCTGATGCGTTGTTGTGGGTTGCGCCGCTTTCAAACCAAAAGGCTGTCAGCTTGCGCCACGCCTTCAAGCGTGATGCTGCGACGGTTGGGCGCAATGGTGACAGGTCAGCGCGGATCGCTGATGCGTCCAGATCGCGCAGCATCGGCGTTGGTGTTGCCGCTTCACATTGGGTTTTAATCGCGTCCACATGACGCCGGATCACGGGCCTATATCCGTCCGACAGGTCCAGATAGTCGCCAGACGCCAGATAGGTTTCGCACCCCCACGCGATGCTGCCGGGCGTCTTGCGGGATTTTCGCTGCTGTCCGCCTGTCTCGGCCTGTTGCCACGCCGCGATAAAGTCGGGGTGATTTTCGGGAATGTCTGCGGGTAGCGGTTTGCCGGATTTGCGGTGATATTTGAAAACCTTGCCTGACGGCTTCCTGATCCTGTGGACGCCTGACATCATGAACTTGTCTTGCCGAATACGCCTTCGCATGACTGTCCCTTGTCTGCTGTTTCCCTATAGGGCAGGCCATCGGCCCAAGCGTCAAGGTCGCGCACGTCATAGAGCACGTTGCCGCCATCTTGTTTGGCGGCGATTCCTAGATCCCGAAACTTGGTCGGACTGACGCCAAGATACTGCGCAGCGGCGGCTGTCTGCATCAATCGCGGGGCAAATCTGATGGTGTGGTGGCTCACTTTGGAAACCCGTCATGCGTCACGCCGTCCAGTAGGCGACCGGCGGCTTTCTTGCCGACGCGGCGCATCATGCACAATCTGTCGCCATGAAAGCCCATGCCCCCCTCAAGGTTGATGTGAGCAAATTCTTTAGGCTTTCGATTGGCCAGCCCATAGTCGGCCCGCCAATCAGGATCGTCGTTGTCGCGATCAATGTGGCACACCCACGCCCCCCACTGCTTGAACAGGAACGGCACACCGGCCTCTGCGCATTGGTCGCGGACGGATCGCGCCCAATCTGGGTGCATCGGGCGGGCGTTCGGGCCGCTTTCGCCGCCGCAGATCACCCAATCGAGCGCAGACACTTTTTGCGGTCCAGCTTCACGATCGGTTTCCTTGAGCATTCTACCTGCCAAGCAATCGGTGGAGGTGAAAATGGTATGAATTTTGCGTAGGTCAACTGGCCCCAGCGCGGGTTCGTAGCTGATGAAGCGGATCGCGGCGGGGGTGTCCAGTAGGGCGGGGATGCGTTCGTCTGCGCTGGTCTGTTCGCTTACGGACGTTCCAAGCCAGACGTTGGGAAGTGGCCAGTGCTTTGCATGAATTGCCTCTGCAACCGCCAGGTCCCAATCGCTTGGACCGTCACCCTTCCAATATCGAAAATCAGTCGCAATCGGTTCTGCTGCGTCGGCCATATTGAAGCGCCGTGCCCCGTCGCAATCCAAGCCAAGGATATAGCGCCGCATCCGGTCGGGACGCTTGGTCAGGACTTGGAAGGTGTGCTGGGGGCAAAGCGCCATGACGGCGAAAATCTTGTCGATCCATGCGTCTGGCACGTCGGGGTGGAAGGTGTCGCCGTGCGCGTTCACAAAGATCATGCGCGGCTTGCGCCATTTGAGCGGTTGGGTCAGCCATTGATCGTTAAAGCGGACCTCGCCCGTGAATTTCGCCACACCCTGCGCGTTCACGCGGGCCAGCCCCTTGCGGCTGGGGTGGTTCTTAAGGCGGGTTGCGGCCAGCGTGGCGGCGTAGCAGTTGCAGCAACCGGCATCGACCAGCGTGCAGCCCGTAACGGGGTTCCACGTTGCGTCGGTCCATTCGATATCTGTGTTATCCATCTGTGGCTATCCCCCAGTGATGTTTGCGTGCGTGTGCGACTGTTTCAGCCACGATTTGCGCGATCGGTTTTGCAATGCGACCGGTGCCATTGCAGCGATTGCAGGAGACATCCTTGCGCTTCCCAATGCCGATGTTGCGGGCTTCGCGACGCAGGGCGCATGCTTCACAGTGGGTGCCGTTGCCGTGTAGATATTTGTCTGGCACATTACTGTTTCCCGTCCTTGCGGCGCATCCGGCGGATGCATCTGTTCATGATTGTCCGGCGTTCTTCGATCATCACTGCCATCGCCGCGCGCTTGCGGTTAATACGGGCTTCCAGCTTCGCCAGCCGACGCAGTTCGCGGGAATTTGCAAAGCGCAGCCAAGCGGCGCGGATGCCGAACGGTTCTAGGCGCGGCCCGTTGTTGTGGCCCATAGTGTGTGTAGTGCTGTCAGCTGCACAGTTTTGATCTAACGGCATGATTTTATTGCCTATCGTGGCTTTGCGATTGCGCCGCGCCATGCGTCGAATTCGGTGCGCAGGGCGTTGAACTTGGCGCGGGCGGCGTGGTCAGTGTTCAGGTCGCGGCGGCTGGTGATGCCGCAGTGGTGGCGCACATATTCTGCGGTCGCTTCGGGGCAGAATGTTTCGGCCCGCGACAGGCAAAGCGTGCCGATGAACAGGCGGAACTTTTCATCGTTGCACAGGATCCCCGCCTGCTGGGCGGGTGCCATGTCGCGCAGATGCATCGTCATGTTGCGGCCTCGCCCAGTGCATCGCGGATCACAGCGATTGTTTTGCCGACCGTCTGCATGGTTTCGGCTTTGGCATCGGTGATTTCGATGCCGAACGCTTCTTCGATGTCCATCGCGATTTCGACGGCATCGAGGCTGTCCGCGTTCAGGTCATTAAACAGATGCGTGTCGTCGGTCAGCTGGTCGGGCGTGGCGTCCAGCGCGTTGGCGATGATCGTGCGGGTGCGGGTGGCGATGTGGTCGTTCATTCGAATTCCTAGATTGAGGGTCTAAATTTCAGCGTTTTGGCGGTGGCGGTGTGCGTGACCATTTCCCCGCGATGGGGCTCCATCCACTTGCGGCGACGTTCCAGCCGTTAAGTTGTGTGGTCCATTCGGACCATTGCCCGGCCACGCCGCAGGGGCATTCAATGCGAACCATGCGCGAAAACATTGATTTGTGTCGTTTGATCGGAGGGCCTGCATCGCCATTGCAGGCTGGGCAAGGTGCTATGCAAATGGATGGACAGACTGACATCATAAGGGCTTTCGCTTAGTTTGAGCGATGAGGCGCCGCGCCTTGGCCTGCCACGTGTGCAGGACTGTGAGCGGGGTATTGGAGGGGATGGCAGCGGTGATGCCGGCCAGTGTGAATGTGGCTTGCGGCGGGCTTGTGATCCCGCCCACGTTGCCCATGCGGGCCTCGCCGGTCGTGACCAGCTGGTCGAGTAGCGCGCGTGCCTGGCTTCCCGCGATCGGGCTGGCGGTGCTGCACAGTCGCCTGTCGATCAGGGCGCAGTAAGCCTCGGCCTGCAGGCGGATCGCTGGGGGCAGCGGCTGCGTCATGACAAAAGCCCCATGTCGCGCAGCACTTGCGTGGCACGGATCGCGTGATGGTCATGGGCACCGCGCCGCATCAGGATCCGGTGGGCATCATAAAGTGCCTTGTAAGTGTGGTCGTCGGGATAGCTGATCACCCGCTTGGCCCAGATGCGTTTGTGGTCGTGCACGCGCAGCGCCGGATCGTGCCGGCATAGCGGGATCACCACCGCAGCATCCGGCCCGCTGCCCCTGGGAGGAAACGGGACAACGGACCGGCGACCATCGCCCGTGGCAGTCGCAGTCGTGGTTGCGTGAGTGGTCGGGCGAAACGGGATGACGGTCATGCTGCACCGCCGATCGCAAGCGCGACCCGCGCCAGCATAAGGCACACAAAGGCGACCGACAGCATCACGGCCGCGTCTGACAGGTTCAGCGTGCGGCGGCGCGTGTCGGACACCAGCCAGACCAGCCGTGACGCGATGTGCCATGCAGCAGCTGCGACAAGCGCGATTGTGGCGAGGGCGAAAAAGAGGGCAAGGGCTATGGAGATCATTGTGCGACACCGAATGTGATCAACATGACAGCCCCAAAGCCCAGAGCCGATGCGATGATCATGACAAAGAAGATGTCTTTTTCTTTTGGCAGCAAGCTGATCGCTACTTTGTTTTCGTGGATGGCTTCGAGCGATGCGCGATTATCTATTTTCATCTTGCTGATGTCGGTTGCGATAAAGTCGGCTTTGGTGTCAGCGCCGACAGCATGTTGGGTCACCAGATCAAGCTTGCGTTCAATTCGATCCAGTCGCTCTGTGTAACCTTCATTCATGCCGCCACCTGTCCGTCAGCGATGGCGGTTGCGGCTTTGAACCAGTGGCTGACAGCGGCGCGGGCGGTGTCGCCGTAGGCGCTGACACCGTAGAGCGCGATTTCGTGCTGGTAGGTCGCGGGGCTGCGGCTGGGGGGCGCGTCTTGCGGGGTCATCCACGAGCCGCCGCCCAGATCACAGGCCCGCCGGATCGCGGCGCATTGATCGGTCAGCGATGCCGCGCCGTAGGTTTTCAAGAAGTCGGACAGAAGGTTTGTTGTGTCGAACATTGGGCAATCCTCGTTGTGATCGTCCAAAGTTATGCAAAATGCATTTTCTGGTGTCAATGCTAAATGCATTTTTACGCTGAACGCATTGTTTCTGGCGGGCGAAAATAGCGGAGGGGGTGTTCCTAAGGGAATGAGTGCGCTATTTCTTCCCTCGTGCTTGGAGGGCGGGATGAACAGATTTGTAACGGCGCGTTTTTTGGTGGGGCTGCAAGAGGTTGTCGGCTGGCTTATCGTGCTCGGATCGTGCATTTATGCATATCGCACCTATGGCGCGGTTCCGCCGATCCAAACGGTAAGCGTTGGTGCCGGTGGTGCTGGTGTTGGATTGATGGTCGTTTTGATGTGCCAGCTAATCAGGGCGCAGATCGCAACGGCGCTAAACACGCGTGATATGCTTGAGGAAATGCGTCGTTCGCCGCAGACTGCCAGCACAATGCAACCAAGCGGATCGAGGCGTTTGGAGCCAACTATTACCTTGCCGCCTGTGTCGCCTAAACCAATTCCTGAACCGACTTTCGATAAGCCGGACTAAGGTTTAGATACTTGTGCCTCGGTATGTGCCGACGACGACGCCGCGCACTGTTGGCTCGCCAGGAATGTCGCTAGGTTCAGTGATGGATGGGATCGATAGCCCACCATGCCAGCGTCGCAAGATGGTCGATGTTTCGTTATTTTCAAAGTCGATCATGCTGATTATGACAATCTGGCCGTCACTTGGCGGGTTTTTGTGATCAGCAATAAGCACGTCGTCCGTCAGCAACCCAAGGTCTAGGTGGTCGGCTTTGATCCGATAAAGATACATGCTTTGTAAATTCGGTTCGATTGCCTTAGCAAACCGTGTGATTGCCGCTTCTGCGGTATCGGTTTTGGCGACAAACGGTGTGACGCGTTGTTCCCCAAATCCCTGCGGTGCGGAACTTTCTTGTGCGAACTCTATGCTGGCCCCTTGGTGGGGTGGGGATTGCTTGCCGCGCGAGACGCCCATCAATAGCCATGCGCTGTCCACGCGATAAGCTTGGGCGTATCTCTGGGCGGCTTTAGTTGTGATCCCGCGATGGCCGTTTTCGTGTCCGATGTAGGTCGGATATTTGAACCCGAAGGCATCGCACGCGTCCTGAGCGCTGGCATACCCTGCGTTCACTCTGGCGGTCTTTAGGCGTTCACCTGCATCAAACATGCGTAATGCGTAACGCAAATGAAAATGCAATAGGCGTTGACAATGCAAAATGCGTTGTGCATTTATTGGCGCTATGGAGCTGCTTTTGACAATCTGGCCCACTATGCGGGCAATCGCGAATGAAACGGGGGTTCCTTACCCGACCGTTACATCGTGGAACACGCCTGGCCGCCGCGTGCCGCCGGCCAAGTTCGATGTGATTATCCGCGCCGCAGCTGCGCGTGGTGCTGACCTGACTTATGATCAGCTCTATGCGGAAAACGCAAAGTGCAGCGAGGCCGCAGCATGATCCGGTTCCTGCGCAGCTTGGTCTACAATTCCCGCTCCGTGCGCGATGCGGCGCTTGATGAAGTCGAGCTGAAAATCCGGCGTGCAGCTGATGAATACTGCCAGCGCGCACAGACACATTCTCACACAAGCGGGCAGCGCGCTGATCGCTTTGCCGCAAAAATGCGAGAGCGCGCCCGTCGTCGTGATCGGCTGGTGGCTGCGAAGGCATCTGCAAAGCGCAGGGCGGTGAAGAAAGCTCACACATTTGGAGGACGCGCATGATCTGGGCAATCCTGATGATCTGCCTTTCGAATTCTGTTCTGATCGGCGTGCTGTTTATCCGGCTGCGCAAGGCGGTGCAGCACGATGATATCAGCAAAGCGTTTTCTGCGTATGACGGTCTTACGCGTCTGTCGGTTAGTCCGGAGACGGATCGGAGGCGGTGCTGATGTCGCGGCGCATTTTTTCGAATGTATCGGCCCATTGCGCGGTGACTTCCGCCCACATTGGCTCTTCGGGTGATTGCGGCACGTTGTGCAATCCGTCTGCCAACCGCTTTGCCGTACCTGGGTTTATCGCTTCCAGTTGTTCGACAACTGCTTTGAGCAACAGCCCCTGTACGACAGTATCCGTAACAAGGCGGTTCAAGCCGTTCGTTGGTGTCGGGTCTTTCGTTTTGTTGTTCATGTGCAGGGTATCCTTTTACTGCATGTGGATATGCGCGTCGGGGGTGGACACCCGGCGCGCACCTTATCTTGTGCTGCTGATGTGGAAACGTCCAGATCATGTGCTGAAAGAGGCCGCGGTGTTCGCGCACCCGGCCCCGTTCATCCTCTCGCTCTTCAAAGTCTCTCTGTCTCACACGTCAAAGATAGGAGCGACCTTATGAAAAATCTTGCAAAATCGGACATGGCATTTCGTCAGGCGTCACGGCGCGAGGATGCGGCCAAGCTGCGCCGCGCCTTTGATGCACCCACGCAGGCCGCGATGGCCGAGGCGGGGCGGCGCGCGTTGGGCTGCAGTCCGCGCCAGATCATTTACTGGATGCAGATGGAACACGACATGCCCTCATGGGCAGTCAAGGCTGTGGATCACTATCTGGCGCGCATCGAGGCCGCCGCGCAGCGGATCGAGGGGCGGTTATGAAATGGCTGCACCTGACGTGGAAGCTGATCAAGTTCACGGTGTTACGGATCGCCCAGGCGATCCGTTTCCGCTGGCTCAAATTATGCAAGAAACTGCACGGTGGTCGCCGATGATGGGACGCAACGTGCATTCATCGTTCACGTTTCCCTGCGCGCCGATCGGGCGTCAAACGCGGTGGGGCGGCCTCCCTGATGCAGCCTTGCGGCTGCCCGCCCCGCTGCCTGCGCTAGTTCAGCAGTTTCAACGCCTTCTTGTGAGCGTTTGGATAGATTTCACCTCGAAACACTTCACCCAAGCGGTGGGTGTTTGTGCCCAACATCTGCGCAATGTCTTGATAGTGCGTGCCTTTGTGGCGCAATATGATTGCGGTCACAGCGTCACGTTCGCTCAGGGCCTTGCGTTTAATGTAGATGCGGTTCAATTTGACACCCGTGAGTGGGTGCGTAGTGGTTGCCATGGGAATATCCTCCTTTTGGCGACGTGGCGGTCGGTGGGATTACCGATCGCATGTACGGTCAACGACCGGGTCAAACCGGTTGAAGAACCTTCACTGGGACGGGCGACTGCGAATCGTCCGTCCCTACACAGCATATGGCTGCTGGCGTCATGTGAAACCCCTTATCTTGCGAAGATTAAGAGATTTTTAGGGTTCACGTCCCTTTTCCTAAACTTTACCAGCCCGCTTCCTGACCACAAAACCACGGTTGGTCTTTTGGTTTGCCAAAGTGTCAAGTCGAATTGTCATTCTGAGCAGGCCGGTCGGTTTTTTCTTACACAGTTTTCCCGCGCGCTTCCTGTGGTGCTGCGGGTTTGTCGGGGGTGGGGTTTGTGTGCCGCCCTCTCTGACCGTGGCCTGTCCCAAAATACCGGGCCTTTCGGTCCCTGCAGGGCGTGCGGGTTTGATCCCCTAGTGCCTTCCCGTCCTGCAGGTTTTTCTTTTGCTGATTTGATGGTGCGGGCTGTGCCTGTCGGGGGTGTCGCATGACCGCCGCCGCGCCGGTCTGGTCTGCGTGGCAAGACCACGATGGATCGCCGTGCCCGCTGCCTGCTGGCGCATATGTCGAGGTGTGTGTCGAGCGCTACCCCGGCGACCGGCGGTGCGATCAGGGCGCGCTGGTGCTGTCCGATCCTGACTGGTGGGATCATCGCAACTGGATGAACGTGGGTGCGGATGGCGCGATCATACCGCGCATTGTGTCTTATCGGGTACGGATCGATCGCGATGCGGGGTGTGCCGATGTCTGATGCATGGGGGCCGTGGATTGCGCATGACGGACGCGGATGTCCGTCGGGGCTGCTGGGCAAGGTGGTCGAAGTGCAGGCGATCCTGTTTTCAGGAAGGGCTGCCAGTGACATTGTGGCAGTGGATCACTGGATCGCCAAAATGGGCGATTGGTCACATGCCAATTTCGGCACACGTGGCATATATCCTTGTGGTAGTATCGGCGAGTGCGGCAAGATCACCCGCTACCGCATCCAGAAGCCCAAAGCCTTGCGCGAGCTGATCGCCTTCGCGGAAAACCTGCCCCAAACTGCGGCCCTGCAAAAAGCGCCACACAGCCCCGCAAAGGTGTCGTCGTGACTGTTGCCCCGCTGGATACGGCGCGCGCGCATCGGGTGGCACCCGGTGCCGTGCTGAATTTAGAGCCGTTTTCCAGTTTCGCACATTTGGAATTGGCCGCTGTGCAGTGCACGGCGGTCGATGCTGACGGGATGCTGTCGTGCGTCCAGCCCGACTGCGCCCGTCAGTTCAAGCCTCGCCTGCAAAACCAGACCTATTGCTGTGCTGCGTGCAAGCGCGCCGACACGGCCGAATTTCGCGCGGTCGGATTGAAGGCGGCGCGCCCGCTGCTTGTGTGGCGCACGTATCGCTATGCCAAGGCTGGCACGCCCGAAAAGGCGCTGTGCGGCAGGGCAATGGCCTATCTGAACCGCCTACAATCTGGCTGGCTGAACAGCCGCAAGGGCCGCACGGCTGCGGCACTGAAGCGCCAGTGGTCGCGTGGCCGGGTGGCCAGGGGCCCCGCCAAACCCACCCAGAAAGGGGTCCTATCATGACTGCCGAAACTGCCAACTTGACCACCATCGATGGTGTTGCCTATCGCCCGGTGATCATCACTGATGCCGACCGGATTGCGCACAAAAAGGCCGAGGGCAGCGCGGCGCGGCCCGAAATGATGTGGATCCCGATCGATCAGCTGGTGCTGGATGATGATTTCCAGCGGCCGCTGGCCCGCGCAAACTGGACCGCGATCCGCAGGATCGCAGCCGCGTTCAACTGGGCGCATTTCACGCCTGTCATCGTCGCACCTGTGGCTGACGGCATGTTCGCCATCATCGACGGGCAGCACCGCACGCACGCCGCCCTGATGGTCAGTCGTAGCGACGTGCCCTGCATGGTGGTTGATCTGACCGTTCCTGAACAAGCCGCCGCTTTTGCTGCGATCAACGGGCAAGTCACGGCCGTGTCGGCGTTTCATATTTACAAGGCCGCGCTGTGCGCCCGCGAGGCGTGGGCCGTGACCTGTGATGCAGTGGTGCGGGACGCTGGCTGTCAGCTGATGACCTATCATCCCAGTGCCGCCACCAAAAAGGGTGGCGAGGTCTATTGCGTTGGCCTGATCAAGACCGAGGTTGCGGCCAAGCGCGGCGCGGTGGTGACGCTGGTACTGGATGCCCTGCGCCGGTCGCAGCACGGTGATAACGCGGCGGTTTATAACTACGGCGTTTTGCGGCCGCTGTTGACCGTTGTGGCGGGTGCGCCGCGTGCGCAGCGGCGTGATCTGGCGGCGTTCTTTGATGCGCATGATCCGATGGGCATTGTGAAGCGCGTTCACCGGATGCGGCTTGATCCGAAATATGCGCAGGAAACGCAGGCGGTGCTGATGGCCCGCGCCGTTTCCGCGCTGCTGAACCAGTGGCTGGGGGATGTCGCATGACCGACGCGGAATTCCTGGCGGATTTCTTCGGCAAGGGGCCAGCGCGGCCTGTGGCGGCCGTTGCTGTTCCTGTTGCGGTACCGGCAGCCCGCGCTGTCGATCGCAATGCTGGCGCGGTTTATCAGCGCGAAACCCTGCGCGCCTTTGTCGATGCTGAAAAAGCGTTGGACCCTGATCGGCCCGACTGGCCAGAGGCGTGGTTTTCCGGCGATGAGCTGGGCACAGATGCGCAGGCGTGCCGTGCCATGTGGGCTGCGGCCCTGATCCACATGCTGCGCGATCTGGTGGTCGACAAACACAGCACGCCGCGCATCGATCTGCGGTCGGGCTGGTTCGGGTCGCGTGATTTCCATCAGTGCTGCGCGCTGGCCGGTCAGGATGGTCAGGCGGTCGCGTCACGGATCCGCGCCGGTGCCGATGATCCCGCATTCGTGCAGCAGCTGCTGCGCACCGCAAAAGAGGACAAAGCCGCATGACCACAACACTGGCAGGCACCACGAAAGCTGTGCGCAAGGCACCGATGGGCAAGATCGCCGATCTGCGCAAGTTTCGCAGGCTTTGGGATGCGAACCTTAGCACGTCCGAAATCGCCGACCAGCTGGGCGTGCAGGACAGCGTTGTGCGGGCCACGGCGCGCCGCCACGGCTTTCCGGCGCGCGATACGCTGGCCATCGGCAAGGCGACCCGCGCGCGCAATATGGAACTGGCCCGCAAGCGGCAGGCTGCCCGTGCAAAGGAAGCGGCAAAACGACCCGCAACGCTGACGGAAAAGCTGGTCGCGACCAGGGGCAACTATGACAAGCTGCGCGCCCTGGCGAAGCGGCACGACTGGACACACGCCACGATGATGCAGCGCTATCACGCGGCCCGCGCCAGCCTGCCAGGCGGGGGTGTGATATGAATACTGCCCTTGCCGCATGGCGCGCCTGCTTTGTGCGGCGCTGGCATCAGAACCCCGAAATGTCTGCCGAGGACGATTTGATCTGCGCGCATCAGGGCCGCTGTGCTGTGCTGGTCATGGCGCTGTTTCCAGATCATTCGGCGGCGCTGTTGCGGGCTGCAATCGTTCACGATTTGGGGGAAAGCGCCGTTGGCGACATTGCAGCCCCCAGCAAGGATCGCAAACCTGTCTGGCTGATGGCACATGCGCAGGCCGAGGTTGCGGCGCTGGCGGATCTGGGGTTTCGCGTTGATCTGGACGATCTGGATGCCGCGCGCCTGAAGCTGGTCGATCGTCTGGATGCCTATCTGTTTGCTGCCCTGCGCCGCCCGCATCTGACGGCGCGGGATGGCTGGCGTGCCGACCGCAAGCGGATCGAGGAGCTGGCGTTCGATCTGAACGTCGCAACGCCTGTCTTTATGATGTTGCGAGGGGTTGCGACATGACCGCCGCCCGCGCCACGCTTGTCGATGCTGCCGCCGTGCTGGATTATCCGATCGCGCGCGATCAGCGCTTGCCGTCGCACTACTTCACCACGTTCTGGCATCATCGCTGGTTGAATTCCACGCTGCATCTGACCGCTGACATGGCGGTGCAGGGGGCAGCGCTGAACCTGTTTTTCATCGCGCAATCCCAGACCCCGATCGGCACGTTGCCCGATGATGACCTGATCCTGTCGCGCCTGCTGCGCATCGATATCACCACATGGCAGGACTTGCGTGACCGCCGCATCGGGCCATTGCACAACTGGCATCCGGTCAACTGCGATGGCGAAATCCGGTTGGGCCATCCTGTCGTGCTGGAAGTCGTGCAGGATGCCCTGCATCGCCGCGAACACAATGCGGTCAGCAAGGAAAGCAAAGCGGTTTACGCACGTCAGCAGCGTCTGAAAGATGCGCTGTCGGCACTGGGGCTGGGCAAGGATGTGTTGGCCGATCAGGTGCTGATCGAGCGCATGGAACAATGGCTGACCGACAATCGACCCGGACGCCGCACAATCCAGTCATACGAGGCTGTCGTGGTCCACGCGCAGCAGCAGCGCTGGTTCGGGAGGTCATAACACCATGATAACGCTGAAAAAGTTTTGTGGAATTACTGTAACGCCACAGTTCTGCAGTGTGGAGAAC
Source organism: Yoonia sp. 208BN28-4 (assembly GCF_037543925.1). NCBI lineage: Bacteria > Pseudomonadati > Pseudomonadota > Alphaproteobacteria > Rhodobacterales > Paracoccaceae > Yoonia > Yoonia sp. 208BN28-4. The sequence goes on from NZ_JBBIFY010000001.1 coordinate 746,855, forward strand.
AGTTCTGCATATAGGAAAAGACAGTAAACGACAAAACAAGACAGAAGACAGTTCCGCCACAAAAGGCAAACCGCAACACCGCATTGAAACCGTGGATTGCTGAGAAAAGGGAAAAGAGCAGATGACAGCGCAACAAAGCCAAACGGCGGCACCTGATCGGGATGGCACAGCCGCAAAATGCGAAAACAACCGCGATCGGGTCAGGCGCATCCTGTTTGATCATTTGGGTTTCCGTCACCCACGCGGCACCGATCCTGCCGAGGGGCGCAAGGCGCTGGATGCGATTGCCGATGAGCTGGCCTATGTCGACGACAAGCGGCTTGGCGTGTTGGCGCGGATGCTGCTGGTGCATGGGCAGGGATCGGCCAAGAACTTTTGGCCGGATCGTGCGACGTTTCTGAACTTTGCCCATATCGTGCAGCCGCGCCCGCTGACCGATGATCCAAAGCTGTTAGGCTGGTTCGGATCGGTCGAGGGTCCAAAGGCGATCGCGCGCGGCACACTGGTCGAAACCTTCCAGTATTTTCAGGCCAAGCGCGTGCCGCCTGTCACCGATGGCGCGATGCGTCTGGTGGAGGGCAAGGCGGCGGACAATCAATCGCGGGCCGCACGGATCGCTGAACGGTTGGGCAACGGTCTGCCCGTCAGCCCCGACGATCAGCAATGGCATCGGTACTACACCGACCTGCTGTCCAAGCTAACCCAGCTGGTCGAGGTCGAGCGGACGAAGCGCGGAAAGGCGGTGGCGTGATGCCGCGCAAACATCCCAGACCCGCACATCGAAAGCGATTGAAGCGCGCACAGGCGCGGGCTGCCCAGATCGCCGAAATCAAACGAAAGCCGATGGGGACCATTTTTGCGAGGCACGCCAGTGTGCGTTACGCTGGTGCGATGGCGGTGTTTTCGCAGATCAGGAAAATGCCATGACCAAACACTCGCCCCTATCCGCCGAGGCTGCCCGCATCGCGGCGATCCATGATGCCGCCCGCGTGCCCGATGATCTGCGTGATGTGATCCCCGATGCGCCCGCGCGTGGCGCGTACAAGGTCACGCGACCCGAGCAGATCGTACCGCAGGGCGCGGACGGGCAAGACTACGTCCCGTCCCGCCAGCGCATGATGATCGTGGCCGATGTCTTTGATCGCATGGGTGCGCACGCCAGTCGTCGCGGGAAAACCTGCGGCCTGACCTATGCGCAGGTCGCAATCGGGCGCGAGTATCGCGATCTGTGCGAACGTATCGCAGCAGCTGGCGCGCCCCGGTCGTGTCTTGACGATAGCGTCGGCGGCGGTGATGGCACCGGTGTCAATGCGGGTTTGATCGATGCGCAGCGCCGTGTCGCATATCTGGACCGTCGCATCGGCGATGGCGTGGCAAAGGCGGTGCGCCGGTCCCGCGCGATGGCCCGCCATCCGATCACCGACATGCAGCTGGTGCGCGCCGTGTGCTGCGGCGATCACGAGGTGACCAAGGTCGCCGCGTCGTCGGGTTGGGCGGATGCAAAGGGTCGGGTCCAATCGCCGATCGTTCGGGCCTTGACCGTCGCCTTGTCCACCGCGTTGGCGCGCATGTGCGATAGCCCTAAGTCGGCACCGCAAACGCACGTCAGAACCGATGTGCCGCCCGCCTACGCGCCCTTCGCCCGTGTCGCGACGAAAAAAGGGTATTGACGCTTATGACGTTCTAGTCCACCTATATCGTTATTCTCTACACCTGCGCCTACCAGATATGGTATGGCGCAGTTTGTATTTCCAGACATCGGTATCATCGGAGCGGACCCATGCACGCCTGCGGCCTGTAATGGGCCGCTCTTTCTTTGTCGCGGTGGAGCAGCGGTCAGCTCGCTTGGTTCATACCCAAGAGGTCGCGGGTTCAAATCCCGCCCGCGCAACCAGTTTTGTAAATGGGGGCAGCATGGCAGATGGTGTGTCGATCAGCCCTGCAGACCTGCGCGCTGTCGTGGCGCGCCTGTCGGCTGTCAGCACGAAGGTGCTGCCAGAGGCATCGCGGCTGGCGTTAAACGATGTCGCTTTCAAGGTGTTCTTTGAAAACAAGAACCTGATCGAGCGATCCTTTGATCGGCCTGTCGCGTTCACGCGAAATGCGTTTCGGGTGGACAAGGCCACGCCGTCAAATCTTGTCGCGACGGTTGAACGCAAGACGATCCAGTCGGGTCGCCACTATCTTGAGGTCCAGTCCGAGGGCGGGCGGCGGCCGCAAACGGGTCTGGAAAAGCTGCTGGCCTCGCGGCTGCGGTACGAGGGGATCATCCAGTCGGTTCTGCCGACAGCGAACATGCGCCGCACTGCTGCTGGCAATATGTCGCGCGGGCTGGTCAATCAGATCGTGTCGGCTGTGCAGGCGCAGCGCGATCCAACGACGAACACGACGGCGGCATCACGTCAGCGCAATCGCCGGCGTGCGCAGTACTTTGTGCCTGGCGTCGACAGCAAGCTGTCGCCCGGTGTGTACGAACGGCGCGGCAAGTCGATCCGCAAGATGCTGGCCTTTTCGGATAAGTCGCCAAGCTATGAGGCGGCGTTTCCGATGCAGGAACATGCGCAAAAGGTGGCAGAGGATGCGATCGAACCTGCGTTCGAGCGTGCTTTCAGAACGGCGCTGGCGCGGACCTAGTCGCGGGTCCTTCCCGGCCATGTTTCGCACAGGGGTTATTCGCGCCCCGGTTTGTTTGGCAGGAGGTGAAAAATGTTTGTGATCGGTTGCCCTTGTTGTTGTTGTTCTGTGCGCTTGCGCAGTGGCGCGGCGCAGGTCGGCGGCGATCAAATGGCAAATTTAGCATTGGAGTAAATCACGTGGACACGATCAGGCTGGGGGATGGCACAACGCTAGATATCGCCGCCTATCCCTTGCCGGATGGTGTCGAGGATGTTGTGCTGAACCGAGGGCAGCTTGCGACTGCAATGAACGTTTCAGAGCAGACGATCACGAACTGGATGCGCGCTGGCTTGCCTCTTTTGTCGCAGGGTAGTAATGGCCAGTCATACGAGTTTCAGCTGGCACATTGTTACGCCTGGAGGATGCGGCGTGATGCAGATGAACGGGCGCGCCGCGCCAAAGGCGATGCGCAGGCGCAGCAGTTGGCGCTGACGTTTTTGAACCCGTCGGACATTGATGACGATGAGCCGTTTCTGACTGCGAAGCAGATCAAGGAATGGGCCGAGGCCGAGTATCAGCGCAACCGCGCCGCTGAACAGCGTGGCGATCTTGTTCGCGTCGATAGTGTCAAGCGCGTCATGGAGCAGCTGGTTGTCGACTTTTGTTCTGCGATCAATGTTCTGCCGGATTTTGCAGAACAGGAATTCGGTTTGTCTGCGGCGCAGGCGCAAGTGATGCAGCGTCGGTGCGATGGCGTGATCGAAGAAGCGGCTATGACAATCCAGCGGTCGGCGCTGGCGACAGGTAAAGTCGTTTCAATGACGTCCGGGCGTGACCCCGATGCGGCTGAAGCCTAATCGATGGTGACGATGTTCGACCAGGCGGGATCTGCGGGACAGCGGATCACAGAGCTACCGCCGTTTATCACTGCGCAAGATATCCTGGCGGATACGTTGCCGTTGATGCAACCGGTCAACCGCATGTCAGTCACAGACGCGGCTGAACGGTTCATTCGGGTGCAGAACGCGGGCGTCTGGCAACAGTTTGATCGCGAGGTGGCGCCATACATGGTCGAGCCAGCGGACACGACGCAGTCCCGGCTGTATCGTTGCGTGGCGCTGGTCGGGCCATCGCAATCGGGTAAAACTTTCATGCTGGTGACGACAGCATTGCATACTGTGACTTGCGATCCGGGTCCGGTGCAGATCATTCACATGACCAAAACGGACGCGGATGCGTGGGTCGAGGAAACGCTGAACCCGACGATCCAGAATAGTCCGTTGATCCTTGACCGGTTGGGTCGCGGTGCCGATGACAATACGTTTTCGCGTAAGCGCTTTAAAGGAATGCGGATCGCGATCGGCTATCCGGTCGCGAACCAGCTATCAAGCCGCAAACAGCGCATGGTGCTGCTGACCGACTATGACCACATGCCGCAACGGCTTGGCCCCAAAGACGAGCCGGAAGGGTCGCCGCACGGCATGGCCTTGCAGCGGATCAAGACGTTCATGAGCCGTGGCACGGTTCTGGTGGAAAGCACGCCAGCATTTAAGGTCACTGATCCGTCATGGCAGCCATCGAAGGCGGCGCCGCATGAAATGCCACCAGTCAAAGAGGGGATTGTGCGGATCTATAATCAGGGCACGCGCGGCCGTTGGATGTGGGAGTGCCGCGATTGTCAGGGCCTTTACGAGCCGCGATTTGATCGACTGGAATACGATCAGGATTTGAACCCGATGGATGCCGGCGCTGGTGCTGTGATGGTTTGTCCGCATTGTGGCAGCTGCACCGAACATAAGCACAAGCGTGAATTGAACCGCCGTGCGTTAAAGGATCACGGTGGATGGCTGCATGAGGGGCGCGGCGGTCAGCTGGTGCAGCTGGGCGACAGCGCGATCCGCGCGACCGACACTGCCAGCTATGCGCTGAACGGTGCAGCTGCGACCTTTTCTAATTGGGCCACGCTGGTCAGCACGTATGAAGGGGCGATGCAGCGGTTCAAGGAAGATGGCGACGAGCTGGGCTTGCGCCGTTTCTATTTCACCGATTGCGGTGTGCCATTCACATCGATGCATGATGTTGATGACGCCGAATTGACGATCGGGATGCTGAAAGAGGACCGCCACATTGTGCCGAAGGGCACGGCACCAGGCTGGACGCGGTTCATCACGATCACTGTCGATGTGCAGGGCACATATTTTCCGGTTCAGGCGACAGCCTGGGGTGCGCATGGTCGCCGCACGGTGATTGATCGCTTTGATCTGACGCAGCCACCGGATGGGTCCGAGCGCAAGTTGGAGCCGCACAAGTTTGTGTCGGACTGGGATGTTCTGATCGATTTGGGCGTTCGGTCCTATCCTGTCGAAGGGCAGCCGTATGGTTTGCAGGCCGTCGCGATCGCGGTCGACTTTCAGGGTCTGGCCGGGGTTTCGGACAACGCCGAAAAGTTCTGGCGCAAGCGCAGCAAGGCCGGCGACGGTGCACGTTGGTTTTTAAGCCGTGGTCATGGTGGCTTCAATCAGCGCGATCGGGTTTGGCACGAAGCGCCAGAGCGTGCATCGCAGGGCAAGGTCAAGCGCGGCATCAAGCTGCTGAACATGGCGACCGATCGCCTGAAGGACACTGTCATGGCGGCGCTAAACCGACCAGCGGATGCCGAGGCATCTTATCAGCTGCCGGAATGGATGAGCGATGACGCCATCAATGAATTTCTGGCCGAAGAACGTCAGGACAAAGGTTGGGACAAAAAGCCCGGCCGCAAGCGGAATGAAAGCCTCGACCTGTCGGTGCAGGCGCAGGCGCTGGCAGAACATAAGGGCTTGCGGCGCATCAATTGGGAAGCCCCGCCAGCCTGGGCTGTGGGTGGCGTCGGCAACACCTATGCGGTGCTGCAGTCGTCGTCTGACGATGTGGTGGCCGAGGTTGACAAGCCCGCGCCAAAGCCCGTCGCGGCAAAGTCGAAGCAATGGATCAAACCAAGGGACAACTGGCTATGAGCGCATATTCCACGAATGATCTGGCCGAACTGAAGGCGAATTATGCCAAGGGCATTTCAGAAATCTCGCGGGGTGATGAGCGCGTGAAATTTCGCAGCCTCGCCGAGATGGAGCGGGTCATCAATCGGGTTGAAGCGTCTTTGACCGGGACGAAGCGCACATCTGTTCGCTACCCCACTTTTGACAAGGGTCTATGATTGATGAACCTAATTGACCGCGCGATCGCTACATTTTCGCCCAAGGCTGCGCTGTCACGCGTTCAGGCCCGCCATCAGTTGAATGTTTTGATGAATTACGACGCGGCAACGACTGGTCGTCGTGGAGCCAGTTGGAGCCGGTCGCGGTCTGATGCCGACAGCGCCGCCGGTTTCGGTCGGCGTGATCGGATGGCGGCCGTATCGCACGACATGATCCGAAACACGCCGTTTGCCATATCGGGAAAACGCGTGATCACGTCCAGCGTCGTCGGTGACGGCATCATCCCGCGCATCAAGTGCAGTGACGATGAGGTCCAAAAGCGCGGTTTGCGCATGATCGAGCGCCATCTCGACACCACCGACATTGACGCGAATGGTCGTCAGAACCTTTACGGATTGCAGGAGCTGGCGCTTGGGACGGTGATTGACGCTGGCGAGGCGCTGATCGTTCGCCACGATTTGCCTCGTGCGTCTGGATTTGCGCTACCGTTTCAAATTCAGGTGATGGAGCCGGATCATCTGGACGACACCCGCGATGGTGTTTTCGGCGATGGGACGGAAATCCGGGACGGCATTGAATACGACGCTAATGGCGTGCGGTCGCATTACTGGATTTATCCACGGCATCCGGGGGCTGTTGCTGGTGGACCAGTGCGGTTGGGGCTGCAGTCGATGCGGGTGCCTGCCAGCAACGTCATTCACCTTTACCGGCAGGATCGTGCTGGGCAAATGCGCGGCGTGACCTGGTTCGCCCCTGTCACAGTCAAATTGCAGGACCTTGCGGACACTGAAGATGCACAGTTGATGCGGCAAAAGATTGCTGCGTGTTTTGCGGGTTTTCGCAAGAACGGTGACGAGCGGGGGCCGGGTGATCCAGAGTTCCCCACAAGTATCAGCCCCGGCGCGATCGTGGACACCTACGGATCGGAAGAGATTGAATTTAGCGACCCGCCCACGGTCGGCGATCTGGACCCTATGACAAAGCTGATCCTGCGCGCCGTGGCTGCTGGACTAGGCATCACCTACGAGGCGATGACCGGAGACTTGACGGGTGTGAATTTCACGTCAGGCCGCATGGGCCGGATGACGATGAAATCCAATGTCACAGGCTGGCAGTGGAAGATGATGATCCCGATCATGATGCAACCCTTGGCCGGCTGGTTCAAAGATGCATGGGCGCAGGTCGATCTGGCGCACAGCGTCGAAATTAGAAACTGCACGATGACCTGGACGCCGCCGGCGTTGCCTCTTGTCGATCCGACGCGTGAAATTCCGATGTTGGCGAAGAAAGTGCGCGCTGGTTTTGCATCGCGTCCTGGCGTGATCCGCGAATTGGGCGAGGATCCAGAACGGATCACGCAAGACATCATCGATGACGCCGCCGAGGTCGATCAGTCACATCTGGTCTTTGATAGCGATGCCCGCCGGGTCAGCGCGTCGGGATCTGTGAACGCCACGGTGGATTTTTCCGAAACGCCAGAAAACAGGACAACCAAAGATGAAGAATGAAATTTACCTCTACGGATCGGTCGGTGCCGACTTTTGGGATGAGGACTTTTTCACAGCCCGTGACGTGATCGATCAACTGGCCGACATGACTGGTGATATCACTGTGCGCATCAATTCTGGCGGCGGTATCGCAACCGAAGGTCAGGCAATCTTTAACCATTTGCGCGATTATGACGGTCAGGTGGATGTTGTCATTGATGGCGCGGCCGCATCTGCTGCCAGCCTGATTGCAATGGCCGGCGACACGATCACCATGCGGTCGGGATCCTGGATGATGATCCACGATCCGGCGCAGTGGATGATTGAAGGTCGCGGCACTGAAGATGATCATCTGCGCGCCGCTAGCGGTTTGCGCGTGGCTGCGAATGCCTACGCCAAGGTGTATGCCGCCCGCGCGGAAATTACGGTCGATGAAGCCCGCCAGATCATGAAAGATGAAACCTGGTATGAAGGCGAGGCAGCCGTCGCGGCGGGTTTTGCCACGCACCACGAGGATCAGGCCGCAACGGTCGCGGCGGTCTTTGATTATGGCATGTATGCCCACGCGCCCGATGGGCTGGCATCATCCACAATCCCGCAACAATCACGCAAATCTAAACCGGCCATTTTGGCCATGATGGCGGGTCAGACCGCTCCCAAGCAGAAAGGTAAGACCATGCCAAAACAGACAATGGCCGATGATCAAACTGACAAAGACGTCAAGGCGATGGAAGAGGACGAGGACGAAACGACGACTGCGGCCGGCGCTGTCGATGACGATGAAGGCGATGACAAAACCACCGCTGCTGATGATCAGGATCAGACAGACGATGAGGACGACGAAACGCCGGTTGCTGCACAGATTGTGCAGCTTGGTATCACTCTGGATCGGCCTGCCGGTGAGGCCGCAGAGCTGATCGCAAGCGGTGCGACCCTGGCACATGCCGCAGATCACTGGAACGCTCAAAAACGGAAGGAAAACCCAATGAGCCGTAACACAACGCGCGGGGCGGCAACGGCGAAAAGCCAGCAGCCCACAGACGCCCGCGACAAGTTCAAGGCCGGTGCCGCAATGGCCCTGATGGCTAAGGTCGGCATCGACGGCGGTGAACGCAACGAGTTCAGTTCGATGTCGCTGTCTGAAATGGCGCGCCACGCCATTGAGATGACGGGCCATCGCGGTGGCTTTAATGACCGCCTGCAGATGATCGGTCACGCGTTCACGATGGAAGGCACGCACACCACATCCGACTTTGCCAATGTGCTGAGCAACGTCATGGGTAAGGCCGCTTTGCTGGGCTATGAAGAGGCCGAGGAAACCTTCCCGATTTGGACCAGCACGGGCCAGCTGACCAATTTCCAGCCCAGCAAGCGCGTCGGTCTGGATGTCTTTTCGGCCCTGCCAAAGGTCGAAGAGGGTGCGGATTATACCTACGGCACGTTCGGAGATCGCGGCGAAAACATCACGCTGGCGACCTATGGCAAGCTGCTGCGCATCAGCCGTCAGGCGATCATCAATGATGATCTGTCCATTCTGGGCACCGCACCACGCCGCATGGGCCGCGCGGCCAAGCGCACGATCGGCAATCTGGTTTATGCCGTGCTGACAGGCAATCCGGCAATGTCGGACGGCAAAGCGCTTTTCCACGCCAGCCGTTCAAACCTCGCCACTGGTGCGGGTTCCGTGTTGGGCGTTGACAGCCTTTCAACCGGTGAGGCGGCAATGATGACGCAGAAAGATGGCGCGGCGAAAGATGCATCGGTGCTGAACATCCAGCCCGCATATCTGATCGTGCCGGCTGCCCTGAAGCGCAGCGCGAAAACGCTGATGGAAAGCGCTGTCGATCCGCGTGATGCGAAGGGCCACAGCAATAACCCGGTGTCCGGTATGGCCGAGGTTGTCGCGGACGGACGTTTGGATGCGGCATCGAAAACAGCCTGGTATCTGGCCGGTTCGCCATCATCCACCGACACGATCGAGGTCGCCTATCTGGACGGCAATGATGCGCCATATCTGGAAGAGCAGACGGCGTGGCACAGCGATGGTGTCGAGATGAAGGTGCGCATCGATGCCGGTGTCGCACCGCTTGGCCCGAAGGCGCTTTACAAAGCCAACGGCGCGTAATCCGCAAACCACAGATTGAGCGATTGACCAGCGGGCTGCCATTTGGCGGCCCGTGGTCGTTTCAGGTGCCGGCATGACGCTTGGCAAAAAACAGAGGATGAAACGATGAAAAACTATGTGAATGAGGGCAAGGCGATCACCGTCACCGCAGCAGCTGCTGTCGCGTCCGGTGCGGGTGTGCTGGCTGGCGCACTTTTCGGGGTGGCGCAGGGTGACGCAGAGGCGGGTGAGCCGCTTGTGCTGGTCCGCTGTGGCCAGTTTGATCTTGCCAAGACATCGGCGCAGGCGTGGACGGTTGGGGCAAAACTCTACTGGGACAACAGCAACAATGTCGTGACAACCGCCGCGTCTGGCAACACCTTGATCGGTTGCGCCGGTGCTGCTGCGGCTAACCCGTCTGCGACAGGCACGGTCATTCTTGACGGTGCTGTGCGCTAACCATGAGCCTGTTTCGCGGGATGGGGTCACTGTCGGTTGGCGTGTTTGGCGCGACTGTGTCGGTGATCCCTCATGGCGGCGTGGCGCGAAATATCCGCGCCACGTTTCGCGAACAGCCAGAGGCAATCGTTTTGCCCGATGGTCTTGAAACCATCACGGTGATGCCGACGCTGTCAGGTGTCGCGTCTGACGTGCGCGATCTTATCCCTGACGGGGTGGTCGATCCTGGCAACGGCAAAACATACCGCTGCATCGCGCCGATGACTTCGGGCAGCCCGGCTGCGGATGCCCTGATTAAAATCCAGTTGGAGCGCATCTGATGCATATCCTGAAAGCCTTGCGGCTACGCTTGGTCGCCGTCTTGTCTGATGCTGCCATCAGCGTGGATGTTGATGGTGTCGCGACAATTGTCACGGTCGCCACAAATCCACCATCAAGCGGCTGGCAGGATGATGATAAACTGCCGGGCGTCTACTGCTTTGTGCAGGACGATGAAATCAAGCCGGCCACGTTCAAGTCGGATGACCATTTGATTAAGATTGACCTTGTCATGCAGGCCAAGGGTGGCCGCGATGCGGCGGTTGACCAGTTGGACGATATGCAGCTGCCGATCGAGCAGGCTTTAGCTGTCGAGCCAACGCTCGGCGGTCTGTGCATTTCGCTGCGCGCTGCGCGATCGCGCATCCAGCTGCAACAGGGCGAGGTCGTCTTTGGCGCACGGGTCCTGACTTATGAGGCAAAGATCGATGCGCTGCGGGCTGATCCTTCAATTTCCTGAAATTTTCCACCCGGCGCTGCCGGATAACCTTGCGAGGACGATAAAATGAGCAATGCAATTTCCGGTTTTGGTATCGAATACAAAATCGATACCTCTGCCAGCCCTGGCACCCACGTAGCTGTCGCGGAACTGGCCGATCTGGGTGATCCCCCAGGGGATACCGTGGATGATATTGAGGTCACACACCACAAATCGCCTGGACGCCGCAAGGAGTTCATCGCGGGTTTGACTGATGGTGGCGAGGCGGTCTTTATGATCAACTGGGTGCCTGGTGATGGCACTGATGTGAAGCTGCAGGATCTGCGCGCGACATCCGAGGTCCGCAGCCACCAGATTGTCTGGCCTAACAACTATGCGTGGACGTTCAGTGGCTATATCAAAAGCCTCAAGCCGGCAGCGCCCATTAACGATCGTATGACGCTGGCTGTGACGGTTAAAGTCACAGGTAGCACGGCGATGGCGGCGGGTGCGTAATATGGGAAACGCGGCAAAAGGTGTTGTTTCGGTAGAGGTCGAAGGCGAAAAGCTGGACCTGTGTCTGGACATGAACGCGATTTGCGAGATTGAAGATCTGTATGCCATGGACATTCAGACATTCATGAAGCTGATCGATCAAGGGGCCAAGACGGAACGCTTGAGCCTGAAGGATCTGCGCGCGCTTTTGTGGGCGTCGATGCTGCGGTCTGACCCGAAGGCCACGCTGGTGTCAGCCGGCAACGTCGCGCAGGCGCTTGGGTCTGATCTGGTCGAGGTGATCGGCAAGCTGATCGCTGAAAGCGGTCTTTTCGATGCGCCGGATGATGGGGCCGCAGCGGTGGGAAACGGCAAGAAGGCGAAGCCGAAGGCAAAGCCAGCGGCGTAACCGACTGGCATCACGCGTGGTGTCGCGCAGGATTTGACCCGGATGCGTTCTGGTTCAAATCCCCGCGCGAGGTCACGCGCTGTCTGCGGGCCGCTACGGATCGCGAGGCCGATCAAATGATGGTTGTTCGGGCCGCGGCCTGGCTGACTGCTGGTCTGCATCGCACGCCGAAGCTGCCCGATTTCCAGACATTTGTCGGCGTCAAAGCCGCAGACACATCCCCCACACCAGACACGTTGTTGCAAAAGGCGATGGCGATGCACGTTTACCTGAAAGGTCTAGAGCATGATCGGAAACATCGGGAAGCTGTGGGTCAGCCTGGGGCTAAAGGATCGTGACCTTCGGAATGGTCTGAAGTCTAACGAGCGCTTGCTGGCTGGCTTTGGCCGCAGGCTGGCAATCGTCGGTGCAGCGGCTGGTGCGGCGGCCGCTGGCGGGCTTGCCGTGCTAGGGCGGCAGAGCCTGTCGCAGATTGACAACCTGTCCAAGCTGGCGCGGGATCTGGGCACGACAACCGCATCGATGCAGATCATGGAGCGCGCGGGCGATCTGGCGGGTGTCGGCATGTCCGGCATCGCGCAGGCGACAAAGGACCTGACCCGCCGTCTGTCACAGGCCGCTGACGGGACGGGGCCTGCCGTCACAGCGCTGCAGCGGTTGAACCTGACAGCCGAGGAACTGATGGCGATGCCGTTGGATCAGCGGATCGCCACCATTAACGGGCGCATCGATGAATTTGTGCCGGCGGCCGCGCGCGCCGCTGTCGCCGGGCAGTTGTTTGGCGAGGAAGGATCGATCGCAATGGCGCGCCTCGACAGCACAGTGCTGTCGCAGGCGGTAGCTGATGTCGAACGGTTTGGTGTTGCCGTGTCCGATGTGGATGCCGCGCAGATCGAGCGGACAAACGATGCGATGTCGCGCCTATCGCTGATCGGGACGGGGCTTGGCAATCAGATTGCGGTGGCTGTTGCGCCGGCGCTTGAGCGGATGGCGGGGTGGCTTGGCGATATCGCCCAGATCGGCGGGCCTGTGAATACAGCAATCAATCTGATCGCGGGAAATCTTGACCGGCTGGCTGTTTACGCGGGTGTTGCGGCGACAGTTATCGGTGTTCGATATGTTGCAGCGGTTACAGTTGCTGCTGCCCGCACCCTTACATTCGCCACCTCATTGCGTGTTTTGCGCGCCGCTTTGATTCGAACTGGTATCGGCGCGCTGATTGTACTTGCGGGCGAGCTTGTCTTGGCTCTTGACCGCGGGATCAAAAAAGTTGGGGGATTTGGGGCTTCGCTTGCTTTGTTGAAAGATGTGGCAATCGAGGTATGGGACCGGATCAAGACCGGCTTTATGATAATTCCAGCGGCGATCAGTGTCGGGTCGGCAAAGATGCAGTCTTTCTTTGTGACGGCCATTGGCACGATGGCGTCAAAGTTCGTCGAATTTACGTGGTCAGTTGCCGAAGGTCTGAACGGACTTTTCGGAACCGATCTAAGCGGTGCGTCTGCCGTGTTTGTTCAGGATCTAAACCGCGCAGCTATTGCAGCCGATGGTGTGGTCGCGTCACGTAGTGCTGCGTTGTCCAGCTTGGCGGCGCAGGCGTCCGCGCCGTTGACGAGCTTGGCTGCGTTGCGTGCGGCCACGGCTGAAACTGCGTCAGAGACCGATAATCTGACAGCATCAGTCGATGCAGTGAACGATGCGTTCGAGGATACGGGTGGCGCTGGTGGCGGTGCCGGATCGGGGGGTGGCGGCGCGGCGGGCGATGCTGCGGCCGGTATTTCGGCTGTCGGCGATGCTGCTGTCCAGACCGACAGCCGTTTGTCTGATTTGAAGTCGTCTTTCAGTGGCGTGTTTGATGGTCTGATCGCACAGGGTAAAGGGTTGCGTGGTGTCCTGTCTGATCTGGCGTCCGATTTTGCCCGCATGGCCAGCAATGCTGCATTCAACACGTTCTGGATGGGTGGCAGCCAGACCGAAGGTCAGGCGGGCCTGTCTGGGCTGCTGGCGTCTGCGCTGCCAGCTTTGCCTGGCTTTGCAAACGGCACAAACTACGCGCCTGGCGGTTGGGCGCGGATAAATGAGCGGGGCGGCGAGATCGTAAACCTGCCGAACGGCAGTCAGGTCATCCCGCACCAGATGTCTAAGGACATGATGGCGGGTGGCGCTGTGAGTGAAACACGCCACTATCACATCAATGCTCAGCACGCGCAGGTTGGCGTAGCTGACCAGATTGTCGGTGCGCTTAAGGCTTACGATCAGAAGATGCCGGAACGGCAGCAGCAAATCACAACTGACAAGAGGTTCCGCTAATGCCGCAGGCGTTCCCAATGACTTTGGCGGATTTTGCCGGTGTGCTGCATGTCTATGACGCCAAGTTTTATCTTGGCGACGTGCGTGCATTGGACAGCACAGCTGGTGGTGATCAGGTGCCATCGACAGGTCGCGCCCGTTTGTGGCGTGGGTCGTTTTCTCTGGTCGCTGCGTATCATGCAGACGCGCAGGAAATTGATGCGGCGCTTGATTTGTTGACGCAGCCGGGTGCGTCGTTTCTAGTTGCGCCAACTGAACGTGATGGGCCGTCCAGCGATCCCGATGGCGCAATTCTGTCAGCGTCGGTCCCGACTATTTCGGCAATCAGCAGCGATAATCGCGAAATCGCATTATCGGGCCTGCCATCGGGCTACCAGCTGCGTCGAGGGGATATGTTGTCGTTTCAGTACGGGGCTAATCCGGTGCGTTATGCATTTCATCGGGTCTGGTCGCCGCGTGTAGCATCGGGTGCGGGTGCGATGTCGAACATTGAGCTGACATCACCTGTGCGCGCGGGTGCGGCGTCAGGTGTAGCGGTCAAGTTGGTGCGGCCCGAATTAAAGGCGGTCATCACACAGGGTGGCGCAGAGCGCGGCACGATCGGCAATTTGATCCGCACTGGCGTGTCTTTGTCCTGGGAGCAAACGCTGCGATGACTTTACCGTCTGCGATCGAAACGCACCTTGCCAAGCGCGAGGGGCACGATGCCCGCTGGGCGTTGTGGTGTGATGCGGTGAACAAGCAGACCGGCGCGAGCGAGCCGTTTGGCATCTGGTCTGGCGACGACCATCAGGAAATCACGATCAACGGCCACACGCGCCTGTTTGCGGGCGCACAACACTATTTCAAGCCGGACGCCATCAAGCGGCCGACAGGTATCGTCGTGCAGTCACAGTCGATTTCGCTGAACGGGATGACGCCAGAGGTTTATCGTCTGACCCGCGCCTTTGATCTGGCTGGCCAGCGCGCTGATCTTTATCTGGTGCTGCTAAATCCGCTGTCGGGCAACCTGATCGGGTATCGGCGCGAATTCAAAGGATATGTGAATGCAGCGCCAGAGGATGTGCCGGCCAACAATGGCCGCGTCACAGCCGCACTGTCGCTTGTGTCGCATTTTCGCGATCTGACCTACACGCCGAACCTGTACAAATCCAACGCCGCGCAGTCCGCCCTGTCGGGGGATACTGCGCGGCGCGATGCGACGTTGACGCGCGCGCAGGATATGCCGTGGGGTGTTTACTGATGCAGCGCTTCCCAGACTGGCAGGCGCGCCTGAAGGCTTACATCAAGGCGCAGGCGGGTGTGCCGTTTCAATTTGGCAAGCTGGATGGCGCGATGTTTGCGGCGGGGTGTATTGAAGCGATGACCGGTGTCGATCTGGCGCGAGGCTATCGCGGATATCGCACGGCGGCGGGCGGGATACGCAAGTGCCGTGCAAAGGGCCACGACAGCCTTGTCGGGCCGTTTGCGCATCTGCCGGAAATTGCACCACTGGCGGCACAGGCTGGTGATCTGGTTGTCCTGGACGGGCCTGATGGTCTGTGCATGGGCGTGGCGCAAGGTGCATTCATTATGGGGGTTGATCGGCAGCAGGGCGTCGGACCGTTGTCAAATCCCGTCATCGTTCGTGCATTCAAGGTGGGTTCCTAAATGGCTGGTATTGTTTCGGGCGCGATCGTCAATGCACTTGGCGGTGCGGCCGCGCTTGGCACCATCGGCGTCGGGTTGGTTCAGGTCGGTGTCGGTCTGGGCTTCAGCGCCCTTGCGCAGGCGTTGCAAGCGCCCGCCAATACCAACGCAAAACCACCCGGCATCCAGACCCAGACCACAACGCGCGGCGAAACTATCGGCCAGACCTTTATCGTCGGTCGGTACGCAACAAACGGGCACCGCGAAGGCATCCTGTATTCGCATCGCCGTGACGGCAAATCCGGTCCGGGATCGATGCGCACGGGTGTTTACAGCCTGTCGGATATGCCGCTGGCCATGCAGGATTTGCGGACTGTGATTGTGGACGGCACCCGCGTGTCGCTGACGAACGGTGATGTGGATCCAGACTATGGTGTCACGCCAGCTGGTGGGCAGTACGCCGGCCGCATCTATTTCAAGTATTATGACGGCACGCAGACCGCTGCCGATCCGATGATGCTGGATAAGTACGGCAACAATGACGAATTCCCCTGGCTATCCACCCATATTTTCCGCGACACCGCCTATGTGATCGTGTCGCAGGTCTTTGACCGCGAGGTGTTTAAATCGCAGGAAACCGATCTGCGCTTTATCATCGACGCGGGAATTCCGCTGTACGATATCAGCATGGACAGCACCGCTGGCGGTATCGGTCCGCAGCGATGGGATGATCGCACAACGTGGCAGCCGTCATCGAACCCGAAGGTGATCCAGTACAATGTGCATCGCGGCATCACCGTCAAAGGCGGGTATCGCTACGGCGGTCGCGCGGATGCCGAAGATCTGCCGGCCGCCAACTGGATCCCCGCGATCGTGGCCTGCTATCAGCCGCGCAGTTCGCTGTTTCTGGATCCATTCACGGGCGAGGAATACTATCGCGACTACAATGTCGGCGATAATCCAAACGAATTTCGCATTCATCGTTTCCAGATGGGTTTCGAGATCAATCTGGCGTCAACCGATCAAGGTGGCACAGAACCCGCGGAATTGATCGAAATGTGCGATCTGGTCTGTGGCGGCGCGACTGTTGATGTCGGTGGCACGGTGCTGACCCGCGTGGGCCTGCCGCAGTTGCCGTCACGGTTCATCACTGATCGCGATATCTATGTGACGCGGTCGCAGGGCTATGATCCGTTTCCCAGCCTCGACAGCATGATCAATGCGGTGACTGCATCCTATCCATCGCTGGCCGACAACTTTGAACCGCGAGAGGCGGTGCCGTTTCGCGATGCCGGCGCCGAGGCCCGCCACGGCCGTTACAAAGCGGCCAACCTGAATTTGTCTGGCGTGACGAACGAAACGCAGGCGCAGGATCTGATGCAGGGTTATCTGACCGACGCGCAGCGCCTGGTGCGTCACACCATCACCGTGCCGCCCGCCTATCTGGCGGTCAATCCGCTAGAGGCCATCGACTGGGCCAGTGATTACAACGGATACGCCGGCAAGGACTTTGACGTGGCCGAGGTCGCGATCGATCCTGAAACCCTATCGGTGACTTTTGCCCTGCGCGAGATTGACCCGACAGATATGTCGCTGGTTGAAAGCGCCGAAGTGCCAGTGACTGCGCCATCGACGGTGCCGATTGTCTATGCGCCAGAGGCTGTGCCGGGGTGGGATGCGATCGGCGGGTTCGTGGCGGATAGCCAAGGCGCACCGCGCCGCCCGTGCGGTATCCTGTCGTGGTCCGAGCTTGAGCCGGATATCACGGGCATTCAGTATCGCATCTATGTCGCGGCCACTGGTGAGCTAGTCGAGCAGGGTACGATTTCAGACACTGCGGCCCGCCAGCACATCGCCCGCGCCGCCAATTTTCCCGCAACCGATTATGAGGCCGAAGGCCGTTTGATCGCGGATCGCCCGACCGAGTGGACGGCGCGCGTGGCCTTCACTACGCCTGCCGTAGGCTTCACGCAGACCGATTTTGATGCATCGGTGCAGCGCACGCTGGATCAGGTCGGTGATGTGACCAGCGAGGTCGCAGCGCAGGGGCGGCAGTCGCTGGAAGATATCATCGCGCAGACCGAAGCGCTGGTGACCGATTTCGATCTGGCCGAAATTGACCGTGACGGCTTGGCCCGTGAAATCGAGGACCGCCGCGCCGATCGCGAGGCGCTGATCGCTGTGGCGGATAACCTGCGCGCATCGCTGCAGGACACGCAGGCGCAGATCGCCGCAGTGCAGGAAGTGCTTGTGAAGGCGGACAGCGCCGAAGCGCGCCAACGCAATCAGATCGCAGCTGCGATTGCCGATCCTGACACCGGCCTGCCGGGATCGTTTGCGGCGATCGATATCGAGCGGGTTGCCCGTGTCGCTGCCGATGAGGCCGAAGCCGAAGCGCGACAGCAGCTGGCGGTGGCGATCGCGGACCCTGTCACCGGCCTGACGGCGATCGCGGCATCGGTCACGCAAGAAGCGGGTGCGCGGGCGGCGGGTGATGCGGCCGAAGCGCTGGCGCGACAGGCGCTGGCGTCTGTCGTCAATGATCCGGCGACTGGCCTTGCCGCCACCAGCGCTGCTGTCAGTCAAGAGGCGCAGACGCGGGCGAATGCTGACAGTGCGCAGGCAAGCACGATAAACGCGCTGACAGGCCGCGTGGATGATGCAGAGGGTGACATCACCAGCCTGCAGACAGTCAAGGTCGATGGCGATGGCGCTGTGGCTGCGGTTGATCAGGAAATCAGTGCCACCTATGGCAGCATCGGTGCGATGGCGCTGGAAACGGCGTTTGCGGTCGCGGGTGTCGAGGGTGTGCAGTCCGGTTTCATCTGGCGCGCCCGCGCGGGCGGCGCGTCTGGCGAGGTAGAACTGGTCGCTGCCAATAATCCCATTGGCGGCAACAGCTCGCAATTCACCGTGAATGCGGATCGTTTCCGGTTTTTGGGCGGCCTGTCTATGTTCGGAGGTGTTTTGCAGTCCACCAACTACGCAACCGGTGTCAGTGGCTGGCGGATCACCGAAAGCGGCGACATCGAGGCGGACAGTCTGACCGTCCGGCGCGAGATGATCGTGCAAGGCGCGGTGTCTGGGGCGGTCACTGAAAAACAGCCTGACGGAAGTGAGAATATTAGGGAAACAAGTGGCCCAACCAGTGAGATTGTCACGGGTGAAGCGTCATTTTCTGCGGGCCGTTTCCTAGACTGGATTATCCAGGGTGGCGAGGTCAGAAACCCTATCAAGGTCAACGCGACAGGCTTTTGTAGGCCATACATTATCGGGTCTGATGGTGCGGCCGGCGCGTATTATTTCATGGTGTTTGATGTGGAATACAAGGTGGGTTCCACGTGGTACGCGCTGGTGAACCGCGTTCACTATGCCAACATCGATAACCCTGGCGCGCCATTTACATTTACGATTGTCGTCGATGACGATGTGTCTTTGACACATGACCCTGACCAGTGGGTCGGTCTGCGACTGAAGGCCAGTATTTCCAACATTCTGAATGATCCAGGCAGGGAGCTGGCTTGGGAAATTCAGGGCTGTGTTCTGTTTGTCGAGCAAATCAACCGCTGACCTAAAAAACATCCACCACCATCACCGATGGCCCTGCGTTTGCGGGGACTGACGTGCTGCATCATAGAAAGTCTGACAATGGCCTACGACACCGGCACCATCACAATTAGCGGCGACACGGTCACCGGCACAGGCACAGGCTGGAATTCTGACGATATCGTCCGCGCTGGTGATGAAATTGTTGTCTATACCGATCCAGGCGATGTGCCGGTGCAGTTTCTGATTGCCAGCCGCAACGGATCAACGGAATTGACGCTGGCGCGTGCCTATGGCGGCGCTGCCATCACGGATCGGCCCTATTACATCCGCCAGACAAGCGTGCAGCCGCGTCAGGCGGCGCTGCTGGACGCGGTGTCGGGCATGAAATCCACCTTTGAAGGGTATGCCGATTTCAGCCGCCGCACCGACAATCCCAACGCGGTCACGGCGACCCAAGTTGGCGCGCAGCCCACGCACAATCCTGCGTTCACCGGCGAGTTGTCGATCGGTGGTCTGACCCATGCCGATCTACAGGGCGCTGTCAGCCTCATGTCGCAGGGTGTCAGCCTGTCCGTGGCCCAAACGCCAGCAGGGCGTGCGCAGGCTATTCAAGCGGCCCTGACGGCGCTAACAGCGCGTGGCAAAGCTATCTACCTGCCACGGGGTGAATACCTGATCGATGCGCAGATCAGCGTGCCATCTGGTGCGAAAATCTTTGGCGACGGCCCGCGCCACACAGTGATCAAGCTGGTGTCGGCGGATGCCGCACAGAATGTGTTTGATATTCGCGGCGTGCAGGACGTGATTGTGCAGGGTCTGACCGGTGACGGCAACGTGCAGCGTTTTGCGGTGCGGTCGGGGTCGGTGCAATTTACGGCGGGCGTGTTGGCTGCGGGGCAAGAGGTGGCCTATTCGGTGCCGTGCGCGGGTGTCACGGCTGCATCGACGGCCCTTGTCGCGTGGTCGGATGATCTGCCCGATGGTGTGGTGCTGCAAAAGACGGCTGGCGTGGATGTGATCGACGTGGTGATGGTCAACACGCTGGAGAGCAAGGTGTCGCACGGCGCGGGCACGATCAGCGTCTGCGAAACGGACTATAGCGTGGCATCAAACACTGTAGGCTGCGTGTTCGGCATCGCGAATTCTGCCCGTGTCCTGATCAATGACGTGGCTGGCAAGCACGCCTGCAAGCACGTTCTGGATGTGGCTGCAGGGCTTTACTACAACGCGGTGCCAGCGACCACGAAGGCGGGCTATCCTGACGGTGCCAGCAGCCACATCACGGTGGCAAACAGCACGTTCTGGGGTGGCGGTGACGACAATGTCACGACGCATGGCAGCGAATTCATCTGGTTTTCCGGCGTCTATTCGCATTCCGCCAACGGCACGCTGGTGCCGCTGAATTCCAACGCGTTCGAGATTGACGACAGCAGCCGCTATATCTGGCTGTCAGACGTTCACGCATCCAACTGCATCCCCGGCAACGGTATCGAGATCAAAGGCCATTCGACATCGCCAGCTGCAAACCATGTGTTCCTGCGCGGCGCAGTGGTCGATTATTGCGGGGTCGGCATCGATCTGCATCACACGGCGCATGGCGGATCGGGGCAGCCGCAGTCGCCCACGGCGTCACACGTCCAGATCGATGGTGCGTTTATCCGCAACTGCAAGGATCAATATGTGCGCGTCCTGTCCTATGCCAACGTGCACCTGACCAGCCTTTACCTGCAGGACGATGGGCGCTGCGCCAATGACAAGCCGTTTGCGATCGAAAACGGGGCGCGCGGCGTGACGCTGGATCGGTTTGAAACCGCTGGCTTTACGTCGCGGATTTTGAACGGCCTATTCCTGCAGGATCCTGACACCAGCAATATCGTCGTGCAGAACGGCGTGATCACTGGCGGGCGTGGTGCGGGCGTCTATACCGCGTCCAACGTCAAGTTCCTTGCGCTGAACAATGTCGAGGTCATCGCGCCCGAAGTTGTGGACAGCATTGATCTGAATGCAAATGCGCCCGCGTTTCACTTCACCACCGGCATCGATGTCGATCAGTCATCTGTGCAGGGTTTGCGCCAGTCGGGTTATCCGGTGTCGATCAATAGTGCGGGCGAGGAAACGCCGCTGTTCAACTATTCTGGCCGCACGCAGGTTATCAGTGACAGCCTGTATCTGGGGTCTGCCCGCGATGACTTGTCGACGGTCACCGACACCAGCCTTGAGGGGTTCAGCTACCAGGACGGGCGCATGACCGCGATCGCGCGCAATGGCGGCACCGTGCTGCTGCTGCGGCGAAATACAAACAGCGGCTTTATCCTGGCTTTGCAAAGCGGCACTACCAATGTGGGCAGTATTACAACGAACGGCACATCAGCATCGTTCAACACCACTTCTGATGCGCGACTGAAGGATGATAACGGCCTGCTATCACGCGATGAGGCTTTGGCGATCCTGCGACAGATCAAGGTTCACAATTTCACATGGAACGAAAAGACGGGTCGAGCTGGCAAGGCGGATATCGGCGCTTTTGCGCAAGAGCTGCACAAGGTCTATCCGCGCGCGGTGCATGTTGGGTCGGACACTGAAAACTGGCAAATCGACTATCCCAGCCTGATCCCGCTGCTGATCGCGGCCCTGGCGGATGAACCTGCAGGCGCTGGCGGTCTTTGATCGCGGCCGCACCAACCTTTTTTCACCTTCACCTTCAGCTGTCATTCGGGGGCCACATGACAAAGCCTACTCTATCGAACCGTCAACCACGCTATGCCGCCCGCGTCGTGCCGCTATCTGTTATCGAGTATTTCGCGGCGGCTTTCATCGCGTGTTTTGGGCTTTGGGTGCTATTGTGGGGGCCGGATGCCGCGCTGTCTGCCCATGCCTTTGATGAGCTGACGCAAAGCGCGGCGCGGTTTGGGCCTGCATGGCGCGTCATTGGTGGCGGCGGGTTGCTGGTGGGTGCCGTTTATGGGCTTGCCATCAAGATCAACGGACGTGGCGCGGCGTGGACGCCGATTGTGCGCGGTGTGTCGTGCGTTTTTGCGGTCGCGTTTCTGATGAACCTGGTGGTGTCGATCGCGCAGCAGCAGCCTAGCAGCACCGGCGTTTATTCCTATGGGTTTCTGACCGTCGCCTATGCCGGCCTTTTTGTCGCCAACCTCAATCGCTTCGCACATGCTTTGGAGCTGATCTGGGGGCGCATTCGTGGACTGGCCTAACATTATTGCCGAGCTTGGCAGATTAATCGACATCATCGGGATTTTTGGCCTTGTGCTGATCCTTGCGGCCGCGCTGATCGGCTGGTCGATCTACTGGAACCGACGCAACGGCAATCGCAGCACCGGACAGGTGGTGGCCGATGCCGTGACGCCGATGACCTGCAAATGGTCAGACGTGGATCGTGACCAGCTGGCTGCCGTGGTTCAAAAGGTCGATAACATCCAGCAGGTTCAAAAGCAGATGGATCGCGAGCTGATCCGCGTGTCCGAGCGCATCGACGCACGGCACTGACATCAAATAATTCCAGCACGAAAGGCCCGCCTTGGCGGGGGATATGCCTATGCAAACATCAATGTCACAAGATTTGATTGCGGCCATCCAGCGCCGGCTGAAGGCGTTGCGATATTATCATCTGAACGTCGACGGGAAAGAGGGGCCAGGGACGCGGTCTGCTGTTGTGCAGTTCAAGGTAGCGCACGGGCTGCGTGCGCGGCCTTACATCGGGGATCTGACGCTTGCCGCCATTATGTCGGCCGACGCCAAGATGGCACCAGCGCCAGCTGCCAGCGGTTCGGATCCTGCATGGCTGGTCGAGGCCAAGCGCCTGATCAACACGCGCGAGCGACCGGGTGCCGCAAACAACCCGGTGATCATGGACTGGGCCGATGGGCTTGACCAATGGTATCCCGGCGATGACGTGCCCTGGTGCGGATTGTTCGTGGCCCATTGCATGGCGGCCGGCGCGCCGGATGAGCCGCAGAATTTTAACCGGCTGGGCGCGCGCGAGTGGCTGAAATTCGGGGCTGATGTACCGGTCAGCGTGGGCGCGATTGCCGTGTTCTGGCGCACGCACCCGACGCGCAGCTGGAACGGTCACGTTGGCTTTGTCGTCGGTGGTGACGCCACGGCGCTGCACATCCTGGGTGGCAATCAATCCGACAGCGTGAACGTGACGCGGATCGCCCGATCGCGTCTGCTGGGCTGTCGTGGCCCTGAAGGCTGGCGCGGCGATCAAACGCTGCGCGTTGTCACCACCGGATCACTTTCCCAAAACGAAGCCTGAAGGAGGCACTATCATGTTTACCGATCCCGAAATCATTTCAGGCATCATGCAGATTGCTTTGTCGCTGCTTGGCATTGCCGGCACGATCGCAGCCGCAAAGTTCACACAACGCACTGGTATCCAGATCGAGCAGGTGCACATCGATCGCATCAAAGGCGCGATCGCGCATGTGGCGCTTTCAGCTATGGCGGATGGCAAGACCGATTTGCGCGAAATCACACGTCTGTCGACGGAATACCTGAAGGCGCAGATGCCAGACGCCGTCGCCCGCGTGCGACCATCGCAAAGCGCGATTGAGACGATTGCGCGCGCTTCTGTTGCGCGGGCGCGGGATGCAGCTGGCCGGCTGCCCTGACCGGCAACTGTTCGATCAGATCGATGTCGCTATGTGTCGCATCGGCCCGCCCTGGTTCACGCCGGGGCGGGCTTTTTTGCGTTTCGGGGGTTACAGGTCGGCGTCCGTCAGAATTAGACCAATTTTTTCCGCATCATCCGGCGATGGCAGGCCGATGCACCCGCGAAGGTCTGCGCCCGTGAAGTTGTAGCCAGTCAAGTCCGCGCCAGTGAAGTCAGTCCCAGATAGGTCAGCGTGAAGGAAGTCTGTGGTCGGGTCCAGGCCCGCAATTTCAGACAGCTTATTGAAGTTGTCAGTGTCGGCGTTCAGCACATTGACAATCGTTTCCTGCACTTTTTGGTCAATTTTCAACATCCGTTTGTTTTCCTTTGCTGTGGCGCGTCATTGCACCTGTTTCGTGTTAAAAGCTGTCGCTACCAAAAGTCAGGCCGAACGACACCAACGCATCAAAATTGCGCATGTCACCAGGACTGACCTGAATGAAAGCGTTGCCATAGGTTGCGCGCAGTCCGCCCGTTGGCATGATCCTGCCGCCTGACCAGTCGCCATCCCGATCATAAGTCACATAGAGGGATGCGCCCGCAAACGCGGCGATCGTCAGGCTGTCATGCTTTGCAAGGGTCCATTCCGTGCCGGCGTATAGGCTGGGGTTGCTGTAGCTGTTTTCAAACGCGCCGACAGTCAAATCCTGCCATGTGACGAAAACGCCGGGATTGATTTCATTGTAAGGCAGATCGCCCGCGCCGATATGGTCTGATCCGACTAAGAGCGACACGCGATCCTGCGCGCCAGCTTCTGTCGCCAGACTTGCGCAGATGATTGCAATAATGGCGGCTGTCGGTTTACCGGCCATGCTGCAAGCCATTGTTTTTTATGGCCTTGCGGTTGTGGGTGTTTACCGCGTATCTGCTTAATTTGAAGCAAAAATTGATGTTCTCCCGGGATCGCCACGGTGCAAGACGTGCTGTAGCCCTGATCAATTCTCTTTGCAGCAATCACCTACTATAGCATCGTCGCGAGCGCGCCCAGCAGGATGATCCCGACGAACTCTAGAAATGAAAGCCCGCTGTCATCGGCATCAGGCGCGGACGGTTGTTGATCCTCTGGCGTCTCATCAAGCGGGACCATCGGCATGTCGGCGGGCATATCGTCCGCAGGAGTAGGGTCTGGCTCAGGCGCCGACACAGCGACGGACAGCGTGTCGCTGAAAGTTTCAGTACCGTTGGTATAGCGATACGTGATGTTTGCGGTGCCCACAAAGTCATCGGGCGGCGTAAAGGAGATTTCATCGTCGTCGTTCACCGTGGCCTGTCCCACGGATCCCTCGACCCCAAGCAGTTTTACGAACCCGCCGAAGGGCGCGCCGAACCCGCCAAAAACATCAATGAACGCGGTTTGATCAGACGTCATGCTGCCGGATCCGCTAAACGATATGATATTGGCAGGGTCCACAGGCGTGGCCGGATCGGGGTCAGGATCGGTATTAGGAGCCGGATTGATAGGTGGGTCCGTATTATCTTTGGTGTCGACACCGGTATCAGGTTTGTCGTCACTTTGGTCGTCGCCGGAATCATTGTCGTCTCCGTCACCACCATCACCGATCTGACCGCCGCCGTTACCTTTATCTCCACCGCTGTCAGTATCGTCATCGACAGGCGTCACGGTGAGGTCGATCAACCCTTCGTCGGTCAGTCCGCGTGCGTCTGTCACCGCGTAGGTGATCCTGACGTCGCCGTTGAAATCGGGGTCAGGCTCATAACGCAGCCGCGCATCGTCCAAAATCGTCACCGTGCCCTGATCCGCAGACGCCTCCGTCAGGCGCAGGTCTAGGCCGCTGTCATTTGTCAGGGGCGACAGGATGATACTTGTATCCTCGGCCACTTCGGCGCTGTCATCTGCCGCCTCAGGCAGCGGCGCGTCGATCTGGAGCGTCACATTTGCTGTCGCGAAATAGCCATGATCGTCGGTCGCCTCGTATTGGAATGTTTCTTTAATCTGGTCGGTCGCGATGCCGTCATACGCATCATTGTCATTCAGGCGCAGCGCACCTGCGGCGTCAATTTCAAGCACCGCACCCGATGCCAGACCAATACTCGCCGCGACACCGAGCGTTACCGGCGTGCCGTTGATCGCCGTAATGCTCAGCGATGAGGCATCGCCAGAGGCCATATCGTTTGCCAGTAGATCGGATATCGGGGTGTCCTGACCAAGCGTGAGCGCAACCGTGTCGTCCTGCACATCAATGTCAAAGATGAACGCCACATCGTCAGCGTCTGTCTGGGTGAGGCCCGCCAGCCGCAACGCCGTCTGGCCGTTGACGACCACATCCAGCGCTGTGTCTGTGCCGTCACCAGACAGCACCAACCGAATAGCATCGGGATCAACGTCGGACCCGATAAATGACACGCGGTCCTGCGTCACGTCAAAGTCGGTAACAACCGGAACAGCGTTCAGCGCGGGAATTGCTTCGCTATCGGTCGGATCAGGCGGTGGGACAATCTCCAGAACAAATGTGTCTTGGCCGTCACCACCGGTAAAGGTGTCCTCATCACTGGCTGCGGCCACGTTCTCGCCGCCGGTGGGGAGAAACGTATCATCGCCCGCGCCCCCGTCCAGTTGGTCAGAGCCTTGCCCTCCGACCAACAGATCATCGCCTTCACCGCCAAAGATCAAATCATTGCCAGCGCCGCCCTCGATCCGGTCGTGGCCTTGCGCGCCAGACAGCGTGTCGTTACCGCCGCGTCCTGTCAGCACGTTGTTATCGCGCGATCCTGTGATGGCGTCGTCCAGATGTGACCCGAAGACATTTTCGATTGATGACAGGGAATGGTCGTAGATGTTGGGTGATACCGTCTTGGAATTTTGCACGCCGAAAAAGCTGGTGGCTGTGCCATCACCCAGATCAACTTGCCAGCCGTCCCATTGGAACGTGGGCAGGGACGGATCAATCAGCGCATCCTGACCAAAAACGTCGACCCGCGTGTCGAAATAGGCATCAAGGCGAAACGCCTGTCCGGGCGATAGTTCAAGGGTGTCAGTGCCATCCCCGCCTGCAACAGTCGCGTCTTCTGTCGCCGTCAGGGCAAAGACATCGTTGCCGTCACCACCAAAAAGCTGTGGCGTGGTCAGGCGGGTTGCATCGATATAGTCGTCCCCGCCGCGACCATCGATTGTGTCATGCCCGTCGCTGCCGCCGGACAGGTAATTCGCATCATCGTTTCCGAAAATTTCATCGGTAACCCGTGATCCTACGATCCCTTCGATATTGCGCAGGTGCGTGGTGACGGTGTTGGTGCCAGCAAGGGTGGTGGCTACTCCCGTCTCGAGATCGACTTTGACAGCTTGCGTGGTGGTCCGGCTCAGATCAGATGCTGTTTCGTAGTCCAGCGCGAAATTCACCAAGTCCCACTGTGCGCCGCCATTAAAATAGTTGTCCTGTTCTGAGGCAAAAAATACATCCGTGCCGCCGCCGCCCAACATCACGCTGCCCGTCACGGTCTGCATATCATAGGTGAATGGAATGGCGTCATCGGTGTCGACATTGCCAGCAACCCCAAGCCCGTAGAAGACATCAGCGCGGTCGGTGCCTTCAAAGATCGACACGTCGAATAGCAGTGGATCATCAGACAGGATACCGTTGCTTTGGGCAGTGTTTTCAACATGGATTGCCTGCGTGCCATCACCGTCGCTTTGGTGCAGCAGGCGCACGCCGTCATAGCCGCCCCCGCGAAATGAAACGGTCGCCATGTCAGCGCGGCTTGTCCCGCCGGTGGCCGTGACGGTATCGCCCGCGCCCGCGTAGAGCACGTCATCAGCTCCGCCACCTGTGGCAATGGTCTGGGCGCCGTCGGCCATCAGGAACAGGTCTTTGCTGGCAGTGCCTGACACGATCTCGACACTGTCAAAGGGCGTGGCGGGCCCGAGCCCTGCGCTATCTGTGCCAGACGCCACGGCGCCCGTTGCAAAGTCGATGGTCACGCCTGACGATCCGACAAACACAACGCGGTCTGTGCCGTCACCGCCAAAGACGATATCCAGCCCTTCGCTGACATCGATGGTGATGGTGTCGTCCCCACTGCCACCAAACACGGTGTCCGCACCCGCGCCGCCATTCAGAATGTCATCACCAGCGGCACCAAAAAGTCGGTCATCGCCGGCACCTCCGGCCAGATCATTGCTTGCGGCATCACCGAACAGCCAGTTGTCGGACCCGTCACCCGCAAGATCAGGCGCACCGGCGGCCACATACAGAAAATCGCTGACAAACTGCGTGTCCACATCCCCTAGTCCGAGTGTGTCAAAGCGCAGCAGTTCAATCGACGACAGCGTGTCGGTGCCTTCATCCGCATCGCCCGCGACCTGTGATGACACGGTGATGGTGCCATTGGGGTTTTGGGTAATGCGGGTCTGCGTGATATCCGACAGATAATGCGCGCGGTCTGTTCCACCGCCCCCGTTAATGCTGTCGTCACCACCCAGACCAACAAGATCGTCATCGCCGTTGCCACCGATCAAGGTGTCGTCCAGCTTGGTGCCGATAATCAGCAGATCGCCGTTCTCGGCCTCAAACGTCTGCA
This sequence comes from Yoonia sp. 208BN28-4, assembly GCF_037543925.1. Taxonomy (NCBI): domain Bacteria; kingdom Pseudomonadati; phylum Pseudomonadota; class Alphaproteobacteria; order Rhodobacterales; family Paracoccaceae; genus Yoonia; species Yoonia sp. 208BN28-4. The sequence continues at coordinate 775,051 of NZ_JBBIFY010000001.1, forward strand.
CGGGCAGGTTTCCAAGCAAGTCGATCGGTCCACCGATATCAAACGCTGGCGCAAGCTGGTCCCAAAAATTCCCGACAAGCCCTGCAACATCGTAGCTTTCCAGATCAAGCGTGATCCGTGACAGCGCGTCGCTAAATCCGTCCAGAAACGCGATCTCATCCGTCAGGCGTTGACTCAGATCATTGATCAGATCGCCAAGTCCGGTGGCATCAAGAACGGCGTTTACGACTGGATCGATGACTTCCTCTTGCACCGCCTGCGCGGCATCCAGCGCCCATTCGACGGGTTCAAGCGCGTCAAACAACTCCTCAATCGCGTCGCTCAGGCGGCCAAGGTCTGCTTCGCGGGCATCCAGAAAATCGGTGAAGTTCTTGAAATCACCGTTGACCAGATCCCACGCGGTGAAATCGAGAACAGCAAGCGCATCCCGCGCGGGCTGGGTGTCGTTGATATAGTCCTCAAGCGCGTCATTGGTCGCCTTAAGATCATCGTGCGCGTTGCCGCGTGCGATCCGCTCTTCGATATTCTCTTGGTCAAAGCGGACGGACCGCGCTGTCTCGGCCTGTTGATCAAGGATAAACTGCGCGGTCCGTGCGCCTGCGTTGCCGGCCACAAGGCCGACGGTCACATAATCCAGCGCCGCACTGACAGCGCCCGCCTTGCTGCCTGCCGCGCCCAAAGCATCATCGATCCGGTCGAAAGGGCTGATCGTCAGTTTCAGGGCTGCGCGCGTGCCGCTGACCAGACCGCCCACGACAGGGAGTTTGGACACCAGAAATAGCCCCTGATCCACCTTGCCAAGGTTCGACACAAACCGGTCCGACTGGTTGCCCAGAACGGCGATGCTGGCGGCAATCGTATTCACGCTAGCGGTGATGTTGGTGGCAATCGTGATGTCGGTGATGACTGTATCGGTCAGCGCGGCACCGCGTTCGTATTGCGTGATCGAGTCGTCGAATGTCGCCGGGCCGTCCATGGAAACCTCTGAAAATATGCACTGAAATATCGCTCAAGGATGGCAAGGCGGCAAAAGCGGAGTCGAGTCCGTTGGTGCGAAATATGCCAATTTTGGTGCGAACAGGGCGCTTACGGTGGTGACCACACGCCGCGCTTTTCCAGCCGTTCCAGCACGTTATCTGCATAAGTGCCGCCCACGTTGAACAGCTCGCCGGACCCGTCGGTGATGGTCAGACGACCCCCTGATTGCTCCACGCTGGCGATGTGATTAAACGCGAGCCAGACCGATCTGCTGATGCGCATGCCGTCTTCTTGCGGCAGTGCGTCGATCGCATCTTTGAGCGGCATGCGCAGCGTGGCGGCACCGTTGTCGGTCGTGACATCGACATACTGGTTGGCGCTTTGCACCTTTCGCACCGGCCCGCGCACCTCTGCTGGCAGGTCGTCGACAAGCGTGCGGGGCGGGGGGCGATGCGGCCAGAACAGATTGCCCGGGCGACCCAAGGTGCGCAAAACCGCCTCAAGCCGTGGGCGCAGGATCAGCACCGCCAATAGGATCGCGATGGTCACCATGGCGGCGGATGTGACCATGCTCCAAACCGCGTCGGACATCACAAAGCCCCCGCGTGCGATGTAGGAATCGATCAGACCGGTGATCACAGCAAGCGGCAGGTAGAACGCAAACTGGATCGCAATCCACGGCACATAGCGCTGTAAGCCCCACGCGAGGAACGATCCCAGAAACCAATAGCTTGCCGCGTAGTATAGCAGCAGGTTGAAGCCATTGACTGCCAGCCGCACACCAATGCTGTATTCAGCCAACCGCCCGCCGGGTGCAAAAAGCGATGTGAACACTGTGATCCCCACAGCAAGCGCAAGGATCACTGGCAGGAAAAGCACTTTGCGAACGACGATGTTCAGAGACGCCTGCATGCATTTATACTGTCGTCGTCCTGCGCTGCGATCAAGACAAACACGCGCGCCGCAGTTAACCTGACCGCATGACGGAAACAACAACAGTGCAGCAAAGTGGATTGGTGCCATTTGGCCCAGACATCTGGGTATCTGACGGTCCAAAGGTGCGCGGGGCTGCCGGCTTTTGCTTTCCCACACGCATGGTGGTGGTCCGGCTGCCCGACACAGGCGGGCTTTGGGTGTGGTCACCGGTTGCGCTGACACCTGATTTGCAGACACAGATCGACGCGCTTGGGTCAGTCGCCCATCTTATTGCGCCCAACCACTTGCACTATACATTTCTGGCGAACTGGGCACGCGCCTATCCGTGTGCTGTCGTGCATGCTGCGCCGCGACTGACAGATGATACCGCAGGCACGCCAATTCACTATGTGCTGTCAGACAGGGCCGATGCTGCGTGGGCGGATGTGATCGACCAGAGAGTTGTGCACGGCAACAAGATCACGACAGAAGTCGTATTTTTTCACAAACCATCCGCCGCCGTTTTGGTCACTGACCTGATCCAGCACATGCCGCGTGACATGTTCAGCGGATGGCGGGCGATTGTGGCGCGGCTGGACCTGATGACAGCCAGCGTCCCGTCAGTGCCCCGAAAGTTCCGGCTGGCAACAACGGATAAGCAAGCAGCACGCGCTGCTGTTGCACAGATACTGGCATGGCCCGCTGAAAAGGTGATCATGGCCCATGGCGCGCCCGTGACGTCTGGCGGTCAGCAGATGCTGCAGCGCGCGTTTGGATGGCTCGTGAAGGACCGCGCAACCTAGACCGAATTAAGCGCCCAGCCGATCACGACAACCTGCGGCACGGTCAAAAGCGGCAGCAATAGCGCGGCCTTGAGCCTGCCTGTCACCTCGCGCAGGACTAGAATTTCGGTGTAATCCGTCGCGGCTCCAGCCATCAGGAACGTAAACGCGTTCCCCGGTGCGGCTGCGCGGGTCATCAGGTCTGCCGCAATCGGCACGGAGCCTTCGGAACACACCTCGATGATCGTGGCAGCGATGAGCGTGGTCAGCAAACCAAGCAACGTCGCGCCAAACCATGTGGCAAATACCTCGGTCGGGATGGTGGTCTGGATCAGCGCGGCCAGCACCACGCCAAAGAAAAGCCAGCGCAGGACCATCTTGCTGGCGCTGACAGAGCGCTGGGCAACGTCGCGCACAAAGGCTGCGTCAAACGTTGTGGCGCGTAGCCCGGCTTTTGCCTCGGCCACAACATTGAAGTCTGCGGGCAGGTCGATCCGGTTGGGATTGGGTTTGACCCGCCCCGCCCGTTCAAGCGCCTCAACGATCATGCCGGTGATCAGCGCGATCACAAGCGATGCGACCAGAAACACAAACATCCAGCCCCAGCCCATCAGCACACCGATGATGATGGTCAGCGACAATGAATTCCACGGCGATGCGATCAGAAAGGCAAAGACCTGACCAAGGCTCGCTCCACGTTCATACAGCTTTGCGCCGACCATCAGAACGCCGTGATTACACAGATCAAGAAGGACACCGCCCAGCACCGCCCGCACAAGGCTGCTGAACGCCTGATCGCGGCCGATGATGCCGATCACGAACTGGCGCGGCACCCTGTCGATCAGCCCAACCGCGACCATGCCAATCAGGATACCCCACCACATCAGGTTCATCATCTCGCGCACGGCATGGGTAAAGACACCAAGACCAAGCGGCGCATCGTGCGGCAGGACAAAAGCAAGGCAATAGGACAGCACAATAATAACGCCCGACCCCCACAACATCAGGTCGTAGCGTTTCCAGACCGGCGCGTCAGCGGCAGCAGGGGGTGCGCAGCATGACGGCGTGACCGCAGGGGTCGCCTTTGCGCCGCAGCAGCTTGCCGGAGTGTCCGTCGAAATCTGTTGATCTGCCATTGATCTGTCCTGTGACGCGGCCATCGTATCGGGCGTCATGTTTCTGCGCTTAGAATACACCCGTCTTGGGACTGGCGCAATTCCGCGCCGTCACGCCACGTTACGGCGGCGCGTTGGCGGGCTTTTGCGCACAAGCTGGCAGGTTTCGGCCACGCCGATTTGGCAGTTCGGCATCCATTCCTATGTTTGAGGGCCAGAAGGAGTGTCCCATGAAACCCATCCTGAGTTTGCCTGCCCTTGCGATGCTTGCCGCCTGTTCATCATCAGGTGGCAGTGACAGCGGTCCGATGCCCGTGAATACGGCTGTTGATCTCGCTATTGTGCCTGACAGCAGTGCCTTGCTTGAGGACAGCACGGCACAGGTGACAGCGCCGGCTGTGCAAATCGAAACGCCGCAAGTTGCCAACGACAGCGACGCAAGCTTTGCGCGCCTGTTGAACGGTGTGCGTGCGGGCAACGGCTTGGACGGGGTCAGCATTGATAGCCGTCTTGATGCCGCAGCACAGGCCCATGCCGACGACATGAGCCGCAACGTCTATTTCAGCCACACTGGCCAAAACGGAAGCACGGTCCTGCAACGCATTACAGACGCGGGTTATGATCCCCGCGCATATGGCGAAGCAATCGCCGGAAATATCCCCACCCAAGAGGCCGCACTTGACGCATGGATCAATTCGCCATCGCACAATGAGATCCTCAACGGTGCACCGTTCGAAGATTTCGGCTTTGGCTTTGCCGGACGCGGGGACAGAACGCGCTGGGTCTTGTTGATGGGCGCCGAATAGCCAGCCCTGAAATTTGCCGAAATTGCCGCAAATCGAACTGAATTGCCACGTGGCGGCCCGGCATGGGTCGTCATTTGGCCACCATTTTTCCCTAGCACCGTTTCCAGTCCGGCATGCAACTGCCGCCCCGAGGTTTACGAAGGAATGTCGTATGTTGAAAAAGACAAAGGTCGCGATGCTGGCCGGATCATTGATGGCGCTGTCGGCATGTGGTGGCGCATCACTGGGTATCCCCGGTGTGCAAAGCGCGCTGTTGCCCAATGGCGATTCAGCCAGCAACGCGCCAGCGCCGACCATTACCCCAAATGACGAAAGCTTTGGTCGTTTGATGAATAGCTACCGTGACAGCGTCGGCGTTGATGCCGTGGCCCACGACAGCCGCCTTGACCAAGCCGCACAGGCCCACGCCGAGGATATGGCCGAGAATAACTATTTCAGCCACACAGGCCGCAACGGCAGCACCGCTTTGGACCGGATCAGGGCAACCGGATACGATCCGAACGCCTACGGTGAGAACATCGCCGGACGCCAGCAAACCGAAAGCGAAGCACTGGATGCGTGGATCAATTCGCGCGATCACGACCGCGTCTTGCGCGCAGATTCGTTCGAGGACTTTGGTCTTGGTGTTGCAGGGCAGGGGTCACGGACCCGCTGGGTCTTGATCATGGGCCGCGAGAAATCCGACTAGGTCGCGCCAGACAGATTTGATTTTTCCAAAGCCCCGGATGCCAAGCGTCCGGGGCTTTTTGCGATCAGGCCATCCAGAAAAACTTAGTCAGATGATAAAAGATCGGCGCGGCGAAAACCACGCTGTCCAGCTGATCCACAAAGCCGCCCTGACCGGGGATCAGGTGTGACCAGTCCTTGACCCCGCGATCACGCTTGATGGCGGCAAAGACCAGATTGCCGAACATCCCCACGATGGATGCCAGCCCCGCCATCGCCATCGCACCGAGAATGCCAAAGGGCGTGATCCACGCCAGAAATCCGCCGATGACCGTGGCGCAGCCGACGCCGCAGGCAATGCCTTCCCACGTTTTGGGTGACAGATCGGGCGCGACCTTTGTTTTGCCGATCCGGCGACCGAAGAAGTATTCCAGCAGATCGCCCAACTGCACGACCATAATCAGGAACGCGATCAGCAGGACCGACCTGTCGCCATAGCCTTCGAAATCCAGCGTCATCAGCGCGGGCACGTGGCTGACACAAAAGACGGTGATCATCAGCCCCCATTGCGTTTCTGCCACGCGGATCAGAAAGCGTGTGGAATTGCCGCGCATCGCCGACACGATGGGCAGCAGCAAGAAGGCGTAGATCGGGATGAACGTCGTATAAAGCCCCTCCCATTCGCACCAGACGAACAGGTACTGCAGCGGCAGCACCGCAAAGAACGCCAGCGCCAGCGACAGGTGATCGGCGCGTGCTTTGGCGGTCAATGTCAGAAATTCGCGCAAGGCGGCAAAGCTTGCGAACATGAACAGGATCACCACGCCCAGCCTGCCCGAGATCAGCGCCAGACTGATCAGGATCACCATACCCCACCAGCTTTCGACACGGGTCATATAGGTTTCCAGCACCGGATTTTGCGTGCCTGGCGCCTGACGGTTGCGGATCAGCTCACCAAAAAGCGTCAGCGCCACAAGAATACCCACGCCGCCCAGCGTCAGCAGGATAATGTCAGACGTCGTGCTGTTCATTGCTGCGCCTCGGCGGTCTTGGTCTCGGCCACGGGCGCATCGCCCAATCCGGGTTCTGCGGGGCGCAGGTCGGCTAGCGCCTTGGCCGCGCGGGCCAGAAACGCATCCTTGTCCTCGCCCTCTTGCACGTGGACAGGCGCGCCAAACGTGACGGTGCAAATCAGCGGCAGAGGGATCACTTCACCCTTGGGCATGATGGTATTCAGGTTGGCGACCCAAGTGGGTACAAGATCCACATCGGGGCGGGCTAGGCCCATGTTATAAAGCCCCGCCTTGAACGGCAGCAGCGGATCTTCGGTCATGTTGCGGTTGCCTTCGGGAAAGATGATCAGCGATGATCCTTCGTCCAGGGCCGCAAGTATCTTGTCCATCGGCTTATCATTCACCTCTGGCCGCCGGTCGATCAGCACGCAGTTGAAAACCTCTGGCCCGACAAAGGCGCGGATCGGGTTCTTCAGCCAGTAATCCGCCGCCGCCACAGGCCGGACCTGCCGCCGCAGTGCCAAGGGCAGGACCGACCAGATCATCGGCATATCCCCGTTTGACGTGTGATTAGCATAGTAGACGCGCTGACGCGGCACGGGTTCGATCCCCTGCCAGTCGGCCCGCACAGCGGTGATAAAGCGGGCAAAAAGCCGGATGGCGTTGCCGACAATCACGGCAGCAAAAGCGCGGAGTTTTTTCATCGCTACAGCTTGCATGACAGGGTGACGTTTGGGAAGTGGGATGTTTCGTTTTCGCCCATCGATCAACTGCCTGCGTGACGGACTATTCCGCTTTCACCGGCGCACCACCTGCAAAATTGTTCACCTCGTGATAGCTGATCGGACCGTCCTGCATTTGCAGGTGCAGACCGTCATCGGTGTAGGGATGCGCGCGGGCCAGTTCTTCGTCCACCTCGATGCCAAGACCGGCAGCGGTTGGCACAGGAATATAGCCGTCCTCAACCGTCAGGCCGTTCTTGATCAGGTCACAATGGAAAGGGGTCTCAATCGTTTCAGCCATGAGGATATTGGGGATCGCGGCGGCCAGTTGCACGTTCGCGGCCCATTCAATTGGTCCTGCGTAAAGATGCGGGGCCATCTGCGCGTTGTAGGCTTCGGCCAGAGTGGCGATTTTCTTGGCCTCCCAAATGCCGCCGCACCGTCCCAAGGCTGGTTGCAGGATGGTCGCCGCCCCGCCCCGCAAGACCTGCGCAAACTCGGCCTTGGTGGTCAGTCGCTCACCCGTCGCAACGGGGATCGACACGGCGCTTGCGACCTTTGCCATTTCGTGCGGATTGTCGGGCGGGATCGGCTCTTCGTACCAAAGCGGGCTGTAGGGTGCTATGGCCTGTCCCAGCCGGATCGCACCTGCCGTGCTGAACTGCCCGTGCGTGCCAAAAAGCAGATCGGCACGGTCGCTTACCGCCTCTCGGATCGCTTTGCAGAATGCGACTGACATGGAGATGTCATGCATCGACGGCATATGCCCGCCTCGCACGGTGTAGGGGCCAGCAGGATCGAATTTCACCGCCGTATAGCCCTTTTCCACCATCGCAGCAGCGGACTCCGCCGCCATGTCGGGGCTGGCCCAGAACGCGGGCAGGCTATGGCCCTCTTGCGGATAAAGGTAGGTATAGGCGCGGATACGGTCATTCGTGCGCCCGCCAATCAGCGCGTGCACGGGGCGGTCACGATCCTTGCCCAGAATATCCCAACAGGCAATCTCAAGCCCGGACCAAGCGCCCATGACTGTCAGATCAGGCCGCTGCGTGAACCCCGCCGAATAAGCGCGGCGGAACATCAGTTCGATGTCCTCTGGGTTATTGCCCTCCATATGTCGCGCAAAGACGTCGCGGATCACATGGGTCATCGCGTCAGGGCCAACAGAGGAGGCGTAACACTCACCCCAGCCCGTGATGCCAGTATCAGTCGTGACCTTAACCAAAATCCAATAGCGCCCGCCCCAACCGGGGGAAGGGGGTGCGGTGACGATGATGTCGAGGTCTTGCAGTTTCATAGTCTGTAGGGACCTTTTTGAGTATTTTGGAAAAAGCGAGATCGGGTCAGTCGTCGAACATGATCACGTTGCGCCGCGCTGCACCGGTCTTGGTGTCGGCGATGGCCTCGTTGATCTGATCCAGCGACCAACGCCCAGAGATCAGCTCGTCCAGTTTCAGGCGGCCTTGTTGATAAAGATCGACCATCCACGGGATATCACGCTTGATGACCGTATCGCCCATCTTGGAGCCGACCAGCGCTTGTCCGACAGCGGCAACCATCGCAGGTTCGTATTGTGAAAGCTTGCCGGATGCAGGCATGCCGACCATCACAACCTTACCGCCATAGGCGAGGTATTTGGGGGCCGTATCAAACGCGGGTATCGCGCCGACGGTCACGAAGACGGCATCCGCACCGCGCCCCATCGCCTTTTTCGCGGCACGCCACGGGGCGTCATCTGTGGCCAGCACGCCGTCCGTCGCTCCGAACTCTTTGGCGATGGCGAGTTTTTCTTCGCTCATATCCACCGCGATGATGCGGCGTGCGCCCGCAATCCGCGCGCCTTGAATGGCGTTCAGTCCGACACCGCCCGCGCCAATGACAACGCAGTCTTGCCCCGCCCGCAGATTGGCAGCATTCACCACAGCCCCGACGCCAGTGATCACGCCGCAGGCCAGCAGGGACGCTGCATCAAGTGGCATATCGGAGGGGAGCTTCACGATCTGGCTTTGGTCGACCACCACAGCCTCTGCAAATGCACCAGAGGCCATCGCCTGATGCAGCTTGCCGCCGTCTGCGGTCTTTAGCGGGCCATGGTCGCCGTCATAGCCGGTTTCGCAAATCGTAGGTTTGCCAGATGCACAAGACGGGCACGACCCGCAGGCGCGGATCAGGGTGACGACCACTGCGTCACCCACAGCCAGACCCTGCACGCCGTCACCGACAGCCGTCACATGACCAGCAGCCTCGTGACCATAGACCGCAGGCAACGACCCGCCCCACGCCCCGTCTGCATAAGATATGTCGGAATGGCAGATCGCGCAGGCCTTCAGCTTGACCGCAACCTCGCCCGCAATCGGGGCACGCAGGTCCACGTCTTCGATAACAAGGGGATCGCCAAAATTGTGGCAAACGGCAGCTTTGATTGTGGGCATGGTGCAGTCCTGAAAACGGGTGTTTGGTCCGCTCACTCTGGCACCGCGCGACATAAACGCAAGTGGGGTTTTAGCTGCTGTTGTCCGGTTGCGTGTCCGCGTCAGGGGCCGCACGCAAAAATATGAGGATGCACACGATGGTCAGCGCACCACCCAACAAGAAGGGCGCGCCGGGCAGGTAGATCGGCGCATCGCTCTGGGTGAAGTAAAAGAAGGTCTGCGTCATCACCATCGGGGCCACGATTGTCGCCACGGCGTTGATCGAAGCCAGCGCGCCTTGTAGTTCGCCCTGCTGATCGTCGGCGGCGGTGCGCGACATGATCCCTTGCAAGGCAGGTCCGGCAATCGACCCCAAAGCGGTCAGGGGCGTCAGCGCCAGTGCAATCCAGCCGTTGGTCACAAAGCCAAGTGCTACAAAAGCACCAACGTCAATCAAGAGGCCAAAGACCACCGCGTTCCGCTCTCCGATGCGGCGCAGGATCGGTTTCATCAGCACGCCTTGCACCACGGCAATGCCGATGCCGAAGATGCCGAGCGACAGGCCGATCATCGACGGGCTCCACCCGAATTGTAGGGCGCCGAAATAGGCCCAGACACCGGGGTAAACGAAGAATGCGATGGCGTAGATAAAGATGATCGTCATCAACCGGCCCAGACCGGGCAACTGTCCGATGTGCTTAAATGCACCCAGCGGGTTTGCACGCCGCCACATAAACGGGCGGCGGATACGGTCGGTGACAGTTTCCGGCAAAACAAAATAGCCAAAGATCGCATTGGCAGCAGCAAGGAACGCGGCAGCCCAGAACGGCGCGCGTGTCCCGTATTCGGCCAGCACACCGCCAATCAGTGGGCCAAGCACGAAGCCCACACCAAAGGCCGCACCGATCAGGCCAAAGTTGCCTGCCTTTTCGTCGGGCTTGGAAATATCGGCCATATAGGCCGCCGCCGTTGATTGCGTGGCAGCCGTAATCCCGCCGATAATCCGGCCCACAATCAGCAACCAGATCGTGCCAGCCACCGCCATCAGCACATAGTCAAACGCCATCACCACCAGCGAAATCAGCAGCACCGGTCTGCGCCCGAACCGGTCTGACAGGCTGCCGATGGTAGGGCCGAACAGAAACTGCATCGCGGCGAAAATTGTGGTGAGGATACCGCCCCACAGAGCCGCTTGCCCGATATTGCCGCCGTTAATCTCGCGGATCAGGTCGGGCATCACAGGCATGATCAGGCCAATGCCCATGCTGTCCATCACGACGGACAGCAAGATAAAGGTAACAGCAAGGCGATTGTTCATCGGGCGGACCTGATCTGTGGTCCTCTTGGGTTAAACTGTTCGGTTCAGTTTGCAACCCTTGTCTGGGTGCCGGTCAATGTCGCAAGCCCAAGGCACAGTTGCGGCAGCGCAAGATTGGCAACAAGACGACCTGTTGCAGTATCTTCAGCGGCAAGCAGAGGCTGGCACAAATGCGGGATCATCTGCGCGACAGCCTCTTGCGCGGGCGTGTGCGCGGTAGTCATTTCGGCGGTATCAAGCGCCCATTGCGCAAAGCAAATCAGGCCATGTGCGGGCGAGGCATCGTCGCCCGCGTCTTGCAGGCCCAGCCCCTTGGCTAGACCGGCCCGCGTGGCGGCATCGCGGTGATAGGCGCGCAGCAGATGCGGGCGCAGGTTATCAAGGGCGCCAGCGGACTGGCTTTCGGGATGCAGGCGCGTTTGGAAGATGCCCAGGACCTGCCGCATCCGCAGCGCACGGGCCGTGGCGGCTGTCAAAGCTGTATCGCTGTCGTGGTGCACCCACTTGGCGTGCTCGGGCGCTTTCATCTCGTTTTGGAATGCGGCGATCAATGCGGCGACCGGATCGCCGCTTTCGCCAGTGACCTGATGCAAGCCTGCCGGATCGACCTGAATTTCCATGCCCGCGCGCTGGATCGCCTGCGCGCTGATCTCTGGCACGGTGCCTGATTTGGCCTGCGTCAGTGCAAGCGTGCCCATCACCAGCAATTCCGCCCGCAGAACGGCCGTATCTGTAAACAACGGGGCGATGTCTGCATCGTGAAAAACGCTGCGCCAGATCGGGCTGTCAAAAGGTGTGGCGGGCATCAGAAGGGCTTTCGGCTAGTAGCTGTCGTCGCGGATCATATGCCCTGTTCGGGTCATGAAGTCATTGAGGATTTGCGCGTAGCCTGCGGGATTATCCACGCACGGCAGGTGCCCCACGCGCCGCATCAGCGCAAACTGCGAACCGGGCACAAGGTCCGTGGTCTCGCGCACCATGTCGGGCGGCGTCGTTTTGTCCTCAGACCCCGCGATACCCAATGTCGGCAAACGCAGACCGGATGTGGGCGTATAGAAATCAGTGCCCGCAATCGCCGCACATGTCCCGATGTATCCGGTGGCGGAGGTCGCAACCAACATATCGCGCCAAGGCACCATCGCGGGTGTGGCGTAGAAATCCCGCCCGAACCACCGCTGCATGATGCCGTCGGCCATCATGGCAAGACCATCGTTTTTGACCGCCGCGATCCGGTCATCCCACATCTTGGCATTGCCGATCTTTGCGGCTGTATTCGACAGCACTATCGCGCGGACCTGATCGGGCCGCTTCACGGCAAGCCCTTGCGCCACAAGCCCGCCAACGGACAGACCCACGAACATGCAATCGCGCACCTTTGCAGCATCGCAGACTGCCTCGGCATCCTTGATCAGCGCACCCATCGTGTATGGCCCGTCCGGCACATCGGACCGACCATGCCCGCGCATGTCATAACGGATGATGCGCAGGTCGGCTGGAAGATGCTCAATGACCGCGTCCCACAGATGCAAGTTGGACCCAAGCGAGTTGCCGAAGACCAGCGTCGGTGCGTCAGCATCCTGCGGCCCGTCGATTTGCACATGCAGCGCTGTCTGACCGTTCATGACGCGTTTGGTCGGCATCGTGTTTCCCTTGAGTGTTATCTGAAAAAGATCAAGCCGCGCATTGGGTCATCCCCGCGCGGCTTCATCCCGTTGCCCTGCGATCCGAAACCGGATGCGAGCAACCCTCCCGCCGCGCAAGGAATGAAAAATCTGGGCGCGAGTCAAGCATATCATGAGGGCCCACAACCCAAGCGCGAATCGTGTAAATTCTCAAAGCGCTTTGAAAATCGTGAAAAATCGCTTTGTGACGCTCCGTCGTTTCGGGTGAAAGGCCGCAAAAGGCGGGTTTTCCTTACTATGTGGCCCGGCCCCCCGCATGGCAAAACAGAGCAGTAGACGAATGCGATGCGAAAAGGGATGAAATGCGCTTCGACATTGATGGTGCCACCTTTGAAACCCTTGATGGGTTCTTTGACGTGGCCAGCCAAACGCTTGCTCCGGGGAAACCTGTGCGCCGTGACCTGAACGGATTTGACCGCATTTTGCGTGGTGGTCTGGGTCCGGCTGGGTCCGAAGCAACGCTGGTGTGGGCCAACAGCGAGAAATCGCGCTGGGACCTTGGCTATGCCGAAACCCTGCGCGTCCTTCAGGCGCGGCTGGATCAGGTGCCTGCGCCGCAGCGTGCCTTTGTGCTTGCCGATATTGCCAACGCCGAGGCCGGACAGGGCGCGACCGTCTATGATTGGGTTGTTGATGTGATTGCCCGCCACGGTCCGGGTGGACCGGCCGAAGAGGACAATATCAGGCTGGTGCTGGACTAGGCCGGATCGTCATCCTGCAACAGGCGCATATGCGCGATGATCTGACCGTGATCTGACGCCAGTTTGTTGTAAGGGGCCTCAGGATGGCTCCCATCGGTCAGGTGATCGTTCAAGACGCTGAAATAGTCCATCTCACCGATGCGGTCGGCGTGGTCGGGCTGGAAGTGTCGTGACATCAGGATCTGGTCGATGCTTTCGAACACGCCGCCAAACGCCGATGTATAGACCATGTCGCGCAGCGACTTTTTCACAAACAGCTTTTCGGCCGACACCAGTTTCACGGCGGCAATCTTTTCCTGAATGATCCCGTTTTCGTCGTCGCTATAGCGATCAGAGCGATGTTCGGGATTGTGGCGCCGCATCCAAGCATAATTCTTGAAGGCGGTTTCACCGGTAATGATTTCAGAAGACACGGCGTGTTCGCTGTCATTGAAGTCGCCCAGCACCATCACGGGCCGTCCCTTGTCCAGCTCTGCCACTACGGCGCGTCGTAGGACCCATGCTTCGGCCATCCGGCGCAGACCTGCGCGCAGACTGCCCATCGCGCGGCCCAACGGGTCGTAATTCACCAAGTCGGCAGCAGGTGGAAACGCAGCGCCCGCAGGTTTGTCCAACTCGCCCAGCTTTGATTTCAGGTGACAGTTGAAAACGGTCACCACCGCGTTGCCCACCGGCACGCGCACTTTCAGGATCGGGCGCGACAGGCGGGTCAGCCGGTAAGAGCCTGCGTCGCTGCCGTCCAGTTCGGAAAACGGGATGTCGACCGGCTCTGGCAGATCCTGAATGATCTGCGGATCGCCCACAAAACCAAAGCGCGACAGCACCGCCACACCGGGTCGCCGTTCACCGGGCCCGCCGTCATTGGCGTTGGGCGCAAAAGCCAGCGCCGCGTCCGTGTAGGGCCTATAAGCCAGCTTGCGGAAAATGGCCTTGCGGGCATAGCGCTTGGACCCGTCAGGGATCGTGACGGCGTTTGCCTCGATCCCCATGGCATCACATTCCGCGATGACGGCGCGCAGTGGTGCTTCGTCAAAAATCTCTTGGAAGCAGACGATATCTGACGACATCTGCAACAACTGATCCGCCAGCCATGCCTCTTTCCACGCGTATTCTTCGGGGGTGTATTGCTCGAACCGGTAGTATTCCTGATCTGCGCCGATCAGGTTTTTGACGTTGAAGCTGGCGATGGTGAATTCGGTCATTACGATCTCTTATTGCAAGGTTGCAAGCGCGCGTGAAAAGAGCGGCGCATCAACGTTACCGCCCGATACAACAGCAATCACGGCATCGCCTTCAAACAGGTCAGGGTAAAGCATGGCCGCCGCAAGCCCCACAGCGCCACCAGGTTCGATCACAATGCGCAGACGTTCAAAGGCGATGGCCATGGTGCGCAGGCAATCGTCCTCGGTGACAACAATCCCGTCGCCGCAATGGCTTTGCAGGATCGGGAACGTGACCTTGCCGGGCTGCGGAGTGATGATCGCATCGCAAATGGATCCATCGGTCCGGTTGTTGCGCTGTATCGCGCCCGCCCGCAGGGACCGCGCTACATCGTCAAACCCTTCGGGTTCAACGGGCCGAACCTGCATATCGGGCGCATCCGCAGCAAGCGCCAGTGCGATGCCCGATGTCAGCCCGCCACCGCCGCAACAGACGGTGACAGTGGCCTTGGTCACGCCCATTGCTGCCGCCTGCTGCGCAATCTCAAGGCCCACGGTCCCTTGGCCCGCGATGACAAGCGGTTCGTCAAACGGGCGGATCAGCGTCATGCCGCGCTCATGGGCAATCTCTTCACCGATGGCATCGCGGTCGTCTTTTTCGCGGTCGTAGGTGATGACATCCGCGCCAAGCGCTTTGGTATTGGCCAGTTTCACCGCAGGCGCGTCGGACGGCATCAGGATCACCGACTTTGCACCGTGCGCCGTGGCAGCCATCGCTACCCCTTGTGCGTGATTGCCGCTTGAGAAGGCGAACACGCCTTTATCAAGGGCGGCCTGATCCAGGGCCGACACCGCTGACCACGCGCCGCGAAATTTGAACGATCCGGTTTTCTGCAAGCATTCGGGTTTGATCAGCACGCGCCGCCCGGCGATATCGTCAATAAACGGAGACGTCAGCATTGGTGTGCGCACCGCGTGGCCTTCGATCCGTTTGGCGGCAGCGCGGATCATGTCGATGTTCATGGCAGTTGTCCGATCCATTTCTGCAACGCATCCAGCGCTTCGGGTTCATCAAGAAACGGCACATGCCCACGCCCCGGCACATCGGCGCGGATCATATCAGGACGCCGCCGCGCCATTTCATCGGCAGTTTCGATGGTCAGAAGATCGGAGTTCGCCCCGCGGATCAGCGCCAACGGAAGACCGTCCATCGCCTCGAACAGGGGCCAAAGATCGGGTGCGGGCTGCGCACCTGCGTCCAGCACAGCATCGCGCAGCTTGGCGTCATAGCGGATGACCAAACCATCGGGCGTTTCTTTGTAGTGGTTGCTAACCTCGGCCAGCCAACGCTCCATTGGAACATCGTCGAAATGCACCCATGCCTTGGCGCGAAAGGCGGCAGCCTCGGCGTAGGTTTTTTGTTTGGGATTGCGGCCCAGATAGTCCTTGATCACGTCCAGTCCGGTTTGCGCGATCTCTGGCCCGATGTCATTGAGCGCCACACCGGTCAGCCTGTCCTTTGCGGTCGCGGCGATCACCATCGCAATCAATCCACCGCGTGAGGTGCCAAGGATGGCGGCCCTATCCAGCCCCATATGATCCATGAGCGCCAGCACATCTGCCGCCTCGCGCGGGATCGTGTAGGTCGCGGGGTCGGCCCAGTCCGAGCGTCCCCGCCCACGGTAATCCATGCGGATCAGATGCACATCCAGATGGGGCGCGACATGGTCAAAATCATGTGTGTTCCGTGTCAGTCCGGGCAAGGCGATGACGGGCGTGCCGCTGCCGCTTTCTTCGTAGTAGATGTTTACACCATCGGCGGTTTGAAACTCTGGCATTTAAGTTAGCTCCGGTATCTTGGTCAGGTCAGGCAAGACGTGGTGCGGTGTGGCGTAAAGCCTGTCCACCGGTTCCTGCGCGCGGTTCACCCACACGGTTTGAAAACCGTATCCCGCGGCACCGGCAGCGTCCCAACCGTTGGATGACACAAACAGCACCTCGTCTTTGGCGCAGCCGAAATGCGCACCGACCATGTCATAAACGCTGGCGTGCGGCTTGAAGACGCCGACATCCTCTACCGACAGTGATGCGTCGAGAAGATCGGTCAATCCCGCCGATGTGACAGCGCCATCCAGCATGTCGGGGGACCCGTTTGACAGGATCGCGGTGTTCAGTCCCTTACCCTTCAGCGCAGCCAGCATGTCCGGCACCTCGGGATAAGCCTCCAGCTCCCAATAGAGCGCCAACAGACGTTCGCGGATCGCCGGATCGTCGATGTCGGAGGCCTCTAGCGCCCAGTCCAGACCGTCATGCGTGACCTGCCAAAAATCGCAGTGCTGCCCTGCGACTGCCCGCAGCCAAGTGTATTGCAATTGCTTGAGCCGCCAATCACGCGCCAGTGTGGGCCAGACATCGGTCAGCACTTTGCCTTCCGGTTCAGCCGCCGCCGCACGGGCCGCGGCGTTGACATCAAACAAGGTGCCATAGGCGTCAAAAATGCAGGTGGTGATGGTCATCGCAATCTCCCTTGGTGTCACGTTGGCACGGCTGGTGCGCGGCGAAAACCCCAAAGCGGTTTGCATCCCGACCCGCGCGTTGTTAGGCACCGTCCCTGATTGACGGAATAGAGAAAGCAAAGAGTATGAGCACCGCACAAAAAGGCGATACAGTTCAGATTCACTACACCGGCACGCTGTCCGACGGCACAGTTTTCGATAGCAGCCAAGGCCGCGATCCGCTGGAGTTTGAAGTCGGTTCGGGCATGATTATCCCCGGCCTTGATGTGGCGATCCCCGGCATGGCCGTGGGCGATAAGAAGATCGTGGAAATCCCCTGTGACCAAGCCTACGGCGAAGTGAACCCCGAGAACCGTCAGGCTGTCCCGCGCGATCAGTTCCCCGATGATATTCCGATGGAAGTTGGCACGCAGCTGCAAATGCAAACGCCGGATGGGCGCGCGATGATGGTCACAATCGCCGAAGTGGTTGACACCGAAGTGACGCTTGACGCCAACCACGCGCTCGCCGGGAAAGACCTCACGTTTGATGTTGAGATGGTGGCGATCAAGGCGGCGTAAGCTATCGTTGGTTAACAGCACGTTCACCTTGACCACCTAGCCTCCCGCTCGCGGCGATCCTTTGCCGTGATCGGAGGTGATGAAATGTGAACGAAAGTAAGTTCAGGCTTTGGACGATTGTGATCGCAGCGGTGACGCTACTTGTAACGATTGTCCGCCTTCTGGCAGAATTACAAATCTGGTAATTTGAAAAGAAGAAGCCCGGCAGAGTTGCACCTCTGCCGGGCTATTTTGTGATGAATGTGAACATCGCAAATTCAGACTGTGAAATATCTACTACCACTTCCCGAATTTTCTGTAAACGTCCTCTCCGGTTTGTGGTTAACCGCTAGAGATGCTCCGGCTGTGGCATCCCCAGCACGTGGAAACCACCGTCAACGCGGATAACCTCGCCGCTGGTATGGCTGCCGACGTCGGACGCCAGATAGACGGCGGTGCCGCCCACGGCTTCAAGCGTGGCATTGCCCAGGGGCGCGTTTTCACCTGTGTGCTTGTAGGTCTTGCGCGCGCCACCAATGGCCGCACCTGCCAGCGTTTTCATCGGGCCGGGGCTAATCGCGTTCACGCGGATACCCTGCTTACCCAGATCGTTCGCCAGATAGCGGGTCGCGCTTTCAAGTGCGGCCTTGGCCACGCCCATCACGTTGTAGAACGGCGTTACGCGGTTGCTGCCCTGATAGGTCAGCGTCAGCAGCGTACCGCCGTCCGGCATCATTTCGGATGCGCGGCGGGCCACGTCGATAAAGCTGAAACAAGAGATGGTCAGCGAATTGCGGAAGTTGTCAGCTGTCGTGTTGATAAACCGGCCCGTCAGCTGGTCCTTGTCGGAATAGGCTATGGCGTGGACGACAAAATCCAGCTTACCCCATTTTTCCTTGATCCCGTCAAAAGCTGCGTCCATCGACGCCGCGTCGGTCACATCTACGTCGACCATGAAGTCGGACCCGACAGAGGCTGCCAATGGTTCAAGCCGTTTGCCGAACGCTTCGCCCTGATACGTAAATGCCAGTTCGGCACCTGCTTCGGCCATCGCCTTGGCGATGCCCCACGCGATAGACCGTTCATTTGCGACGCCCATAATCAGGCCGCGCTTACCTTGCATCGAAATTGTCATCTGCGACCCTCGCCTTGTGTTTCCACCTGATTGGACGGTTGGCGTCGTAAGGTCAAGTTTCGGCTAGTCGTTCATCGCACCGATGATCTGGCTGAAATCAAGCGCATCTATTTCTTTCATCGACCAGTTTTCAAACTTGCGATTCTGCACCTGCTTTTCATCGAGTAGCTTGAACCCGCTGTGGCGCGGATCTTTTTCGATCGCGGCAAGCAGGCTTCGAATGGTCGCTTCTTCGCCTTCCAGCAACTGGCAGAAGTTGCGCCCGTTGTAGCCAAGCGCACCGGTGATGCCGCGTTCTGAATTGGCTGATTTGGCGTGTGCGATAATGGCGTCAACATCGGCGGGGGTGATGCCGGCGGCAGCGGTCGAAAAATATAGCGCTCTAAGCATGGTATTGGACTTTGTGTTCTGGTGGTGCACCAAAGGACCTGAAATCGCGGCTGACTTCAAGAATTTTGTGCCGCAGAGATCGGCCGCAACGTGGGCTCAGGTGTCTTGCAGCTTGCTCAGAAGCATCGACCCGTTGGTGCCGCCAAACCCGAAAGAGTTGGTCATGACCGTATCAAGACCTGCGTTTTCAACCAGTTCGGTGGCAATTTCTTTGGGCTTCAGGGCAGGGTCAAGTTCTTCGACGTTGATCGATGGCGCGATGAAATCATGCTCCAGCATTAGCAGGCAATAGACGGCCTCGGACGCGCCCGTGGCCCCTTGGGAGTGGCCGGTCATGGACTTGGTCGATGAAACAGGCGGAGTGCTGCCCTCGCCAAAGACACGGCGAACGGCCTCAATCTCGCCCACGTCGCCCACGGGTGTGGATGTGCCGTGTGCGTTGATGTAGCTGATCTTGCGGCCTTCGGGCAGTGTGTTCAGCGCGCCGCGCATCGCGCGTTCGCCGCCTTCACCGGATGGCGCGACCATGTCGGCCCCGTCTGATGTGGCCGAGAAGCCGGTCACTTCGGCGTAGATTTTGGCACCACGCGCCTGCGCGCCTTCAAGGCTTTCCAGCACGACCATCGCGCCGCCGCCCGCGATCACAAAACCATCACGGCCCGCGTCAAACGCGCGGGAGGCGCGCTCCGGCGTATCGTTGTATTTGGACGACATAGCGCCCATCGCGTCAAAAAGGCAGGACAGCGTCCAGTCCAGTTCTTCGCCGCCACCCGCAAACATCGTGTCTTGAGTGCCAAGCGCGATTTGCTGCGCGGCCATGCCGATGCAGTGCAGCGAAGTCGAACAGGCCGACGTAATCGAAAAGTTCATACCCTTGATCTTGAACGCCGTCGCAAGGTTCGCGCTGACGGTGGATGACATCGTCTTGGGCACCGCAAATGGCCCTATCCGCTTGGTCGCGCCTGTGTTCTCAACCACCTTGTGAGCGGCGAACATGGCCGATGTGGATGGCCCGCCAGAGCCTGCAATGACGCCCGTCATCGGGTTCACGATCTGGTCATCGTCCAGCCCCGCATCGGCAATGGCCTGTTGCATCGCGATGTAGGAATAGGCGGCACCGGGCCCCATGAAACGCAGCGTGCGCTTGTCCACGTGATCGGCCACATCCAGTTTCAGCGTGCCAGCGATCTGGCTGCGAAAGCCGTGCTCCGCCATCTCGGGCGATGCCTCGATCCCGGACTTGCCCGCCTTCAGCGACGCCAGCACCTCGTCTGCGTTGTTTCCGATGGGGGATACGATCCCCAGACCTGTGACGACGACACGACGCATGACCGCTCCTTTTCTCATTGTTGCGGCCTATTTAGGCCGCGTCACGATCAAGGCGCAAGGGCAAGGCTGTCAGGGGAGCTTATTTGTAGGTCTCGCGGCGGCTGCCAAAGTCGTGCACACGCTTGCGCCACGCGCGGTAGCTGCCGGGGCGCAGGTTGTCGCGCATCAGGGTTTTCACCTGCTTTTCCTTCAGCCCGTATTCCCGTTCGATATCGGCAAAGCTGACGTGGTCGGACAGCGCCATCTGCACGATCTCGCTTTTATGCGCGGCGGACAATTCGGGTTCATCGGGCATCAGGGCATCCCTGATACTTGCACGCCGTCCAGCACTTCGGGGCTGACATCGCCCCCGTCATTGCCGTGCAGCACGCTCACATCGCCGGTCGGCTCAAAAATCACGGCATGCACGCGGTCAAGGTTGTAGGCGTTTGCCTCGCGCAGTTTGCCGTAAAGATCGGATTCGGTCATGCGGGATTTATGCAGGTTCTCGTGGAAAATCTCGCCATTGCGCATCAGCATCAGCGGCGCATTATCGATCCGCTGGCGTGCAGGTTCGGATGCAGCGCGCAGCCACGCAATGAACGCCTGCACTGCAAAAAGTGCGGCCAACGCCGCGACGCCCAACAGCACGCTTTCCTTTGGCGAAATGACCGAGCTTGCGATGACCGACCCGCAAGCAACCGTGATTGCAAAATCAAACGACGACATTTTCGAGAATGATCGCAGTCCGTTGATGCGGATCAACACCACCACCGTGATGACGCATACGATGGCCCGCAAGAAAATCTCGATCAGGTCGTAAAACATGCTGTATTCCTATGATTTATTTGCTGCGCCACATCGGACACAGACGATGAAAAGCCACGACAGGGTCAGGACCAGCGCGAATGCGATCAGCCCCAAATAACGTTCGTAGATGCCATCCCATTTGGTCGGCAGGATAAAGAAGATCGGTGCTGACACGGCCCAAAGTGCGGCAATCCCCAGCAGGATATAACGAAACTTATGCGCAACCGTCGCGGCCCCTTCGGCCAGCGCCCACGGTGTGATCGTCATCAGGGCACCCATCGCGTAGACAAGGTAATAATGGATCACCACGCCTTCGTTATCGTTGTCGCCGTATTCGTTCCGCGCACCCACCAGAAAGATGATCTGCGCCAATGACGCAAGGCCAACGATCCCGATGCTCCAACGCGTGCTGCCAAAATGCAGGTGTGACGCCATCAACGCGCAGGCAATCAGAGAGGTTGAAAAGGCATAGATGCCCATGTCGGCAATGAATTCGTATTTGCCCGCACCCAGATCGCTGATCGTATCGGCAATCCAATCGTGATCGGGCACGATAATGTCGGCAATCACTACGCAGGCGAAAAAGACGACACAGCCCGCAATCGCCAGATAGGCCAGGACCTGCACAAATGTGCTGTTGTCCTTGGGGCCAAATTCAATGTCTTCAATCATCGTTCAGCGGGTCATGACCCCAGTTCATCAGCGAATAGCGCCAGTCGGAGTTTTCCACGTCATCATCAGGTCCGCCCTGCGACAGATGCCGCTTGATGTAGCCCACGACCGTGGCCATGTGGTCCCACTGGTCGTCGGTGATGTTGTCTTTGTTGGTGCGCTTGATGGTCACGATGCGGCGGCCCGATTTATGACCCGTGCTCTCGCCGTCGTCGGTATCGCCTACCGATTTGCTTTCCTCGGTCTCCAACCAGTCCTCAAGCTCTTGCGGCGCCATGTTGACCAGATCGCGCCACTCGTCCCAGATTTCGTCGTGTGATTTTGAAGATGACATGTCAGCCTCCTGTCTTGTGTTGGGAACTCAACAGGACGGGGCGGGGATGGTTCCTTGGCGATTGGGCTAGCGAAACTGCTCTGGCGCGTATTTGAGCAGCACAGGCACGACCAGTTCCTCTTCATCCACCAGATGCCGGTCCAGCATACGGGTGAAATCGGTCAGCGTGTTCTGGAAGGTGGAAGTGGCCGTCGTCAGTCCGTTTTTGTCGGTCAATTGCCGCTGCAAAACGGCATTGGCGTCAGTGGCCAAGCCATTCAGCAGCCCGTCCATCGCATGATGGTCGCGGTCCAGAATATCAAAGCCAGCCGCGGCCGCTTGGTCCAGCGTCGCCATCACAGGAAAATAATGCGCGTCTTCGATCTGGTGGTGGCCGTGTAGGTGGTTGATCAAATCGCCACCCAGCCGCGAGACATGCCGCTGGTATTGCAGCGGATCAAGCAATCCGGCCAATGCCTTATCGGTATCATCGGCCAGCATCTTGGTCAGCCGCCGGAACGACAGGTGCTTGTCCAGCCAGAAGGCGATCAGTTGCGAATAGTTGGGATGCGCGTCCCACGCATCGCGCGGAAATTCGGCAACCAGCGCCCGCAGCGCGTCGGGCAATCTGTCGCGCTGGGCGAGAGTCAGATCCATTTGTTAGCTTTCGCTGAGCGCCACTTTCATGTCCTTGACCTGATAGATGACCTCGCCATCGGCCTCTACAATCCCGTCAGCGACACCCATCGTCAGGCGGCGTGTTTGGATCGCTTTGGTAAAGTCGATCTTGTAGGTCAGCATCTTGCGGTCAGGACGCACCATGCCGGTCAGTTTCACCTCGCCCACGCCCAGCGCATAACCGCGCCCCTGCCAGCCGCGCCAGCCAAGGTTAAAGCCGGTCAGTTGCCACAAACCATCCAGCCCCAGACAGCCGGGCATGATCGGGTTGCCGGGGAAGTGGCATTCAAAGAACCACAGGTCCGGCGTGATATCGAACTCGGCCACGATGTGACCTTTGCCATGCGCGCCACCGTCGGCAGAGACATCCGTAATTCGGTCCATCATCAGCATGGGCGGCGCAGGAAGCTGCGCGTTGCCTTCGCCGAACAATTCGCCACGGGCGCATTTCAGCAGATCGTCTTTGTCAAAGCTGGTGGGGAAATCGGCCATAGGTGTCTCTTTTCATAAGATATTGCTTTGCCTCTACCTAGCAGACGCAGGTTTCACGGGGCAAGGGCGGTGCAATCGTCCCAGATGCCGCGTGCATCATGTAGTGACAGGACCCATGCAAGCGGGATGCCCTTGGGCGATGCCACGCCGTGCGCCGCGGCCATCACCGCCCCGATCAGGATCGCACGTCCCGCGCTGTCACCACCCGCGCGGTTGTTGCGTTCGATTGCGTCCGCGAAAGTCTCTGCGCGGTGCAGGATGTGAAATGCCAGTGGCCCGCCCATCGGCAAGTGGCAGGCGCGGCCCGTAGTTTCGCCATAAAAGATTGAGTTGGCGGTCTGTGTGTCCAGCGCATCGGTGAGCGCATCGCCAACTTCTCCGGTGGCTCCTTTGGCCACGTCGCGCAGCGCCTCCGACACGGGCGCGCCGCTCAGAACGCGGCCCAGAACGTCTGCAAAAATGGCCGAATATGCCTCTGCCACACCGTTGACGTTGGTGACCTGCATCGCCGCTTGGCGCATGTCGTCCATCTGATCGGTGCTGCCGTAACGGGCCATGATCGCGGGCAGAGTGGCCGTCGCAGGCAACTGATCATCGTCAATGCCGCTTGGCGTTTTCTCATCCGCGATATTGGCCAGCGCGCCGCGCGTCGGGCGGTCGATGTAGCCTGAATACGTGCCGCCAGCGCCAAAATGCGCGGCAAAGGCCTCTGCGTGGGCATCTGTGTCGTAACTGTCCTGCGCATTGATAGAGCGGACCGCCAGCAAAAGCGCCTCTCCGTATTGCGTCAGCATCCCGTTCTCGCGGGCGGCATGGGCGAAATAGCCCATCACATCGGCATAGTTTTCAGCGTCAGGGGTGGTAAACGCCGTACGCCCGTCCTGCCGATCCGCAATCTGGGTCAGGCGCTCAGGCTCGTATATCCAGTGGACGCCCAGACTTGCCGCATCTGCGACCAGCGCGCCCAGAACCATGTTTGCTGCAGTCGACATATCGCTATCTCTCCCCTGTTTGACCGTGCCAAAGGTAGGGCGCAGACCGTCCAAACCCAGATAAAGCCGCGATTTGCGGTGCAAATTGGCCGCAAACCTGCACTTGCGACCCATTTTCATTTGATCCTGTCCCCCAAACCCCCATATGACTGTGGGTGATAAGGGACATCGCAATGCACGACGGACATCAAGACACAGCAATCGCACGCGGCACAAGCTGGCTTGCCAAGGCTGACCTGCGCCCGACACGGCAACGCGTGGCGCTGGCCACATTGTTGGTGGGCGACGGACAAGACCGCCATGTCACCGCCGAAAGCCTGTTTGACGCCACGTCGACTGCTGGTGAAAAGGTGTCGTTGGCGACAGTCTACAACACGCTGCGGGCCTTTTGCGATGCGGGCCTGATGCGCGAGATCACGGTTGATGGCTCCAAAAGCTATTTTGACACCAACATGTCCGATCACCCGCATTTCTATTGGGAAGACACGGCGCAGCTTTCTGACGCGCCCTCTGACCAGCTTGAGATCGCGCGCCTGCCCGGTGCACCCGCCGGAGCAGAGATCGCTTCGGTCGATGTTGTGATCCGTCTGCGCCGCAAATAGCGATCCGCGCAAAGGCCGCGGAAGTGGTCTGGAAATTCCGACCTTGTGACAAAGCCCCGATTGCATGACATTGTCATGCAATTAAACGGCCCTTTTTGCACATACCGGATTTCTGCCATGTCTGTTGATCGCCATCGCGACGAACTTGTCCTGTCTTACACGCGCGTGCGCACCGCCTTGGGGGTGCTGGGTATGATGCTGCCGCTGGTGCTGATCCTTGGTGGCGTTCTGGATGCGCCCCGTGTCGGGGCAGAGACGGGCGGGATCGAACCCACGATCAGCGACTTTTATCACACCACGTATCGCGATGTGTTTGTCGGCACGCTTTGCGCGATTGGCGTATTCCTGATTTCGTACCGTGGCTACCGCCGCGAACCGGGCGAGGTGATTGATGACGATTGGCTGGCCACCATCGCGGGCCTGTCCGCCTTTGGCGTGGCATTCTTCCCCAATGAAGGCGGCGGCGAAGTGATTTCGTCGATGACGCAATATAACATCGGGGTCCATATCACGCCGACGCTGCACTATTTGTCGGCCCTAATCTTCTTTTCCTGCCTGATGATTTTTTGCTTCTACAAATTCGCACGCACCGCCCGTCCCGCGCGCAGGCGCATCTATATGGCCTGTGGCTGGATCATCGTTTTTGCGCTGGTCGCAACGGCAGTGTCGGTGGTGTTCAAGCGATTCATCGGCGGTGCAGGGCGCGAGCTGGTGCTGGACTACAACCTGATCTTCTGGTTCGAGGCGATTGGCATCTGGGCGTTTGGCCTGTCGTGGCTGGTGAAGGGCAAGGCCGATCTGGCATTGGCCCGTGCTGTCAGCCGCAAGCCCCCCGAAAATGCAGTGCGTTCTACGCTTGATGATGAAGACATCGTGCAGAACTAATTTTTTCGCCCGCCATCGCGCATGTTCAAGAGCCGTTAACCCTTTCGGGCGAATGTCGGGGCATGACAGATCATACCCCTCCTTATGCCGCCGGGCGCAGCTATTTCTTTGATGTGCAGCTTGATGATACCGCCCCGATCAAGCTGACCGATCACGTTGATCTTTTGCGCCAGTCGATCCGTATCAGCCAACGTCGCAACCCCTTTGACATTGATGCCGCCGTGGTGCTGCCGCGCCGCGTTTTGATGCTGTGGACCATGCCGGAAGGTGACACCAGCTATTCCGCCCGCTGGCATGTGATCAAGGCAACCTTCCGGCGCCATGCGCCACAGTTTCAGCGCGACATCTGGCAACCGCGCTTTACCGAACACAAGATCCGCACGCAGGTGGATTATGATTTGCACACGCATCTGATCATGACAGCGCCGATCCGTGCGGGGCTGGTGCGTCGCGCGGTTGATTGGCCGTGGTCATCGCTGCATCACAGGGTGCCGGTGTCGGATCATGTCAAAGTGCGCCTGCCACGGCGTATGCCACCAAAGGCCGCGGCGGGATTGCCGTCATGGCTGCTGGATCAGGCGGGCTAGGGGTAGGGGGCTGGTGTCAGAACCATTGCCCCGTTTCCATCAGACCCAGATCAAGCAACTGTTGTGATCCCCATGCAAACTTTTCAGAATTGCGCCACGTAAACGATCCGATCTCTCGGGCGGAACCGGGGTTCCGCTTGAGCGCCTTTGCCGTGCGGAACGAACAGATATTGGCGGTCAGATTGTTGTGCCACGGACAGGCATAGGTGTTGTATTCGGCATCATTGAACGTGTGATCAGGCCGCAATTTCAAGCCCGGCTTTGCGCGAAACAAACCCACGCGGTCAATGCGGCGGCGCTCATAGGGGACGTGCTCTTCAAACCGCCACCGCAAGCCACCGTAAAAATCAAGCTGTCGCTCAAGATAGCCTTGCTCTTTTTCGTGGCGGGCCAAAGCGTAGTAGCCGGATTTGTCCAGGTGGGCGTCGTCGCGTGACACAGCATTGGGCGCGGCTGACAGATCATCGGCGTAAAGATCGACCACGAAAGTCATGATCGTGTCGCGTCGTTCCTCCATGTTGAAGGCGACCATCTCACCCACGCTGCGATGCTCGCAAAACGGATAATACAGATATTCGGCGTTGTAGCCGTAGTAGAACCAGCGCCCGGATGCCGCGGCGATGATAGGGTTCACCACATCTGTCAGCGCGTTGTCTACCATCATATCATGCGCCACACGGTGCACGATGGGGCTGTCGTCGCCCGACCCAACGATATCTTCGGCCCCAATCACAATGACGCTGGCAAACCCGCAGCCGACCTGGTGCGCAATGGTGGATGCGACTTCGACATCATCCTCAAGCAGGATCAGGGCAACCGGACCCTTGGCCAATGCGGCTTTGCCATCGCGCAGAAAGTGGGAAACGTCGGAATAAATCATCGGGCCTGCGGCTGCTGCTTTTGCGCTTGTTTGTCGGTGAAACACCGCCGCATTGCAAGCAAAGCCCGCTTGGCGTAATGACACCGCTAATTCCCGCGAAACCGATGGTGCCACCATGACCACGCCCAAGAAGCTGTTTATCAAGACCTATGGCTGTCAGATGAACGTCTATGACAGCGAACGCATGGCCGAGGCGCTGGGCGGCAAGGGGTATGTGGAAACGCAGACGCCTGATGACGCGGATATGATCCTGCTTAATACCTGCCACATCCGCGAGAAGGCAGCGGAAAAGGTCTATTCCGAACTGGGCCGTTACAAGGATCTGAAGGCCGAAAAACCCGATCTGAAAATCGGTGTTGCAGGCTGCGTGGCGCAGGCGGAGGGCGAAGAGATCATCCGCCGCCAGCCGCTTGTCGATCTGGTGGTCGGCCCGCAGAGCTATCACCGTCTGCCCGCGATGGAAGATGCTGTGCGTACGGGCGTAAAGGCGCTCGACACTGATTTCCCCGATGACGACAAGTTTGAAACGCTGAAATCACGCGGCAAGGCCAAGCGTGGACCAACGGCGTTTCTGACCGTGCAGGAAGGCTGCGACAAGTTTTGCGCGTTCTGCGTCGTGCCTTATACACGCGGGGCCGAGGTGTCGCGCCCTGCCGACCGCATCATCCGCGAGGCGCAGGAGCTGGTCGACGCTGGCGTGCGCGAGATCACCCTTTTGGGCCAGAATGTGAACGCCTATCACGGTCACCCTCAGGGCCTTGCCGGTCTAATCTGGGAGTTGGACAAGATCGACGGTCTGGCGCGCATCCGCTTTACCACCAGCCACCCCAACGACATGGACGACGCGCTGATCGAAGCGCACGGCACCTGTGAAAAACTCATGCCCTACCTGCACCTGCCCGTGCAGGCGGGGTCGGATCGTATCCTCAAGGCGATGAACCGCAAGCACACCGCCGAAAGCTATATCCGCCTGATCGAGCGTATCCGCGCGGCGCGCCCGGACTTGTTGCTGTCGGGCGATTTCATCGTCGGCTTCCCCGGCGAAACCGAAGCGGATTTCGAGGACACGATGAACCTGATCCGCGAGGTCCACTATGGCCAGGCGTATTCGTTCAAATATTCGACCCGCCCCGGCACGCCAGCGGCGGAAAAGCCGCAGCTGCCAGATGATGTGATGAACGACCGCCTGCAGCGGCTTCAGGCGCTTTTGCGGCAGCAGCAGACCGAAACGCAGCAAAGCATGGTCGGCCGTGATGTGAAGGTCCTGTTTGAAAAAGCAGGGCGCGAGGATGGTCAGATGATCGGCAAGTCGGAGTATCTGCACGCGGTTTATGCCGATGCCCCTGCAAGCGTGCTTGGCACTGTCCAGCCGGTAAGAATCGCAGCCGCCAGCCCGAATTCTCTCGCCGGTAAGTTGCAAGCGGATTGACCTAAGGTCACCCTTTTGATGCGGCATCATGGTTAATTCTTGCGCTTAACCATGACTGTCGCTTCATTTGACACAATATATGGCTATTAGTCCTTCCCATGTGTCCGAATGTTGATAACATTAAGGCATTAATGTGTAAGTAGCATGTGACTGCGCAGCACCATGCGGCGCGCGAACGA
Source organism: Yoonia sp. 208BN28-4 (assembly GCF_037543925.1). Taxonomy (NCBI): domain Bacteria; kingdom Pseudomonadati; phylum Pseudomonadota; class Alphaproteobacteria; order Rhodobacterales; family Paracoccaceae; genus Yoonia; species Yoonia sp. 208BN28-4. Next base: position 803,727 of record NZ_JBBIFY010000001.1, read on the forward strand.
GCGAGGGATTTATCGTGGCGAATATGATGACAAAGAAAGTCTCGCAAACGGTGTCGGTCATTGCATCAGCGGCGGTAAGCCTTACGATGTTGATGTCGGCACCTTTGCAGGCGCAACAGACGATTGTGGGTGAGGAATACACACCGACGATCTGGATCGACCCGGACGGGTGCGAACACTGGGTGTTCGATGACGGCTTTGAAGGCTTTATGACACCGCACCGCGCACGCGACGGCAGCCCCGTTTGCCGCCGTCAGGAAGTGTGTGGCGTGATCCCGTCAGACACGCTGTTTGCAACAGACGAAGAATGGATCGCCGACGCGGCCAAGACCCAGTTGATGAGCTTTTTCCAGAACGCCAACGCAACCGGTTTCCTGATCTATGGCCACACCGATGCCCGCGCGTCTGACGAATACAACATGGATTTGTCGCAGCGTCGCGCCGATATGGTTTCGCGCATCGCGCAGGCCGCTGGCCAGCGCGTGATCGAAAGCCGCGGCTTTGGTGAACGTCGCCCGGCAGTCGCTGGCAACTCACACGAGGCGTATCGTCAGAACCGCCGCGTCGAAATCATTTGCCTACGGTAAGGAGCAGAACAGATGAAAATGCTTAAAATCACTGCACTGCTGACCGCGGGTCTCTCGCTTTCTGCTTGTGCCGAAGCCATCGTATCCGCCATCGAAGGTGGTGAGCGGACAGGCGCCGAGCGTTCGTTCGACGCGGGCCGCGACGCCAAGCACCTCAGCCAGCTTGTGGCCGGTGTCTGGGTTGATCCAAACGGTTGTGACCACTGGATCATCGACGACGGTATCGAAGGTTACCTGTCCGAGCGTCTGACACCCGATGGACGTCCTGTCTGTACAGGTATCGCGCCACCGAACACGGCCACTGGCCCGTTCCGCGAAGGCACGGATATTCCTGATCCGCTGTAAATTGCAGCGATACGATCTATATGTGAAAGGCCGCGGCGCAAACCGCGGCCTTTTGCGTTGTGCCTGACTGATATGACACCCTGACCGCTTGCGCTGGTCTTGATGTGGCGTCACGATTGGCACATAGGCGTTTATCTTTTGCTAAGGAGAGCTGTTTGGCCAACGGTGCTTTGACGACCCCAAATTCGAACGGAGATGCTGATGTGGCGGAATCGCTCATCGAATTTCCCGATAACCGCCTTCTGATTGATCTGTGCGGTCCCTATGACGCCAATCTTGCCACGATCGAGGATCGTTTGCCGGTGCAGATCATGCACCGTGGCAACCAGCTTGCCGTGATCGGGGAAGAGGCACCGCGCCGCGAGGCGGTCGAGGTGTTGCAATCCCTGTATCAACGGCTGGAATCCGGCAAGACGCTGGAAACGGGCGACGTTGACGCATCTCTGCGCATGACCCCTGCGCCTCCCGAACAGCCCGCGTTGTTCAAGGGCGGTGATTTGTCCCTTCCAGTTGAGATCAAGACCCGCAAAAAGCTGATCGAGCCGCGCACGGACGCGCAGAAGGCCTATGTGCAGTCGCTGTTTGATAAGGAACTGGCCTTTGGCATCGGCCCTGCTGGTACGGGCAAAACCTATCTGGCCGTCGCTGTCGGCGTGAACATGTTCATCAACGGCAAGGTCGACAAGATCATCCTGTCGCGCCCCGCAGTCGAGGCAGGCGAAAAGCTGGGCTATCTGCCCGGTGATATGAAGGACAAAGTCGATCCCTACATGCAGCCGCTTTATGATGCGCTGAACGACTTTCTGCCGGGCAAGCAACTGGCGCGGATGATGGAAGAAAAGATCATCGAGATCGCACCTCTGGCCTTCATGCGGGGTCGCACCCTGTCGAATGCCTTTGTCGTGCTGGACGAGGCGCAGAACGCCACCACCATGCAGATGAAAATGTTTCTCACGCGTTTGGGCGAAAACTCCCGCATGGTGATCACCGGCGACCGCACCCAGATCGATCTGCCGCGCGGTGTGAACTCCGGCCTGTGGGACGCAGAACGCCTGCTGAAGTCCATCCCCAAGATCAGCTTCAACTACTTCACATCCAAAGATGTGGTCCGCCACCCGCTGGTGGCCGCTATCATCGAGGCGTATGAGGCCGATGAAGGGAAGTAATTCCGGCCAATGCTGACCGATCTGAATATCGAAGACCCGCGCTGGGATGACCTCGGACTGGATGATCTAGCGCGCGCGGCCTCTGTGGCGACGCTCGAACGGCTGGGTCTGGAACCATCGGTGTTCGAAATTGCGATCCTTGCCTGCGACGACGCCCGCATCGCCACGCTCAACGCGGATTTCAGGGGTAAACCTGCGGCGACCAACGTCCTGTCGTGGCCATCGGATGAACGCGCCGCAGGGATCGACGGTGAAACGCCACTGCCGCCCGATCCCGCCGATCCGGAACTGGGCGATATTGCCATTGCCTATGAGACCTGCGCAAAGGAAGCGGCAGAGGCGGGCAAGCCGATGGCGGATCACGTCACCCATCTTATTGTGCACGGCACGCTGCATTTACTGGGCTACGACCATGAACGTGACGGTGACGCCACGCTGATGGAAGGCTTGGAAACCGAAATACTTGGCAAAATGGGTCTGCCGGACCCATATTAGGATATCGCCCCGAAATATGCGGGGTTCACAAAGGCACGAAAACGAATGGGCGACAGCACCGACGGGTCCTCTAAAGCAGCGCAAAGCGCGCCGCAGACCGAACCACCACTACAAGAGCGCGGTTTTGTCGCGCGGATATTCGAGGCGCTCAGCCCATCTGCTGATGCCGAAACCCCGATCACCAAAGCACCCGCCCAGCAAACCGCAATGCCCGGTATGCTGAACCTGCGCCGGATGCGGGTCGAGGATGTGGCCGTGCCAAAGGCCGATATCGTGGCCCTGCCTGTCACCACCTCAGAGGACGACCTGATCGCCACGTTCCGCGATAAGGGTCTGACCCGACTGCCCGTCTATGACGGGACTCTGGACACCCCGCTCGGGTTTATTCACCTCAAGGATTTTGCGCTGCAATACAGCTTTGCCAATACTGGCAAGGCATTCGACCTCCAGTCGCTTCTGCGCCCCCTGCAATACGTGCCGCCATCCATGCCGCTTGGCGTGTTGCTGCAAAAGATGCAGGCCGAACGTATCCACATGGCGCTGGTCATCGACGAATACGGCGGCACCGACGGGCTTGTCACCATCGAGGACCTGATCGAACAGGTTGTCGGCGCGATCGAGGACGAGCACGACGTCGAGGAAGAGAAAAGCTGGGTGCAGGAAAAGACGGGCGTTTATATGGCGCTGGCCAAAACTCCGCTGGATGCCTTCGAGGCAGAGATCGGCATGGACCTGACATCGCACGACGAGATCGACGAGGAAGAAGTCGATACACTTGGCGGTCTGGTCTTCATGCTGTCAGGCTCTGTGCCCGCGCGCGGACAGATCATCGTGCATCCCGAAGGGCCGGAGTTCGAGGTGGTGGACGCCGATCCCCGCCGGATCAAGCGGCTGCGCGTGCGCCTGCCACATGCCGATGGCTGACACCTTGGTGCGCCGTTTTGCCGGATGGCACTGGGCCAAGCGCGGCCTGTTGCTTGCCGTGATGGGCGCGATTGCGGGGCTGGGTCACGCACCGGTTGATTGGCCGATCCTGACCGTTCTGGCGCTTGCCGTCTTTCTGGCCTTCCATCGCGGTGTGCCGGACACCCGCACAGCGGCTTGGCAAGGCTGGGCCTTTGGCGTGGGGTATTTCGCCGTCACGCTGCGCTGGATCGTGTCACCGTTTCTGGTGCACATCGAAACCGATGGCTGGATGGCCCCGTTTGCACTGATCTTTATGGCCGGCGGCGCTGCGCTTTTCTGGGCTCTTGCGGGCGGCTTGGCGCAGCGGTTGCGCCCCAACAGCATGACCCTGCTGGCCATTGCGCTTGTGCTGGTCGAGGCGGCACGCGGTTTGATCCTGACCGGTTTTCCGTGGGGTCTACTGGGTCATGTGCTGATCGATACGCAATTTGCGCATCTTGCCGCCTACCTTGGCCCTCATGCGCTGACGGCGCTGGTCTGTCTGGCAGCACTGGGGCTGGCGAAAGCTGCCACCGGGGCCCTACGCGATGGTGCAATCATCGTGCTCTTGGTCGCCGGGCTTTGGCCCGTGCTGGCCCCGACCTATCGCGCGGCACCTGACGATGCGCCGATGGTGCGCCTGATCCAGCCCAACGCCCCGCAGGAACAAAAGTGGGATCCGGCCTTCAGCGGTATCTTCTTTGATCGCCAGCTTGAATATACCGGCGCGGGCGATGCGCCTGATCTGATCGTCTGGCCCGAATCCGCCATCGCAGATCTGCTGAACTATGCCACGCCCTATTTCGAGCAGATGTCGGACGCAGCCCGCGGCGCGCCTGTGATCGTCGGGATGAACCGGCGCGACGAGAACCTGTATTACAACAGCTTTGTCCTGCTCGGGCGCGGCGGGCTGATTGATACGCTTTACGACAAACAGCACCTTGTGCCCCTTGGCGAGTATTTTCCCGGCGGAGAGCTGTTGGCCAGCGTAACTGGCGTCACGCAATTTGCATCAAGCCACGGTGGCGGTTTTTCCGACGGGGCAACCGCGCGGACCATGCAAATCCCCGGCATCGGTCTGATCCGCCCGCTGATTTGCTACGAAGGCATCTTTGCCGAAGAGATCACAACAGACGTGCGCCCGCGCGCGATGGTGCTGATCACCAATGATGCGTGGTTCGGCAAGGATGCGGGCCCGTATCAGCATCTGGCGCAGGCGCGTTTGCGGGCCATTGAGCAGGGCATGCCGATGGTGCGCGTGGCCAACACGGGCGTCAGCGCGATGATTGACGGGCACGGGCGGATTACCGGCCAGATCGCACTGAATACAGCCGGTTACCTTGACGTGCCGCTGCCTGACCTTCTGGACGCCACAGTTTACACAAGATTTGGGGATATCCCGCTTTTGACTGTGATGGTTTTGTTGGGTGCCGGACTTGCCCTGCAACGCCCGCGCAAAACAAGTTGACCCGCCAGACCACACAACCTAACGACGACCAATAACACTTCTTGTCACAACGGCTTCCTGACGTGGCAGGCAATCATCACCGGAGCACGATCCCATGACACGACAAGACTATGTATTCACCTCGGAGTCCGTATCCGAGGGACACCCCGACAAAGTATGCGACCGCATTTCAGACGCAGTGCTTGACGCGTTTCTGGCAGAAGAACCCGAAGCCCGCGTCGCCTGTGAAACATTCGCCACCACCAACCGCGTCGTCATCGGCGGCGAGGTGGGCCTGTCCTCCAAGGATAAGCTGACCGAATATATGGGCCGTGTTGAAGGCATCGCCCGCGAATGCATCAAAGACATCGGTTACGAGCAGGACAAGTTCCATCACGCCACATGCAAGGTGACGAACCTCCTGCACGAACAGTCCGCGCACATCGCCCAAGGCGTTGATGCGGCCAAGGACAAGGACGAAGGGGCCGGCGACCAAGGCATCATGTTCGGTTACGCCACAACCGAAACCGAAGAGCTGATGCCAGCGCCGATCCAGTATTCACACGCGATCCTGCGCCGTCTGGCCGAGGTCCGCAAAGACGGGACAGAGCCAACGCTACGCCCCGACGCGAAAAGCCAGATTTCCCTGCGCTACGCCAACGGTAAACCGGTTGAGGTCACGTCGATCGTGCTGTCCACACAGCACGCGCTGGAAACACAGACCAGCGCCGACATCCGCGCCATTGTCGAGCCGTATATCCGCGAAGTGCTGCCCGAGGGGCTGATCACGGCAAAGACCGAATGGTGGGTGAACCCGACCGGTATCTTTGTGATCGGCGGACCGGATGGTGACGCAGGCCTGACAGGTCGCAAGATCATCGTGGACACCTACGGCGGTGCAGCCCCGCACGGCGGCGGCGCGTTTTCGGGCAAAGACCCGACCAAGGTTGACCGCTCTGCCGCCTACGCCGCGCGGTATCTGGCCAAGAACGTGGTCGCCTCCGGCATGGCCGAAAAATGCACGATCCAGCTGTCCTACGCGATTGGTGTGGCCAAGCCCCTGTCGATCTACGCCGATCTGCATGGCACGGGCGAAGTTGATCCGGCGGCTGTCGAAAAGGCCATTGGGCAGGTCATGGATCTGACACCGCGCGGCATCCGCCAGCATCTGGGCATGAACCGCCCGATCTACGCGCGCACGGCGGCCTATGGCCACTTTGGCCGTGCGCCAGAAGCTGATGGCGGTTTCTCGTGGGAGAAAACCGATCTGGCCGAGGCGCTCAAAAAAGCGGTCTAAGCCGATCAAATGCACGACCAAGACAGGGCAGATTGCGCAAGCGGTCTGCCCTTGCTACATCGCGGCACATGACAAAAGACAAAAACCCTGACCGCCACCCGTCCGGCGCGCCTTGGCGCAATTTTTATGGCCGCTTCAAGGGTCATACGATGCGCGACAGTCAGCAGGCTTATATCGACGAAGATCTGGCGAAGCTGGCACCGGCCAACGTGACGTGGGAAGAAAACCCCGACCGCAACCCGATCGACCTTGATGCGCTTTTTGGCGGCAAAGAGGTCTGGCTGGAAATCGGCTTTGGCGGGGGGGAGCATCTGGTGCACATGGCCGCCCGCAACCCGCAGGTCGGCATCATCGGTTGCGAGCCTTACATCAACGGTGTGGCGATGTTGCTGGGCAAAATCCGGCAGGCGGATGTATCAAACCTGTCCGTCCACCCCGGTGATGCGCGAGATCTGTTTGATGTGCTACCCGATGCAAGCCTGTCGAAAGTCTTTCTGAACTATCCCGATCCATGGCCCAAGAAGCGACACCACCGCAGGCGCTTTGTCACGCCCGAGCATCTGGAACCGCTGCACCGCGTGATGAAACCCGGTGCGGAGCTGCGCGTCGCCACGGATATCAAAGACTACGTTCGGCAAACGCTGGAAGAGGTGCCCAAGGCAGGCTTTGTCTGGACCGCCGAGGCACCCGACGACTGGCGCACCCCTTGGGACGACTGGATTTCCACGCGCTACGAACAGAAGGCGATCCGCGAGGACCGCACACCGCATTATCTTACGTTTCGCCGCACCTGACCCATCGCCACGCGGAATTGCGACAGGGTGATGGACCACTGAACGCCGCTGCGGTAGAGCAGGGCAGAACCATTCGGAGACGCGCCACATGTCCGGCCACGGCACACCTATTCCCATGACATCCCGCCCCTGTGGCCCTTTGACAGGCGACGCGCATGTCCCCGGTGACAAGTCGATCTCGCACAGGTCCTTGATCCTTGGCGCGATGGCCGTGGGTGAGACGCGGATCACCGGCCTGCTTGAGGGCGAAGATGTGCTGGACACGGCCAAGGCGATGCGGGCTTTCGGTGCGACAGTGACAGACCATGGTGAGGGCAAATGGTCGGTGCAGGGTGTTGGTGTCGGCGGCTTTGCCGAGCCTGATAACGTCATCGACTGCGGCAACTCCGGCACGGGTGTGCGGCTGATCATGGGTGCTATGGCGACATCGCCCATCACAGTGACCTTTACCGGTGATGCATCCCTCAACGGGCGGCCCATGGGACGCGTCACTGATCCGCTCGCTTTATTCGGCACACAAGCCGTCGGGCGTGACGGTGGTCGGTTGCCCATGACGCTTGTCGGTGCGGCCGATCCGGTGCCGGTGACTTACACGGTGCCTGTCCCATCAGCGCAGGTGAAATCGGCCGTGCTGCTTGCCGGACTGAACGCACCGGGGCAAACGGTTGTAATCGAGAAAGAAGCGACCCGCGACCATACAGAGCGGATGCTGCAAGGGTTCGGCGCGACATTGACGGTTGAGGATACCGATGATGGCCGTGTGATCACCCTCACAGGCCAGCCGGAATTGCAGCCGCAGGATATTATCGTGCCGCGCGATCCGTCGTCTGCTGCCTTCCCCGTGTGCGCCGCGATCATCACGCCCGGCTCTGACGTGCTTGTGCCCAACATCGGCCTGAACCCCACGCGGGCGGGATTGTTCACCACGCTGCAAGACATGGGCGCGGACCTGACGTTCGAAAACATGCGCGAAGAGGGCGGGGAGCCTGTCGCAGATCTGCGCGCCCGCTACTCCCCCGATTTGAAAGGTATTGCTGTCCCGCCGGCGCGTGCCGCGTCGATGATCGACGAATATCCCGTGCTGTCCGTCGTGGCGTCCTTTGCCACTGGCGTTACGGATATGCAGGGCGTGAAGGAACTGCGGGTCAAGGAAAGCGACCGGATTGACGCGATGGCCAAGGGTCTGCGCGCTGCTGGTGTGCAGGTGGATGAAGGTCCCGACTGGTGGAAAGTCACCGGTCTTGGCGCTGGCAACGTGCCGGGGGGCGCCACCGTGGACAGCGTGCTGGACCACCGCATCGCCATGGCTTTTATGGTCATGGGCATGGCCACGCAAAAGCCGATGAGCGTGAATGACGGCAGCCCGATTGCCACATCATTCCCGATCTTCGAGCCGCTGATGGAGCGTCTTGGCGCGCAGATCGTCCGCTCTGAAAGCTAGGAAATGTCGCGGGTCGGTCACCGGTTTTTGGACGTATAGATCGCAAGGGGAAATATGATGCAGTTTACAGTCGCAATTGACGGTCCAGCCGCTGCTGGCAAGGGCACGATTTCCAAACGTGTCGCGGCAGAGTTCGGCTTTGCCCATCTGGATACTGGCCTGTTGTACCGCGCGGTGGGGGCCAAGGTTCTTGCCGGAGCTGACCCTGTCGAGGCGGCTGAAACGCTTGATCCGGCTGATCTGGACAATGACAGCCTGCGCACACACGACGTCGCACAAGAGGCCAGCAAGGTCGCCGTGATCCCGCAGGTGCGTGCAGCCCTTGTTGCGTTTCAGCACAGTTTCGCCACGCGCGATGGTGGCGCGGTGCTGGACGGGCGCGATATCGGCACGGTCATTTGCCCTGATGCCCATGTGAAGCTGTTTGTCACCGCGTCCGCCGAATGTCGTGCCATGCGCCGCCACGCCGAACTTGCCGGACGGGGCAATGATATCAGCTATGATCAGGTGCTGGCCGATGTGGTTGCCCGCGATAAACGCGACAGCGAACGCGCCGAAGCCCCGATGGTTGCCGCCGATGATGCGGTGCTGATCGACACCTCAGATATGAGCATTGAACAGGCCGTTGCTGCCGCTGTCACGGCTGTCCGCGCGGGGATGTAACAGCGCATCACGCAGGGTTTTAGTGCCTTGCCCCAGACCAGCGGCTAGGCTTGCTGCATCTTGCAGGAGAATGCCGATGCGACCCACCCTTGCCACTGCTGCCCTGATCGCCAGCTTGTTTCTTGCGCCACCCGTTGCGGCACAGGACGCTGACAGCGGTATGACCCTCCCGCGTATGGGCGAGATTGTCATGGCGCTGGATGAAAACGCACAATTCACCGGAAGCGGTTTTCAGTTCACCATTGATGATATTCCGGTGCTGATCGTGGCAGATGCCCGCGCAAACCGGATGCGGGCTATGGTGCCGATCCGCGCTGCTGACGGTCTGACAGCCGAGGAATTGCAGCGCGTGATGCAGGCCAACTTCGACAGCGCACTGGACGCACGCTATGCCATCGCCAACGGCAGGCTGTGGGGGACGTATATCCACCCTTTGCGTGAATTACAGCGCGATCAGTTGATCTCTGGCATCGCCCAGACGGTGAATGTGGCCAAGACCTATGGCACGCTTTACTCCAGCGGTGCCGGACAGTTTGGCGCGGGCGACAGTGGCGATCTTCAGGCGGAACTGCTCGAACGGTTGTTGGAGCAGGGCGAGGATATCTAGCGACGCTGGCACCACGCTGCAAAAGGGATCAGGGTCCAGAATGTAAGACCCGCGATATCATCCGACAGGTTCGGCGCGGTTATCAGGTCAATCGCATCGCCAAGCCGCGAAAGCGCAGTTGCAGGTGAGATCACCCATTGCGCGGGAAGATCAGGAAAAATGATCTGGTAAAAGCTGTAGAAAACCTGCGGTGACACCCCGTAGATCACGGCGAAAATGGCAAGGGCTGCCACGCTATGAAGGATCGCGGCGGCAAGAAACGGCAGCTTTGCAAATGTCGGCGTCAGCTTTTGCGCAATCCATAACACAAGCGCGAGGCCGCTCACCGTTATGGCAATCACGCCCGCCCGTCCGGCTGTTGTCAGCGTCCAGAAACTATCGTCGGCGTAAGGGGACATCAGACCCCCGCGCCACAGCGCCGCGATCGACCCGATGACCAGCGCGCTGCACACGATGACCACGACCGCACGCATTGCCTCAGCCCATCCAGGCGACGTTATCGGCGGTTATGATCCTGAGCGGTGACACTTTCCGGCTCCTGCCTTGTCCTCTTGGCACGCAAATGAAACGGTAGCGCCAAAGCAGGAGGCTGTCATGGCTGAAATCCCCATCGATCTGGCGACATGGACGCGGGCCGCGCAATTCAATCTGTTTCGCACGTATGATCGCCCCCACTATGCCGTGACATCGCGGATTGATGTGACGCATCTGTTGACCATCGCAAAGCCGCGCGGCGTGAGCGCCTATCGCGGATGCCTTTATGCCATCGGGCACGGGTTACACGCCGTCCCTGAACTTTGCATGCGGTTTCGCGACAGCGACGTGGTGCAGCATGACGCCACGCAAATGTCGATGACTGTGCCGCAAGACGCGGGTGGTTTCGGCTACGGCTATGTCGATCACTACGCGGACTTCCCCACCTTCGATGCGGCCTGCGCTGCCGAGATCGCCAAGGTTGCCGCCGGAAAGGGACTGGCCCCCAATCAGGGCGAACGGGACGATCTGGCCTATGTGTCCTGTATGCCGTGGCTGGATTACACCAGTATCAACAACGCACTTCCCGGCCCTGATGATTGCATTCCGCGCGTGTCATGGGGAAAGTTTGTGGATCAGGGCGGCAAGTGGGACATGGCGATGACGCTGGAGGTCCATCACGCATTGGTCGACGGTGAACAGGTCGGCAGCTATTTCGCCGCCGTGCAGGAGGCATTGAATGATCTATAAAGCGATGATCCTTGCGGCAGCCGTTGTCTTGATATGCTGTGCCACGCTCTTGCACGCGCAAGACAGGCGGGCGGTTGAGGCACAGTTCCAAAGCTGGCTGCAAAGCACAGTCTGGCCACGCGCAAGCCAGCGCGGCGTGCCGCGTGCGGTCTTTGACAATGCGTTTAACGGCGTGACCCTCAACTGGGACCTGCCCGATCTGGTGCCCCCCGGCACAACCGCGCAACCCGTCCAACGCCAGTCCGAGTTTGGCGCGCCGTCACGCTATTTCGCGGCAAACACCGTGGGCGGGGCAACGTCCGTTGGCCGCCAGATGGCCCGCACGCACGCCAATACACTGGCCGCAGTTGAACGCGCCACAGGCGTGCCGGGCCGCATCATCCTCGCAATCTGGGGCCGTGAAAGCGCCTATGGCCGTGCTTCCATTCCTTATGACGTGTTCGAGGTGCTGGGCACCAAAGGCTTCATGTCCACCCGCGCGCCCTATTTTACAGACGAATTGGTCGCCGCCTTGCAAATCGCCGCCCGTGGCGATGTGCCAGCGGATGCCATGCGCAGCTCTTGGGCCGGGGCTATGGGACAGCCGCAGTTTATGCCGTCCAACTTTCTGGCCTACGCCGCTGATGGATCAGGCGACGGTCGCGCAGATATCTGGACGTCCGAGGCAGACACACTGGCCAGCATCGCCAACTATCTGGCGCAACACGGCTGGGTGCCGGGCCGCGACTGGGGGTTTGAAGTGCGCGTGCCAGCATCCGTCTCATGCGCGCTGGAAGGGCCAGACCAAGGCCGCCGCATCGCTGATTGGGCCGCCGCAGGCGTGACCCGCGTATCAGGCAACGCCTTTCCAGCCCACGAGATGCAAGGCGTGGGATATCTGATGATGCCAGCGGGCCGCAACGGGCCTGCCTTCATCGTCACACCAAATTTCTATGCGCTGAAGGAGTACAACAAGAGCGATCTTTATGCGCTGTTCGTCGGTCATGTTGGAGACCGCATCCAGTATGGTGTCGGTGATTTCACGGGCCGCTGGGGTGCGATTGACAGCATGCGCCGGTCAGATGTGGCCGCCATGCAGCGCGGGCTTGAGGCACAGGGGCATGACGTGGGCGGTGCCGACGGCCTTGCAGGGTTCAAGACACGCCGCAGCATCGGCCGTTGGCAGGAGGCAACAGGGCAGGCCGCGACCTGCTGGCCGGATGCCGCGATTTTGCGGGCCTTGGCGCAGTAAGGCGACATCGCCTCGCCAGCGACCGCGCACAACCTGACGCATGGTTTGGCGTCAGTTCACGCAGGCAGGAATTGTCTCATCGCCCTTGCTCTGCACGTCAAAACACCCTATAGCGCCCCTGTCGAAGCGTCGAGACAGGCGCGGGCATGAGACTTTGAGCAGGGTTCAGCGCAAGCTGGCCCTGTTGTTTTATTCCCGCTTGCGCGTTTGACCAAACCGAAACCCAAAGACCGTCGGAGACAACCGTTCGGCCCGTATAAACAAACGATTAGGAAACCTACGCCACATGGCTAACAACGTATCTATGGACGAATTCGAAGCCCTTTTGAACGAAAGCTTCGAAATGGACACACCCGCTGAAGGGTCTGTCGTTAAAGGCAAAGTCATCGCTATTGAAGCAGGCCAAGCCATCATCGACGTCGGCTACAAAATGGAAGGCCGCATCGATCTTAAAGAATTTGCAAACCCCGGCGAAGACGCTGAACTGAATGTGGGTGACACTGTCGAAGTGTTCCTGCGTCAGGTCGAGAACGCCCGTGGCGAAGCTGTCATCTCGCGCGAGATGGCCCGCCGTGAGGAAGCCTGGGATCGCCTCGAGAAGGCATATGCCGACGAAGAGCGTGTTGACGGTGCCATCTTTGGCCGCGTCAAAGGCGGCTTTACTGTGGACCTTGGCGGCGCCGTTGCGTTCCTGCCCGGCTCTCAGGTTGACGTGCGCCCCGTGCGCGACGCTGGCCCGCTGATGAACCTCAAGCAGCCGTTCCAGATCCTCAAGATGGACCGTCGTCGTGGCAACATCGTTGTATCGCGTCGCGCGATCCTCGAAGAGTCCCGTGCCGAGCAGCGTGCCGAAGTCATCGGTAACCTTGTTGAAGGTCAGGAAGTTGACGGCGTGGTCAAGAACATCACCGAATACGGTGCGTTTGTTGATCTTGGCGGCGTAGACGGCCTGCTGCACGTGACAGACATGGCATGGCGCCGTGTAAACCACCCCTCCGAGATCCTTGCCATCGGCGAGACGATCAAGGTGCAGGTCATCAAGATCAACAAAGAAACCCACCGCATCAGCCTCGGCATGAAGCAGCTGCAGGACGATCCGTGGGATGCTGTTGAAGCCAAGTATGCGCTTGAGACAACACACACTGGCCGCGTGACCAACATCACCGACTACGGTGCATTTGTTGAGCTGGAGCCAGGCGTTGAAGGTCTGGTGCACGTTTCCGAAATGTCCTGGACAAAGAAGAACGTTCACCCCGGCAAGATCGTGTCCACAAGCCAAGAAGTCGAAGTCATGGTGCTGGAGATCGATCCGGTCAAACGCCGCGTTTCGCTTGGTCTCAAGCAGACAATGCGCAACCCATGGGAAGTCTTTGCAGAGCAGTTCCCTGAGGGCACTGAGGTCGAAGGCGAGGTTAAGAACATCACCGAGTTTGGTCTGTTCGTTGGCCTTGAGGGCGACATCGACGGCATGGTTCACCTGTCCGACTTGACATGGGAAGGCCGCGGCGAAGACGTCATCGGCGATTTCCGCAAGGGCGACGTTGTGAAAGCGAAAGTGGCCGAAGTCGACGTCGAGAAAGAGCGTATCTCGCTCTCGATCAAGGCGCTTGACGGTGATCCGTTCGCAGAAACCATCGACGGCGTGAAGCGCGGTTCGGTCATCACTGTTGAAGTGACCAAGATCGAAGACGGCGGCATCGAAGTTGACTACGAAGGCATGAAGTCCTTCATCCGTCGCTCCGACCTGTCCCGTGACCGTGCCGAGCAGCGCCCAGAGCGTTTCGGCGTTGGCGACAAAGTGGACGTGCGCGTGACAAACATCGACAGCAAGACCCGCAAGCTGGGTCTGTCGATTAAAGCCCGCGAGATCGCAGAAGAGAAAGAAGCAGTGGAACAGTTCGGTTCGTCCGACTCCGGTGCATCGCTCGGCGATATCCTTGGCGCGGCGCTGAAAGGCTCCGACGACTAAGCGCTCCGGCACTGACAATTATGAAGGGCTCCGCAGGAAACTGCGGGGCCCTTTTTCGTGCAGGTCGCCCGGTTTTACGCCCGCCCCCTGCGCAATCGAATCGGACGGTGTGACAGATCAGCGCGGATCAGAAGACACTGCGCGAGCCTGTTTGGGCCTCTTTGATACTGGTCGGACGTCGCTCAACGCCTGAATTTACATCATTTTTCCCGATTTTCCGCTTGCTGCTCTATTTCTTGAAAACGGTTTTGCAGCTAAAGTCGGCTGAGACGCTGCTTAAAAAGTTTGTATTAATACCGCGACAGCCTTTGGGGGGCCTTTAGATGATCCGATCTGAACTGATCCAGAAAATTGCGGATGCCAATCCGCATCTCTATCAGCGCGATGTCGAAAAGATCGTGAACACCATTTTCGAAGAAATCATTGATGCCATGGCCAAAGGCGACCGGGTTGAACTGCGCGGCTTCGGCGCGTTCTCGGTCAAAAAACGCGACTCGCGCATTGGACGGAACCCGCGTACTGGTGAAGCGGTTAATGTCGAAGAGAAACATGTGCCGTTCTTTAAGACCGGTAAACTGCTGCGGGACCGTCTGAACGGCGGGTAAATGAGGACCTGATGAAAACCATTCGCTACGCCTTCTGGGCCGTTATCGGCCTGTGTCTGATCCTGATCGGACTTGCCAACCGTGAGATCGTATCCGTGTCCGCCATGCCGCGCGCTGTTGGCGACCTGCTTGGCATTTCGCCGGACATCAACTTGCCGCTGTTTGTGGTGATGTTCCTTGGCGTTGGCGCTGGTTTGCTGATCGGGTTTCTGTGGGAATGGGTGCGCGAGCATCACGTCCGCGCCGAAAAGCGCGCGAAAGAGCGTGAAGTCCGCGATCTGCGTGCCGAGGTCAACCGCCTGAAAAGCGAAGGCAAGGGCGATCAGGATGATGTGCTCGCGCTGCTGGACAAATCAGCCTAGCCCCTATGCCGACCCAAACACGCGTTAAAATTTGTGGCCTGCGGGACCGCGCCGGGCTTGATGCGGCCGTGTCGGCGCGTGCCCATTATGTCGGTCTGGTCTTTTTTGCAAAATCACCGCGGCATGTTGATGTCGCCGATGCCGTGACGCTTGCGCAATCCGTGCCAACGGGCATCGCCAAGGTCGCGCTTGTGGTAAACGCGGACAATGCCATGCTTGACCATATCGTGGATGCTGTGCCGCTTGATATCCTGCAACTGCACGGATCCGAGACCCCTGAACGGGTGGTCGAGATCAAGTCACGCTATGGTCTGCCTGTGATGAAGGCCGTTGGAGTGGCCACGGCTGATGACCTTGCAAACCTTGATACCTACGCCGGTGTCGCCGATCAGTTGCTGGTCGACGCCAAACCGCCGAAGGATGCCACCTTACCCGGCGGAAACGGGCTAGCCTTTGACTGGCAGCTCATCGCGGGCCGCAGGTGGCCTGTGCCGTGGATGCTGGCGGGCGGTCTAACGCCTGACAACGTGGCAGAGGCGGTCCGTCTGACAGGGGCGGCTCAGGTTGATGTATCGTCTGGCGTGGAAAGCGCGCCGGGCGTGAAAGATGCAAAGCTGATCGCCGATTTCTGCGCCGCCGCGCGCGCTGATTAATCCACCGCGTCGGCTTTCGGGTTTCGTATACAGTCGCCGCGCAGACGTCTGACGAAACGCCGCACTTTACGATCCAGATCGGTGCATATACTGCTGATCTGCGCACTCAAAAGGGACAGTCGTCATGGCAAACGATCTATTCAATACATTCATGGCCGGACCTGATGAAAATGGCCGTTTCGGCGATTTTGGTGGCCGCTTTGTGTCTGAAACACTGATGCCGCTCATCCTTGAGCTGGAAGAGCAGTACGAGCACGCCAAGACCGACGACAGCTTCTGGGCCGAGATGCACGATCTGTGGACGCATTACGTTGGCCGCCCCAGCCCGCTTTATCACGCCGAACGCCTGACCGAGCATCTGGGTGGCGCAAAGATTTACCTCAAACGTGATGAGCTGAACCACACCGGTGCGCACAAGATCAACAACGTGCTGGGCCAGATCATCCTTGCCCGCCGCATGGGCAAGACGCGCATCATCGCCGAAACGGGTGCAGGTCAGCACGGCGTTGCGACCGCAACTGTCTGTGCGAAATTCGGCCTCAAGTGTGTGGTGTATATGGGCGCACATGACGTCGAGCGTCAGTCGCCCAACGTGTTCCGCATGCGCCTGCTGGGTGCCGAAGTGGTGCCTGTCACATCCGGTCGCGGCACGCTGAAAGACGCGATGAACGACGCTCTGCGCGATTGGGTCACTAACGTGCGCGATACGTTTTACTGCATTGGCACGGTCGCTGGTCCTCACCCCTATCCTGCGATGGTGCGCGATTTTCAGGCCATCATCGGCAAGGAAACCAAAGAGCAGATGCAGACCGCCGAAGGCCGTCTGCCGGATACCATCATCGCCGCGATTGGTGGCGGGTCCAACGCCATGGGCCTATTCTTTCCGTTCCTTGACGACAAAAGCGTCAACATCATCGGGGTCGAGGCTGGCGGCAAGGGCGTGAACCAGAAGATGGAACACTGCGCGTCCCTGACAGGCGGGCGGCCCGGCGTTTTGCATGGCAACCGCACCTATCTGTTGCAGGACGATGACGGGCAAATCCTCGAAGGGTTCTCGATCTCGGCCGGTCTGGATTATCCGGGCATCGGGCCAGAGCACGCATGGCTGCATGAAATCGGCCGCGCTCAATACGTATCGATCACCGACAAAGAGGCGCTGGATGCGTTCCAGCTTTGCTGTTCGCTTGAAGGGATCATTCCCGCGCTGGAGCCGTCACACGCGCTGGCCCACGTGATGAAGATCGCGCCTGATCTGCCGTCCGATCACCTGCTGGTGATGAATATGTGCGGACGCGGCGACAAGGACATCTTCACCGTGGCCAAGCACCTTGGCTTCGAGATGGGCGACTTTGCTTAAAGGGCGCTATCATCATCGGTGGCGTATAGCCGCAGGACATCAATCGGAACAATCTCAAGCGCACGCACATGGGTCGCCGCAAGGTTGACCCGTGGCGCGCAGCCTTCGTCATGGGCCTGCAAAAAGCGCGACGCGCACAGACACCACCCGTCACCGGGGTTCAGACCTGCAAAGCCGAACTCCGGCCGCGGCGTGCTCAGATCGTTGCCGACGTATTTTGAATAGGCCAGAAACTCTGCTGTCATCTCGGCGCAGACGGTGTGGCTTCCGTTGTCAGCCGCACAGGTGTCGCACGCGCCGTTGCGGAAAAAACCGGTCACTGGCGCAGTGGAACAGGTGGCAAGCGGGCCGCCCAAGACGTTAAATGACGGATCTTTTTCCATGGGATTACTCCAGGCTATCCGCGATCGCGCGGAACATGTCTTCGTTCTGGCGACCAACGCCCGCTTCGCGGAACTGGCGGTCGGCGGCGGTTGTGGCAATCACGATATTGCGGGCGCGGTCAATCCAGATGTATTGCCCGTAGATGCCGCGCGCCATGACCTGACCTAGACCGCTTTGGGGCGGAATCCACCACTGATAACCATAGCCATGTTCATCCGTTTCGGTTGGGGCCGACGCGCGTGTGGACACGTCAATCCAGCCGCCCGGAACGATCTGCTGACCATTCCACTGCCCGTCCTGCGCAATCATCTGACCGAAACGGGCGTAGTCGCGGGTGGTCAGGTTTAGCCCGCCCAGCACAAAGGCCACGCCAAAGCCGTCGGTCAGATAATAGGGATCAGCCTCAAGCCCCAATGGGCTTATGATTTTCTCTGACAAAAGATCGGCCACGCTGCGGCCTGTCGCGCCACGGATCACCATGCCAATGACGTGCGTATCAATCGAAACATACTGCCAATCCGTGCCCGGCTCCGCGAAGGTTTCGGTCAGGCCCGCGGCGAAGTCATCCATTGAGCCACCCAACGCGAGGACCCGCCCCATGCGGTTGATATCGCTGTCGTAGTCCAGATAATCCTCATCGAACGTAACTCCCGATGACATCTGCAAGACATCACGGATGCTGGCGTCGTCGTAGGCCCCTCCGGCCAGCGATGGCGCGTATTTTGTGACCGGATCATCAAGGCTTGCGATCTGCCCCTCGGCCAGCACCACGCCGACCAGCGCGGAGAGAAAGCTTTTCGCAACCGACCAGCTGATCCGACGGTCGCCCGCTTCTGTGCCAAGGTAATAGTCCTCGAACACGACCTGACCGCGATGCAGCACCACAAGGGATGTGACGCTGCGATCCGCAATCCAGTCGGCGGCATCATCCGGCAGCTGCATGGCCGGACCTGCCGGCAACGGCACCACGTCGCCGGACCCGCGCGGCACCGGCACATTTAGAAATGCCGCATCCATGTTCGAAAAGTTGTCCACGATGCGATCTTCGGCAAAAAGGCTGTTGACGGCCAGCAACCGTCCGATCTCTTCGCGTTTCCACAGGCCGACGACCACTGCGGCCACCGCCAGCGCGATGATGATCCGCAAGGCCCATTTGAAGAATTTACGCATGTGAAGCTCCTTTGGGGGTGGCCTGCCATTGCACCCAACGCCCGTGAAAATCGACGCGCCCCAGCGCGATGGTCTTGTTCTCCGGCCAGATGCGCAGCGTCAACGCAGCCCCCGGCGTGCCATCATCAGGCTCCATCCCCAACCAAGCGAGCGGTCTGTTAGGCGTGGCGTTTTCACCGGCCTGAACGATCAGCCGTTCGCCACGCGCCTGAACATCTGCCGGAAAATACTGCCAAGCGATCGTGTGATAGATCAGATGTAGCGTATCGTCAGGTTGATCCAGATGATTGGCAAGCCAGTCTATCGCATCGGCCTGTGCCACGGCGGTTTCGTTGATCGCTATGGCGGCACCTGTCAGGGTCAGTCTGTCCGGCTGGTCCGGCCAGAGATAGGCACGCAGCCGCAATGCATCGTCAGGGTCGCGCGGGTTCAGCGGGTTAAGATCAACGCCGCGCCGCGCCACGATACGCGGCTGTGCCTGTGGCGGCAGCGGGCCGCTCCATTCGGGCCTCAGCACGACATCGGCGGCTGACGGTCCGAACCTTTGGGCGGCGATCTCAAGCGCGAAATGGTCCCACATCAGGTTGAGGCCGCCACTTGCGCCCAATTCGCTGGTTTGTATCGGCAAACCGTAGTGATCGGTCAGCCAGTTACCGGCAGCAATCAAAGCCGCAGAACGGCGCACTTCGTTGGTTTGTGGCGGGCTGTCGATCCAGCGGTCGATGAAGGCTTCATGCGTGATGCACGCGGCGCTTACGGCTTCCCACAAGGTAGCGTCATCAACGCTGTGTGGCGGATAAATGGCATCAAGTGCGGGATCGCCCTTTAGCTTGAGCGCATGAAGTGCCCCACATAGGCGTAACGGCACTGACGCGCCACGCGGCGACAGATCACCGTCCCATGTGTAAATCCGGTGGCGAAGCGCCGTGTCAGGCAGTGGGCGCGTCGCGAAAAGCCCGCAAAGCTGCGCCATGAAGGGTGACCCCAGATCGGCACAGGCGCGCGCCTGATAGGCAAAGGCCTCCGCGACATGCGCGGGGATCATTTGAAGCGGTCCACCAGCTTTTGCATCGCGCTGCGGGTATCTTTTTCGGGCATTGGGGCGGGCTGCTCATCGGCCCTGACAGGCCGCTTCGCCTTGTCGGGCTTCGCAGTGCCGGTAGAAGGGCGGGGCGGCGCGGTGCGCAGGGCAACGGCGTTTAGAAATTTGCCACTATCGCCAGCAATCAACTGCGCGATCCCGTCGCTGATGCCGCGTAATTCATCATCCAGCCAGTCCTGATCGGCCTTTGCAAAATCGTGCAGGACATAGCTGGGCACCTTGTCCTTGTGGCCGGGATGACCGATGCCAAGCCGCACGCGATCATACTCCGGCCCGATATGCCCGTGGATCGACCGCAAACCGTTGTGACCTGCGTGACCGCCACCTGTTTTGACGCGCAATTTACCGGGCGCCAGATCAAGTTCGTCGTGGAATACGATCACATCGGCAGGGTCCAGCTTGTGAAAGCGCATCGCCTCGCCCACGGCCTGTCCGCTGAGGTTCATAAATGTGCCGGGCTTGAGCAGGATCACCTTGTCAGAGCCAAAGCGCCCCTCGCTGACCTGACCCTGAAACTTGGACCGCCACGGCGTAAAGCCGTGATCCTCTGCGATCCGGTCAAGGGCCATAAAGCCGATGTTATGTCTGTTCTGCGCGTATTTCGCGCCGGGATTGCCAAGGCCAACGATCAGTTTCATGCCGTCCAGCGTAAGCCATGCGCAAGGGCAGGGCCACACGAAAAAGGGCGCCCGAAAGGGGCGCCCTGATCTGATTGTTTTGTGAAAGAGCTTACTGCTCTTCGGCAGGATGCTCGTCAGTTGTTGGCACTTCATCGGGTGCAACATCTTCGTCGTCATCGTCAGCCACAACAGCGCGTGGTGCAGTCACAGCAGCAATCGTGAATTCACGGTCGATGACAGGTGTGACGCCCTCAGGCCATGTAACGCTGTCGGATGTGATCACGTCGCCCATCTGTGCGTCCGACAGGTCGATGTCGATGCTGTCTGGGATGTTGTTGGCCGTCACCAGAAGTTCGACTTCTGTGCGGTTCACGGTCAGCATGCCGCCAGCTGGCTTGAACGGTGCGCTGTCTTCGTTGAGGAAGTTCACCTGAACGAACAGTTTCACCTTCGATGTCTGGCGCAGACGCATGAAGTCGACGTGCAGCGGCAGGTCCTTGACCACATCGCGCTGAACACCGCGACAGATAACGCGCACGTCCTCTTCGCCTTCGACCTTCAGGTTCCACAGCGTGGCAAGGAAACGGCCCTTGCGCAGCTTTGTCAGAAGGTAGTTGAAGTCCATTTCGATGGCTTGCGGGTCTTTGCCGCCGCCATAAACAACTCCGGGCACCATGCCATTGCGACGTGCTGTGCGGGCGGCCCCCTTGCCTGTCCCCGCGCGTGCTGTCGCTTCCAGATCTGGAATCTTACCAGCCATTAGAATTCTCCATATGTGTATGGGACCGCCCTCCAAGGGTGTGCGGTCCGGTGAAGCCGTGCCTATAGGGTGGAATCGCGTGCTTGGGAAGGGGTTTTGAACAGTTTACTTGCGGTATGCCGTCAAATCACGCAGGCAGGATGGCGTTGCTGCGTCGTCGCACGACTTTGGCACTTGCTTTGGCTGAAATCCCCTGCCAACGCTACTCCTTATGTCGATTATGAACGCCCTTTCCGTCTCGCGCAGGCCCGCTGCTGCTTTTGTTGTTGTTGGCCTTTTCTGGGGCGTCTTCGCGGCTCATGTGCCCGTGTTCAAAGCGCAGCTTGGCGTGAATGACGCGGTCTTTGGCACGCTTCTGTTGGGTTCTGCGACTGGCCTTGTTGGGTCCATGTGGTTGGCCCCTTGGGCGGATCGCATCCTGCGCGGGCGGGGCATGCAGGTGGGCGCGGCCGCGCTCGCGCTTGCGTGGTTGATCCCCGCGAACATGACGCTGCCCATCATGTTCGCACTAAGCCTGTCGCTGGTCGGTCTTGCGTCCGGCCTTCTGGATGTGGTGATGAACGCAAGGGTGAGCGAGCTTGAAGCCAAAACAGGCCGGTCGTTGATGAACGCCAACCACGCAATGTTTTCCGTGGCCTACGCCTTTGCCGCCATCGTTTCCAGCTTCACCCGCGACGCAGGCATCCCGCCGATTATCGTCTTTGCGGGCTTTGGCGCGGTTGTCGCGTGCATGATCCCGTTCCTGCACATGGACGTCACCTTTGTGGCCCGCGAAGAGGGAGACACATCCGGCTACCCGTTGTGGCCCATTGCGCTGTGCGGTGGCATCGTGCTTGTGGCCTTCATGTCCGAGGCCACGGTTGAGGCATGGTCCGCCCTGCACGTCGAACGCACGCTGGGCGGGGGTGCTGCCGAAGGGGCGCTTGGCCCCGCGATGCTGGGCTTGACCATGGCCTTCGGGCGCTTTGCAGGGCAGGTGGTGTCTGACCGCTTGCCAGAGGTGCAGGTGGTGATCTGGGCGTCTCTTATCTCGGCCACAGGCGCTGTTATCGCAGCCACGGCAGGATCGCCCGCGATGGCCTACGTGGGCTTTGGCGTGCTGGGGCTGGGCGTGTCTGTGATCGGGCCAATGGGCCTTGCGCTGATCGGCAAGGTCGTGGCCCCGCACATGCGCACCGAGGCCATTTCGCGTGCCGCTGTCATCGGTTTTTCCGGCTTCTTTTTCGCACCCGTCCTGATGGGGCTGGTGTCCGAGGCTTTGGGCCTACGCTGGGCCTTTGCCTGCGTTGGCCTGTTGCTTTTGCTCTGCCTGCCGCTGGCCCTGATGGCCGCGCGTCTGCCCAACCAAACGCGGCAAGAAGGCCGCTAGGCCCACTCGCCCTCAAAGTCTTTCGGCACCAGCAGGATATCGCGGTCCACGTCGTTCAGGTCGCGCTTGCCGCACAGGGCCATCGACACGTCCAGCTCTTTGTGGATGATCTCAAGCGCCTTGGTCACACCGGCCTGACCCATCGCGCCCAACCCGTAGATATAGGCCCGCCCGATCATCACGCCCTTGGCGCCCAGCGCCACGGCTTTGAGAACGTCCTGACCCGAGCGGATACCGCTGTCCATATGCACTTCGATCTGGTCGCCAACGGCTTCCACGATGCTGGGCAACACGCGGATTGCGGACAAGGCACCGTCAAGCTGTCGCCCGCCATGGTTGGACACAACAATCGCATCCGCGCCGACCTTCACGGCCTGTCGCGCGTCCTCGGCGTCAAGGATGCCTTTGAGGATCAGCTTACCGCCCCACTTTTCTTTCAGCTTGGCGACAGTGTCCCAGCTTAGCTTTGGATCGAACTGTTCGTTGGTCCACGAGTTGAGCGACGACATGTTCTCGACCGACTTGGCGTGGCCCACGATGTTGCGAAACGTCCGGCGGTGCGTGCCGAGCATCTCAAGGCCCCAGCCCCATTTGGTCGCCAGATCAAGCATCACGGCAGGGGTCAGCTTGGGTGGGGCAGACAGACCGTTCTTTAGGTCCTTGTGGCGCTGGCCCAGAATTTGCAGATCAAGCGTCAGCACCAAAGCAGAGCAGCCAGCGTTCTTGGCGCGGGCAATGATGTTGTCGACAAAGTCCTCGTCGCGCATCACGTAAAGCTGGAACCAGAACGGCTCTGTCGTGGCCTCGCGCACGTCCTCGATTGAACAGATCGACATGGTGGAGAGGGTATAAGGGACGCCAAACGCTTCGGCGGCGCGGGCGGCTTTGATCTCGCCATCGGCGGCTTGCATCCCTGTCATGCCCACGGGGGCAAGGGCCACAGGCATCGCCACATCCTCACCGATCATCTGGGTCGCGGTGGTGCGGTTGGTCATATCGACGGCAACGCGCTGGCGCAGGCGGATCTTGTCAAAGTCGCTGGAATTTTCAGCGAAGGTCTGTTCCGTCCAGCTGCCGCTTTCGGCGTAGTCGTAAAACATCTTGGGCGCGCGGCGCTTATATTTACGTTTCAGATCGTCGATGTTGGTAATGACAGCCATAGCTCAATTCCCGTAAATTGGTTAGGTTCTCTTACCAATTCTGGAATGTGCGTGCAAGAATTACCTGCGGGACGCTTGCCAGCGGGGCGAGTATTTTTGGCAAAATGATACGTGACGTTGGCGCGATTAGCCGCGGTGAGCACCGTCAGCCAGCGTTTTAACAAAAGCCAGCACGTCAGCGGGGCTTTCGCCTGCGCCGATCTTTTCCACGATGGCAGAGCCGACAACCGCACCATCGGCGATCTTGGCGATGCTTTCGGCAGCGTCCGGCGTTTTGATGCCAAAGCCCACGATGACAGGCAGGTCGGTCTGCGATTTGATCCGCGCGACTTCTGGTGCGACAGCATCGGCTTGGGCGGCAGCGGCACCTGTGATGCCTGTGACGGACACGTAATAGACAAAGCCGGAGGTGTTTTGCAGGACGGTCGGCAGGCGTTTGTCATCGGTGGTGGGCGTGGCCAGCCGGATAAAGTTGATGCCAGCGGCCTGCGCCGGGATGCAAAGTTCAACGTCTTCTTCCGGTGGCAGGTCCACGATGATCAGCCCGTCGATACCCGCCTCTTTGGCCTCTTTCAAAAACCGGTCCACGCCGCGTGAATAGATCGGGTTGTAATAGCCCATCAGCACAATCGGCGTTGTGTCATCGGTTTCGCGCACCGCACGGGCGTAATCGAGTGTTTTGACAAGCGTCTGGCCCGATTCCAACGCGCGTTGGCCCGCAAGCTGGATCGTAGAGCCATCCGCCATCGGGTCAGTAAACGGCAGGCCCAGTTCGATGATATCAACGCCAGCGCCAGCAAGACCCTTGGTCACTTCAAGCCCCATGTCGTAATCCGGATCGCCTGCCATAACATAGGCGACGAAAGCCTTTTTGTTGTCGGCACGGAGTTGCGCGAATTTGGCGTCGATACGGCTCATGATCTGTCCCTTGCGTTTGTCGCCAGCGGTGTGCGGCAAACGGGCGGGAAAATCAATGGGGGTCAGCCCTCCGGTGCATCCGTGTCGATCATCCAGCGGATGCCGAACTTATCCGTCAACGTGCCGAAACCCGGTGACCAGAATGTCGGCTCCCATGGCATGCGGACATCGCCGCCTTCGGCCAACTGATCGAATACGGCTTTGCTTTCATCTGCGGTCGGCATGGCGACGGCGATATTGCAGCCATCCATCGCGGGGCTGTTGCCTGCAAAGTCGTCCGACATCATGATCGTGCCACCGCCGAAATCCATCTGGCAGTGCATGATCCAGTTCTTGCGGTCTTCGGGTATCTCCATGTCGGGCGGCGCACCCTCCATCGTCATATATTCCGGAATGGCGATGCCGAAAATCCGCGCGTAGGCCTCGGTCGCTGCGCGGCACTGGCCGTTGAAAAAGATGTAGGGTGTGGGTGTCATGGTCGTGTCCTCCTTCAACCTTCATAGCACAGCTTGCACGTGGCCCCTCATCCGCATATTGGAACCGCCAAACCGATAGGAGAGCGTCATGGGTTTCAAAATGGGTATCGTGGGTCTGCCGAACGTCGGCAAATCGACATTGTTCAATGCGTTGACCAAGACCGCAGCCGCACAGGCCGCCAACTTTCCCTTCTGTACGATCGAGCCGAATGTGGGCGAAGTCGCCGTGCCGGATGCCCGCCTTGATAAGCTGGCCGATATCGCGTCCTCCAAGCAGATCATCCCGACGCGCATGACATTCGTGGACATTGCTGGCCTCGTCAAAGGTGCGTCCAAAGGTGAAGGCCTTGGCAACCAATTCCTTGCCAACATCCGCGAGTGTGACGCCATTGCCCACGTCCTGCGCTGTTTTGAAGATGACGACATCACCCACGTCGAAGGCCGCGTTGATCCGGTTGAAGACGCCGAGGTGATCGAGACCGAACTGATGCTCGCCGATCTGGAAAGCATAGAAAAGCGTCTTGCCAACCTCACCCGCAAAGTGCGCGGTGGCGATAAGGAAGCGGTGCAGCAGGTCCGTCTGCTGGAAGCGGCGCAAGCGGTGCTGGAAGACGGCAAGCCTGCGCGTCTGGTCGAGGTGGACGCCGACGACGCCAAGGCGTGGCGCATGCTGCAACTGCTGTCCACAAAGCCCGTGCTGTATGTCTGCAACGTGGAAGAAGACAGCGCAGGCACCGGTAACGCCCAGTCCGCGCGCGTGGCCGAAATGGCCGCCGCACAGGGCAACTCGTCGGTCGTGATCTCTGCCAAGATCGAGGAAGAGATCAGCCAGCTTGAGGCAGAAGAGGCCGAGATGTTCCTAGGCGAAATGGGGCTGGAAGAGCCGGGTCTGGACCGACTGATCCGCTCTGGCTACGAACTGTTGCATTTGCAGACCTACTTCACCGTCGGCCCCAAAGAGGCCCGCGCGTGGACCATCAAAGAGGGCACATCCGCCCCGCAAGCCGCCGGTGTGATCCACGGCGATTTCGAAAAAGGCTTCATCCGCGCCGAGACGATTGCCTACGATGATTTTGTGGAGCTGGGCGGCGAGGGTCCGTCGAAAGAAGCGGGCAAAATGCGCGCCGAAGGCAAAAGCTACATCGTCAAGGACGGCGACGTGCTGCACTTCCTGTTCAACAACTGATCCGGCCCAAGTCAGGTTATCCCCACCTTCGGGGGGCTTCACAGTTGGTCTTTATTGGCTAGACTTGCCCTAAGGGCAGGCGGCGTGGCTGCGTCATCCTGCTGTGCGCAACGGGGTGAGCCATGCAATTTCGAAAATCCATTATCGCAAGTCTGGCATTTTGTGCGGCTGTTGCAGTGGCCGGTTTTGCGACATCGCAAGAAACCCTGCTGGAAGACGCGGGCCTGCCGATCTCGAACCCCGATGACATTCTGGCGGTCTGCGGTGGCGACCCCAGCGCAGGCATCACCAATTTCGAACAGACCTGTGCCGCGTGCCATACCTTGGCCGACGGTGAAGCGCACCGCGCTGGGCCAAACCTTTACGGGCTCTACGGGCGCACGGCTGGCAGTGCCGAAGGTTTTGACTATTCGCAGGCCATGATCGCGGCGGGTGAGGCTGGCCTTGTCTGGGGCCGTGACACGCTGCAACCGTTTCTGGCCAACCCGCAAGACGTGGTCGCGGGCACGCCGCACCCGTTCATGCTTGATATGGTGGATGAAATCTATCGCACTGACCTGATGACACACGTGCGGCTGACCACAACGCCGCCGCCCCCAGCGCCCGAGGATGTCACCGTGCCAGAGGTCGTGCTGGCGATGGCAGGCGACGTGCCCTACGGCGAATATCTGGCGGCTGAATGTGCGTCCTGCCACGTCACAGGTGGGGCCAGCGCAGGCGGCGTGCCGCAGATCGACACCCTGACCCGAGAGACGATGATGCTTCGGCTTTACCAGTACAAGGTGGGCGCCTTGTCTAACCGTACGATGGGCAGCGTTGCGGCCAGCCTTGGTGACGAAGAAATTGCCGCGCTTGCCGCTTATTTTGCGCAAGCCAACTGATTTTCCCAACGAAAGGATACTTCCATGACCTTTAACAGACGCCACTTTATCGGAACGGCAATTGCCGGAACCGCTCTTTTGTCAGCGCCGATGGTGCGCGCTGATGGCCACGCCAAACCGCGCGTCGTGGTGATTGGCGGCGGGGCAGGGGGTGCGACGGCAGCCCGCTACATCGCCAAGGACAGCGCAGGGGCTATCGACGTGACTTTGGTCGAACCGCAGCGTCGCTATTACACGTGCTTTTTCTCGAACCTCTATCTTGGTGGTTTCCGCGAAATGGAAAGCCTTGGTCACAGCTATGACAAGCTGGCGACCGACTACGGGATCAACGTGCTGCACGATCTGGCCATGGGCATTGACCGCGATGCCAAGACCGTCACGACCGCACAGGGCTATGTTCTCCCCTATGACCGCCTGATCCTGTCACCCGGCATTGATTTTGTTGATGGTGCTGTGGATGGCTGGGACGTATCCGCGCAAAGCGTGATGCCGCATGCTTACAAGGGCGGCACCCAGACACAAATCCTCAAGGCGCAGGTGGATGCCATGCCACAGGGTGGCACCTTTGCCATGGTCGCACCGCCCAACCCCTACCGCTGCCCGCCTGGCCCGTATGAGCGTGTGTCGATGATCGCGCACCAGCTGCGCGCCAATAACCCCACCGCGAAAATTCTGATCGCCGATCCTAAGGAGCGGTTCTCGAAGCAGGGTCTTTTCCAGGAAGGTTGGGACAACAACTACGACGGTATGATCACATGGATCGGGTCGGAAGACGGCGGCGGCGACGTGAGCGTCGATCCGAACGCGATGAGCATTACCATCGCCGGAGAGGTGACCCAAGTGGACGCCTGCAACGTGATCCCCGCTATGCAGGCTGGCAAGATTGCCCATATCGCGGGCGTGACCGAAGGCAACTGGGCGCCCGTGAACGCGACTGACCTGTCATCCAAGATGGATCCGAATGTGCACGTGCTGGGCGATGCTTGCGCGCAGGGCGACATG
Source organism: Yoonia sp. 208BN28-4 (assembly GCF_037543925.1). Taxonomy (NCBI): domain Bacteria; kingdom Pseudomonadati; phylum Pseudomonadota; class Alphaproteobacteria; order Rhodobacterales; family Paracoccaceae; genus Yoonia; species Yoonia sp. 208BN28-4. Next base: position 831,943 of record NZ_JBBIFY010000001.1, read on the forward strand.
CCAAAATCCGGCTTCTCCGCCAACTCGCAGGCCAAGGTCTGCGCCAATGCCGTGCGTGGTGCCTTGACCGACAGCCGTGTGTTCCCGGCGCGGTTTGCCAACACTTGCTGGTCACTGATCGACACCAACAACGGCGTGAAGGTCGGCGCGACCTATGAGGCAACCGACGAAAAGATCGCCCGTGTCGATGGCTTCATCTCCGAAACCGGCGAGGCGCCCGAGGTGCGCGAGGCAACCTATGAAGAAAGCCTTGGCTGGTACGAAGGCATCAGCGCCGACATGTTCGGCTAGACGACAAAAATTTGCGCGTGCGCCGGGTTTTTTCGGTGCACGCGCAGTGCACGCCCTGTGCACGCTTTGCACACCGCCAAAATTGGCACTTGCCCCCCTGAAAACAAGCCGCTAAACGCGTCAGCGGAGACGTGGCCGAGTGGTCGAAGGCGCTCCCCTGCTAAGGGAGTAAACGGGGAACCGTTTCGAGGGTTCGAATCCCTTCGTCTCCGCCATTTCACCTAATATTTGGTGAAAATTTGACAATTTAATTGGTTTTTCGTTCCGGTGAGCCCGTCTTTTAATGAGGGTAGGGCATAATTGTATTCGCCGAGAAGCATGGTTCGCGGTTCGAAGGATGAGCAATAAATACATCAGACCTTTTCTGGTCGCGGACGCGTAGATGGCACTCCATGAGCCCTTTTCCATGACTTCCTACACTAAACAACACGTCGATGACAGGCGCGTATTGAGCGCAATTGTCTCTATTGATTGCAGTTGCTTTTGGCGGCGCGATGGGGCTTTGGCATTCGGCCCGCAAAATACGCTCTACGATCGCTCGAAGTGGAAGAGCGTCTTCGCCTGAGTAACGAAGGGTTTGTTGGCTGAGCAGGGTGAAGAAAACTAAGAGATGATCGCCCCCACCTACCACTGGGAGCGCCGAACAGCGATCAGCGAGGGAATGAACTGGGGGGCCTGAAAGCCTGATTGGGCTGCACGAGGGATGGTGCAAAAATCATGCTCGACACCATGCGCGACAGTTAGGGCCGGTCGCTCAATATCCCCGTCGGCGCCGTACAAGTCGGCAAATACATCGGCACATGAGCATTGCTGAGCAGCTTGCCGATTATCGACTGACTGCAAAGGGATCGCTGTTATGAGTTCGATTGGATCAGAAAAGCGCTAAAAGGGCATGCAAATTTGCGCGTGTATTCTTAGTCTTAGGTAAAGCAAAAAATTGTAAAACACAGCAAGCGCTGCAACCGGAATGAAACCATGTTTGGCAGGTCCAAAATTAGTGGCGAGGGATAATCCGCTACGACTTGTGAACAAAAGTTCTATTTAAAGGCATCGCCCGCGCGGCAGCCGTCATCTATGGGCCGTGAGTCTCGAGACTCAAGCAGGAATTTCCAATTAGCGACATCTTTCTGATGTAAGCGAAATACTGTGGGGGAGCGTTAGTTGCGTAATGCTTGGCCGGATATCAGTAATTTTCGCCATAATGGGTTCAATAAGTAATTGGGCGTTCTCTTTTGTTCTTGCAACCTCGAAGGGAGTATTTCATCAATGAAAACAAGCGCTTTCGGCTATGGTAGTATTTTCGCGCTATAATTGGTGAACTGAAGAAACGAGAATTTAGATGCCTGATGTTAGTCATGACCGAACAATTTATGTGGATCGCGTCGATGATTTCATCGGCAATGAGTCGAGTGAGAAATTTCTGGTGAGTGCGATTTCGACGGGCGCACCAAACGTCGTCCTAGATGGGGCAGGTGGTCTCGACACACTTGATGCGCGCAACGTTTTTGTTGGCTACTCGACGATGTCTTTTCGGGACACCGAAGTTGATGGGGCGAATGGCTTTTCATTCGGAGATTTCGATGCCGTCAACTTCGAACAAATCTTTGGGAATAGTACGCACGGAAATAGGTTCTTGGTTCAGTACTTGGAACATGAAGTTGTCCTGCATGGGGGCGAAGGTGATGACTGGTTTGCCGCATCTTTTGGGCCGCGAGAAACCCCTACATCAGATACTTTCCACGGCTATGGTGGGGACGATTATTTTAGTGTTCGTCCCTTGGACCAAGCATTTGGTGGCGATGGCGATGACATCTTTTCTCTCTACGCGACAAGCGGCGATCTAACGGGTTCGTTTGTCGACGGCGGTAACGGAAGGGATACGCTTAAGTTAAGTTTTGGATGGACGGTCGATCTGTCAAAATTTTACGCTGATAGTCCTTTCTCAGGTTCGTCTGACCGCTATGTTTTTGAGAATATAGAAAACGTCGAAGTTTATGCCTGGCGTGGATATCACAGCCATGTCATCGGCGACTCAGGAGCGAATATCTTGAGTGTTAACGTCGACCGCGACGACGGGTCGGTCGGCGTTCACTTTGATGGTTTAGCGGGGCATGATACTCTTACAGGCAGCAAAGGGTCCGATACGCTCAACGGCGGCCAAGGAAACGACTTTCTTTTCGGCGACTTGGACGGTGATTTCCTCGTAGGTGGCAGGGGCGGTGACACGTTAAGTGGCGGTGACGGCTCGGACAGGTTATACGATGGGGCTGGATCTGATGCCGTTTATGGTGGCGCAAATGACGACTACGTTCGCGTCGGCGGTGGCGCAGACTATTTCTACGGCGGTTCCGGCAAGGATTATATCAGCTATTACGACAGTACTGACGGTGTGAATATTAACCTTGAGACTAATGAGGTGTCAGGATCATGGGCATCCAATGACACCATCAGCGGATTTGAAAGCGCGTCGGGCTCTAGGACCGGAAACGACGTTGTTCACGGCACGTCTGGCTCCAACACAATCAAAACTTATGGTGGTGACGACAAGGTCTACGCGGGATTTGGCACCGACAAGGTCGAGCTTGGTGATGGCAATGACTATGTCCGGGTCGGGGGTGGTCAGGAAAGCTTCGACGGTGGGGCTGGCACGGATTACATCAGTTATTACGACAGCTCGAACGGTATCTTCATAGATCTTGAAGCTGATACAGTTTCCGGATCATGGGCCGTGAACGACACAATAAAGAACTTCGAGAGCGCTTCCGGCTCGTGTACTGGCGATGATGTCATTTTGGGCACGTCTACATCTAACACGCTTGGCGGCTTTGGCGGCGATGATAAGCTGTATGGACGCGAAGGTGATGACAAGCTCTTTGGTGGCAGCGGTGAAGACCGCTTTGACGGTGGCGCGGGCACAGATCTTCTGTACGGCGGTGCCGATGCCGACGTATTTCACTTTGATCGCGGAGAAGATCACGACATCATCAAGGATTTCGAAAACAACATTGACGAGATACAGCTTGACAACTTCAACTTTGCGGCTGGTCAGGATGCCTTTGATTTTGCCTATCAAGTCGGGGCTGATGTGGTCTTTATCTTTGGCGGAGGTGACATTTTAACGGTTGAGGGTGTGTCCATCGGTTTGCTGTATAACGACCTCACCATGGTTTGATCTGGGCGAAAGATTGGAAAACTTAGCTTTGGCCAATTCCAGCAGAGTCCGCGGCTGGAGATTTGCATCAGAAATAGTCTAATTCAGCGGACCAATGGAAAGCAGGCGAGAGAGTCAGCACGGTGATTACGTATGGTAGTTCCAGCTTAGAATGCTGATAGCACATCCGCGCGACATCTGATGTGCTTCGTGTCTGTCGATGCTACAACCCTCGCTTTGGGACAAGCTGCCGCGCGTGAAGCCTAGGCTTCGGCGTGTCTATCGATTACTGCAACGATCCTAGATGTGGCCACGCATTGGATGGAGAGCAGGGAATTATTATGCAGTTTTGGAGGGCGATCATTCTCATTTTGGTTCTGTCCGTCGTGGGGCTTACTTACGAGATTGCCGCGGGTCGCGTTCTTGCGCCGTTTTTTGGAACGTCACTGATCACCTGGACCGCTGTGATTGCGACCGTTCTGGCTGGGTTCTCGCTGGGCAGTGCACTTGGCGGGTTGATCGCCGAACGCGAACCGTCCGTTGCGACACGTGCGGTGCGTCAGGCGCTGATTGCCACGGGGATACTCATGGCACTTTCACCGACGATCCTGGGCATTCTTTACACAGCGGGCGCGCGGGGCACGGGGGGCATGTTCTTTTCCGTCGTCATCGCGTTCTTTCCTGCATCGGTTCTGGTCAGCTTTCCGTCGCCCTATCTTGCCAAGCTTGCGGTTCAAGCGCGCCCCGGTCGTGAAGGCTCATCCTTGGGGCTGGTGCTGGCCGCAGGATCGGTGGGCGCTATTTTCGGGGCGATCCTTGCAGGGTTTGTCGCTCTGCCCTTTGCGGGATCGTCGCTCACGTTTTTGATGTGTGGGGTGGCGGCCTTTCTGTGCGTGCCGTGGATTAAGAACACCGCGCCAGTTGAGCCGTCGACATTGGTTTTGGGTCTGTTTGCGATCGGCCTGAACCTGCTGAACGGCTCAGTCTGCCGCTACGAATCTGGACTGTCATGCATTGATGTCGGGCGCCGAGGGTCCGAAATCGCCCTTTTCTCGGATCGCGTGCGTCAGGCCGCCGAGCGTAATACAATCGGGACCGCCAGCGCGCCCGAAGACGTTTTGGTGCTGCCCTACACGCAATTGATCTGGTCGCAGCTGGCGCAGGATCTGCCGACCGACGCAGAGGTTCTGTTTATCGGCGGCGGCGGGTATTCGCTGCCAAGCCTGCTGGTAAGCGCATCGCCAACGGTGCAGGCTGACGTGGTCGAGATCGACCCGATGATCACCGAGGTCGTAAAGCAAAACCTGCCTTGGGCCGGCACCGTGATACGCGAAAACGAGAGGCTTGAAATCGTGCATGCTGATGGGCGGATGTTCATCAACGAGACTCCGAAGCAGTATGATGCCGCTGTCATGGACGCATTCTCATCCAACTCCGTTCCCGCGCATCTGGTGACGTTAGAAACCTATCAGCAGCTTCGCAATGTTGTTGCTGGACCTGTCTATGTCAATCTGATCGACGAGCCTGACGGACGCCTTGTCCAGGGCACATACGCGATCCTCAATCAGGTTTACCCCCATGTGACCGCCGTGACCGGAACCCTGAGCCCGCGCGGATATGCAAACATCGTTTTGACGGCATCCCCTTCGCCGTTAGAGCCGTTGGACGAGATGCCCGATGGCTATGCCGTCTCATCCATATCGGACAGCCGGGCCTTTACCGATGATCGCGGCTGGATAGGACACCGATAGCAAAGCCGGGATGAAGCATCCTGTCGCAGCGCAAAAATTGACGGTCCGAATTACTGAAAAACCATCAAAACGGGAGAGACGTCCCAATAGGTTTGCCGTCGATTTACCTACACAATTCGCCTTCAAAGACCTCACCACCGTTGGTGACGGTTGAAGTTGTGTAATTGTAGCAATTTGGCGTGCCGGATGGTGCGTAGCGGATGTAATAGGCTTCGCCTTCATAGGTGTAATCCATGCTTCGGCTACCATCATCGTTCTGGGTGAAGACCAGATTTTCCACACCTCCACGCGGCGGGCGTCCTGCCTCAGGGCCAAGACCTCCGTCTGCCATGTTGAGCGGACGCACCCGTGGCACGCGATCAAGGTCTTCGACCACACCCATCAGGCATTGCACGATATACGGCGCATCGGCAGACGTGTGATAGCGATAGCCAAAGACGTCGTCCGGCTGACCGTTACAGACGTCAAGTGCACCTGCGGCAATGGCGGTGCCATCGGGATTTGTGTCGCGGAAAATCGGGAAACCGTCAAAGCCCCAACCGATGATCGCGGCGGGGTCGCCTTTGTTATCCATCGCATCGATCATACAGGTTGGCCTGGTGTGGTAGTGATAGTCGTCACCGCGACCCGCATGGCCGCCGCATGTATCAAGCTGCCCTGTCAGCACGGTATCAAGGTGGCCTTGGTGGGTGTGCAGGTCGCTGTCAGACAATTCGCCACCCGCTGTGTAGTCGTAAATCGGCACCCCGTTCACAGCCACGCCGATGGACGCATCACGTGTCAAAGGGTTGCCGGTGTATTGCGGGGCCAGCATCACAGGCGCGGACCAATTTCCGGGCACCGGGACCTGTTCGTTACTGCCTGTGATGCCCGTCATCATCTCATGGTCGGGGTAGGTGTCCGACGTCAGATAGGCATTGTCGTTATCGCAAGTGACACTCACGCTGTTGGCAAAGCCCGCCTCATCCACAGAGGCCTGCACGGCGGCGCAGTGGTCATCGTGGGCGCTGGCAAGGTTCGGCGCGAGAAAAGCGACCACGGCGATGGCATAAGGTTTGAATGCGTTCATCAGAAAATCCCTTATTCGACCGTAAGACGACACAGAACGGTGTTGCTCTGTTCCAGATCCGGTCCCCAGATGAATTCTGCGGCCGCGTTCCAGCTGATCCGGTCATAGCCGTCCTTCGGGTCGACATCGCGGGCGCTGTAAACATCGGCGGAAGGCCAGTCTGATGCATCGAAACTCGCTAAGTCCCAGCCGTCCGGTTCGTTCTCGGCGTTGAACCCGCAAGCGCCAACACCTGCGATAGGATCGCGTTCGCTTTCGCAGGATTTATCAAGCGGCGCTGTGTGGGTGACATAGCACTGCCACTCACCATCGCTGACAATAACAACCTCGCCACTGGCATCCATGATTTGCACGATCACACCGCCATCGCCCATCTGCTGGCGGCGCGTGCCGATATACTCAAGACCGGTGTCGTTTTCTTTGAAGTCTTTGGCCACAAGACCAATCGTAAACGGACGCTCCGCCTCGAACGTGAAACTTTCGGCGTTGAAGGACCGTTCGGTCGTGATCGACACGCTGTCCTCGGCGACCTGTTCGCCATTGATACGCATCTCGAACCAATTGTCTGCCCAGACATCGGCGGAAAAGGTTTCGGCATGGGCGGCACTGGCGCCACAAACCGCGAGCGCACAAGCGGGGACAATCAACTTCATTCTAAAATCCTTTAGGGAGCATCTACGTCTTGTACGAACAAGCGTTCGCATTCCGTCGCCAGAAATCTAGATTTTGAAGGTTTCCGTCAGTAAATCCGCGTTCATAGCGACGCTATGCTTATCTTTGGGGAACGACCCGTCCGTGACATCTGCAATATATTCACGATAGGCGGCGACCCGCTCTGCCTGCATCTCGTCGCGCTTGGCCGCAAAGTTGCGGTACGTTTTGGCGTGTCGTGGGATGTGACCACGGTTTTCGCCCAACAGGTCGGCACTGAACAGGTACTGGGCATCAGATACACTGCCAGAGCCGAGCGAGATCGTCAGTATCGATGTGCGTTTTGTAATCTCGGTCGCAAGCGGTGCGGCAAGCACTTCCATTTCCACGGCAAAGGCGCCCGCGCTTTCAAAATCCTGCACCTGTTGCCAGACCATTTTGGCCTGCTCAGCCGTCTTGCCAACCGCTTTTTAGCCCCCCGTCCACGTCGCTTTGGGCGGGACCAGCCCGACATGGCAGATCACCGGAACACCTTCGCGGGCCAGTGCTCCGACGATGTGGGGGCTGTAGCCGCAATAAACCGACTGCGCGCCTGCCGTCATTGCGCCCATGGCAGCACGCAGGGCCTCTGTCTCGTTCGCATGCTGGCCCCACGGCAACCCGTATTAGAAATGGCTGTCTGGCACGCTCATTGCCCAGCCCGCCCGTTCGGGCACGAAGGCGGTGCCGATCTTGTCCATACCAGCTTGGGACGCAGCAATCGCCTCTTCTTGGCTGGCAACCTGTACGTAGGCGATGGTCCGTTTGCCTTTTGTATCCAAAAGGTCCTTGACCGTCATCCCGCCCATTTACTTGGCTCCATTGGTGAATTTCTTGCGACGTTCGCGGATTTTGGCGTCAGATTCTTGTGTGCCGTCGTGGAACGACCCGAACCACTTGTCCCACGGAATTTCCAACGACCCGTAGTTACACTCGAAATAGCGGTGGTGCATCTGATGGTGGAATGTCCCGAGCTTCAGGCGGTTCTTATCCTTAACGACCATACCTTCGAACCCGGTGTGCGTGGTGGCCGCCGTCAGCGCGTAATACTGAAGGTGGAACAGGATATGGACCGGATGTGCGGCCACGACAAAGTGGATCAGAACGGACCCAAGGAAGATCAAATGCTCAACCGGATGCATCGCCATGCCGGACCACGGACCTACGTTGATGTTGCGGTGATGCAGGGCATGCACGTGTTTATAGAAGAACGGAATGTGCAAAAACCGGTGAATCCAGTAGAAATAAAAGCTCTCCCAAACAGGGATGAGCAGGAAAAGTGCGACGAACCACACGGGGTTCGCAGCCCACGTCAGCATCGGCGCATAGCCATTGGCCATCGCCCAGAACATCAGCACTTCATAGGCGGTCCAGATGGTGACGCCGCTGGCAATGGTCCAGAACATGTTGTCGCGGATCTGCCCACCCAGCGTGAATTGCCGCCCGTTCTTCATCAACGGACGCGGGTCGTATTTCAGTTCCTGTCCCTGTTTGGTGAAGGTGTAGAAATACAGATGCAAGCCCCCCGCAACGAGGGTCATCAGGATGACATTGCGCACAAACATTTCCGCAATCCACCCAAACGCAAAGGTTTGCGTCACCTCAAGCGGGGGTTGGAACCAGTAGAATGAAATGAAGGCAATCGCGACGATCATCAGGCGCTCTGTGATGAAAAACCATGAATTGAGGAACCACGTCACAATCGCCACAGGGCGGGGTGGCCAGCTGAAAATGGGTGACACTTGCAGCGGCACATTCGGCGTATGGTTCCAGCCTTTTAGGGGTGCATCAGACATAACTTGGCCTCCAAATGGTTCCGCTAGAATATGCCAGACTTTCGTTTCGCGCAAAAACACTATTAAAAGTCGAACATCATCACAAAAACAGAGCAAGCGATGGCACTGACCCTCAAAGCAATGGAATATTTCACAACGGCCTTGCGCCACGGCAGCATTGTGAAAGCGGCCGCAGAGTTGAACATCGCTGCTTCGGCGATCTCAAGCGCGATTGACCAGGTCGAAGCAGAATTCGACCTTACCCTTGTGGTCCGCCAACGGGCGCGGGGCATTCAAGCAAACGCGGCAGGACGCGAGGTCGCGCGCAAATGCGAACATTTGTTGGATGACTATCGGTCCCTTCTCGTTGAAGGAACGGACCTGAAAAGATCACAAAGCGGAACGCTGCGGATCGGGTATTATGCGCCGATTGCGCCAGCATTTCTTCCTCAGGTGTTTGACGCCTTTCTGGAGGACGGCTCTGCTGTGACGCTCGACCTTGAGGAATGTAATAACGACGACGCGCAAGACGGGCTGCTGACTGGAAAGTACGATGCCATTTTGTTTGTTGCGGAAGGTGTGCGACCGTCCATCGACTTTGACGTTCTAATCACGGCACCGCCCTATTGCTTGCTGCCGCAGTCGCATCCTTTGACACGGTATGAATCTGTCACGATGGACCAGATTGCAAAGGAACCTTTGGTTGTCCTGAACCGCCCGCTTGCTGCCTCCTATTACGAAGGGCTGTTTCAAGTCGGGACACGGCAAGCGCCTGTCGTCGCCTATGCAAACAGCACCGAGATGGTGCGCAGCCTTGTGGCCGCTGGCCGAGGATGCGCCATTTTGAACATGCTGCCATTGACCTCTGACACCTACGGTGGTGCGCCCGTCGTGGCCCGTCCGATTTTAGATGCCTTGCCACCGCTTACTCTTGCCATCGGCTACGACAGCGCACGACCAAGGCGGATCGTGCAAGATTTCGCGCGTGCTTGCCGCGATCACTTTGAGAAAATTGGACCTGCAAAACTGGTCATTTCAGGATGAAGTTGAACCGGCAGATGGTCCAGGTAAACCCGGTTGGGGTCTGCAACAAACCCTCAGTCGATGAAAGTTCGCTGCGATCATACGTATGCCCCATCTTCCAGATGCCCCATACAGCAGAGCGATCCTAAAGGGCGAGCGCCTGCAAAAGCGCCTCACGTTTGGCGTCCGGCTTTGGCAAGGACTGCACAATCTCGCCACGTTGCATGATGTGGAAGTGATCAGAGTTGCTGTAGGCAAACTCAAAGTTCTGTTCGACGAGGATGATCGCCAAATCACCGCGATCACGCAGAACTTGGATGGTGCGACCGATCATTTGAATGATGTTCGGCTGAATGCCCTCGGTCGGTTCATCCAGCAGCAAAACCTTCGGGCGCGAGATGAGCGCACGGGCAATCGAAAGCTGTTGCTGTTGCCCACCCGACAGATCACCGCCACGTCGGGTTTTCATTTCAGCCAGTACGGGAAAGAGATCAAAGATATCATCAGGGATCGTGCGATCTGATCTGGGCAGGCAGGCGAAACCTGTTTCAAGGTTCTCTTCCACAGTCATTAAAGGAAAAATTTCACGACCCTGCGGCACATAGCCAACACCGGCCTTTGCGGCCACAGCGGCGCGCCCAGATGGCAGTGACGTGCCCGCCAATGTGACGGATCCGCCCGTGAAAGGGTGCCGTCCTGCAATGGCCTTCAGCAGGCTTGTTTTGCCCACACCATTGTTCCCCGTCACACAGGTGACCTGTCCTACCGGCGCGTTTAGCGTGATCCCGTTGAGGATCTGGGATTGCCCGTATTTCAGGGTGAGGTTCTCAAGCGCCAGCATCACTACGCCCCAGATAAACGTCCACGACTGTCTTGTTCTTGGTCACGTGATCCAGTGATCCTTCGGCCAGCACGGACCCTTCGTGCAGCACCGTGACTTTGCAGTCCAATCGCCTGACGAATTCCATGTCATGTTCCACCACAATCACCGCGCGTGTCTTAGCCGCCCTTTTCAGAATGTCTGTCGTGTGCTCGCGCTCATGCGCTGTCATGCCAGCGGCGGGTTCATCAACTAGCAACAGGCGAGGGGACTGGGCCAGAAGCATTCCGATCTCGAGCCATTGCTTTTGCCCGTGGCTTAATTCGCCTGCGGGGCGGGTCAGGTGGTCGGTCAGGTTGATCTCGGCGGCGATCTCTTCCAGTCGCGCTGCACCTTCGTGGGTCTTTTTGTAGAAAAGAACCGAGAAAGGCCCGCGCGGGTTTTTCAGGGCCATGGCGAGGTTTTCACGAACCGTCTGCGCCTCGAACACTGTGGGTTTCTGAAACTTTCGGCCGATCCCAAGCCGGGCGATTTTGCTTTCGGACATACCAATGAGCGAACGGCTGTCATCGCCGAACAGGATACGCCCTTCATCGGGTCTGGTTTTGCCCGTGATAATGTCCATAAAGGTCGTCTTGCCTGCGCCGTTGGGGCCGATGACGGCGCGCAATTCAGGCTCTCCGATCTGGAGCGACAGGTTGCTGATTGCCTGAAATCCGTCAAAATTTTTGGAGATGCCAGACATTTCGAGAAGTGAGGTCATGATTTACGCGCCAGTTTGTCAAAGAGACCGCCGATGCCCTTGGGCGCAAAGAGCGTGACCAGAACAAAGGTCAGGCCCAGCAGCACAAGCCACCAATCGACCCATTGGATCGTATAGAAGCCAAGATTGATGTTGGGTGCGCCGCCGCCTGTGAACCAGCTGGAGAGCAGTGACACCAGCGCCGCACCGATCACGGCACCATAAAGCCGCCCGCGCCCGCCAATGGCGACCCAAACCGCCAGATAGATCGACGCGATGGGCGCAATTTCGGCAGGGTTGATGATGCCCGCCTGCGGATAATACAAAGCGCCCGCAATGCCCGCCACGATTGCCGTGATGGTAAAGACAAACAGCTTATAGCTTTCGACATGGTAGCCCAGAAACCGCACGCGGCTTTCGTCATCGCGGATCGCTTGGATGATGTTGCCCAGCTTGCTGTCGGTGATCCACGCAAACAGAAGATATCCCAGCGCAAGAGCGAGCGCGGATGCAAGGAAGAAGGCAAGCGAGACCACATCCTGTCCGCTGTCCGCGTAGCCGGGGATGTTTTGAAGGCCCGACAGGCCGTTGTTGCCCCGCAGCCCACTGTCATTCTGGAAAAGGTAAAGCGACAGGGCGAGCGTCATCGCCTGCGTCAGGATTGACAGATAGACGCCGGTGACGCGACTGCGAAAGGCCAGCCAGCCAAAGACCAGCGCCAGAAGGCCAGGCACCAGAACGACGAACGCAAGCTGGATGAACAGGCTATCTGCAAAGGTCCAGACCAGCGGAAAGTCGGACGATCCCACAACGCCAAAAATCTGGTTGCCAATGGCGTCCGACATCTCCTGCGTCGTTGGCGGTATGACCTGTCCAGCAAGGCTTTCGGCCACAATGATCTCGGTGCGGGCATACATCAGCCACATGCCGATGGCGTAGCCGCCGATCCCGAAGAAGGCGAAATGGCCAAGGCTCAGGATGCCGCAATACCCCCAGACCACATCCATGGCGATCGCGACCAAGCACAGGCACAGCGTTTTGCCCAATGTTTTGACAAAGGAGGTCGAAATCAGGCCGACGCCAGTTGCGTCTGACATCACGGCGACAACGGCCGTGAATATGCCGAGGGCCGCGAGGAAATAGAGCACCGACGGATTGCGGGCGATAAAAGATGTGCGAGGCATGTCTGTCAGAGCCATGGATCAGTCCGCCGCCGCGCGGCTTTTGGGGGCGACGATCCCCTTGGGCCGGAATTGGATAAACAAGATGATGAACAGGATCATGTAGGTCTGGGCGGCCAAGGTATTGGACGGGTTCAGCCACTCGATACCTTTTTGCAGGAACCCGATCAGTCCGGCCCCGGCCAGCGTGCCGAAGACCGAACCGACACCGCCTACCACAACGGTCATGAAGCTTTGTACGATGTAGTTTGCGCCCATCTCTGATGTGACCTGCGCATAAAGGCCGATGCCCACACCTGCGACACCCGCAATGCCAGAGCCAAGACCGAAGGTCATCATGTTGATCCGGTCGGGATTGATCCCCATGGAGGCCGCCATCCCGGGGTTCTGGCTCACGGCGCGCACTTCCAATCCAAGACGCGTGCGCTTGAGGATGAACAGCAACAGGCACAGGAACAGCAGCGCCAATACGAAAATCGCGATGCGGATATAGCTGATCTGGATGTTGTCTGTGATCATCAACGCGCCTCCCAGCCAATCAGGCGACGTCAGCGGGCGGGCCTGTGTCCCGAAGATGCTTTTGGCGATCTGTTGCAGGGCGATGGAGATACCAAATGTAGCCAAAAGCGTTTCAAGCGGACGGTGGTAAAGATACCGGATCACCAGCCGTTCCATTGCAACGCCTGCGCCAAATGTAACGGCAAAGGCCAACGGCAGGGCGATCAGCAACGACACGGTGTAATCGGGCACAAAAAGCTGCACGACATAGCCAGTGTAGGCGCCCATCATGATGAACTCTCCATGTGCCATGTTGATGACGCCCATCTGCCCAAAGGTGATGGCAAGGCCAATGGCCGCCAAGAAGTAGATCGACGCAAGCGATAGCCCGTCCAGCGCCAGATCAACGGTCTGTTCCACACCCACCTGCGTCTCTATGGCGTCCAGTGTGGCACGAGCCGCGTCGGTAATGGCAGGGTCATCTTCGGTATACAGGTCATAGAAGACCGCGTTCTCAAGGGCCGCTGTGATGTCGTCTTGCGTCACTAATGGCGGCACGACCTCATCGCGTGCCAAGGCGCGGTAGGCTTCGTTTCGCATCTCTTGGCTGTCCAGTTGTGCCAGAGGAATGCCGCCAACGCGCCCGTCCGAGATATTAGCCTCAAGTGCGGTGCGGATGTCACTTGAGGGGACGATGGCAGGTGCAAGGCCCGCATCTACAAGTTTGAGATAGCTGGCGGCGGGATCGTCCGTCGGATCATGGATGGTAGCGATATTGCCGTCAGGGGCCGCTGCGGCGACGCCGCTTTCGGTGGCCAATATCTGGCTCAGCACGGCGCGCGCCTCGACGGATGTATCGGCAGACATGCTTTCGATTGCGGCGATACGAGCCTGTGTATCTTCGCCAAATCGCGCGATCAAAAAGCTGATGAGCTGTTCTTTACGGGCGCGCAAAGCTGGATCATCTTCTCGCTCAAGTGAGGCCGTCAACGGTGCAAGCTGGCTGGCGTCACTACGCCGCGCGATACTATCAAGAGCGGACTGTCGGCGTTCGGGGTCCGGATCGGACAGCTGAAACTGCACAAGCGCGGTCCCGATGACACGCCGCACGCCGCCGTTGGGGCGCAGTTGTGTAAATCCATCCGAGGAGGCAGTCGTTTCAAGGCCGCTATCCAGATCGCGCAGGGCCAGAGTATCGCCATCTTCGGAGGCAATGAAAAAGAAGTCCGTGGCGTCCTCTTGCCAAACGTTGCGATCTGCCCACTGCTCCATAAAAACCGGCACCTGCGGCAGTCCCGAAGCGACCATATCGTCCAAGACCACGCCTACCGAATTGCGCGATGGTTTGGCGACCTCATCGGCGTGGGTCTGCAATATCGTCTGTAAGTCTTGTGCAGACGCAAGGCTGACAGAGACCAGCAACCAGAACAGGCTTAGCAGGACACGCACCATAAGGGATTGTTCTTTCGATTTAAGGAGCAGCGGGTAGGGGGGTCGGACGCGTCAACGCCCGAACCCGCTTTTGCTTAGTAGTTCGACGTCAGCTGAACGCAGGTCTCGGTCTCGGTGTTGTACATGCCACAGCCGAGGTCTTTCCAATCAGAGACCAGCACCGCGGATTCTGGCAGGAAGTCGGTCCATGCATCGCCCGGAACCTCCTCGGTCTGGGAGATAATGTCGAACTGGCCGTCCGCCGTGATCTCACCGATCAGAACCGGCTTGGCGAGGTGGTGGTTCGGCAGCATCACGGCGGTGCCGCCGGTCAGGTTCGGGAATTCCTGCCCGTACATGGCCTCGCGCACGGCATCGACATCCGTAGTGCCCGCTTCGGTCACCGCGTTCACCCACATGTTGAAGCCGATATAGTGGGCTTCCATCGGGTCGTTCGTGACGCGGTCTTCGCCCATGGCGTCTTTCCATGCGGCAACCCATTCGGCGTTGGCGTCACTTTCTGCAGACTGGAAATAGTTCCAAGCCGCGAGGTGGCCGACAAGGTCGGACGTGTCCAGACCAGACAACTCTTCCTCACCCACCGAGAACGCGACGACGGGGATATCGTCCGCCGAAATGCCGGCGGCGGCCAGCTCTTTGTAAAAGCCGATATTGGCGTCACCGTTGATCGTTGAGATCACACCCACCTGAGAACCATCAGCGCCCAGTTCAACCACATCCGCCACAATCGTGGACCAGTCGGAATGACCAAACGGGGTGTAGTTGACGAAGATGTTTTCCTCGGGAATGCCTGCATCGATCAGGTATTGCTCAAGGATATTGTTGGTGGTTCTGGGATAGACATAATCGGTGCCGAGCAGCGCAAACTTCTCGACGCCAAGTTCCTCAAGGAAATAGTCAGTTGCGGGAATAGCCTGCTGGTTTGGTGCAGCGCCTGTGTAGAACACGTTCTTGGAGCTTTCCTCACCCTCGTATTGAACGGGATAGAACATCAGGCCGTTCAGCTCTTCCAGAACGGGCAGGGCTGATTTGCGCGACACAGATGTCCAGGAGCCGAAGATCACATCAACCTCGGACACGGTCAGCAATTCACGCGCCTTCTCCGCGAAAAGCGGCCAATCGGAGGCTGGATCAACGACAACCGCTTCGATCTCGCACCCCAACAGACCACCGGCTGCATTTTGCTGTGCGATCAGCAGTTCCATCGTGTCTTTGAGCGTGGTTTCAGAAATCGCCATCGTGCCAGAGAGCGAGTGCAGCACCCCGACTTTGATAGGATCGGCGCAGTCCTGTGCCGTGGCCGACCCGGCAATCAGGGCGACAATGGCCGCACCAAGGGTGTATTTGGTATAAAGTTTCATTCGGGCATCCCCATTTGGCGTGCGGAAGGCCCGATACCTTGACGATCTGACGTCAAAGGACCAAGTCTGATCCACACAGCGTTTGCTGTAGCTGCGGACGGGTTGGATCCTGCAAGACTGGCCCGTCCGTAGCGCTCCATGCTGAAGCTGCGCCGACGACACACTTAATCGAACGCGCGGCACAAGCTGCGGAAGCGGAGAAAAAGCCTTATCACTGTTCGATTGCCCGCTTGGTGGGCGCTTTTTCTTGATGCTGCCCGAAAATTAGTCGCCACACCCAGATCGCATTTGGCGGGAGTGCCCTTAGGCTCTTGCTCTCAGCTGCTTCACAACAAATCAAAGCACTTCGCGGATATCGCAGCAAATACGGTCTAGGGGCGTGTCGCGAAACTTCCGTTCATAGTTCCGTTCGCGATGGGGATGCTAAATGTGCCCTGCAACTGCCCTTCGGCTTCGGTCAGCGTCAGGTCAGCAGTGCCGCCTGTCGCGAATTGCACGATCAGATCGCGTCTGCTTTCGCCGCGTGTGATCTCGACCAGACTGTAGTTTCCCGCTTCAAGTGCAGGCAGCGCGAGTGTGATTTGCTGCCGTGGCAGGCTTATCACGAGCGATGGATTTGCCGCATCAACTGCGACTTCTCCATCAAACGTCCGCTCACCCGCATCGGACGTCATGACCACCTGAGCGAAAGATGCCGCGGGCGCGGGGGCGGTGACGCAATCTTCGCCTGTAGTGTCTATCGTCCAAACTGGCGCGGTCCGCATGCGGATACCATTTATGTCCGTTATCTGACCGTCAGCCCTGATTTCATAGACCGCACAGGGCTCAAGCGCTTGGCTCGGTGTCAGGAATAGTTCGTCGCTAAGGGTCGACGCCAAGACCGGAACATCGATTGCGGCGCCGTCCTGCGTCATCACAAACGCCGGCAGCGGTGCGGCAATGATGCGGTTAAAGCGCACGGTCAGTGAGGGTTGAAGCGCGTCGCCCTCCTGCTGGTCTTCCAGCGCGATAAACGGCGTACTGATGCTGGCGGGGGCCGACAGGACGGTCTGTGAGATGCCATTGTCAAACGTCAGGACAAAGCCACCTTGTCCAACAACACCCGCCGTCAGCAGATTGAAATCAAACTGGCCAGTGTCTGTCGTCATGCCCAGAGGCGTCACCGCTTCGCCATTATCAAACCCAACCGTCACCTGTGTCTGGGGCGCGGCCGCGTTCCACGTCAAGCGCGCTGAGCCGTCGGCAGTTGTGGCAAAGGTCACGGGTCCGGTGGGCAGTTGTCCAACCATATGCTCCCACCGTGTCTGGCCATCATCGCTTTCAAGCGTGACGCGCGTCACGTCGGATTGAGCGGCGATGGTCAGAGGCATGAAAACGGATACCTCCTGCAGGTCGTCATCGGACAGATCAAACCCTCTTCCGGCCACCTGCGTGTCACCGGCCCAAACGATTGCCTTGAGGAAATCCGCCTCTGGCGCTGGTGCAGCAGCAACACGAACCGCCTCGGGTGCGGTGGCGTATATCAGCCGCGCGCCATCGGCATCGCGAAAGATGCTGAACCGCAGCATGATCCCGTCCTCATCCACATCCGTCGCCGACGGATCGTGGCCGATCGGGCGTGCAACTTGCAGGATGTCAGGTGGGTCGATGCTGTCGAATAGCGTTAGCCGCGACTGCATGATCCGTCGCTCGTATTCCGTATAACTAATCTTGGCGTGGGGATGATTGTCCGAAAAGGTTGATTGCCCCCAAGTGTTTCCGCCGTAAATATTACGCGCCAAGGTGCTGTAGTGATCATCCAGAATATGCGTTGCACCCGTTGGCAAAAGGCTTGGAAACATCAGTGGTGCAAGAAAGCGCGGCGTTTCCGGATTGCCCGTTTCAGTGCTTTTGAAATGCCCGCCGTTACCATTTGTGGCCATGCGGATGCCGTCGATCCCTTCAAAAATACCGCCAGTGCGATTCAGGCGTTTGTAGTCATCGTTGCCTTCCTGTCGCAGAGGAACATGAAAAAGTCCGAACGAATGACCGACCTCATGCGCCGCGTCCGCACCATTTCCAAGCCAGCGAGACAATGACTCTGCGCTGCGCTGATCATCGCTCAGATCGTATTGCGACGGGAGCCCCATCGCAGCTGCTGATACGAAAATCCCACGCCCGTTGGTCCAGGTCGTGACGTCGCGGTGATTGGTGATCAATCCTGGCACAACCAAAATGCAGGCATTCAGATTTTCGCGGCAATACTGTTGTGCAAATCGTTTTGTCGCCGCCTCGATCAGGTTCGTGAATTCCATCGTCCGGAGTTCGGGTGAAAGCTTGCAAAATCCCAGAAGACAGGTCAGCGCCGACACGCCCTCAGCCGCCGCAATGGACGTGATTTGCGATGATGCGGAAAGCCCAAGCGCCTCGGGTGTGAAATTACCAAGATTCTCAAGATGCACAGCCCGAACCGGGGCCATCTGCCACGTATAGTCGCGGGCTGCGCGCATATGGACCGCCAACCTGCGGGCGGTATCGTCATTCAAGCCATCTTCAAAATCGGCGATCTGCAAATAGCCGTATTTCAGGGTCAGGCTGACCGGTTCATCAGAGCGGTGCCGCACGTCCTGAAACCCAACAAGCTCCGGCGCTTCCGCGTCACTGTCGGGGGCGTGCCAATAGATCGGCGGTGTCGCTTGTACGACAACCTCGGTTTCTGATCCGGTTGGCGACCAACCAAAGAAATTCACGCTGTCTTCCGCGTAAAGAAGCTCTTCTTCTGTGTAGTCGTCCGTGGGCTTGATGGTCGCTTCCTGTTCCGGATAAAGCGGCGCGCCGGAGGCAAAATCGGTCAGCTTGAGGTTCAGGCAAAGTTCGCGGGTTCGTCCGTCGCCCGCCTCTTCCTCCTGCCAGTCAAACCAGACACGTGTCGCGGTTGGTCGGTCGCGGATCAGTTGGGCGTCGCGAGTGACCTGATAGACACCCGCACGCACGTCAATCCGGTTGTTCGCGACCTGATCCATGTCCGATACGGCTGTGGTGTGGAACCACAGCGCTGGACGGTGACCCGCTGCAACAAGCGGTGCCACTTCGGGATAGAGTGACATATCGCGACGGTCAGCAACCAACGCGACGTCTGACGCGCTGCGTAAACCGGCCTCGCCGTCCGCAATTTCGACCCAATAGAAGGTCAGCGGCTCAAGCTGCTGATCCACCGCGATATCGACAATGCCGGGTGCCGTTTCACTGATGGTCGCAGGCACGGTTTGCGCGCTCCCGCCCGACATGACCCGCAGTCTGATTTTTTCTTCAATCTCAGGCTGGCGCACCGGTTGGTTGAAGGCCAGACGCAATGTCGGCCTGACGTAATCCACGCCAAGACACTGATCCGGCGTCGGGAACACCGCTTCGACTTGGAACTCATCGTCTGGCGCCAGATTAAACGATGCTTCAACTGTCAGCGTTTTGCAGTCCGTTCGTTGAAACCCGAAGCTGTACTGCGCTTTGAAATGCAGCGGGCGTGGGTCCATGATGACCAGAATGGCAGACGGGTCTTCGTGCATATCGCATAGGCCCAACGCCCGCTCGATGACGTCGGAATATTCATCCATCCATGCCTGACATGCGGCGCTGGCACGTTCCGTTTCACCAATCCTTGTGAGCGATTCCAGCACGCATTGCTGGGTCATCTGGATGTTACGCTCTGTTAACTGAATATCTTGGGCATAGTCCAAAAAAAGTGCGTTCCGGTAGATGCATTCCCCCGGGATCGGCGCGTTCCACGCCAAAGCTTCGGCCAGACGCAGCAACGCGTTCACGCAATCCAATTCCGCCTGTTGCAGCTGTTTGATCCGCGCGTTTTCGGCAATCTCGGGGGCCTGTCCGGATCCTGGCGTGCAATCAGGACCAATCAGCATGTCGCCCGACACAAAAGTCTCGAACCGGTCATCGGCGCCGTCGTCGCGGTAGGCTGTAATCGTCTGGGTGTCGTTTTGTGACACGTAGCGATAGCCGGCTTCAAACCCGCCGGTCCACGAGCCGCCGATGACGCTTTTTGAACCGTCGGGGTTGGTTCGCTCGACAAACTGCAAGCGCACCTTGCAATTGACTGTGTAGTTGCCCCAATCACCACCGACCTGCACGCGCACAGGCACGTCGTTGACGCGGATCCACTCCTTGTCGCCCATGACCATGTTGAAATCGTTGGCGCCACCAAATCCGTTTTCCACCTCGGCCATCAGCGTGGCAAGTGCGTCGGCGTCGCCGCGCGCCTCGGCCATCCGCTCATCAAAATCGATGAAGCTCCGCTCCTGCGCGCCCGCGAGTGAAGCCAGCCAAACCAGCGCAAAGGCAAGGACAGACCGCAGCAGCATCAGAACAGCTTGGGCAGGCGCAGCAGACTGCCGCTCATCATCGCGGGGATTTCAAAGCTGCCCGAAACCGGAGCGTAGGTGTCGCCGCGCTCGACCGTCACCAGCCCAAACGGAGAAGTGGCCTCCGGATCGACAGACATCGCGACCAGCGCGCCTGCAAAACTGCCGGACACCATCAGTGTGCCGTCTGCGTTGCGCGTCACGGCGTCCAGCGTCACGGTGAAGTCTGCGTTGCGCGTATCAGCCAACTGCCACGATTGACTATCGCCGCTGAGCGGCGGACCGGCCGCACCGAAAAGATGCGCTTCAATCGTGTCCAGTTCGCAGGGACATGTCATAAGCGATGGATCGTCCAGCTGCGCGATCAATTCGGGACTTTCCAGAAAATTCAGCTGTGCCATCATCTCGTCAGGCGCAAGATCGGTGTTTGTCAAGATCGCATTGGGATCAAGATTGGCCATTCGCATCGCAATCTGAAACGCGCCGGACCGATCCGGCAAAGCCGCATCAAAGGCGTCAATGTCGGCCCACAGGTCTTGGATTGTTTGCACGTCGTCAGGGGATGCCTGCGCTTGTAGCTGGGCGCTTAGAAGCGGCCGAAGCGCTGCTTGCGACGGCGACACACTTGTCAGTGCGCCGCCCAGAACACCGCCCAGTTCGGACAGGCGCTGAAAGCTGTCAAAGGCGTCCAGCACATCCTCGCCACACAAAGATGCGGCCAGCGTGGCGCCATAACCGGCGGGAAAGGCGGTCAGGCTCCAGATGTTGAAAAGCGGATTAATCTGCGGCGTGTCGCGCAGGTAGGCCGCGGTGGTAAAGGCTTCGACATCGCCCAGCACAAAATCCGCGACAGAAACTTGAAGGAACTCAAGTGTCCGTGTTTCACCATTCAGGTCAAGCGTGAGCTCGCCCATCGGCTGCACGTCAAGCGGCTCAAGACAGTCGTTGCTTTGCGCCCATGCAACGTGGGGGACGACCAGACAGAACACCGCCGCAATAGGGCGGACCTTGGAGAGGCAATACATCATCATAAGACCCGAAAAATGAATACACTGATGATCTTAGGTGAAACCGTTCCAGCCGGTCTACCCCCATAAAGGAGGGGTCCAAGGGATAGGAGGCCAGCATCGAGCGACAGTGCGGCAAGCGTTCGAAATTGGTCAAACGGTGACCCAGCGGAGCGTGCTCTTCCGCAAATACTGCCGCGTCTGTCCGAATGTGTGGGTCTGAATGGCAATAGTGAAATTAGAAAATAGAAAACGGAGGGGGGCCACGCTACGCTCTACTTGGACGCTTTTTGCAAAAGCCCGATCAGTTCATCGAACTTCGCCCGTTGCTCTTGCGGATCGCCGCTTTGGATTGCGGTTTCGACGCAATGGGCGGCGTGATTTTCAAGGATCAGCTTCTCCACACCCAGCACCGCGGACCGGATCGCAGCGGTTTGTGCCAGAATGTCCATACAATAGCGATCATCCGCGACCATTCCTGCGACACCGCGCACCTGTCCTTCAAGCCGCGACAGCCGGTCGAGCGTCTTTTCCTTGTTCGCTTTCATCATGTGCACCCTTTTATTTGGAGCCAACTGCTGTCAATTTGCCTATATACCCCATATGGGTATATAAGGTCGATAGGAATTGCCCAGCGTTGAACAACTCGCCAAAGGAAGCCGATTATGCCAAAAGACACCCGTGACGCTGCCACAGTCACCACGGCACCTGCGACTGCCGCGTCAGGGCAAACGGCTGTCCTGTATCGCATGGCGCTGCCCAATCACTTGTGTCCGTCAGGTCAAAAGGCGCGCTGGCTGCTGGACCGTCACGGCTATGACGTGGATGATCGCCTGTTCCGGGACCGGCCCGAGGTTGATGCCTTCAAGCAGGAACACGATGTCCAGACCACGCCGCAGATCTGGATCGATGGAGAGCGTGTTGGCGGCTATGACGCCTTGCGCCAAAAATTGACTGACTACGATCCCAAAACCAAAACCTACCGGCCCGTGATTTATCTGTTCGCGGTGGCCGCTGCCGCCGCACTTGCCCTGTCCATCGGGTTTTTGGGCGCGATTACTTGGCAGACGCTGGGCTGGTTTATCTCGGTGTCGATGATCCTTCTGGGGATGCAAAAGCTGCGTGACATCGAAAGCTTTTCAACGATGTTTCTTAACTACGATCTGCTTGCCCGCAGGTGGGTGCCCTACGCCTACATCTATCCGTGGGTGGAAACAGCGGCAGGCGTTTTGATGACCGGTATGTTGCTGACATGGCTCGCAGCCCCTGCCGCGCTCATCATCTCGACCATCGGCGCGATCAGCGTTTTCAAGGCGGTCTACGTCGACAAGCGCGAGTTGAAGTGTGCGTGTGTGGGCGGCAATTCAAACGTGCCACTTGGTTTTGTCAGCCTGACAGAAAACCTGATGATGATGGGTATGGCGATTGCGATGATTGTTTTGCTCTTCACCTAAGGCTCGCGCCTTTCGCTTATCAAAAATGTCTTTGTGTTCAGCGCATCATACGTGACTATGCTGTCATGCGCCGGACCGCCCAATATACCGCGATTGTTGCGGACGATCACCAGATCTTGCGAAGCGGGTTGGCTGATATTCTGGCCGCGCAAGGCAATATCACAGTCGTGGCGCAGGCCGAGGACGGGCTAAGCGCGGTGTCGCTGGCCAAGCAGCACCAACCGCATCTGATGACGCTGGATATCGCAATGCCGTTTGCCCAGGGTATTTCGGTCTTTGCAGAGGTGAAGCGATGGTCGCCGGACACAGCAATTGCGGTGTTCTCTGGCATCACCACCCGCTCGCTTTTGACGGAATTTCAAAGCGCCGGTGCTGAGGGGATATTCACCAAGCGCGGTGACATTGCCGAATTTCGCGATGCTATTCCCACGCTTCTTGCCGGTGGCAAAGTGATCTCGTCTGATGCGGCGTCGCTGATTGGCGCTGGTGATGACAAGTCGGAACTGACCCTGCGCGAACGCCAGATCCTCAGCAGCATCGCCGGCGGTCTGACCACCAAGGGTATCGCAGAGCATTTGGGGATCAGCCCGAAGACCGTTGAAAACCACCGCTCCAACATCATGGCAAAGCTTGGGGTGCAATCCATGGCCGAATTGCTGGCCTACGCCATCCGCGAGGGGCTTTTTGATGTTCAAAACCAGCTTTAACCCCTGAAAGCCCCCGTCGAATAGGGAGTTCCCCCTATGGTTTCGTGGCACCCGTCGCCGCATCTTCGTGTCATAGCAACAACGCACGAACGGAGCGACGAACCAATGACTATCCAATTGAAAACAATCATCTTTGGCGCAAGCATTTCTTTGATCACAGCTTGTGGCGGCACCACAATCGACGATGATATGGGCACCGAGCCGCCCGAGCAGATCCGCCCCACACCGCCCATTTCAACCCTTGGCACACCCGGTCAGGTGCAAGCGCTGCGCAACGAGGTCAGCGACGGTTTCGGTCTGGCCCGCAACAGCAATTTCTTCGGGCCGAAAAACGGCAACGTCACTTACGAAGGCACTTGGATCACCGGTATGACCGTCGAGGGATCGTCGGATATCAATACGATGATCGGCGACATGACAATGCGGGTCGATATCGGCGGCGATAACAACCCTGTCACGGGGCGTGTGACCGGCCTGAACACCGCCAATGGCAACGCTGGTCTGGAAAGCCTCAACGGCGCGCTGACAATTTCGGGCAATATCGACGGGACAGACCGTCGCTTTGATGCAGGCACGATGACAGGCAATCTAAGCGGCTATTTTGGCGGCGACCAGCGCCGGACTGTTTCAACTACCGCGAATATCTCCTCCACAAGCGGCTGGCGCGACTCTGTCGCCGGGGCACGCGGTGATGTGATCGTCGGCACAACAACCGGCCGTGTGGTCGAGACAGACAATCTGGCCAACATCGACATCACCACCGGTGCATTCCGCGTCGATGCCCAAAACTAGGTATCCTAAGAAGTCGGGGCGCATCGTCATCGGTGCGCCCTGACCATTTGTCGATCACGCCATCCGTGGCACGATCGTTGCAGCAAAGCACCGAATGGAGCAGACAGAGACAATGCGCAGATTATTGATCATGCTGGTTACTGCCTGTCATCGCGGTTTGCGCGACGCGACCATCTTGGCTGCGGCGGTTTTCATTTTGATGCATGGCCCTGCCGTGGCGCAGTCTTCAGACCGGCTTAGTCTTGATCCGGCCCATGCGCCCTTTGACGTGGCGCCCTTTGCCAGCGCATTGAGCGAACCCGCGCTGACGCCAGAAAACTGGGAAGAGCGTCTGGGGCCACGTGACCTGATCGCTTTGCCCCAAGATGCCTTTGACCCCATAGCGACGCCGTTGATCGGGTTTGGCGCAAATGACAGCATCTTCCATCTGCGTATCCCGGTGGCGAACCTGACCTCTGACCGCCAGACATGGATACTGGCATTCAACGACAGGCCAACGGGCCCACAGGAGGCGGTGCTTGTCGTTGATGATGGAACGACACGGATCGTCCCGCTACTGTCGCTCAGCGGTGCTTCTGATTGGGCGGGGGCGGATCGCCATGTGAACGTGCCCTTCGACATGCCACCCGACACGGCGGGCACACTCTACGTCAGCTTTGCCAACGCTGCCTCATCCGCGCCGCTGTCGATCGAGATGCCAGCCGGATACACGCAAAGCCGGACACGGCAGGACATGCAGATCGCGCTCTTGCTAGGGTGTCTGATCGGAATCACGTTGCTGACCGTGCTGCTGATCCGCACGCTGCGCCGGAACATCGCGCTATATTACGCGGGCTACGTGGGCTGCGTGACGATGCATATCCTGACGACAAATGCACTTTTTCTGCCGCAAAGTGATGCGCTGCTTGCTGGGTTCTATCAGGTCATGGGATCATGGTGGGCGATAGGGTCACTGTCGCTAGGTTTGCTGTTCCAGCGGGCCTTTTTCGCGCAAGAGCCGAGAATTTCTCAAGCGTTCAGGCAGGTTCTCTTGGCCGCGGCACTGGGCCTTTTGGTGGTGAACTTTGCCTTCCTACAGGGGTGGATTTCACCCTTTGCGATCACAGTTCTGGCCGCGTTGTGCATCTGCCTGATCGGTGCGAACGGCGCTCTCGCTGTGGTGAAAGGGTTGACAGGCGCGTGGCCGTTTCTGGTCGGATGCCTCGCGATCACGGCGACGCTTTTGCTGTTTGCTTTTGCCGCGTTCTTTTCCGCCTATCTAAGCTGGTCGGACATCACTCTGATCCTGATGGTAGGCCTGTTGTTCGAGGCAATCACACTGGCCTTTGCGATGTTCGGCCAAGTGCGCGAGATACGCGTACAGCGCGAAGCGGCGCTTCAGTCGCAACTGACGCTCACGCGCGAAAAGCTGGATATGGCGACACGCATGGCCGCTGCGGCCCACGATATCCAGCAACCGCTGTCATCACTGCGCATGGCGATGACGGCCCCGCAGGCCGGGTCGGAACGCTCTGCCGAAATTGGTGATGCGATTGATTACCTTGATGGAATTGTCCGGTCGCAAATGGCTGAAACACGCGCGGACGCGCAGGTGCAGGCCGAAGTGGACCCGATGGCAGATGAAGAGTTTGATCTTGGGCTGATACTGGAAAAGCTTCGCGCCATGTTTGCCGATGAGGCCGCTGCAAAGGACCTGTCGCTGCGGGTGGTTCAGACCTCGGTGCGCGCGCGCGGAAACGCATTTGCGCTGATGCGGGCTGTGTCGAACCTTGTGTCAAATGCGATCAAAAATACTGCCGAAGGCGGCGTGCTGATCGGCTGTCGGCGGCAAGGTAAAAAGGTCGGTATTTGGGTTTTTGATACCGGACCGGGGATGGACGAAAAGACCCTTGCGGCTGTGCAGAAAAACTACGCCCGCCACGGCACTTACGATGGTCATGGGCTGGGGTTGAACATCGTGCAAAAGCTGTGTGCAGACAACGGTTGGCGCTTTGAAGTGGCGTCTGTTCAAGGCAACGGATCGGCGTTTTGCATCTGGATTTCGATGGCCTGATACGCGGCTTTGCGACAGCTCGCAACGTGAGCTGAGGGCCAAATACACAATCTAAACGCGTCAAATGATGGTCGGGTATTCCCTACTTCGGCGATCGGCCATATCCTTGAAAACTTGGGTTTTCCGCGACAAAAACCACTTGGAGAGCCGCAAACACCGCTAAAAACTGTTTTTTCCTAAATGCTTAGCAATCCGCGCCGGATTTGACGCTGATCCAAGGGCGCGAAGCGACATGCCCGCAGCCGCACAGGCACAGATTCTTTTCCCTTGCGTTAACAGCCGGTGTCGTTAATTTTTCTGCCTAAGGGGACGTTGATAGTATTTTTAAGGAGTTTGAGAGCGAAACGCGAAGTCGTATTTGGATCGTTTTATATTTTAGATAATTTTGGCGCGGCCGATTTTTTAAGGGCACCGTCAGCAAGCCAGATTATGGCGACTTGACCCTCAGACTGACCAACTTGAACTTACCAGACCGTTCCTTGGTGTACGCGTGATTTGCGTGTGCGCTGCTGCTGCGTATTTAGGAATGATGTCATGGATGAAGATAATTCACAAAACCCGACCGAGTTTTTCGGCACCGATGATCCTGATACGATCACCGGATCAACGGGCAGCGATATCATTACCGGCGGGGGTGGTGGTGACACGCTAGACGGCAGCACCGGCGACGACCGGATCATCATCGAGGCGGGCCACGGCGATACAACCGTGATCGGTGGCGAAGACGAAGGCAACGGCGACTATGACGTCCTTGATCTGACTGCCGTTGGTATCATCATCAGCTTTGTGCGGACCGGTGCCGAAAGCGGTATCGTCACGACGACCACTGGCGTTATCACCTACTCGCAGATTGAACGTGTCGTGCTGCCCGGTGGCGGCGAAGTAATCGACGTCACGCAATACGATCCTGCAACTCCGGCGGTCATCGTCACAGGTCCCGGTAACGACAGCGTCGGCACAGGTGCAGGCAACGATTCCGTGTCCACGGGTGATGGTAACGATACGGTTGTCGTGAACGATGGCGAGGATACCGTCACCACAGACGACGGTGATGATTGCATCTTTGGCGGCGGTGGCGATGATTTTCTTGCAGGCGGTGGGGATGACGACTGCATCTTTGGCGGCGATGGCGAAGACACGCTACTGGGTCAGTCCGGCAATGACACGCTAGAGGGCGGCGAAGGCATCGACACGCTATTTGGCGGGGCACACAATGATACCCTGCGTGGTGATGCGGGCGACGATGACCTGTTCGGCGAAAGCGGCAATGACACGCTGTTTGGCGGCGCAGGCGACGACTTTATGTCGGGAGATATCGGTGACGACACGCTTTACGGCGGCGATGACAGCGACACCCTCATGGGCGACGACGGCAACGACACGCTCTTTGGCGACGATGGCGATGATGAACTGTCCGGCGGTGAAGGCGAAGACGAACTGGACGGCGGCGCGGGCAACGATGCCATGTCAGGTGACGCGGGCAACGATTTCTTTGTGGGCGGCGAAGGTGATGATGCGCTGTCTGGCGGTGAAGGCGATGATGCGCTGTTCGGCGACGCAGGCAATGACACCATCGACGGCGGCGCAGATGATGATTTCATCTATGGCGGCACTGGCAATGATCTGATCACCGACAGCTCGGGCGACGAGCTGGTTTATGGCGATGAGGGCCAAGACGCCATCTACATCAGCAACGGCACAAACACGATCTATGGCGGTGACGACGACGACTATATTCAAGGTGGCATCGAAGTCGACACCATTTTGGGTGACGCTGGCAACGATTATATTGACGGGCGCACAGGCGAAGACACGCTGCTTGGCGGCGAAGGCGATGACACAATCTTCGGCGGCGGTGACGACGATATCCTTGACGGTGGCGCCGGAAACGACGCGATGCACGGTGATGATGGCGACGATGTTCTGATCGGCGGAGAAGGCGGCGATTTCCTGTTCGGCGGTGCTAACGCCGACACGATCTCTGGTGGTGGTGGTGGCGACACAATTGATGGTGGCAGTGGCAGCGACATTATCGAAGGTGGAGACGGCGATGATGTAATTGTTGGTGCCAGCGGCAACGACCAGATCACAGGCGGTGCCGGAAACGATCAGATAGATGGTGGCATCGGTTTTGATACGGTTCTTGGCGAAGAAGGCGATGATGTCATAGCAGGCGGCAGCGGCGCTGATGTTCTCATTGGCGGCACCGGCAATGACGACATCAGGGGAGATTCTGGCTCTGATGAGCTGGATGGCGGCACCGGCAACGACATGCTGTTTGGCGGCGATGATGACGACACGCTGGTGGGCGGCACCGGCGAGGATCGCCTGCTTGGTGGCGCGGACGATGACGTGCTTGACGGCGGCGCCGACAACGACACGCTTGAAGGCATGATGGGTTTTGACACGCTTATCGGTGGCGGCGGTGACGACTATCTTGATGGTGGCGACCAGACCGATTTCCTTTACGGCGGCGAAGACGACGACATTCTCAAGGGCGGCGACAGCACCGACTTTTTGTTCGGCGGTGGCGGCGATGATTTCGCCTCTGGTGGCGAAGGCGCGGATACGATCCGCGGCGATGACGGTGATGACCAGATCGACGGTGGCCGTGGCATCGACCAGCTTTACGGTGACATCGGCAACGATACGATTGTCGGCGGCGGGGATGCGGACAGCCTGTTTGGCGGCGTTGGCAACGACGCGCTGATCGGCTCTGATGTTGGATCTTACCTATCGGGCGACGACGGTGATGACGCCATCGAAGGCGGTGCCGGTGGCGACCGGATTTTCGGCGGCTCAGGCAATGACATGATCGCCGCAGGCGGCGGCAGCGACACCGTGCAGGGCGGCGCAGGCAATGATGCGCTAAGCGGCGGCACTGGCGCTGACACTGTGTCCGGCGGCACTGGCAATGACACACTGGCTGGTGACGGCGGCGAGGACATCGTGACCGGCGGGTCTGGCGATGATGAGATTTTTGGCGGCGACAACGACGACGTGCTGTCCGGCGGCATCGGCACCGATACCCTATTCGCCGGATCAGGGTCCGACGTGGTGGCCGGTGATGGCGGCAACGACACGATTGACGGTGGTGATGGCGCTGACACGCTGGACGGCGGCGATGGCGATGACGTGATTATCGGCGGCGAGGGCGACGACGTGATCGGCGGCGGTGGCGGAGCCAACGTACTGGTCGGAGACGCGGGCAACGACACTTTTGTTCTTGGGTCCGAAAGCAACACCGTGGACGGCGGCGCAGGCTACGACACCGTTGAATTCGGCGAACTTGGCAACAATTTTGCTGTCGGCACCAACGTTGAATTTGGCGTCGATCTGTCGTTCGACGATCTGGATATTGGCCGTAGCGACACACTGACAGGTATCGAGAAAATTGATCTCAGCGATACCCGCGACACGATCTTTTTGACGCTAAACGGCGATATCGACAATGAGATGACAATCGCCTTCAACGGCGGTGGATCAAACTCGCGCGGCGATACTCTCGACTTCACTGACGATAGCGGCGGCGTCGTATTCAGCGATGGCCGCTTCACCCAAGCGACGCGCGGCAGCATTGATCTGGGGAACGACGTCTTTACAAACAAAGTTGCGATTGACCGCCTGCGTGATGCTGCACGCAGCGAAGTGGGCAGTGCAGACTTTTACGAAAAACTGATCATCGAAGACATCGATTCCGTATCGCTGACATCAGAGGAAGATCGTTTCGTAATCGGCGTCGAAAACAATGGCGAAGGCCTTAGCCGGATGTCAGGCGTGGGCTATGTCGATGCCGAAGGTGGCGACGACATAATCTTTGTTGAACTGATGCCCGAAGGCTGGAACCTCACGCTTGACGGTGGCGCCGGAGCTGACGTGATCGCTGTGATCGCTGGTGAAGGCGTCACGACAGCGGGTGGTGAAGGGCGCGATACGATCATCAACTTCTCCAAAGGTGGGGTTCTGTTCGGGGATGACGTTGTCGGTTATATACCAAGCGGTGGTCAGGATGGTGGTCCGGCGAAGCCGGCAGGGGATCCCCAGAACGCAGATCTCTTTTATTTTGCGACTGACACGACGATCATGGATCCTGAAAAGGACGATGTGCTGATCTACTACGGTGTGCCGCTGACAGGGGGTGACGTCACACCAGGTGCATTAATGTGGGCCGTCGGAGGTGAAGCCTATCCAATCATCGACGCGATCGGTGGCTTCATCGGCGCGGCAACGCAAGCCGCAGCCTTGCGCGCGTCTGAGTCAATCGGCAAAAGCATCTACTACGATACCTTTGTCCCATCCATTGCCTACGTCTTTGAACCAGGTGAAGGCATGGCGGTCGTGGACACGGGCCAGTTGTTCTGGAACATCCTGTCCAGTGCAATTGGTATCGCTGTTCCAGAAGACCTGCCGTCTGGCGCACAGTATATTCCTTATTACGACTCTGGCGCTGGCTTTTATGGTCAGAACATCTTTGCCGGAACGTTTGGTGGTTTTGATGCGCTCGAGGCGGCAGCCTTCAACAATACCGCAGACCTTGGCATGGTCTTCAACGGGCCTTCGGTGTTTGCCGTGCTCATGGGGACACTTGGTGTCGTCGAATCCGCTATCAAGGCGCTGCCTGCCGGTGCGGGTGCCCTGCTTCAGGTGTATAGCTATCTTGAAAAGGCAGATACCGCTGCCTGGTTCGCGAGTTCCGCTTTGCGTATGCAAAAGCAGCTTGGCTGGGCTGAAGGCGACGATCCTCTCGTGATCGACCTTGACGGTGACGGGCTTGAAACGATTGCTGTCTATCAATCCAACGCCTTCTTCGACATGGGGCTGGACAAATTTGCGGAAAGCACGGGTTGGCTTGGTGGCGACGATGGCTTCCTTGTTCGCGACCTGAACGATAACGGCCGCATCGACGATGTCAGCGAAATGTTTGGTGGGAACACCGGTCGTGGATACCTTGATTTGGCGATCTACGATCTGATCGAAAACGGTGGCAACGCCGACGGCAAGATCACTGCAGCAGACGCGATCTGGTCTGACCTCATGATTTGGCGTGATCTGAGCGAAGATGGCATCACCGATGATGGCGAACTTGAGACACTCGACGAGATCGGGATCATTTCTTTCGATCTGGATACAGTCGAATTCAATTTCACCCAGCCGCAAGGCAACGAGTTGTTGTCTACCGGCTTAGTCGAATTTGCCGATGGCCGCGTTGTCGACATGTTCGAGACCATCTTCGAAACGCTGCCGACCTATTCGCGGTATCTGGGCGAAAGCGGTCTGCCTGATTGGGGTCTACCCGTTGACGTAAACGCCCATGGCTACGGCCATATCACCAACCTTGCCATTGCGATGGCCAACGATGTGGCCTTGGCGGACATCGTGGCGAATGCTGCGGCCAACATGACCGTTCCGCAACTGCGCGTTCTCATGGAAGAAGTCGGTCCGGTGCTGTCCTACTGGGGCCAAACACAGGAAACATCGCAAGAACTAATGCCTGTCCTGCTGGAAACGGCACTGGACGGGACGATCAGCCTTGCCGATTACGGGGTCTATCAAGAAGATGAAACCGGCGGTTATTGGACGCTGAACAGCGGCACGCCCATTCTGGACTCTGGCGGTGCTGTTATCGCGCGACCCACGCTTGAGGACATTATGCTGCAAACGGCAGCTGACGGCTTCCACTGGCAGATGGAACAGTCATGGTCCCCCGCAACGCGTGGCTTTGATCCGATTGACCGCGATGCGGCGCCATATCTTGTCCGCCTTGTCGAAGGCCGTGCCGTCATCGACGACTGGGGTATCCAGAACGAAGACGGAAGCTGGCGTCTGGCCTCTGGACGCGTAATCACTGACGACGACGGCGCGATTATCGCAGCGCCAACGGTTGCCGATATTCTGGCCCTGTCACGCGATGCAGGTCAGGAATGGCGTGTCGAAGAGATCAGCTGGAATCCGATTGCCGGACTTGAGACCGAACGCGTCGGTATCCGCGTCACGGACGGCATTACCGTTGATTACACCGTTGAAGTGACGGATCAGGACGGCGTGTTCCTTGTGTGGGCCCGCAATCTGGACCGTGCGCTAGAATTGCAATTCAAGACAGGTGACAGCCGCGAATTCAATCTGCGCAACTACGAAATCGACCTTGATACATTGGCCGAAGTCGGCGCCACAGACGATAGTGCCTACCGCGTTGTGGTGCTGACACCGGGCCAGATGCAATACGCGACAAGCCTTGGTGGGGTCGAATTCCGTCCAGATATGCTGACCGCGACTTTGGACAACGATACCGGCCTGATCGACTACAGCGTCGTTGAGGGTGGCGATTATACCCTGTCCACCGAACGCTACGAATCCGTCATCAAACCGATGATCGAATTGAACGGTCAGTTGATGTCGCAGTACCTGCTAATGAGCCAGCGCACATCGGTCGAACTGGCCCTGCAATCGGGGCTGTCGGACTTTGCGAGCGGCGTCGCATTCGACATCGAGGCGGACGCCTATGTGCCAACTACCGGCCGCGAACTTGTTCCGATGTTCGAGGCAATCTTTGAGGCCGCGCCCGCCAGCAACACCGATGATGCTGTGTTTGACTATCTGGGAGAGTGGGCCGGTATCCTGAGCGTTGTTTACCCCGACTACCAGACGTCCGAGGGCAGAACGGTTGTCGACTCAAAGGCTGATCTAGATCCGTCCTATGTTATGCAAATGGCACTGGCAGCGTATGAAAATGTGCCTGTTGATCTTGATCTTCTGGCGCTTGCCAATGCGTTTGGTGTCGATGAACGCCGCCTGATCACGCACGATGTCGACGACACGGTGATGATCACGAAAGAAGGTGTGAATTTCTTCTACCTGTCCGAAGGCAGCACCACCGTTTACGGCAGCTACCCAAAGAACGCGGGCGCCTATACCGACGATGTGCAGATCGACGTCTACTATGTTGGTCGCCAGACCGGCGACGATGTGATTGTCGAATACGATCTTGGCGATCACGACCAGTTGCGTTTCTTGCACCTGACCGCTGACGATGTTGATTTTGAGCGTGACGGACAGGATCTTGTGCTTTCGTGGGATGACGAACAGGGCGGCACGGCGACCGTGCGAATCCTTGATCAGTTCCTTGGTGAAGAGAACGAAATTCTGCAGAACGGCTCGCGGATCGACAGCGGCGTGACCGAGATTGTCTTTGCAGACGGCATTATCTTCGACCGCTTCCGCATGGCCTATAACGTGGTCGATTTTGAACGCGCTGACGAAGACGAAGCAGATGCCTATTACGGCTCGGGGTCCGGCGATGTGCTCGTCGGTGGTCTGAACAACGATTATCTGTCTGGCGGTAAAGGCGGCGATATCTACTACATCCGCCGTGGCGATGGCCACGATGTCATTGACGATATCGGTGCCTTCTCGTTTGGTCCGCTTGAGGCGGGTCTGGATTTCCTTCACTTCCGCGGCGACATCACCCGCGACGATCTTTATATCACCCGCGCCGGTGACTCCGAAGATATCGTGATCCACATCCTTGAAGACGGCCAGATGACCGATCAGTCGGTGACGTTGCGCGGCCAGTTTGGCGGTCTGCAACTCAACCTTGGCTTCTTTGGCGAGGCGATCGGCAGCCAGACCGGTCTTGACTACGTTGCACCCAACCAGATTGAGGTCATCACCTTCGAATTTGGTGGCCAGATTGAGCAAGACGACATCATCGAGCAGGTGATCGAGAACGCGCGCACCGATGGCGATGACGTGATCTATGGCTACCTGAACGCCAATACGATGGATGGCGGTGCCGGTGACGACTACCTGACGGGTGGCGGCGGATTTGACCGCTATGTGTTTGGTCAGGGCTATGGCCAAGACGTGGTCTATGACGATGATTTTGGCGGCCCGTTTGGCCCCAAGGACGATGAAATCCGGTTTATTGACGATATCCGCTGGACCGATCTTGATTTCCTGCGCGATGGATCAAGTGACACACTGCGCCTGCAAATCAGTGGCACCGAAGATCAGCTGATCCTGAGCGAGTATCTCAAGTTCATCTTCTTTGTCGGCTTCACCAATCTGATCGAAGAAATCCAGTTTGGCGACGGGACCACGTGGGACTACTTCGAATTGCTCCAGCACTATGTCGATATCGCCAAGACAGATGGCGACGACACGATCTATGGCTTTGAATTCATTCAGGATCGTCTTGATGGCGGCTTGGGCAATGACCGCCTTGAGGGCTTCGGTGCGTCCGATACCTACGTCTTTGCGGTTGGTTACGGTGAAGACACGGTCTTTGATACCACCAACGAATACCTGTCCGGTCCGGGTACGGCGGATAAGATCGAATTTACCGATCTTTCTTTCTTAGATGTCACATTCTCGCGCACTGCGCTGGACCTGATTATCTCTATCGACGGCACAGAAGACCGGATTATCCTGGAGAACCAATACGTTCGGGCTGGCCAGCAGCAGCATGCGATTGAAATCTTCCAGTTTGATGACGGCGACCTGAACTACGAAGACTTCAACCCTGAAGACATCGATCTGGTCGGCACCAATGCCAGCGAAACGATCACCGGTTCGAACTTTGCAGAAACGATCGACAGTCAGGGCGGCGACGACACGCTTGTGGGCGCAGACGGTGGCGATACCTATCTGTTTGATGTGGGTTACGGGCAGGACGTTATCGTGGATATCCGCGAACGTGCTGCGTGGAATGACCGCGAAGGCATTGTGGTGCCGGTCGATGATATCGTGTCCTTTGGCGATGATATCACCATCGACAATGTGGTGTTCACCAAGGACGGCAACGACCTTCTGATTTCTGTCGAAGAGCGAACAGACACGCTGCGTATCCGCGACCAGTTCCTGAACATCGACACAGGTGTCGAGCGGTTTGAATTTGTGTCCGGTGACACACTGTCAATTGCCGACGTGGAAGAGCGGCTTCAGATCACGGGCGGCAACCGTGGCGATAACATCATCGAAGGCAACCCGACCCAAAGTAACGTGCTTGACGGGCGTCAGGGCGATGACGATCTTATCGGTGGTGCTGCGGCAGATACCTATGCCTTTGGTGCGGACTACGACTTTGATCGCATCATCGAACGCCCCGATGAGGCCGGGATCATCGACCACGTCCAGTTCGGAGTGTCTGTCACCCGCGACGCGCTGAAAATCAGCCGTGACGGCGATGACCTGATCATTGATCTGGGGAACGGCACCGATGTGCTGACGATTGTCGGCGGGTTGGCCGATACCCGCGTTGAAGAATTCCGTTTCGGTGATGGCAGCGTTCTGACGCTGGAAGAAATCATCGACACGATGCTGACCGGAACAGCGGCGTCTGAGTTGTTGCAGGGTCTTGATACCCGCGATGATACCATCAGCGGCGGGGCCGGTGCCGACCGCCTTGAAGGCGGCGGCGGTGACGACGAATACCGCGTGACCTACGGCGATCAGTCCACTGCAATCGCCGACACCTCGGGCTTTGACCGGATCGTCTTTGGCGCAGAAGTCACGCGCAACGACGTGTCATTTGCGAACGTCGACGGCAATCTGGTCCTGACCCTTGCCGGATCGGACGAAAAGATCGTGGTGATCGGTGGCTATCGCGACGCGCCGGTGGAGACCTTTGTCTTCAAAGCAGGCACGGACGAAGAAACATCGATCTCGATCGAAGAAGTGCGCATCGAGATTTACGAGAACACTTCGTTTGCGGGTCAGAACATTCTGGACACCAGCGATTTCCCCGCCGGTCTGGAACTGAATGCCGAAGGCGGTAACGACCTGATCTTGCTCAGCGAAGGTGCTGTTGTCGTCTTTGACGGTGCGTTTGGCAGTGATCGTGTTGAGATGCTCCCTGGCACAGTTAGTGCCAAAATTCGCCTGCCAGAGCAGCACCCCAATTCCGTTAGCGTGGTGCGCGGCGATGGGACAACAGATGATCTGGTCCTGAACTTTAACGGCGGCCAGCAAATCGTGATCGCTGATGGCCTTGGCAACGGCGCTGTGCCGCAGATCGAATTCTCGGATTTCTCGATCTGGGGGGCTGCCGAACTGGTGCAGGCCTTTGTAGATACGCAAGCCACAACAGGTGATGATTACATCCGTGGGTCGGAACGTGGTGATGTGATCGACGGGGCCGCGGGCAACGATATTCTGACCGGTGATCGTGGCGATGATACTTACGTGTTCCGCTTTGGCACGGGCCAAGATGTCATTGAAGACGTGCAGGGTTTTGATGTCGTTGACGTCATAGGCTACCGCCCGTCCGAAATGCTGGTCGAGCGTTTGTCAGCAGACCGCGAAGACGTACTGATCAGCTTTGTCGCCAGCGACGATTCCCTTTTGATCCGCAATGCCGCGATTGAGGAAATCCGCTTTAGCGACGGCACTGTGATCCTCAAAGAAGATCTGCTGAATACCATCAACGCGATCGGCACGGACACCGACGACCTTCTGATCGGCACAAGCGGCGCCGAAGGCTATGTCGCGGGTCTCGGCAACGACCTGATTATCGACGGGCGCGGTGCCGACACTTACACCTTCAATCTGGGTGACGGTCAGGACCGCATCACCACTTACAACAGCGCGTCCGGCTTTGGCGTCATCGCCTTTGGCGAGGGCATCGCGCTTGAGGATGTATCGGCCAAACGTGATGCAGACGGTAATATCATTCTGCTTATCGCGGGCACCGATGATCGCCTGACGTTGATTGATCCGGTAAATGATCCGGACGCCATCGTGGGCACGCTGGAATTTTTTGACGGTCGCACCACAGACATCTTTGCGCTGGCTGCTGCTATTCCGGCCACGGATGGCGACGATCACATCATTCTTCCGTCCATCCCGCCATTGCTAAATGGCACCCATCCGGGCGGCAATGTGTTCGGGCGTGACGGCAACGACTGGATCGAAACGGGGCGTGGCAATGATGTCATCACCGGCGGTCGCGGCAATGACCTGCTGCAAGGCAACTCCGGCTCGGACACCTACGTATTCAATCTTGGCGACGGTCAGGATGTGATCCTCGACATCGAACGTCTGGATAATTCTGCCAGCGACACGCTGCGGTTCGGCGCGGGGATCCTGCCCGAAGACGTGCGGGTTGTTGCAGGCGATCCGGCTGATCTTGTGCTGGTTATCAACGGCACATCTGATCGCGTCACCATCAAGAATATGTTCCCCGACACCGGCACACCCAGCCGGATCGAAGAGATCGCGTTCGCGTCGGGAACGACTTGGGACCTGTCAGCGATTGTGGATTTCGCGCTACAGGATCGCGGCGGTGACGAAACCCTGACAGTGGGTCAGGCATCGCGCCTGAACGTGTCGTTTGAATCCGGTGTCGGCAACGACATCATGATCGGTGGTGGTGGCGACAGCACCTATATTTTCCGCCCCGGCTTTGGCCGTGACGAGATTGTGGAGCGCAACTCTGGCGGCGCAAACGACACTATCTCGTTCATTGGTTTCGACCTAAGCGATATGATTGCGGTCCGTCAGGGCAATGATCTTGTGATCCGCTTTGTAGGCTCGACAGATCGCCTTGTGATCAAGGACCAGTTCGGCTTCAGCAATCCGCCGATTGAGACATTTGCATTTGAACTTAGCGTGCCGTTTTCGGCAGCCGCAATGGAAGCGATGCTGGTCACCGAAACAGTCGCACAGCAGCTGTTGTCGCCAAGCACGGCGGACTTTGACCCGTTCACCGATCCTGTCTTTGACGGGTTTGTGCCTACGGTTGACGGGTCCGGCGGCGGTGGCGGTAGCACCGGTGGCGGATCAACCGCGCGCCGCTTGGTCGCGGTTGATGGTCAGGTCGATACGTTCACGGCATTTGTGCCCGAAGTTGATGAAGGTGACGGGCTGATCACGATTGCCGGCTTTGAGGTTGGCGATCTTGGCGATGTGCTGGATATCCAGCTTGCAGTCGGTCTGACAGGCGAGGTGGTCGCACGTCAGGAAGGCGCTGACGTCTACGTTTATTTCGTTGACGACGGTACAGCAGAACTTGATGACGCACGCCCCTTGTTCCGGTTGGAAGACGTGGCACTTGGCGATCTGAGCGGTGGAAACTTCAACGGTGCGCCGTTCGATACCACTTTGGGCCAGACACTTACCGGCGACGCGACAGATGAAACCCTGACCGGCGGTTGGGGCGATGACACGCTAAGCGGTGTAAACGGCGACGACACGCTGATCGGCGCACAGGGCAACGACAGCCTTTATGGCGGGCGCGGGAATGACACCTACGTGTTTGAACTGGGCTTCGGACAGGACACAATCACCGACGCCGGAAACTCTGCTGATATCAATGACGTGATCGTCTTTGGCGCTGGCCTGAACGAAAGCGACATGAAGGTCGCATTTAGCGGTGATGATCTGGTCCTGACCTTCCAGTCCACGGGCGATCAGCTTTACATCAATGACCGCGCGTCGGATGCGCGCGACCGGATTGATCTGTTCCGCTTTGACGATGGCACCGAACTGACCCACGCAGAAATTGTTGCGCGGATCAATGCGCCAACAGATGCCGACCAGCTGATCCAGGGCAATGAAACCGTTGATGATCTGTCAGGCGGCGGTGGGAATGACACCATCTATGGCCGCAACAACGATGACACGCTTGAAGGCGGCACAGGCAACGACAAGCTTTACGGCGGCTTTGACAGCGATCTGTATTACTTCGAGGCAGGCTTTGGCGATGACGAGGTCTATGACGACGGCCTGCGGACCAGCTTCTCGCCGAACGATACCATTTCATTCGGTCCGGGCCTTGCGATCACCGATCTGCAAGTCACCGCTGACGGCAACGATATCATCCTGTCCTTTGCGGGTGCAGATGACCGCATCCGCATCGTCAACACCCTGTCCGCCGAAGCGGGCCGGATCGAGACTGTGGCGTTCGACGATGGCGCATCGCTGACCCACGCGCAGCTTGTGGCCCTGGCGAATGCACCGACCGACGCGGACCAGACGCTGTTTGGATCGTACGACAGTGAAGAACTGTTTGGCGGTGCCGGTGACGATACGGTCCTTGCAGGTTACGGCACGGACACGATCGAAGGCGGCTCTGGCAACGACTACCTTGAGGGGCGCTATGACAGCGACATCTACCACTTCGAGGCCGGATTTGGCCGTGATCTGGTGGCTGACAACGGCCTGAACGCCAGTTTCTCGCCCAACGATGTGATCTCCTTTGGCGCTGGCCTGACCGAAGATATTTTCCGTGTCGAAGCCCGCGGGAGTGATCTGATCCTGTCGTTTGACGGATTTGATGACGAGATCGTCATTCGTGACACGCTCAACTCTGCCGGCGCACGGATTGAAACGGTGCGCTTCGCCAACAGCAACGAACTGACTCACGCCGAACTGGTGGATATCGCGCTGATGGCGTCCTCTGACGATCAGACACTGTCAGGTTCCTACGATGGTGAGCAGATTTCCGGCGGTGGCGGCAACGATTCCATCTTGGGCAATAGCGGCGCCGATACGCTTATCGGCGGTGAAGGCAACGACTTCCTGTCTGGTGGGCGCACGAGCGACACCTACCGGTTCGAGGTTGGCTTCGGGCAGGACATCATTTTTGACAACGGCATTCTGTCGAACGACGACCTTGTCAGCTTTGGCTTGGGTCTGTCGCGTGACGACTTGCAGGTTCGCATTATCGGCAACGATATCGAGTTGCGCTTTGGCACATCCGAAGACCGTCTGCTGATCGACGACGGCATCCGTAACAGCAATAACCGGATCGAGCTTTTCAGCTTTGACGACGATCCTGACGGCACAGCCCCGATGACCCGCGACGAGTTGGTGGCACTGGCCAGTCGCGTTACCGAGGACAACGACGATATCACGCTGACATCCGGCGCGGATACGTTGGACGCGCTGGGCGGCGACGATAGTGTCAGTGGCCTTGCTGGTGATGACAGTCTGGCCGGTGGCGCTGGCAACGACACGATCTTTGGCGGCAACGACAACGACGATATCAGCGGCGGGACCGGTGATGACGTGCTTGAGGGCGGCAGCGGCACTGACACGCTTGATGGCGGCGACGGCTTTGATACGCTCGACGGTGGCAGCAGTTCTGACGCGCTGTTTGGCGGTGCGGGTCAGGATCACCTGATCGGTGGCACGTCCGCAGACACGCTTGATGGCGGTCTTGGAAACGATTTGTTGTCGGGTGGCAATGACAACGACACCTACCGTTTCTCTGCCGGGTTTGGGCGCGACACTATCGACGAATCCAGCGGCTTCTGGTGGCAGGCTGGCACAGACACGATCGTATTCGATGCCACGATTGCGCGCGCTGATGTCAGTGTCTTTGTCGATGGTGATGACCTGATCCTTGTGGTTGGCACGTCTGACATGCTGCGCATCGCGGGTGCGTTGACTGGTCAGCCTAAAGAAGTTGAAATCGTGACGTTCGAAGGCGACACCGATCCTGACTGGTCCAGTAATGATCTGGAAACGATGGCCCAGCCGTGGCCGGGTGCATTGGGCTTTGTGCAGCAGGGCGATCCGGCGACGAACGTCTTACAAGGCGGTTCGGGTGACGATGTTATCGAGGGCCTGTCGCTGACAGCCAGCCAGATGAACGGTGCCGCAGGTAACGATAATCTGTTTGGTGGTGCTGCTGGCGAAACGCTTGTCGGTGGCGGCGGCAACGACATGCTGCAAGGCAATGGCGGCGATGACATTTACCGCTTTGAAGCAGACTTTGGTCAGGACATTATTGATGATCAGGGCACAAATGGCGTTGGTATCAATGTAGATGAAGTCGTCTTTGGCGCAGGCTTCCTGCCCGCTGATATCAGCGTTGAGGTGGACGGCGACGACCTGATCCTGAAAACCACAGGCGGGGACCGTCTGACGATCATCGGCGGTAATCTGGTTGATCCGGCAACAGGCGGGATTGATGCCGTCCGGTTCGACGATGATCCAACGGTCTGGACGGCCGCCGATCTGCGCACGATGGCTGGTCCTGCAAACCCTGACGGACTTGATATTTCGCCTATCGACGGCCCCGTGGATGACAATATGGTCGGCACGGACGGCGACGACTATATGTCCTCGCGGCTCGGCACTGACACGCTTGATGGTGGGCGCGGCAACGACGATCTGTTTGCCGGAGACGGCGATGATCTTCTGATTGGCGGGTCCGGCAACGACTACATGTCTGGCGGCGAAGGAAGCGATACCTATCGCTTCGCGGCCGGTTTCGGGTCCGACGTCATCAACGAATATCTGACCGACACCGACCAGCCGACAACGCTTATCTTTGACGCGACAATCGATCCGGCTGATCTGATCGTCTACGAAAAGTCGAACGGCGATCTGTTGATCACCTTTACAGGCACAAGCGATGAGATCGTCCTGAACGTGCCCTTTGTCGAAGAAGGCCCGATCGAGATCGGCGGAGAAGAGGGCGGTGAAGGCGGCGGAGAGCTTGAAGGGGAGTTGGGTGGCACCTTTGCTCCAACCTACAATCTGACATTTGAATTCGGCGCAGGCTCTACCGTTGATTACGCGGCACTTGTAGCTTTGGCACTTCCGCTGCCGGATGGACTGGTGCTGGATGGTGATCTGGTCGACGATACGCTGACTGTCACGCAGACCGCCGCAGACGTCTTTGGCGGCGGCGGAAACGACACGCTGACAGGTCAGGCCGATCACGTTGATCTGTTCGGCGGACCAGGCGACGATGATCTGATCGTTGGCGGTGGGCGCGTCGAGGCACGCGGCGGCGCAGGTGACACGACAATCGAAGTCGCTGGCGATTTTGATTTTGTGCGCATCCCCTACAATGAAAGCATTGAAGACGGCGCAACGGTCATTCTTGACCTGACCGATCTGGCACCGGCCGACGTGATTGCCGAACTCGATATCTATGCCGGTGAAGGCTATTTCGATTTTATCCAGCTGTCGGTGATCGGCGGCGAGGGGCGCATCCGGATCGAAGAGCAGTCGATCACCCAAGTGCGGTTCTCGGACACGACCACTTGGACCTTTGCCCAGCTTGTGACAGAGGCGGAGGCCAACGGCGCGCTTGGGGTTGAGGATTATGACAGCGATGGCGACGGCAGCATCGTCGGGTCCGCTGGCGATGATACGATCTATCTGAGCGGCGACGGCACTATTGATGGCGGCGCTGGCTCGGACGAAATCTACGGCGGATCAGGCGATCAAACCATCACAGGCGGCACCGGACATGACAGTCTTGACGCCGGCTGGGGCGATGACACCTATCTGTTTGACACGGGCTTTGGCCACGACCGACTTCAGATCAGTTCCAACGACAGCGATATCGACATTATCGCCTTTGGTGCTGGCGTCGACCCGAACGGGATCACGGCAGCGTGGACACCGGATGGTACGCTGATCCTTGGCACTGCCGATGGCGACAGTATTGAAATCGTTGATTATATCTCCAACGCGACCAAGATTACCGAATTCCGCTTTGCTTTCGATAACTCTGTCAAAAGCTGGCAGGACATCATCGATATCGCCACACCGGCACCAGACGCCGTTGTTGGAACGGCTGCGGATGACACGCTGACCGGCAGCCCCTTTGGAGATACGCTGTCCAGTGGCGGTGGCGATGACACCGTGGTCGGCGGTGCTGGCGATGACAGGATCTTTAGCGGCACAGGCAACGATACCGTCACAGGCGGCCTTGGCGATGACACGCTTGAGGACGATGGCGGCGGCGTCACCTATCAATACGCAGCCGGGTTCGGTCAGGATACCATCCGCGCCAAACTGGGCAGCGGCGACGTTGTGATCGCCTTCGATGCGACGCTGAACGCAGCGGATATGTTTGTTGAGAACGCCTATGAAGGTGGCCCGCTGCTGCTGCGCTTTACCGGATCAGACGACCGGATTCTGCTCAACATTGAAGAGCGCGGTCCGGATAACAGCAATGGCGTGACCGAGGTGCGGTTTGCCGATGGCACGACCTTTACACAGCTACAGTTGCAAGATGCGGCGGTTGATCCATCCTCCGTTAGCCTGTTCGGTGACATTCTGCCGTTGCCTATCGGTGGCGAAGGCGATGACCAGATCACCAGCGATGGCGACGCGCATATTCTGATAGGCAATGGCGGCAACGATACGCTGTCCGGCAATTCCAACACAGACACCCTGATCGGCGGAGCGGGCGACGATCTGCTTTACGGCGGTCGCGGGTCCGACGTTTATGAATTCTCTGCCGGGTTTGGTCAGGACCGGTTGGATGATTACTATATCGACAGCGATATCATCGTCTTTGATGCGACGATTACACCTGCGTCTGTGGTCGTGGAAATTGACGGATCTGATCTGATCCTGCGGATTGGGGCCAACGGTGATCGGCTGACCATCGTGCGCGGCGCTGACCGCGAGGTGATCTCGGCCATTTCGTTTGACGATGGCACTGTCTGGACGTTGCAAGATGCGATTGATCTGGCAACTGCGCCCGTTGGAACGACGATCAATACCGTGACATCCGACGATGTGATCATCGGCACGGCTGGTGCGGACCTGCTTGAGGGTCTGGGCGGCGACGATAGCCTGTCCGGCCTTGCTGGCGCCGACAGTCTGGACGGTGGTGCAGGTAACGACACGATGGCCGGTGGCACCGGCGATGACATGATGCATGACATCGCAGGCGACGACACGTATCGCTTTGACGCCGGTGACGGGATCGACACCATCACCGATCTGGACGGGACCGACACACTAGCATTCGGCGGCGGCATTCTGCCCGAAGACATCATCGTGACGCGTCTGGGTGACGTGGATGTGATGCTTCAGGTGACGGATACCGACCGCGTGATCATCATGGGCGGTCTGGGCGATGCCCAAGCGATCGAGACGATCACCTTCCTTGATGACAATACGACAATCTGGACCCCGGCAACACTGCGCGCGCTGGCGATCAAGTCATCGCTGCAAGCCGATACCATAGTCGGGACAGCCCTTGGTGAAACCATCGACGGTCAGGCTGGCGACGATACGATTGACGGTGCTGGCGGTGACGACAGCATCCTTGGCGGCACGGGATCCGACAGCATTCTGGGCGGCGAGGGGGCAGACACGCTCTCTGGTGGCGGCGGGCTTGACCATCTTGATGGTGGCGCCGGTGATGACACCTACGTCTTTGAAATGGGCCACGGCAATGTCGTTATCAGCGATACCGCGGGCGTCAACGCGCTTGAGATGGGTGCAAGCATCCTGACATCGCAGATCGTGTTTGGCCGTGACGGCGATAATGCTGTTCTGCGCATCGGCACGTCCGAGGACAGGGTGATCCTGACTGACGCGCTGTTGGGCGGCATGGACCTGACGGTCAACTTTGCCGACATGACAAGCTGGACCATGGCGCAGGTTGTGACCTTTGCG
Source organism: Yoonia sp. 208BN28-4 (assembly GCF_037543925.1). Lineage (NCBI taxonomy): Bacteria > Pseudomonadati > Pseudomonadota > Alphaproteobacteria > Rhodobacterales > Paracoccaceae > Yoonia > Yoonia sp. 208BN28-4. The sequence goes on from NZ_JBBIFY010000001.1 coordinate 876,487, forward strand.
CTGGAGAACAGTGGACCAGATCAAATCCTGCTTGGCACCGATCTGGACGATGTGATCGCGGGCGCTGACGGCGACGATCAGATCACAGGCGCGGACGGCGGCGACAGCCTTGACGGTGGCGCGGGCGACGATACGGTTGAGGGCGGCGCGGGCAACGACACCCTGTCCGGCGGCACAGGGCACGACACCCTGACCGACGCTGACGGTGACGATACCTATCAGTTTGCAGTTGGTGACGGGCGCGCCCTGATCACCGATCTTGCGGGCACCGACACGCTGGAACTGACTGGCATTCTGGCCGAGGATCTTATTGTAGCTGGCACAGCCGATGGCGACCTGATCATGCGGGTCACCGGCACCGAAGACCGGATCATCCTTCTGGGTGCGTTGTCCGATACGACACGCGCCATCGAGACGGTCCAGTTTGGCGATGGTGCCACATGGACATGGGCCGACCTTGTCGCCAAAGCCCAGATGGGCACGGAGGCGGATCAGACCATTGTCGGTACAACGGCAGACGAGGCGCTTTCCGGTGCGGGCGGTGATGACATTATCATCGGCGGCGGCGGTGCAGATACGCTTTCGGGCGGCACTGGCCACGATGATCTGACCGGCGGCGCGGAGGCGGATACGCTTGATGGCGGGTCCGGCACGGATACGCTTGCGGGTGGTGCGGGCGACGATGTGTACGTCTTTGGTCTTGGTTATGGGCAAGACACGATCATCGACAGCCAAGGCATTGATCGTGTTGAAATGGGTGCAGGTATTACCGCAAGCGATCTGGCCGTTGTGATGGACGGCGATGATCTGGTGATCCGGATTATCGGCACTGACGATCGCCTGACGCTGACAGATGCGCTCGACGGCGGCACCGTGGACCGTGTGATTTTTGACAGCGGCGACGAGCTGGATATCGCGGGGCTTGTGGCAATTGCCACGTCCGGCACACCCGACAATGACACCTATGTCGGCACAGATGCCGGGAACGCGATGTTCGGCCTTGGCGGGAACGACGATCTGTCGGGCCTTGGTGGCAATGACAGCCTGTTTGGCGGCACTGGCAGCGACAGCCTGCAGGGCGGCGCGGGCGAAGACACGCTGGACGGCGGGCAGGGCGAAGACCGCGCAAGCGGTGGCATGGATGCCGATACCTATGTCTTTGCTGCGGGCGATGGCGTGCTGGTGATCGACGATCAGGGCGATGCCACAGGCGAGGACCGTCTTGAAATCGCCGGATACGAACTGGGCGCGCTCCGGTTCTCGCAGACCGGACCTGACGGCAATGACCTGACTATCCGCTTTGCCGGAACAACAGACCGGATCGAAGTTACAGGGGCCTTTGCGGGTGACAGTGGCAAGGTCGAACTGCTGACCCTGACCGACACCGGCGCAAGCCTTACCTTTGCCGAAATCACGGACCGCGTGCGGCCTGATCTTGGTGTCGATGGTGATGTGATCTTTGGGGATGCGACCGATCAGACGATCACCGGATCCGCGCTGGGCGATTATATCGAAGGCGGCGACGGGGCCGATACAATCAACGGCGGTGACGGCGATGATGTCTTTGGTGACCTGCTGCTGGATGATGCGACAGACAGATACACCGGTGGCGCAGGCCGTGACATTTACCGTTATGTGCCAACAACTGGCCTTGCCGCAGATGCGGCTCTGGACGTTATCACCGATTTTGTTGCGGGCGACGCTGGCGACATTCTGCGGCTTGAAACACAGACGCCGAACCCCTTCGCCACAGGCCTGTTGACGCTGGCGCAGGACGGGGCTGACACGGTTATCTCGTTCAACAACGCGGGCACGCCGCAGGTCATTATCCGGCTGGAAGGCGTTGATCTGACCCAACTGACAGCGGCCAACTTTGGCGGCGTCGCACTGGATGAGGATATCGTCACTGCAATCTATGGCGACGATACAGCCAATGAAATGCTGGGCACCGCCTTTACCGATGTCCTGTTCGGCAACGGTGGCGAGGACGAACTATTCGGCTTTGCCGGAAACGACAAACTTGCTGGTGGTGCCGATAGCGACACCATCGCAGGCGGCTTTGGCGATGATATTATCGCAGGCGAGGCTGGACACGACGATCTGTCGGGCGGCGCTGGCAATGATGTCGTGTCTGGTGGGTCCGGCGATGATGTTCTGCGCGGCAATGGCGACAGTACAGCCCAGTTTGCAGGGCAGGATACCTTTATCGGTGGCGCGGGTGACGATCTTCTGATCGGTGGCGAGGACGATGATACCTACCGCTTTGGTGCCAATGACGGTCAGGACACGCTGACCGACATCGGTGGCGCGGACACTTTGGTCTTTGAGGCGGGTATCCTGCCGACCGATCTGGCGGTGCTCACAGTCGGCGACGATATCGAACTGCGCGTAACGACCGGAAACACACGCATCCTTCTGGTCGGTGCCGCGGCTGTGCCGCCCACGCTGGAAATTGAGACCGTTCTATTCGAACAGGACGGCACGACATGGGATCAAACCGCGCTTCTGAACGCGGCGATGACAGCCTCGGCTGGCGATGACACGTTGAAAATCCTGACGGGCAATACGCTTGACGGATTGGCTGGCAACGATGACCTGACCGGTTCGGCTGATGCCGACACGCTTGCCGGCGGGCAGGGCGACGATCTGCTGCAAGGCGGCGACGGCGCTGACACCTACCTGTTCAACCTTGGTGACGGGCAAGACACCATTGCCGACGCGCAAGGCCTGAACACCTTGGTCTTTGGCGCGGGCATCCTGCCTGCCGACGTGATGGTGATCGCAGGCAAGGCCACGATCCAGCTTGCTATTTCCGGCACCAGTGATCGCGTGGATACTGGTCTGGCACCCACCCTTGGCACGACGATCGAAGTGCGCTTTGCCGACGATCCTGTCACCGTCTGGACGGCCAGCGATCTGGCGGCAATGGCACAAGCCACGACAGAAGCCGACGATGTTATCTATGGCACCGATAGTGCCGATACGATTGACGGTCTGGGTGGTGATGATCACCTGATCATGGGCGATGGCGCTGACGATATCAGCGGCGGTGCTGGCGTTGATCTGTTGGAAGGCGGCGAAGGTGACGACACCTACCGCTTTGATCTGGGCGATGATCAGGACCGCATCATCGACGCAGGCGGCGCGGCTGACGTGTTGGTGTTTGGCGCTGGTATCACGCTGGATCAACTGGTTGTCGCGCAATCAAGTGATGGTTCTGCGATGATCCTGCGGATCGGCGAAGATGGCGACCGTGTGCGCATCGACAACGCGCTGGACAGCGGCACGATTGAAACCGTGCGCTTTGCGGACAGCGGTGAAGAGCTTTCACTGAGTGATCTGATTGCACGTGTGCCCACGGTGCTGGATGATTTCATCTACGGCGATGACACGGACAACACGCTGAACGGCGGTCTGGGCGATGACCGGATCAGCGGTGCAGGCGGCAATGACGTCTATGAATATGCTGCCGGTGACGGCGCTGACATCTTGCGCGACAGCGCTTCATCTTCCGATGATGTGCTGCGTATTTCGGGCTACGGCCCCGCCGATACGCAGTTTGCGCGACTTGGCACTAACAGCCCCGATATCCGCATCACGTTTGCAGACGGTTCCGGTGACCAGATCATTATCGTTGACGGGCTCAGCACGACACGCGGGATCGAAAGCATCGTGTTTGTCGATCATGCGGATGCCACGCTGACAGTGTCCGACATATCCTTGTTGCTGACCAATGCGCAGATTTCGCCCAATTCAGATGTGGTCTTTGGCACCAGCGGCGATGATGACCTGTCTGGCGGCACTGGCGACGATCTGCTTCTTGGCCTTGCTGGCAATGACACGTTCCGCTTTGGTCGTGGTGACGGCAACGACCGGATTGATGCGTTCGGCTCGGGAACCAATCTGGTTGTACTGGATGACCTGAACGAGGATGACATCATTTCTGTCGTCCGCTCCGGCCCCACGTTGCACGATCTGGTGCTTGATTTTGGCGACGGTGATCGCCTCACGCTGATTGATGCGCTGCTGACCCATTCCAACGGGTCTTTGACGCTTGAGTTTGCTGACGGCAGCGGCTGGACACAATCGGAAATGCGCGTTGCTGCAATCGCAGGCGTGCAGACCGATGGTGCCGATTACATCGAAGGCTTTGACAGCGACGACACCTTTGTCCTGTCCGGTGGCAACGACACGGTTGAGGGCCGCGACGGCTCTGACACCTATGTCTGGGCACCCGGTCTGGGACAGGTCGAAATCCGCGATGGCGGCACGGCCGATCCAACTGATATCGACCGCGTGAACCTGACCGGCGTGGACGCTGACACAGTATCGGTGAACCGCTCGTTCCAGGGCAGCACGTCGGTCGAATTCCGCTTTGCTTCATCGCTTGGCGATGGTCTGACCGTGATCAATGCGCTGACTGATGATGGTTCCGCGATTGAAGAATATCTGTTTGACGATGGTACGCTGTGGACCCGCGAAACCCTGCTCACGCTGGTGCAAAACGACGCGCCACAGGCCAATGACGATGGCTTTTATGCCGTGGTCACAGGCGAAGAGCTGGTCCTGTCGCTGTCCGAAATCCTGAGCAACGACTTTGAACCGGACGGCGACCCGCTTGAGATTATTGCAGTTGATGCAGGCGACAACGGTGTGGCGACCCTGCCGGGCGACGGCACCGTGCGTTTTACCGCCACAGACGACTTCTTTGGTGCGACGACCATCACCTACACCGTGTCTGATGGCCGCAACGCATTCAGCACGGCACAGATCAATCTGACAGTCCGTCCCGTTGCCGAGGCGCTGGACGACACCGGATTTGTCATGGACGAAGACGACAGTCTGGTGATCGACGTAAACCGTCTGCTGTCCAACGACGTGGACGGCGACCGGATGATCGTGGGTCAGGTCTTTGACGCGATTGGCGGCTCTGTGTCGCTGTCGTCGAACGGCCAGATCAGCTTTACCGCAGCCGAAAATTTCAACGGCCCGGCGCAGTTCACCTACGCGGCCAACACCCCCGAAGGCGGCCGTGCCGAGGCGATTGTCTATATCGGCGTCACGCCTGTGAACGATGCGCCCGTCGCCACGGATGATGGCGGATTTGCCACGCTGGAAGATGTGCCGCTGACTATTCTGGCGGCTGCATTGCTGGGCAATGACAGTGATGTTGATGATGATACGCTCAGCATCGTTGATGTCTTCGGCTCTGCGGACCTTGGGGTCGAGATTGACGAAAACGGGAACATTCTTGTCACGCCAACCGAAGACTTCTTTGGCGTTGCGACCTTTGACTACCAGATTTCTGACGGGCAGGGCCTGACCGCCGTTGCAACCGCATCCATCACGGTCACACCGGACCTGACAGGCACGGATGCACGCGATGACCGCTTTACAACGGATGACGTGGGCGCGCCGCTGCTTGAGGATAACCCTGTTATCATCGGCCTTGATCGCCTGATCGCCAATGATACCGATCCGCTAGGCACGCTGACACTTTCGTCCGTGCGCGGCATCAACGGAGCCACCGTAAGGTTGCTCGACAACCAGACCGTGCTGGTCACACCGCGCGCCAACTTCAACGGCGAGGCATCGTTTACCTATACCATCGACGATGGTCAGGGCGGGCGCGATACGGCGACGGCAGTTCTTGTGTTCGAAGCGGTCAACGACAACCCCGTGGCGCGTAACGACAGCTTCCGTAATGAACAGCAGGCCGTCATGCTGCGCGGCACGCAGGACACGGCGCTGACGATCCAGATCCTTGATCTTCTGGCCAATGACTTTGACGTCGAAGGCTTCGCCGTCACGTTTGAAAATGCCACCGGCCCTGTGCGCGGCACAATTGAACAGACCGACACGACCGTCATCTTTACCCCTGACGCAGGCTTCTGGGGCGAGACGACATTCGGCTATTCCATCACCGATCCCGACGGGGCCGTGGATGGCGCAAAAGTTACGCTCTACTTTGACCCCACGTCGGATGCGCCGCCCGTTGCGGTCACCGACCAGTTTTTCATTGCCGAAGACATCCCGACCGTGCTGCGGCTTGATACATTGCTGGCCAATGACAGTGACATCGACGGAACTGATCTGACAGTTACCGGATGGCGGCACGTTGATCCGATCGTGGACGGTTTCACATACGGTGCGCAGGCGCTGGGCGATCTGAATGGTCTGATCGAAGAAAACGCCGATGGCGATTTCCTCTTTACGCCGGATATTGATGCCAGCCGTGCAGGCGCATTTATCTACTTCCTGACAGATGGCGAAGGCCGCACCACCGAAGGTCTGGTTGATCTGGTAATTGTGCCATCCAACGACGATCCAACCGTGTTGGACGATCCGGGTTTTGTCACACCGTTTGACGTGCCGCTTGTGGTGCGCGTGTCGGACCTGCTGTTCAACGACTATGACATTGAACAGGCCGACCACGATGGCGACGGCGTGATCGACGATGATCTGGACGATCCTGATCGCGAGCGTCCGACCTTTGTTACGGTCGAGGCGATCTACGATCCGGTCGAGCTGGCGCAGGGCAACCGCGTGTCGGTTGGCACGTTCGAAATCGTCGAATTCCGCGGCGAGGAGTTCCTTGTCGCACGGTTTGAAGACGGCTTCACCGGCAACGTCACCATCGAATACAGCATCGCCGACGAAGAAGGTCTGCAGGACGTGGGCTTTGCCTATGCCACTGTCGCCGACTTCTACGGTCAGGTGCTTACCGGCTCGCCCGAGGTGGACTACATCGAAGGCAACGATCTGGATGAAACCATCATCGGTTACAACCGTGACGACTGGATCAAGGCGTTTGCTGGCGACGATACGATCGCAACAGGTCAGGGCGCTGACGTGATCGAGGCGGGCTTTGGCAACGACCTGATCGACGGTGGCGACGATGCCGACAGTATCTTTGGCGGCGCGGGCTTTGACACTGTGACCTTCGCAGGCTCCAACACAGGGGTGCGCGCTGATTTGACGACGCTGATCGGTCAGGGTGGCTTTGCCGCAGGCGATAAATACTTTGGGATCGAAGCGCTGATTGGCTCTGCCTTTGCGGATATTCTGGGCGGTGACGCGGAACGCAACGATCTGACGGGTGCCGCTGGCAAGGATCTGTTGCAGGGCCGTGATGGCGACGACGGTCTGTTTGGTGGTCTGGGCGACGATACGCTGGAAGGCGGCGCTGGCGCCGATGATCTTTATGGTGGCGAGGGGATTGATACCGCGTCCTATGAGTTTGGTCAGGATGCTGTCACGATCTCGCTTGCAGATGGCACGGCCACCGGTGGTGACGCGACCGGCGATGTCCTTGTCGGGATCGAAAACCTGATCGGCACCGATGCGGGCGATAGCCTGACCGGTAACGACGCGGGCAACAGCCTGTTTGGCGGGCGCGGCGATGACACGCTGGTTGGCCTTGATGGCGATGACCTGCTTTCGGGCGGGCGTGGTGCGGATACGATCACTGGCGGCGACGGCATTGATACTGCTGACTACCTGTTGTCGCTTCAGGGTATACAGATCGATCTGGACGCTGGCACAGCCACTGGCGGTGACGCGCAGGGTGACGTGCTTTCCGGCATCGAAATCATTCAGGCCAGCTTCCACGACGATACGCTGACCGGCAACGCAGACGACAATACCTTCCGCGGCGGGCGCGGTGCTGACAGCATGGCTGGCGGCGCGGGCTTTGATACAGCCGACTATGCCAATGCAGACGAGGCGGTCACCGTTGACCTGTCATTGGGGCAGGGCCTTGCTGGCGAAGCCTTGGGCGACACGCTCAGCGGGATCGAAAAGCTGGTTGGCTCGCAACACGCAGACACCCTGCTGGGTGATGCGGGTGCGAACGCCTTTGACGGTCAGTTCGGCGATGACACCCTTGCGGGTGGCGCGGGCAACGACGACTATCTGTTCGGCTTTGACAGCGGCGCTGACACGATCACGGAAATTGGCGCCACCGACGATATCGACCGTCTGGTCATGGGCGAGGGCATCGCGGAAAAAGACGTGTCGCTGCTGCGTATGGGCGACAATCTGTTTGTCGAACTGGAGCGTGATGACGGCTTCCTGATCGACACGGTTGTGGTCACAGATCACTTCATCGGCTCTGACACGGGCATCGAACAGATCGTGTTCGAAGACGGCACGATCTGGGATCGCACCTATATCGCCGACAACCTGCGCGATGGCCGCTTTAACGCGCAAAACGATATCTACCGCTTTGCTGTGGAAGACGAGATTGCCTACATTGATCCGGCTGATCTGATCCTCAACGATGCGGAAACAGGTGTCGGCGACCTTGAACTGGTATCGGTGCAATCGGCGCGTTATGGCACGGTCTGGATCGAACCCGATGGCCGGATTGCCTTCCTTGGCAATCAGGATTTCAACGGCGACGCCTTCTTTGCCTATACCGTGCGTGATCCCTTGGGGCGCGAATCCACGGCCCGTGTTGAGGTCAACCTTGCGCCTGTGAACGATGCGCCTGTCGCGGTGGATGATCCGCTGCAATACGGCATCGAGGACGAGCCACTGCGCATCCGCATCGAGAACCTGCTGGCCAACGACTATGACGTTGATGGCGACGCAGAGTCCGAATCCCTGCGCATCGTCTCACTGGAACCGCTGACCGACAGTGACGGGAACGCAATCCGCCCTTATCGCGACTCCGATGACTATGACGGCTTTGGAACAGACGCCACCTGGCGGCTGGACGGGCAGTATATTGAACTGCTGAGCCGTCCTGATCACTTCGGCTTTGCCGGTTTCCGTTACACACTGGAAGACGCGGATGGCGCGCAGTCCAAGGCGGATGTGGAAATCTACTTTGCACCCGTCAACGATGCGCCACGCATCAATGACCGTGCCGTGTCGGCCAAGCTGGGCGAAACCACGACCTTCACCGTCGATCAGTTGATGAACAAGGTTTACGACATCGAAGGTGACACGTTCACCTTTGTCGGCCTGCACGAAGGTGCCGATGGTAACGCGTCAACAAACGGATCCGAGACATTCGATGCCGACACAGGCGAGATTTTCTACACGCCCGAGGAATTGGGTGCCGCCTATATCGAATTTGAGGTGATCGACGAACGCGGCGCGGAGGCGACTCTATCGTTCAACATCAACGTGCGTCCGCTGAACCTGCCGCCGCGCGCTAATGATGATCGCGGTATTCAGCTGCTTCAGGACGAGATCATCGTCATTGATCCTGCCTTGCTGCTGCTCAATGACACTGATCCGGATGATGACACGCTGATCTTTGACAGCATCTACCGCTTTGCCGAAAACGGGAAAGTGCGTGTCAACGACGAAGGCATGATCGAATTTGCTGCCCGCCCGAACTACAACGGTGCTGCCAGCTTTGAATACACCGTGTCTGACGGGAATGGCGGTTTTGACGATGCCACGGTGCATCTGACAATTCTGCCCGTGAACAACGGGCCTGTGTTGCGCAATGACGTGGCCGCCGGGATCGAGGACGGCATCAATTACGTCATTCCAGCCGAAGCCTTTGGCAATGATCTGGATATTGATGGCGATGTGATCTTCTTTGAAGAAGCCACGCTACTGGGTGCCATTTCGCAGAAGTTCCTGTCATCGACCTATTATGTCTGGGCAACGTCTGCCAACAACTCCGATCTGCCGGAGTGGCTGACGTTTGATCGCGACACGATGACGTTCGAAGGCGAAGTACCTGCCGACGTTGAAGGACCGATCGAGGTCGCAGTGTTCCTGCGTGACTTCAACAATGGTGCAACGCACAACTTCCGCTTTGTTTTTGAAACAGAAGGCGAAATTGCCGAACTCGCAGGTGGCGTTAGTGTCGCCGAAGAGATTCTACCCGGCTTCTTGATCCGCGAGGAATTCTCGTGGTCGCTGGCGGATGAAACGGCAAATGTCGCAACCTTTGATATCGAAGGTGGCGAATTCAGTGCACAGGTAAACGGTGGCCGTCCGCTGCCAGCGTGGCTGGCGTTTGATGCCGATACGCGCAGCCTGTCCATTTCGGACTTTGGCGTTGATGGTGATGATACATCCGCACGGGTGCAGATCGTCTTTACCCCCGCCGACAAGCCGGAACTGGAAGAGCTGGAATTCTACAGCACCGACCGTGGCTTTACGCTGGAATTCGTGATTGATCCGACCGATCCACAGCTTGATGCGATCAATGCGATCCTGTCCGGCTCGGCTGGTCCCGGAACATTAGGCTTTGATTTCTCCGACGCCGGTGCGATCACCGCCGCCCGCGAAAGCATGGCACCACTCAATGACTGGATCACGTTTGACGCGGCCACCATGACGTTTAGCGGCATGCCGCCATCCGAATATGTGGGTGCCGTGCCGGTGCGCATCGATATCGAAGCGGGCGGGTCAATCCCCGCCATGTCGATCATCACCGAAGCGGTGGTCGATGAGACCTACACCATCACCGAATTTGGCTTTAACTCCGGCTTCTCGGCGGTTGATCTGCCAGAGCGGATCAACATCGCAACTGCCAAGGATTTCAACGGTGCGCTTGTCATCGATTACACCGCCGAAGACGAAAAAGGCGGCCAGTCTGATGAAAGTGCACAGATCGTCTACAACGTCCGCGCAGCAGATGAAGTTGCCGTAGCAAACGAAGACCGTGTCGATCTGTTTGAAGGCGGCACGGTTGTGTTCAGCGTGGCCGAACTTCTGCTCAATGACCGCGATGATGATGGCAGCCGGCTGCAAATCTCGGGCTTTGGCGATCCGCTGAACGGCGAAATCGTTGTGACAGAAGGTGTTCTGACAATCGCACCGCCTGCTGGCATCACACCACTGCCCGGCGGCACGTGGTCTGTTCAAACGGATGAGGGCGAAGCGCTTCCCGACTGGATGGTGCTTGATACCGCAACCGGCGAAGTGACGGCGACACCTCCTCTGGATTTCTGGGGCTTCTTCAACCTCGAATACTTCAACACGGATGGCGTCACGACGCAGTTCGCGGAAAGCAGTTCTGTCCAGATTGACGGAAACGCCGCAGCGACAGTGACCTATACCCCCATTTCCGAATTCGCGGGCGAGGATTACCTGTCATACACCTTGCTGTCCGATGGCCGCGATCCGGTCACAGGCACTGTGGTGCTGGATGTGGCATCCTTGCTTGATCCGCCTGTCGCCGTCGAAGACGTGTTCGAGATGCTCGAGGATGGCAGCCTTGTGCTGACGCCTGATCTGCTTCTGGCCAACGATTTCGACGTCGATGGTGACACGATCCGCTTCCTCGGAGTCGAGGGTGGTGACAACGGCTTTGTTCGCTTTGAAGACGGAGCGATCACGTTCACACCGACGGCTGATTTTGCAGGCACCGCAGGCTTCTCCTATCGCGTCACAGACGACACCCACGGCGAAAGCACAGGTCGCGTCACGATCAATGTCGCATCAACCAACCGTGCGCCCGTGGCTGTGACCGATACGTTCGAAACCGTTGAGGACGTGCCGTTTGAGTTTACCATCGGTGAATTGCTGGCAAACGACACCGATCTTGATGGTGATGATATTTCCTTTGTCAGCATCGAAGAAGACGTTGCAGGCGGTCGCATTATCGAACTGCCAGCGGACCGCTATCAATTCGTGGCGGATGAAAACCTGACCGGACCGCTGACGTTCAAGTACTCTGTCAGTGACGGTCGTCTGACCGATGTGGGCGAAGTGACGTTTAACATCGTTGCGGTCAACGACGCCCCGATTGCCAATCCTGATGGCTTCTTCTTTGGCACGCAGGACCAGCCACTTGTCGTGAGCTTTGAAGACCTGTTGTTCAATGACCGCGATGTTGAAGGCGACGACTTCTCGATTGTCGAGATTTTCGATGCCGACAACGGCAGTGTTTATCAGGACGGCAACACAGCCGTCTTCCAGGGCCGCGAAGGCTATTTTGGCGATGGCGGCTTCAACTACCGCGTCACGGACGAGTTCGGCGCGACCAGCATCGGTTATGCACAAGTGATCGTGATGCCGCTTTTTGCGGTGCCTGTCGCTGTGTCCGACGCCGGATACGAGATGCTTGAGGACACGTCGCTGATCATCGATCAGGCCGATTTGATGGCAAACGATGATCTGCCATTGGGGTCCGACGTCACATTCCTTGGCCTGACACCAGCGCTCTTCCAGAACCAGAACGCAACGGTCGAAGAACTGGCCGACGGACAGTGGCGCGTGACCACTACCGAAGACTTCTTTGGTGAGCTTGTTCTGGAATACCGCCTGACCAACGAAACAGGCTTTGAGGTGCCAACCACGGTGGCGATTGATGTCATTGGCACAGAAGACGCCCCCGAGGCGCGGGACGACGCGATCACGATCGCGGAAGACGAAGTTACTGCCGTCTTTGTGTCGGCGCTGTTGTCAAACGACAGCGACCCCGATTTCCAGGGCTTTGCGATGACGCAGCTTCTGGAGGCCGAGAATGTCAGCGTTGAACTGACGCTGGATGGTCAGGTGATCATTACGCCCGACGAAGGCTTCTTTGGTGCGGCATGGTTCGACTACGAAATCGTGGACAGCTCTGGCCTGCGCGACTTTGCGCGTGTCGATGTGACTGTCACCTCGCGCAACGATGCCCCGATCATCACGATGGCAGACGTTCTGTTCGGCGCCGAGGATACAGCCGTATCCATCACACTTGGGCCTGATGCGATCGTAGATCCTGACGATGACGCGCTGATTGTTGAATTGCGCGGGCTGGATGGTGTGGCGTTGCCAACTTGGCTGATGTTCGATCCAGAAACGCTGACCCTGACAGGTCAGCCGCCTGAAAATGTGAACGGCACTTTTGATCTTGAGCTTTTCGTCAGCGACGGCGATGCCGAAGTGATCAAGGAACTGGTGCTGCAAATCGGTGCTGTAAACGACGCACCCGAGCAGGTTGCTGCAATCACGGTCGACACCCAGACCGAGCGTGCCGCCTTCAGCATTGCGCTGCCAACTGACGCCTTTGTTGACGTGGACGGTGATCCGCTCAGCTATGGTCTGACGTTAGTGGGCGGCGCTGATCTGCCGGCATGGCTCACCTTTGATCCCGACACGCTAACCCTAAGCGGTGAAGCACCATTGACCGCAAGCGGCACCTACGATCTGGCCCTGACAGCGAGTGACGGTGATCTGGCTGCAACCGGTTTGTTCACGCTGACAGTTGATCCGGCTGTTGTTGAAACGATCACCGAAAACCTGTCCAACGGCCGCATCAAAGTGACCGAGCTTCTGGGTGGCGTGAAGGTCTCCGAAACGGTGACCGATCCCGCCGATGCCTATAGCTGGAGCGTTTATGTCGATCTGTTCAACGAAGCCGGTGAGCGGACCAACCGTGAACTGACCTTTGACGATGGTCGCACCCTTTCGGCTGTTTACGTCGATGGTGAGAAAACTACCCAGACCGTGAACGATCCGACGAACGCGCGGACCTATGACGCCTTTGTTGATCTGTTTGATGAAAACGGTGTGCAAACTCAGCGCACGGTCACTTACGACGATGGCCGCGAACTGGTCGCCGTCTATACCAACGGTGTGCGGTCGTCGCAGACGGTCAATGATCTGCTGGATGCCTATCAGTGGTCGGGTTACGTCGATACCTTTGATGAAAACGGTCTGCGGACAATCCGCTCATTGACGTATGATGACGGGCGGACATTGGTTGCGGCTTATTCGGGCGGGGTCAAAGTATCACAGACGATGCGCGATCTGACCGATGCGCAAAGCTATGACAGCTATACCGATCTGTTTGACGCCAATGGTCTTATCACGCAACGGACGCTGCAATATGACGACGGGCGCCAGTATGTTGCAGTCTATGCCGGTGGTGTGCTGGCGGCAAAGACGGTCACTGATCAAAACGATGCCCATAGCTGGACAAGCTATGTCGATACTTACGATGCATCGGGCGTCCAGATCACGCGCAGCGCCATCTTTGATGACGGTCGCGATTCACTGATCCAATATGTGAACGGCGTAAAGGCACAGCAGACTGTCATTGACGCGGCAAACGCCCAGTTCTGGGAACGTTATGTCGATACGTTTGACGCCAACGGCGTGCGCACCACCCGTGAGGTAACTGGCGACGACGGGCGCGTCTTCAACTACGTCTACAACGGCGGCGTCCGAACGCTTGTGTCTGTCGAAAACGAAGGCACGGCAAGCGATGTGATCAGCTCTGTCGATAGCTTTGACGGCGATGGCATCCTGACCGGGCGTGTTATCACTTACGGCAACGGACGTGTGCTGACGGTCGAGTTCACCAACGGCGTGCGCAGTTCCCAGACAATGGACGACGCTTTGGATGCTCATAACTGGGACATGTACACGATCACCTACGACGCCAGTGATCGTCCGCTGTCGCGCGTGCAGACCTACGATGACGGGCGCTTGATGACGATCAGTTATATCGACGGCATCAAATCCGGCGTGACGGTGCAGGACATCGCTGATGCGCATGAATGGACCAGCTACACCGACAGCTTTGACGATACCGGAATCCAGACGGCCCGCAGCCAGACCTATGACGACGGGCGGACGTTGCAGGTGACCTATACAGATAGTGTCAAATCCAGCGAGACAATGTCGGACGCGATGGATGCCTATAATTGGCAAAGCTATGTCGATACCTTCGACCAGAACGGCCAGCGAACCATGCGCGACATGTCCTACGATGATGGCCGCCAGCGCGAGATCACGTACGACCGCGAACTTAAGGTGACCGACACGACCATGGATGTGGCTGACGAATTCATCTGGGCCGAGATCACCAGCCAATATCAGCCGAACGGTGTGATCGGACAAAAGACCACCGAATACGACGATGGTCGCACATTGGTCACCGACTACACTGACGGGCTGCGGACGACCGACACCATGACCGATGCCGCGGACGTGTTTATCTGGCAGTCCTACGTCGACACCTACACGACAGACGGTGTGAAGATCAGCCGGGCATGGGTCTATGATGACGGCACAGAGGAGCTTCAGATATTCTCTGATCTGGATATGATCTGATCATCACCGGCCCATCTGACAACACACAGCATCCGCGCCACGGCGCGGATGCTTCAACACTCCCCGAGAAATAGCAAAGGACAGCTTGAATGGCGCGCCAGACCAAAGCAAAGACCACCAAGAAGGACAAAAAAGCACCCAAGGCCGCAAAGTCCGCCGCAAGTGAAGCGCCAAAATCGGAGGAGGTGAAAACCGATATCGATCCAGCTGTGATGGAGCGCGTGGGCAAGCTGCGCAGCCATCTGCGCAAAACATTTGGTCAGGTTGTCATGGCGATGATGGGCCTGCCGCGTTACCGGCATCAGTCGGTGATGGATTTGGGGCAAACCGTGCTTGATCCGCTGATCCGCGACAGGATCGCCGTGGCCCATTCCAAGAATGACAAGACAGCTGATGACGTGGCCGGAATCGCGATCTGGGCCAGCGTATCGGAAGAGGTGGATGCGCGGATCGTCGAACAGATCAAGGCGGGCGTCTTTCCGATCAAGATGAGAGCAGAAGACTGGACATCGGGCGACATCAACTGGCTTCTGGATGTGCTGGCGACCGACCGGGAAACAACAGGTCAGGTGATCGGCAACTTCAAGCAAGTGGTCAAAGAGGGCGAGCTGAAGGTGCACCCCATCATCTCGCGCCTTGTTGATAAAAGCATGCTCGACAAGATGACCCAGCACAAGGAACCGCGCGGCGACGCGTAATGGCCTGAATTGAACAAAAGGAAGCTGGCTTACCTGTGCTCGTCTAACTCCGTGCAGACAGGGCGCACGCGCTTTCGGACCAGATCACACAGCGCTTGTCAGGCCCAATAGCATCAGCCATTGATAACGCATCCCGCGTTGCAAGAGGCACCCCATGACACAGGCCCCCGTTCGTCAGTCTTATGATGTGGTCATTGTCGGCGGCGCAATGCTGGGCTCGTCAGTTGCGTGGTTCACGATGATGAACCCTGACTTTGATGGCACCCTGCTTGTCGTGGAACGCGATGCCACTTACGAAAACGCCTCAACCTCGCACACCAATTCGTGCATGCGGCAGCAGTTTTCCAATGCCGTTAACGTCAAGATTTCGCAATTCGCCGCAAATTTTGTCAAAACATTCCGCGACCAGATGGGCAATGATCCCCGTGTGCCTGCCATCACGTTGCAAAGCTACGGCTACATGTATCTGGCCGACACACCGGAATTTGCGCAAACGCTGAAAGAGGCGCAGGCCGTTCAGGCCAGCCTTGGCGCAGGAACCAAGCATATGACCCGCGATCAGATTGCTGCGGCTTATCCGTTCTACCAGTTGGATGATATCATCGCTGGAAACCACAATCTGATTGATGAAGGCTATTTCGACGGCGGCACGGTGTTTGATTGGTGGAAACGATCTGCGCGCGAGCACGGGGCCGAATATATCCAGAACGAAGTCACGGCCATGACGCTGAACACCAGTGGCACCCGCGTGGACAGCGTAACGCTTAAATCGGGCGAGGTGGTGGCCTGCGGGCAGGTCGTCAATGCCTCTGGCCCGCGCGCATCGCTGACGGCGGCGATGGCGGGCATCGAAATCCCGGTCGAGCCGCGCAAACGCTACACCTATATCTTTGAGGCCGAAAAACCGCTGGATCGCGATCTGCCGCTGACGATTGATCCCTCCGGCGTGCACATGCGCACGGACGGGCAGTATTATCTGGCCGGTTGCCCGCCCGATGATGATCCGGCTGTCGATCACGACGATTTTGTGCAGGACCATTCCTTGTGGGAAGAAAAAGTCTGGCCCGTGCTGGCCACGCGCGTTCCCCAGTTCGAGGCGATCAAGCTGCGCAATTCATGGGCGGGGCACTACGCTTACAATACGCTGGACCAGAATGCGATTATCGGCCCGCACGATACGGTGGCGAACTTTATTTTCGTGAATGGCTTTTCCGGCCACGGGTTCCAGCAGTCTCCGGCCATGGGGCGCGGTGTGTCAGAGCTTTTGACATATGGCGCCTTTCGTTCGCTTGACCTCGAAGCGTTTGGCTTTAACCGTATCCGGCAAGGCGAAAAGTTCTTAGAAACGGCAGTGATATGAAACATCCCGAAAACAAATTTCTGACAGGTCTCAAAGCGGACGAACGCCAGGTCGGTCTCTGGGTCAGCCTGTCGAACAACTACGCGGCCGAGGCAGTGGCATCGGCTGGCTACGATTGGTTGCTGGTGGATATGGAGCACACGCCAAGTGACATGGCGACAGTGCTGGGCCAGTTGCAGGCGATTGCGGGCCATGGCAGCACGGCCATTGTGCGCCCGCCATGGAATGACGCAGTGATGGTCAAACGCTTGCTGGACGCAGGCGCGCCGGGCCTGTTGTTCCCGATGGTGCAATCGGTGGAAGAGGCGCAGGCCGCCGTCGCCTCCACGCGCTACCCGCCCCGCGGTGTGCGCGGTGTGGCAGGGACGATGCGGGCAAATAACTTTGGCCGGACCACGGATTATTTTACAGCTGTCGAAGGTCAAACCGCCGTGCTGATCCAGTTGGAAAGCAGGCAGGCCGTGGAAAACGCGGTCGAGATTGGCACAGTGGATGGCGTGAACGGTGTGTTCTTTGGCCCCGCCGATATTGGCGCGGACATCGGCATCGTCGGTCAGCCGATGCACGATGACATCTGGGCACTGATACGCCCTGCCGCGCAAATGCTGATGGATCGCGGTGTGCCGGTGGGCACGTTAGTGTCCAACCCCGACTTCGCGGCGGACCTCATGAATGATGGTTTCAGCTTTGTGGCCTGCGGCACCGATGCAGGGCTGCTGGCGCGGGGCGCTGATAACTTGCTCGCAAATGTGCGCGGCAAAATAGAATAAAAAGGAAATACTGATGAAAAAGATCGTTCTGACCGGTGCGCGTGGCCGCCTTGGGTCTTACCTGCGCGAACCGCTCACCAAACTGGCCGACACGCTGGTATCAAGCGATATTCTGGATGCACCGGACAGCCTGTACGACGGGGAAACCTATGTGCAGGCCGATCTGGGTGATCTCTCCGCGATGGAGGCACTGCTGGAAGGTGCCGATATGGTCGTCCACTTCGGCGCCATCGGTGACGAGGCGGCATGGGACGATATTCTGCAATCCAACATCGTCGGCGCCTATAACGTGTGGGAGGCGGCCTACCGTCAGGGCGTGAAGCGTGTGGTCTATGCCAGTTCTGTCCACGCGGTCGGGATGCACAAAAGCACAGATGTGATCGGCCTTGATGCGCCGCACCGGCCCGACACCTACTACGGTCTTGCCAAGTGCTTCTGCGAGGACCTTGCCAGCCTTTATTGGGACAAACGCGGGGTTGAATCCGTGTGCATGCGCATCTTCTCTGCTGCCACCGTCACCAATGCGCGTAGCCTTGGCACGTGGTTGTCCTACGATGACATGATCCATCTGGTTAAACAGTCGGTGACAACGCCAGTGGTGGAATTTACCAAGGTGTATGGCATCTCGAACAACGACCGGATCGTAGTCGACAATTCCGGCGCTGCACATCTGGGCTACAAGCCTAAAGACAACGCGGAACAGTTCGCGAAAGAGATCCTCGCCAAGACGCCGCCGATTGATAACAAGGATCTGGCGCATGCTTGCATTGGCGGGCCGTTTGCAACTGTTGAGTTGGGAAATTCCGGTGTCGCGGCACTGGGCGTGAAGGACAAGCCGAAGGGCTAGACCTTTGTGGGTTGCGCCCGCGCAACCCACATCCCCGCAAGGATCAGCGCGACACCGATGATGCGCGCCGTGGGATTGCCCGCCGTGCCCATTACGATATCAAGCACAACACCCGAAATCATCTGCCCCGCGATAATCAGCATTGCGGTTTGCGCGGCACCGATCCGCGCGATCAGCCAGCTTCCTGCGGCGATAAACACCACACCGATCACGCCGCCCAGATAGGCCCACCACGGGGCGGCGGCGGGATCACCGGCAAACAAGCTGCCCGCCAGCAGTCCGACAACGGTGATGAAAACCAGCCCGACGATGTGGTTCCACCACGACGAATGCAGCGCCGATGTGGAGAGCGCCAACCGCCCGTTGATCTGGCGCGACAGGCTGACCAGAACGCCCGCAAGGACTGCCAGTGCTGCAAAGCCCACCATCAGCCGCGCCCCAGAAAGATCAGGATCAATGACCCCGCGATGATCAGCGCCATCGCCGTAAAGTCGCGGGCCGTCGGATCACGTTGTGGCAGGCCCATCATGCCCCATTTGTCGGCGATCAGGCTGAAGATCATCTGCCCCGCCAGCCCCAATGCAATCGTGCCAGAAAGCGCCAATGCAGAGTTTAGCGTGGCCGAGGTCAGCATCACGGTGACAGCGCCTGAAATGCCGCCAAGATAGGCCCACCATGGCGGACGCCCGGTGCTGGCCTTCTTGGGGCGCAGCACAAGCAGCAAGGCAAGTGCGGCCACCGATCCCGTCAGATGTGGGACAAAACTTGCAAAATAAAGCGATCCGAATTGCGCCAATGTGCCGTTGAACAGCACCATCAGCGACAGCAACCCGCCAGTGGCAAAAGCAGCGAGGAAATAGAGGGGCGAGGTGGCTTGCATAGGCCCATGTGTGTCTGCTGACGATGCTCTGCGCAAGGGTGCCGTGGCTAAATCTCGAAGGCAGGATTTGCACATCGGACTCGATTGCGCGACCCTGTCCCCAATCCCCTGTTGACTCTGCATCATCGCCCGCCTAATGAGCCGCTTCATTGGTGTTGGTGGTCCGCGCAAGCGGGACCCTGTCAGGCTTCGGCCAAAGGACAACGCCCTTCATGCACCACCCGGTGCCACAACCGAAGGAGATCAGCGTATGACTAAACGTACCGCTGCCAAGTACAAAATTGACCGCCGTATGGGCGAAAACATCTGGGGCCGTCCAAAGTCGCCAGTGAACCGCCGCGAATATGGCCCCGGCCAGCACGGTCAGCGCCGCAAGGGTAAACTGTCGGACTTCGGTCTGCAGTTGCGCGCCAAGCAGAAGCTCAAGGGCTACTACGGCGACCTGACCGAAAAGCAGTTCCGTCGCATCTACGCCGAAGCCGAGCGTGTTAAGGGCGACACCGGTGAGAACTTGATTGGTTTGCTCGAGCGTCGTTTGGACGCCGTTGTTTACCGCGCCAAGTTCGTGCCAACCGTTTTTGCCGCACGCCAGTTCGTGAACCACGGCCACGTCACCGTGAACGGCAAGAAGGTGAACATCCCGTCCTACCGCGTCAAAGAAGGCGACGTCATCGCCGTGCGCGACAAGTCCAAGCAGCTTGAGCTGGTTCTGGTCGCGTCGCAGCTGCCCGAGCGCGATGTGCCTGACTACATGGAAGTCGACCACAACAAGATGACCGCGACGTTCACACGTCAGCCTGGTCTGGGCGATGTGCCGTATCCGGTCACGATGGAACCGAACCTCGTGGTGGAATTTTACGCCAAGAACTAATCGCGCCTTCCTGCGCGAATGTGGACAAGGGCCTTGCGTTTGCCGGGCCCTTTTTCGTTGCGGGGTCCCGTTTGGCTTATCCCTACGGAAAGCAAAGTCCTTAAAATTTTCACATTCACCGCACGGTTGTGCCCTGTTGTGCTGGCACTTCTGACATCACGCGCAATCGTCTGGGGCAAAACGATTCTTGAATTCTGCGCGTCGTTCGGAGCAGACGCATGTTAAAAACGATAAAATCGATAGCCCTTGTGGCATCCCTGACACTGGCGCACTCCGCTTCTGCGGCAGTCGTGGCGTATACCGACTATAATACATGGCTCAGCGCGGTCAGTGCTGCGGGTCCGACCACAAATCAGGCATTCAACGGCAATGCCAGCTCATTTGCGGCCAATTCGACGGGCAATGTGATCGGCTCACGCACAACGGTTGATCTGGATGGCGGCCTTTTTGATACCGGTCCCACAGGGCTTGACGGCAGCGGATCATTCCGCGGCGAGGTCGACAGCAGTTCCAAAACGCTCAGCGACGGTCTGGGGCTGAACTTCAATTTCGATAGTGGCGTTTCGGGCTTTGGCTTGCGCAACTTTCGCACCGCGCCATCTGCCTTTGATAACAGCCTGTCGCTCAACGAGATTGGCATTTCTGTTGCTGGCACAAGCTATCTGTTGTCAGATCTGCTGGGGCTGACCAATTCGTCCGACGGCAATTTTGTCAATCAGACCACGACGACGAACGGCGTCTTTGTCGGCTTTGTGTCCGATACTGATTTGACAGGCTTTAGCCTTATTCACGGTGACTTTGTCGCGCCGGGCTTTGTGTCTGGTGGCAACGAAGAGTTCTTGATCGGCTCCCTACGTCTTGCAGGCCCCGTGCCCAGCACCGTGCCTGTTCCTGCGGCACTGCCGATGTTGCTGGCGGGCCTTGCGGCCTTTGGCGCGATGGGATGGCGCAGGAAACGTGCACTTGCAGGCTAGCGCGACACGTTTTCTTTTCGGATAACGCGATTTATGTAGTCCTCTGACGCAGGAGGACGCCATGACGCAATCACACCCTAACTATGGCCGCATCGACGGTCCCATCGTGATGATCGGCTTTGGATCGATCGGCAAAGGCACGCTGCCGCTGATCCAGCGGCACTTTGACTATGATGCCGACAAGATGGTCGTGATCGATCCCAATCCTGCCAGTGCCGAGTTTCTTGGCGAACAGGGCATCCGTCACATGCAAGTGGCGATCACCCGCGACAATTACCGCGATGTGCTGGGTGATCTGTTCGCCGAAGGGAAGGGGTTCTGCGTGAACCTGTCGGTCGATACGTCATCGCTGGACCTGATGAAGCTGTGCCGCGAAATGGGCGTGCTTTACATCGACACGGTGGTGGAGCCGTGGGAGGGGTTCTATTTCGAAACGCCCGATAACGCCGACCGCACAAACTATGCCCTGCGCCAGAAGGTCAGGGACGAGAAAGCCGCCAACCCCGGTGGCACAACGGCGGTATCGTGCTGCGGTGCCAACCCCGGCATGGTCAGCTGGTTTGTGAAAGAGGCGCTGCTGACATTGGCCAAGGATACCGGCCAGCCAGCAGACGCGCCCACCGATCGCGCAGGCTGGGGCAAGCTGATGCAGTCGCTGGGCGTGAAAGGTGTGCACATCGCCGAACGCGACACACAGGTCCGTGACAAGCCGCGCGAGCGGGGGACGTTTGTCAATACGTGGTCCGTCGAAGGGTTCATCGCCGAAGGCTTCCAGCCCGCCGAATTGGGCTGGGGCACGCATGAGACATGGATGCCCGAAACAGCACATAGCTATGATACCGGATGCCAGTCCGCGATCTGGTTCGAACGCCCCGGCGCGATCACCCGCGTGCACACATGGTGCCCCACGCCTGGCCCGCAGTTCGGATTTCTCGTGACCCATAACGAGGCGGTGTCGATTTCCGACTACTACACAGTCGGCGATAAATCCGCGCCCGACTACCGCCCCACGTGCCACTATGCCTATCACCCTGCCGATGACGCGGTGCTGTCCCTGCACGAGATGTTCGGGTCAGGCACGCAGCAGACCAAGCACGAGATCATGGACGTGGACGAGATCACTGGCGGCATTGATGAGCTTGGTGTGCTGCTTTACGGGCACGAAAAGAACGCGCTTTGGTATGGCTCGCGCCTGTCGAACGCGGAAACCAAGACGCTCGCACCCTATCAAAATGCAACTGGCCTTCAGGTGACGTCAGCCGTATTGGCCGGCATGGTCTGGGCGCTGGAAAACCCGCAGGCTGGCATCGTGGAAACCGACGAGATGGACCACGCGCGATGCCTTGAGGTGCAGCGCCCCTATCTGGGACCGGTCGAGGCGCATTACACCGATTGGACCCCGCTGAAAGATCGGTGGGAGCATTTCCCCGAGGATATCGATGAAAGTGACCCGTGGCAGTTCCGCAATGTTCTGGCGACCTGACGCGCCTGTGGCATCCTTGGCACTGGTCAGGGATGCATCCGCCCGCTAGAACGGCGCGAACCTTGGGGGGTTGACGCGATGGTCACGAAGATAAAGCCGCAACCGGGCATTATGGACATCACCTTGTACAAGGGTGGTGCCTCTACTGTTGCGGGTCACCAGAATGTTCTGAAACTGTCGTCGAACGAAAACCCCTATGGCCCATCCGACAAGGCGAAAGAGGCGTTTTCGCGCGCTGCCCACGATCTGCACCGCTATCCGTCCACCGATCATGCGTCGCTGCGCGGGGCCTTGGCGGAAGTATACGGACTGGACGCCGACCGCGTGATCTGCGGCAACGGTTCGGGCGAGATTTTGCACCTCCTGGCCCAAGCCTACGCGGGAAAAAACGACGAAGTTATCTATACCGAGCACGGCTTTGCGATGTATCGCATTTATGCCCTGACCGCGTCCGCCAAACCCGTTGTCGTGCCAGAGCGTGACCGCACCGTAGACGTGGACGCGATCCTTGCGGCCTGCACCAAGAAAACCAAACTTGTCTATATCGCCAACCCCGCGAACCCAACCGGCACGATGATCGCATCATCCGAAGTGGCGCGGCTGGCCGAAGGGCTGCCGCCGCAAGCGATGCTGGTGCTGGACGGTGCTTATGCGGAATATGTCGAAGGCTATGACGCCGGGCTGTCACTGATCGAAGCCCGTGACAACGTGTTCATGACCCGCACCATGTCCAAGATTTACGGTCTGGGCGGCTTGCGCGTTGGCTGGGGATATGGCCCGCAGGCTGTGATCGATGTGCTCAACCGCATTCGTGGCCCGTTCAACCTGTCGTCAGGCGCGCTCGCTGGCGCAGAGGCGGCAGTGCGCGATACCGCCTATTTCGAAAAATGCCGGTCGGAAAATGCGCGCTGGCGCGAATGGCTGGCGCAGGCGCTGGCTGAACTGGGCGTGCCGTCCGACACATCCACGGCAAACTTCATCCTTGCCCGTTTCGCATCCGAAGAAGAGGCCGTGGCCTGTAACGAATACCTGCAAAGCCAAGGTATCATCGTGCGCCTGTCGGGCAGCTATGGCTTTCCTGAATGTCTGCGCATCACGGTGGGCGACGAAAGCGCGTGCCGCCGTGTGGTGCATGGCATCGCTCAATTCAAAGGGGCGCGGTAGCATGGCGCAGATTTATGACCGCGTGGCCCTGATTGGCTTGGGTCTGATCGCAGGGTCCATGTCGCTGGCGATGCGCCGCGCAGGATTGGCGGGCGAGGTCGTAGGCTACGCGCGATCCGCTGAAACCCGTGACACGGCGCGCGAGATTGGCCTGTGTGACCGTGTGTGTGATACGTTGGCTGACACGGTCAAAGACGCCGATCTGGTTGTTCTGTGCGTGCCCGTTGGTGCGATGGACAGCGTCGCTGCCGAAATCGCTCCGCACCTCAAACCCGGCTGCACGGTCAGCGATGTGGGCTCTGTGAAGCAGGCCGTGGTCGCCGCCGTCGCCCCGCACTTGCCCGAAGGCGTGCATTTTATCCCCGCGCACCCGATGGCGGGCACCGAACATTCGGGGCCGCGGTCCGGATTTGCGACACTGTTCGACAACCGCTGGTGCATCATCGTGCCGGTCGAAGGCTCCGACCCCGACGCTTTGCAGCGCGTGCATGATCTGTGGAAGGGCATGGGATCTTTCACCGACGAGATGGACCCCGCGCACCACGACCTTGTTGTTGCGGTGACAAGCCACACGCCGCACCTGATTGCCTATACAATGGTCGGTGTCGCCGATGATCTGGGCCGTGTGACGGATAGCGAAGTGATCAAATTCTCGGCTGCCGGATTTCGGGATTTTACCCGCATCGCCGCCTCTGATCCGACAATGTGGCGCGATGTGTTCCTAACCAACAAGGAAGCAACGCTGGAAATTCTGGGCCGCTTCACCGAAGAGCTGTTCGCCCTGCAACGCGCGATCCGGCAGGGCGATGGCGATCATCTGCACGACTATTTCACCCGTACCCGCGCGATCCGGCGCGGTATTATCGAGGCGGGTCAGGATACCGATGCACCGAACTTTGGTCGCGGGGGGGCACATTGATGCGCTTGGCTGTCACGCTTGCCTTTTTGATCCCGACACTGGCGTGGGCCAATGTGCCGACAGCCGATATGCGTCCTGAATTGCGCCCCGGTTCGGTGCCTGAATACGCCGCGACACGTCCACTTGCGCGGCCCGCAGTTGAAGAAAACGAAAGCGCTACGACAGTCGAAACTGATGACGCAGCGGATATTGTCACCGACGGCGTTGTCGCACCGCTGATGTCTGTCGCGGCAGACCTCGCGACCCCGCCTGTCGTTTCGGACACGATATCAACATCCACCGCGCCTGAGGAATTGGTCAGCGCGCTGCGCCCTGATCCGGTGACCGCGCCGCTGTCCATTCTTGCGCCAAATGGTGCACAATACGCTGCATTCCGCCCCGAAGTGCGCCCCGACGCGCTTGCCCCGCTGCCACCAGCACAACCCACGGCAGCCATGCGTCCGTCGGTGCGGCCATACGTGCGCCCCGAACTTGAGCGTGGCGCACAGACACGAAGCGAACTGCGTGCCGAACAGAACCTGTTCGCATTTAGCCCCTACGCATTGCGGCAGTCGCCCCGTCCCGAACTACGCCCCGCAGCCTTTGTGCGCCGCGCGGAAGAGCAACGCCAAGCCATTGTGCGCGGCACGCTGTGTGGTGACGCCGCCATTCAGGGCGATGCGATTGGCAATGTTCCGGGTCCAGGCGCTTGCGGCATCGAGAACGCCGTGCGCGTGCGGTCCATCGCGGGTGTGACGCTGACCAGCCGCGCTGTCATGGATTGCCGCACGGCCCGTGCATTAAAAACATGGGTGGTGAATGGTGCGCGCCCTGCTGTGGGTGATTTTGGCGGCGGGCTAAGCTCGATCCGCGTGATTGGTACCTATTCGTGCCGCAACCGCAATGGCGCAGCGGGCGGGCGTTTGTCGGAACATGCCAATGGCCGCGCGATTGATATCGCGGGCTTTGGTCTGCGCAACGGGCAAGAGCTGACCTTGCTGACCGATTGGAACCGTCAGGGCCGCAGCAACATCTTGCGGCAGATGTGGCGCGCGGCTTGCGGGCCGTTTGGCACTGTGCTGGGGCCGAACTCCAACCGCTTCCACCGCGACCATTTCCACTTTGACACCGCGCGGTATCGGTCGGGGTCCTACTGCCGCTAGACGAGGCCGTTGCGGTCTTGATGCAGTGACGCCAGCGGAGGCAGCATCGTGCCGCAGACGATGGCAGTCAGCGCCTTGGGCAGCGGGTTGATTTGTGACACCGGAAAGAGCACGCGGTCGCGCAAGACGGGCAGCCATTTGCTGTCGGACTGGTATTGCGGCGTGAAAACCGCGCTCATCACCTGATAGACCCGTGTGTGCCAGCGGCGAGCCTTTGCATAAAGCGCGGGCGCGTCATCCAGATCGGCTCGCTGCATCGCGCGGGCGAGGGCCAGTGCATCCAGCAGGGCCATGTTGGCCCCTTGCCCCAGTTGCGGGCTGGCACGGTGGGCGGCGTCACCAATATGCACAATCCCGCGCCCGTAGGGTTTCATCAGCGTTCCGTGGCTGTAGCGGGCCATCGTCATCTGTGCAGGGTCGGTCACTTGCGCGGCGAAGGGCGCGAAGGCGGGCCAGAGTGTTGTCGCCTCGTCTTTCCAAGCCTCTAATCCGCCAGCCTTCCACGCCGCATGACCATCACGCCGCAGGGACCAGAAGATCGCGGCTTTGGGCGTCTCCTCGCCGGGCATTGTGCCGATAGGGAGCGCACCGATCATGCGATCTGCGCGGCGGTAGCATTGCGAAAGCTGGGTTGTCGGCAATTCGGTATCCGGCCAATCCACGGTGGACCAGATTGCGCCATAGGGCAGGGGGTAGGATTTCAGTGGCGACAAGGGAGAACCCGCGCCGCAGCTGTCGATAGTCAGATCAAACGGGCCTGCGCGTGAGCCATCAGCAAAGGTCAAATGCTGCCCGTCACGGCCCGCGACCTGCGCGCTTTGTTGCAAGGTCACATCGCGGCGCTGTGCCGCTTTCAGGATCGCGTCAAACAGTGACGCGCGATGAATGGCGAGGCCGAAGCGGTCAGGCACGGCCTTGCGATCATACCAAACATCCAGCACACGCCGACCGTTGTCCGCCTCGTGCCCCAGCATATGCGTGACGACATTGCCCTTGGCCATTGCGTCATCCAGTGCGCCAATCTCGGCCAGCACGGCTTGTCCGACAGGCTGGATCACAAGGCCCGAGCCGACAGGGCGCGGGCGGTCGAACTGGTCAAAAACGGTAACCTCGTGCCCCTGATCGGCCAGCAAGGCCGCAATGGTCAGCCCGCCAATACCTGCACCTGCAATTCCGATGGTGTGGCGTGTCATGGCGTGGGTCCTTGCGTGAGTCGCCGTCACACTAGACCCGCAGTGTGACCACTGCGAGGCGACGTCGTGGCGCAGGTCTTTACCCGCACCCAAGGGCGGCCTATAAGCCGCTTAACATGACACGCTATATGCACATCATACGAATTACCGCCCCGGCTGCCTGATCGCGTTTGCGGTCGGTACACAGCCGGACGACAGGTGTCAGCGCCCGCGCACCGCCTTACCCCATGCTTTGAAATTCTGATGCCAAAGGACGCCCCAAATGTGCGCCGACACCACGACACCCGACTATAAATCAACGCTGAACCTGCCAAAAACCAGCTTTCCGATGCGGGCAGGATTGCCCAAGCGCGAGCCTGAATGGCTGGACCGCTGGAACCGCATCGGCGTCTATGACCGCCTGCGCGAAAAGGCGGCAGACGTCAAAGGCAGCGCCGATGCGCGCCCGCCATTTACGCTGCACGATGGTCCGCCATATGCCAACGGCCACCTGCACATCGGTCACGCGCTGAACAAAATCCTGAAGGATTTTGTGGTCCGCTCGCAGCAGATGATGGGCCGCGATGCCCGCTATATCCCTGGTTGGGATTGCCACGGCCTGCCGATTGAATGGAAGATCGAAGAGAAATACCGCCAGAAGGGCCGCGACAAGGATGCCGTGCCTGTGGTCGAGTTCCGTCAGGAGTGTCGCGATTTTGCCGCCGGTTGGGTCGACATCCAGCGCGAGGAATTCAAGCGACTGGGCGTGACAGGTAAATGGGAAAACCCGTACCTCACGATGGATTTCCACGCCGAGCGCGTCATTGCCGAGGAATTCCAGAAGTTCCTGATGAACGGCACGCTTTATCAAGGCTCCAAGCCCGTGATGTGGTCGCCGGTCGAGAAAACCGCGCTGGCCGAAGCGGAGGTGGAATACCACGACCGTCAGGTAGATGCGATCTGGGTGCGGTTTCCTGTTGTGAAGGCGCTGGAGGTCGACCCATCCGACGCATTGTCATCGGCCGTGGCGGCCAGTGAAGCGATGCAGCTTGAAAAAGCTAGCGTCGTGATCTGGACGACGACACCTTGGACGATTCCGCAGAACCGTGCGATCTGTTTTGGTCCGCGCATTTCTTACGGTTTGTATAAGGTGACGTCGACGCCCGAGGAAAGCTGGGTTTCAGCGGGTGATACGCTGCTTTTGGCCGACAGTCAGGCGGCATCGACGATGACAGCTGCGCGGCTTGAGGCGGATATGTGGGAACGTGTGCGCGACGTAGATGTGCGCGAACTTGAGGGCATGACCTGTGCGCATCCGCTGCGTGGTGCCGAGGGCGCAAACGGTGAGTGGGACTTCGATGTGCCGCTGCTGCCCGGTGATCATGTGACGGATGATGCAGGCACGGGCTTTGTGCATACGGCACCATCCCACGGTGACGACGACTATGCGATTGGCGTGAAGCACGGCCTGCCGATGACCTACAACATCCGCGATGACAGCTCTTATCGCGATGACTTGCCGTTTTTCGCAGGCGAGGCGATCCTGAAGCCCAACGGGAAACCCGGTGGTGCCAACAAGGCGGTGATGGCTAAGCTGGTCGAGATCGGCGCATTGTTGGCCCGCGCACGGCTGACGATTTCGGACGCGCATAGCTGGCGGTCTAAGGCGCCTGTGATCCGTCTGAACCGTCCGCAGTGGTTTGCAGCGATCGACAAGGCAGTGGGCGACGGGAACGACACTTACGGCAAAACGATCCGCGAGCGGGCGCTGACGTCGATTGACGAGCTTGTCACATGGACCC
The DNA here is from genome assembly GCF_037543925.1 of Yoonia sp. 208BN28-4. Taxonomy (NCBI): domain Bacteria; kingdom Pseudomonadati; phylum Pseudomonadota; class Alphaproteobacteria; order Rhodobacterales; family Paracoccaceae; genus Yoonia; species Yoonia sp. 208BN28-4. Next base: position 905,590 of record NZ_JBBIFY010000001.1, read on the forward strand.
CGCAAAAGGGCCGCAACCGACTGTTTTCGATGATCGAGGCGCGGCCCGATTGGGTGCTGTCCCGCCAACGCGCGTGGGGTGTGCCGCTGACATGCTTTACCAAGAAAGGCGCTGCCTACGACGATCCCGACTACCTGCTGCGCAATGAGGCTGTGAACCAGCGGATTGTTGAGGCGTTCGAGGCAGAAGGTGCTGATGCATGGTATCAGGACGGCGCGAAAGAGCGGTTCTTGGGCAGCGATGTGAACCCTGACGACTACGATCAAGTCATGGATATTCTGGACGTGTGGTTTGATAGCGGCTCAACCCACGCCTTCACTTTGCGTGACCGCGAAGACGGGTCGGATGATGGCCTTGCCGATCTCTATCTGGAAGGCACAGACCAGCACCGCGGGTGGTTCCATTCGTCGCTGTTGCAAGGCTGCGGCACGATGGGTCGCGCGCCTTATCGCGGTGTGATGACCTGTGGTTTCACGCTCGATAGTAAGGGCATGAAGATGTCCAAATCGCTGGGCAACATCATCGCGCCCAAGACTGTGGCCGACCAGTATGGCGCGGATATTCTGCGGCTTTGGGTGGCGCAGGTGGATTACGCCAACGATCAGCGGATCGGTGACGAAATCCTCAAGGGCGTCGCCGACAGCTATCGCCGTTTGCGCAACACGATGCGGTTTTTGCTTGGCTCGCTTGGTGACTTCAACGACGCTGATCGCACCGATCCGGCTGATATGCCAGAGCTTGAACGTTGGGTGTTGCACCGTCTGGCCGAGTTGGGCAAAACCGTGCGCGAAGGCTACGCGGCCTACGATTTCCAAGGCGTATTCCAGTCGGTGTTCACATTCGCAACCGTGGAGCTTTCGGCGTTCTACTTCGACGTGCGCAAGGACGCGCTCTATTGCGACGGCGACACGCTGCGCCGCCGCGCAGCCCGCACGGTGCTGGATATTGTATTCCAGCGCCTGACGACATGGCTGGCCCCGATCCTTGTATTCACCATGGAAGAGGTCTGGCTGGAGCGGTTCCCCGGCGATGACAGTTCTGTTCACCTGACGGATATGCCCGAGACACCCGCCGCTTGGCTGGATGCTGATCTGGCTGCGAAATGGGCAACCGTTCGATCCGTCCGCCGCGTGGTGACAGGTGCGCTGGAAATCCAGCGGACCGACAAGGTGATCGGCGCATCGCTTGAGGCGGCACCATTTGTGCATGTCACGCCAGAGGTGGCCGCCGTGCTGGAAACCGTCAGCTTTGACGACCTGTGCATCACATCAGGCATCCACGTCAGCACGGATCCGGCACCCGAAAATGCGTTCCGGTCAGAAGACGTGGCGGACGTCGCCGTGGTCTTTGCCAAGGCGGACGGGAACAAGTGTCAGCGCTGCTGGAAGATCCTGCCGGATGTGGGCAAGCACGCACACGAGGGCGTCTGCTCCCGCTGCGACGAAGCACTGAGCTAAGCCGATGGAGCCGCGCAACCCTGATTGGAAAGCGCGGTGTGAGGCCAGCTTTCATAAACAGGCGGTGATGGGCACATTGGGCGTGTCCGTCGCCGCGCTCACCCCCGGTCGGGTCACGCTGGAGATGCCATTTCGCGCAGACCTCACGCAGCAGCACGGGTTTCTGCATGCGTGCGTGGTCACCACGGTTTTGGATAGCGCTTGTGGCTATGCGGCGTTCACGCTGATGCCGGACGAGGCAGAGGTGCTGACGGTCGAATTCAAATCCAACTTTCTGGCACCTGCACGCGGCGACACATTCCGTTTCGTGGGTGAAGTTGTGAAAGCGGGGCGCACCTTGATGGTAACGCGCGGCGATGCCTTTGCCGTGCGTGACGGGCAACAGGTCGCTGTGTCCACGATGCAGGCCACAATGATGGTCGTCACAGGCCGCGCGGACGTGGCGCGGTGATACTGGCAGACAGCCCCGTTGGCCCACTTGGTGCGGACGCCGAAAACGGCGCGATCACTCGGCTGGTTTGGGGGCGAAGCGGCACGCTGACCAAAGGCGCTCTGTTTGATCAGGCCTGCGCGGAGATGGCGGCCTATTTCGCCGGTACGCTAACAGAATTTACGCTGCCACTTGCACCGGAGGTGTCGGACTTCCAGCGCATATTTGGCGCGGCACTTTGCGACATTCCCTACGGTGAAACGCGCACCTACGGCGATCTTGCAAAGCTGCTGGACCGTCCCGCGCAAGCGATCGGACAGGCTTGCGGCGCGAACCCGATTGCGATCCTGATCCCCTGCCACCGCGTTCTGGGCGCGAACGGCCTTGGCGGGTATTCGGGCGCGGGCGGGATTGAGGCAAAGGTTGCCTTGCTGCGGCTGGAAGGTGCGGCGGGGCTCTTGATTTGACGCTTACGGTTTTCTTTGCAGTGCTGGGGGCCGCATTGCTGCACGCGGCTTGGAATGCAGGTGTCAAAACCGGCACTAACAAGCAAACGGCGATGCTTATCCTGACGGTCTGGCAGGGCGTGCTGGGCCTGTTGCTGGTCATCTGGCTGCCTTGGCCACAGGCAGAGGTCTGGCCGTGGCTGATCGCCTCTGGTGTGGTGCATATGTTCTACCAGTTGTTTCTGGCCTACGCCTACGAGCAGGGCGATCTGAGTCGCGTTTATCCGTTGGCCCGTGGGGCCGCGCCGATGATCGTGCTGATGGTGAGCGTGCTGTTTCTGCCCGATGTGGTCGGCCCGTGGGAATATGCGGGGGTGGCCGTGTTGGGGCTGGGAATCGTGCTGATGGCGCGCGGCGCGCTGGCATCCGGCGAAAGCCGCAAGCTGATCCCCTATGCTTTGGGCGCCGCCTGCGCCACCGCGGGCTATACGGTGATCGACGGGATCGGCGCGCGCGTGGGCGGTGATCCGGTGGCCTATGTCGCGTGGCTGTTGTTGATGGCAGCGTTCTTTTACCTGCCTGCGGTGCTGGTCCTGAAAGGGCCCGGCATCATCTATGCGCCCGCGCGTGAATGGTGGCGCGGGTCGCTGATTGGGGCGGCGTCACTTGGCGCGTATGGGATCGCGGTCTGGGCGATGACACAGGCCCCGATTGCGCTGGTGGCGGCCCTGCGCGAGACATCAATCCTGTTTGCGGTGCTGCTTGGCTGGTTCTTTTTCGGGGACAAAATGGACCGCACAAAGCTGAGTGCTGCGGCCTTGATTGTTGCAGGTGTCGTGCTGACGCGGCTTTAGCTTTTTTCGTTGTAGATCAGTTGCTGCGCGGCACCAGCGCCCATCAGGTAGATCGAGGTAAGCATCAGACCCCAGTGCGCCCAAGAGGCAGGATCAAAATCAACCCACGCGGCCCATCCAGCGAAAAACACCCACGCCAGCGCACAGGGCAGGGTGATCAACCGCCAGCGTTCGGTGCGGACAGGGTGCACAAACTTGATCGGTAGGAACATCGCCGCGGCCAGAACGGCCACAAGGATCAGCGACACCCAGAAGTCGGGCTTGAGCGCAAACAGCACAAGCACCAGCATGTGCCAGCATCCCGGAAAGCCCCAAAAGGAATTATCGCTGGTTTTCATGCGACTGTCGGCGAAATAGATCGCGGACGCGAAGGTGATGATAATGATCGCGATCCAGCCCGTCCAACCGGGCAAAAGGCCGGATTTGAACAGCGCGTAGGCGGGCACGAAGACATAGGTGAGGTAGTCGATGACCAGATCGAGCAGCACGCCGTCGATGATCGGTGCGTTGGTTTTTACGTCATATTTACGCGCCAACGGGCCGTCGATCCCGTCCACAAAAAACGCAACCACCAGCCACAAAAACATCAGCGACCATTTTTCATCCACGGCAGCCAGCATGGCGAGCATGGCGAAAACAGCCCCGGTTCCGGTGAACAGGTGCACGAGCATGGCTTTTTGGGAAATCTTCATGACATCTTACATAGCCGATTTATGCCGTTGGGCAATGCGGTGTTTGCAGGGCGTGCAGCGACGGGAAGGAGCCTCCGGCGGGAGTATTTGAGGCAAAATGATACGCCATGCCGCGTCTCAGTTTTTGGGGTGGGCGCGTTGGTAGACTTCTATCAGATGCGCGGTGTCCACAGCCGTATAGGCTTGGGTGGTCGAAAGGCTTGCGTGGCCAAGCAATTCCTGAATGGCGCGCAGATCGCCGCCGGCTGTCAGCAGGTGCGTGGCAAAGGAATGACGCATGGCATGCGGGGTCGCACTTGCGGGCAGACCCAACTGCATGCGCGCCCGCTCCATGACCTTTTGCACGATCCGTGGGTTCAGCTTCCCGCCACGCGCGCCGCGAAACAGCGGTGCATCAGGTTCAACCGGATGCGGTGACAAGCGCAGATAGCTGGCAACCGCTTCGCGGGCGGCGTCGATGACGGGGACGATACGCTCTTTGCCACCTTTACCTTTGATCACCAGCGTTTGCGGGAGAGGGACATCAGCACCCGTCAGGCCCAGCGCCTCGGAGATCCGCAGACCGCAGCCGTACAGCAGCGTCATCACGGCGGCATCACGCGCAGCGATCCACGGATCGGACGATTGCAATTCCACCGTGTCGATCATCGCGCTGGCCGCGTCTTGGGCTAGTGGGCGGGGGAGTTTTTTCTGGAACTTGGGGCTGCGGGTCGACAGGACGGCAGTGGGTTCGAACCCTTCACGGTCCGACAGCCAGCGGTAAAAGCTTTTCACTGCCGACAGTTGCCTCGCGAGCGTGCGTGCGCCCACGCCCCGCCCGCGTTCGTGTGCCATCCATGCGCGCATGTCGCTGACCGTGATGCGTGACAGCGGGGCCAACCCCTGCTGCCCGCCATGGTGGTCTGACATGAACGCGACAAACCCCAGCACATCGGCCTGATACGCCTTTAGCGTGTTTTCGGCGGCGTTATTCAACGCGCCCTGATGATCCAACCACGCCGCAAGGGCGTTGGTCAGAGCGGGGGCAATCATGCGGTCAGCCATCGCCGCATTGCGCGCTCAAAGACGCCTGCAAAGAACGTCAGCAGGTCGGTGCCCTGTTGTGGCGTGAATTGGTGCGGGTCTTCCGACCCCATGACCAGCATGCCGGGCAGGCGGCCAGCGCCGAAGTCCAGCTTCAGACAGGCCTCTGAGCGGATGAAGTCGGATTTTTCGCCATAGATCGCACCGTCTTCGGGGCGGGTCTGGCGCAGCGTGACCTGACGCGAAGCCATGTTGCGCCCACGGGTGATGTAGTCATCGGCAAAGCCTACTGGGGCCACCATGAGCACCTCGCCCATCTGGCCAACGGCTGGATCATCGGCAGCCTCGGATTCAAGCACAAGACGCATCACGTCAACGCGCAGAGTATCAGCTACATCGCCCGTCAGATCGCTCAAGAAGTTTTCAAACTGCGTGGCATCCATCATCCGCAGCACGGCGCGGTGGACCTGATTGGTGCCAGCGAGGTTTTCGTAGGCGGCCGCGATGACAGAGCGGTGGGTATCTTCCAGCCGGTCCAATCGCGCCTCAAGCCGTTCCATTGCGATGCCGCGCAGATCGACAATGTTGGAGCCCATGGACTGCTCATTTGCGGCCACAAGGGCGCGCATGATGTCCTGATCTTCCAAAAGGCTTTCGGGGTCCGCGATAATCTGATCGCGCACATGATTTTCCATCATGGGAGTGTTTGTCATATCTGATTTTGCCTGCTCAAGCGTTTTGTTTTGCCGATTGTTTAGCAGAGGCAGGCGCAAATTGCTGCATTGAAATTTTGAACGGGGCACAAAAAAACCTTTGACTGTGATATCTTACAGCCAAAGGTTCATGTTGTTGGATTGTGGCGTGGGCCTACAAGATTTTGATGCCGGCCTTTTTGACGTCGGCCATGAAGCCGTCCAGACCCTTGTCTGTCAGCACGTGGTTTGCCATCGCCTTGATCACATTTGGCGGTGCGGTGCAGACGTCAGCGCCGATCTTGGCACATTCGGACATGTGGTTGGCGGAACGGATCGACGCGGCCAGAATATTCGTCTCGAAGCCGTAGTTGTCATAGATCGTGCGGATGTCCTCGATCAGTTCCAGACCATCAAGGTTGATGTCGTCCAGACGTCCGATGAAGGGGCTGATGAAGGTCGCACCGGCTTTGGCAGCCAGCAGCGCCTGGTTGGCAGAGAAGCACAGCGTGACGTTGACCATCGTGCCTTCGTCAGAAAGCGCCTTGCAGGTTTGCAGGCCAGCCCATGTCAGCGGCACCTTCACGGCGATGTTGTCGGCGATCTTGGCCAGCTTGCGGCCCTCGGCCAGCATGGTTTCGGCATCAAGCGCCACCACTTCGGCGGACACCGGCCCGTCAACGATGTCGCAGATCTCTTTGGTGACTTCCAGAATGTCGCGGCCCGACTTGGCAATCAGCGACGGGTTTGTTGTCACACCGTCGACCATGCCAAGGGCGTGCAGTTCCTTGATGGCGTCAATCTCGGCTGTATCTACAAAAAACTTCATGGCGTCTCTCCGTGCATGGGTTGGCGTTTGCTGATGCAGCGTTTACCTGAATTGGGGCAAAGCGGAAAGCCGATAAGATGACAGCAGAGTTTTTCCATGAGGGCGATCTGGTTGCGGTGTTGACCACGCAGCCGATTGACCGCTTTCTGGATTACAAAGCACCCGAAGGTGGATGCCATCTTGGGGCCTTTGTCGAAGTGCCGCTAGGGCCACGCAAAGTAATCGGCGTGGTCTGGGGCGCGGGATCGGGCGATTTCGACTATGCCAAAGTGCGCCGCGTGATGCGCGTGCTGGATGTCGCACCCATGCGCGACGAGATGCGCACGTTTCTATCCCGTGCTGCCGACTATACGCTAACGCCGCTTGCCGCGATGTTGCGCCTTGGCACCCGCGCGCCGGGGCTGGGCGACAGTCAGGCGATGCGCAAGGTCTATCGCCTTGGCACCAAAGAACCCGACCGCGTGACCGCCGCCCGCACCAAGGTGCTTGAGGTGCTGCGCGACTACGGCGGGCTGTCATTTACCTGCAAGGAACTGGCGGACATGGCGGGGGTTGGCACATCTGTTGTGAAGGGATTGGCCAAAATGGGCTGCGTGCGCGAGGAAGACGCGCCGCGCGACACGCCCTATCCGGCGCTGGACCCTGACTATGGCGGAAAAGAGCTGAGCGCGGATCAGGCGGCGGGAGCCGAGGCCTTGCGCACGGCGCTGCGGTCAGAGGGATATGGCACAACACTGCTGAAAGGCGTGACCGGATCGGGCAAGACAGAGGTGTATCTTGAGGCGGTGGCAGAGTGCCTGCGCATGGGCCGTCAGGCGCTGGTGTTGCTGCCAGAGATTGCGCTGTCGGGCGAATTTATCAATCGCGTCGAGGCGCGGTTTGGCATGAAGCCCGCGGAATGGCACTCTGGCGTTACGGTCACCGAACGCCGCCGCTGCTGGCGCATGGTCGGGCAGGGGGACGCGCAACTGGTCGTGGGCGCACGCTCGGCGCTCTTTCTGCCCTACCAGAACCTTGGCCTGATCGTCGTGGATGAGGAGCATGACACCTCCTACAAGCAAGAAGACGGCGTGCTATACAACGCCCGCGATATGGCCGTGCTGCGCGCTGCAATCAATGGGGCGCAGGTGGTGCTGGCCTCTGCGACGCCAAGCCTTGAAAGCTGGGCCAATGTCGAGGCGGGCAAGTATCAGCGGTTGGAACTGACCTCCCGCTTTGGTGAGGCCGTGATGCCCAAGATGGCTGCCATTGATATGCGATCCGAGGATCTGCCGGGGGGCAAATGGGTGTCCCCGACGCTGAAACGCGCGATCCAGCAGCGGTTGGAGAAGGGCGAGCAATCGCTGATCTTCCTCAACCGCCGAGGCTATGCGCCCATTACGCTGTGCCGTGCGTGCGGGCACCAGATCGGGTGCGATAACTGCGATGCGCGGATGGTGGAGCACCGGTTCCTCAAGCGTCTGATGTGCCACCAATGCGGCGAGACGAAGCCGATGCCGACAGTATGCCCCCATTGCGAGGCCGAGGATCGCCTCAGCGCAGTCGGGCCGGGTGTTGAACGTATGGGCGAGGAAGTCACTGCGCTTTTCCCCGAAGCGCGGGTCGCTGTGCTGTCGTCTGATCTTTATGGTTCAGCCCGCGCGATGAAAGCGCACATCGAGGAAATCGCGCAGGGCGGGACGGATATCATCATCGGCACGCAACTCGTGGCAAAGGGGCATAACTTCCCGCTGCTGACGCTTGTGGGGGTCATTGACGCCGACCTTGGCTTGCAAGGCTCTGACCTCCGCGCGGCAGAGCGCACGTTCCAACTTATGCGGCAGGTTGCGGGCCGTGCGGGACGGGCGGAAAAGCAGGGTGAGGCGCTTTTGCAAACCTATCAGCCCGAGCACGCAGTGATCCGTGCGATCCTTGCGGGCGATGAAGAGGCGTTCTGGGCCGCCGAGGCGGCCGAACGCAAGGCCGCTGGCGTGCCGCCCTACGGGCGCATGGCGGGAATCATCCTGTCCAGCCCCAACGTGCAAGAGGTGTTTGACCTTGGCACCGAAATGGCCCGCCGCGATGCACCGTTGCGCCGCATCGGGGCGCAGGTCTTTGGCCCTGCACCCGCGCCCATCGCACGGGTGCGTGGGCGGCACCGTGTGCGACTGCTGGTCAAGGCGGATAAAACCGCCCCACTCCAGCAAGCCTTGGCGCAATGGGCGGGGCAGTTCCGGCTTAAGGGCGAGCTACGCATGGCCATCGATATCGACCCGCAAAGCTTTTATTAGGCGTCGTGGGGCACCGACAGAACAGCGCAATGGGCAAGATGGGCCACGCGTTGTGATGTGCTGCCCATCACCAGCCCTGCGATATTGCCAAGACCACGCCGCCCCGTGACGATCAGGTCCGCTTTGATCTGTTGTGCGACAGCCAGCAGTTCGTCAGCAGAATCGCCACGGCGCACAATCGCATTTTCATCAGCCACCTCGCAGCCTGCGCGTGCGGCAAGCGCCTTGCCTTCGTCCAGCACCTTTTGCGCGGCCTCTTGCACGTCGCTTTCGGGCGGCATGGTGGTGACCGCGTGATAGCCCGACACGGCCCCCATGGCGAAGGCGACGGTTTCGGGATGCGGCGCATGCACAAGTGTCAGTTTCGCGCCAAACGTTTTGGCCAGATCACAGGCCGCCAGAAGCGCGTTGTTGGCTGGTGCTGACCCGTCAAGACCGACGATAATGTTGCTAAACATAGGATGCCCTTTCTGTGTAAGACGCCCCGATATTAGCCACTGCGCGGCGGCGTTACTTTGATACGGGTCAAACTAGCCTGATTGCTTGGGCGGCATATTGATCTCGCCAATCGGGTGAATGGGGCGTATCTGCAATGCTATGAAAATCGTAAAGTTATCCGACGCACGGCACCTGCCGTTCTGGCAGCGGCCCGTCACGCTGCTGTTCCTGATGGCCGTGGCGATGCCGATTGCCTTTAACACATGGTCGGCGCTGCTGAATAACTTCGTGATCGAGGTCGCGGATTTCGACGGGTCCGACATCGGCTGGCTGCATACCGTGCGCGAAATTCCGGGATTTCTGGCGATTGGCGTCATCGCAATCATTATCTTCGTGCGCGAACAGATCGTGGGTCTGGTATCGCTGTTGATGCTGGGCGTAGCCACGGCCCTGACGGCGCAGTTTCCCTCAATGGGCGGTATCCTGACGCTGACGATGCTGTCGTCCATCGGCTTTCATTATTACGAGACCATCAACCAAAGCCTGCAATTGCAGTGGATCAACATCAAACGCGCGCCGCAGATGCTGGGCTGGCTGATGGCGGCGGGATCGTTTGCGACCCTCATCGCCTATATCGCGATTGTGCTGACGTGGCGCACCTTCGATCTAAGCTATAATTTCGTCTACATGACATCCGGCGGGATCACGGCAGCCATCGCGATCTTTGCGTTCTTCGCTTACCCGCAGTTCGAAAGTCCGAATCCACAAAACAAGACGATGGTGCTGCGCCGCCGCTACTGGCTGTATTATGCGCTGCAATTCATGTCGGGCGCACGGCGTCAGATCTTTGTGGTGTTCGCAGGCTTTATGATGGTCGAAAAGTTCGGCTTTAAGGTTCACGAGATCACGGCGCTTTATATGATCAACCTGATCGCCAATATGATCTTTGCCCCGCTCATGGGGCGATTGGTGACGCTGTTCGGCGAACGCCGCGCGCTGCTGTTTGAATACGCAGGGCTTGTGCTGGTGTTTCTGGCCTATGGTGGGCTTTATTTCTTTAGCTGGGGGGTGATGCTGGCGGCGTTCCTCTATGTGGTGGATCACATTTTCTTTGCCCTCGCACTGGCGCTGAAAACCTACTTCCAGAAAATCGCCGATCCGGCTGATATTGCACCCACCGCCGCTGTGGCCTTTACGATCAACCATATCGCGGCTGTGTTTTTGCCTGCATCACTGGGGTATCTGTGGCTGGTGTCGCCCGCGGCAGTGTTCGTGCTGGCCGCTGGCATGGCGTCGGTGTCATTCCTGCTGGCGATGCTAATCCCGCGCCACCCGCAACCGGGGCACGAGACAATCTTCCAGCCCCGCATGACCGCCCCAGCGTCATAATTGATTACGCGGACGCGCTGCCTATATCGTGACTGTAACAAGCGACAGGAGCCGCCACATGTTTTTCATGAACCGTGCCAAATCCGAAATGGTCACACCCGATGCCGCATTGCCGGGCCGTGACCAGCCGATCCCGACAGACAACACGCACTACGTTCTGGAAACGCCGCTATCGGCAGATGTCCCTGCGGGCATGAAGGAAGCGATGTTCGGCATGGGTTGTTTCTGGGGTGTTGAGCGTATGTTCTGGAAACTGGACGGCGTGCATTCCACGATGGTGGGCTATGCGGGCGGCTATACGCCCAATCCGACCTATGAAGAGGTGTGCAGCGGCAAGACCGGCCACAATGAAGTCGTGCGCGTGATCTATAACCCCGAAGTGACCAGCTATGAGAAGCTACTGCAGGTATTCTGGGAAGGGCATGACCCGACCCAGGGGATGCGGCAGGGCAATGATATGGGCACGCAATACCGCTCTGGCATCTACGTTTATTCCGACGCGCAGCGCAAAGCAGCGATTGAGGCGCGTGATGCCTTTGCACCGCGGTTGAGCGAAGCTGGCTATGGCGCGATCACAACCGAAATCGTGGACGCGCCCGCCTTCTATTTTGCCGAAGGATATCACCAGCAGTATCTGGCAAAGAACCCTGCCGGTTATTGCGGGATCGGCGGCACAGGCGTGACCTGCCCCATCGGGGTCGGTGTCTAGCGCGCGTCATACGGGCTACCACCGTCCGATCCTGCCACGGATCGGGTGGTGGCTTGTGGCGATTGTTCTTTCGCCGCTTCTCGCAATCCAGATCATTTATACCTTGCACCGCACGCCCAGCATGCCCGAGCCGCCGGGCGCGCGCAAAGGCGTGACGGGCTATACCGACGCGCCACGTGTGAGGGTGCTGATCCTGGGCGATTCATCCGCTGCCGGTGTCGGCGTGGATCACCAGCAGGACGCGCTGTCAGGCCAACTTGTGCGCCGGCTTGTGCACAACGGCTGGCTTGTGCAGTGGCAGACCGTTGCCAAAATTGGCGCGCGCACACGTGACACCGTCGAAAGGTTGCGCGATGCGGATGTCGACTCCGTTGACGTGGTGGTCATCGGGCTGGGCGTGAACGACGCGACCCATTTGATCCCCGAACGCCGCTGGTTGAACGAAACAGCAGACCTGCTCGATCTCATTGCTGAAAAGCTGGACGATCCGATTGTTCTGTTCTCGGGTTTTCCGCCCATTGGCCGCTTTCCGGCCATGACACGTCCGCTACGCAACTTAATGGGCTGGCGGGCTGATCTGATGGACAGGTCGCGGCAGGGCGCTTTTGCCGACCTGCCCAGCGTGATCCACATGCCTTTTGATATGCCGCTGACAGCAGCGCATATGGCGATGGACGGGTTCCACCCCGGACCAGAGGTTTACGACAAATGGGCCGAGGTTGCGGTGCAGGCTTGGCACTCCGCACAGGCGCGGCGTCCCATTGACGTGGATGGTTGGACAGCCTAACGCGACACCAGCCAAGCAAGGATCGCGCCATGACATCTTATTCCGCCCTCACCACCATGGATAACGAAGAAACCGCGCTGACCCTGTCGGACGCTCTTGAGGCCTTGGTGCCGGAACCCACGGGCGTTGGCGTATTCGAAATGGAAGACGGATCCGGCCTGTGGGAGGTTGGCGCATATTTTGACGACAAACCCGATATCGCAGCACTTGAGGTTCTGACGGCGGTGCATGACGTGAAGTCTTTTGTCGTCTCCGAAATCCCCGACCTTGATTGGGTGGCCCATGTCCGCCGCGAGCTGGCACCGGTCGAGGCGGGCCAGTTCTTTGTCTACGGATCACACGACGCGGACAAAGTGCCTGCCGATAAGACACCGTTGCTGATTGAGGCCGCAATGGCTTTTGGCACAGGCCACCACGGCACAACGCTTGGCTGCCTGCGGGCATTTGACCGGCTGGTGCAGGCGGGGTTCAATGATGGTCATGTCATCGACGTTGGCTGCGGCACGGCCGTGCTGGCAATGGCCGCGGCACATGTGGTGTCGCAAGAGGTGCTGGCCAGCGATATTGATCCGGTCGCCGTGGACGTGGCCGAGGTGAATGTAAAAGCCAACGGATTGGACGGGCGGGTGCGCTGCGTGGTCGCCGCAGGCTTTGACGCGCCAGAACTGAAAGAGGCCGGACCATACGATCTGGTCTTTGCCAATATCCTGAAGGGCCCGCTGATCAATCTTGCTCCGTCCATGGCGCAGGCCACCAAAAATGGCGGCAATGTGATTCTGTCGGGTATTTTGAACACGCAAGCCGACGACGTGATCGCTGTTTATTGCGACAATGGATACAGTCTTCTGCATCGCGACGAAATTGTTGAGTGGACTACGCTGACAATGACAAAAACCGGCTGATTTTAAGTTGTTTTGATGGGCTTTGGCCGGACTTGCCTTAATTGCGCCACATTTCAGGGCGATTTTGAACATCATGAAGTGGGGGCTTCATTTAGAGAGGCTGACATGGCCAATACTGCCAACGTCCCATTTAATACCCGCCTGCGCCGGATTGTGCGTCGCAACAATCGCATGGTGCACGGGACCGCGCTGACAATGAAACGTGATGGTCTGATCGTGGCACAGCCGCGCATCTATAACCCGCGCTTTCCACTGCGCGGACTTTTGCTTTTGATCTCGGTCGCATTCCTGTTCAAAGGATACATCTACGCTGAACTGGGCGCGCGTGATTATAACGCCCGCGTCGCTGCGATGTCAGAAGGTGCGATGATTGAACAGGCAGGCGGATGGCTGATGGCCGCTGATCCGGCCACTGTGATTGTCGGGAATTTCCTGCGCGAATTGCTGCGCTGAAATGAACACCTGCGCGTGCGCTTGTCGCGCGCGCAATCTGCTGCCCTCCTCGCGCGGATTTCAAATGAAAAGGCCACGCCAGTTTTCTCTGGCGTGGCCTTTCGCGTGAGTGGTGTCGCGCCTGTGATCGCTTAGAAGCGGTATGTGCCAGTTGCAACTGCGTCGATATCAGCGGATGTCAGGCCGATGTCTTCCAGTTCGCGGGCCGACAATTTGCCCAGCGATTTGCGTGTGATGCGTGCATCGTTCCACGCCGCAAGCATGCCAAATGAATTTGCGAAGACAGAGACGAAAGAAGGTGCGGACGACGCCGCGAGAGGACGTGCTGTATCAAAAGCGGCCATTGCCATGTTCCTTGAAAGTTGGGGTGCTGCAGTGCAGCGCGTTATCTTGATGCAGCGCATGTAGTGCCGCTGTTCTGGCCCGACTAGGCAGTTTTTTCGCATAGGTGATATGCGTTTCAAACATGCCTTATTTTTGTGCGAAATCTTGCAAAGTATTAACCTTTACAGACGTTTATGGGTGTCGCTTTTGGCCTTCGCCACGGCGCTTTTTGCCCTGCCGTAAGGGCAGGCGTATGGAGGGCCGCAATCAAAGCGCTTGGTGTGTGTTCGCGTTTTGTGCTATTAGCTGGAAAAAATGCCCGCAAGCGGCACATCGGCAGAGCAGAGGACAATCATGCGCGTATTGGGAATTGACCCCGGCCTGCGGAACATGGGCTGGGGCATTATCGACGTTGACGGATCGCGGCTGTCGCATGTGGCAAACGGTATTTGCAAATCGCAGGCTGGCGATCTCGCCCCGCGTTTGCTGTCGCTTTATGAGCAGTTGACCGACGTGATGCATCGCTACCAGCCTGAGACGGCAGCGGTGGAACAGACCTTTGTGAACAAAGATGCGGTCGGTACGCTCAAGCTGGGTCAGGCGCGCGGCATTGCGCTGCTCGTGCCCGCCAAGGCAGGGCTCGAGATTGGTGAATACGCGCCTAACGCGGTGAAAAAAACGGTTGTGGGCGTGGGCCATGCGGCCAAGGCGCAGATCGACCATATGGTGAAAATTCAACTGCCCGGCGTGCAAATCGCGGGGCCGGATGCGGCGGATGCGCTGGCGATTGCGATCTGCCACGCGCACCACATGCAATCGGCCAATCATTTGAGCCGTGCAATCGCAAAGGCCGCGTCATGATCGGGAAAATTGTAGGCGTTCTGGACTACCGCGCGGCGGATCATGTGCTGATCGACGTGCGAGGGGTGGGCTATATCGTTTATGTGTCCGACCGCGTGATGGCATCTTTACCAACAGCGGGCGAGACGGTGGCGCTTTATACCGATCTTCTGGTGCGCGAGGATAACTTGCAGCTATTCGGCTTTACCACATTGGTCGAAAAGGAATGGCACAGGTTGCTGATGTCCGTGCAAGGGATCGGCGCGAAAGCATCCATGGCGATCCTTGGTGCGCTGGGCGACGATGGTGTCAGCCGCGCGATTGCGCTCGGCGATTGGAACGCGGTGGCGAAGGCCAAGGGCGTAGGGCCAAAGACCGCGCAGCGGGTCATTATCGAACTCAAGGATAAGGCCCCTGGTGTCATGGCGATGGGCGGCACACTGGCGCAGGCCACCGGCGACGAGGTGATTGAGACAACAACGCCCACACCGCGCAAGGCTCCCGCGAAGGTGAACCCGGCGCAGTCCGAAGCGTTATCGGCCTTGGGCAATCTGGGCTACGCGCCCGGTGACGCGGCAAGCGCGGTGGCCGAGGCGATGGGTGCTGCACCTGATCTGGACACGTCCGGTTTGATCCGCGCGGCCTTGAAGCTTTTGGCCCCAAAGGGGTAGGGGTTGCTCGTCCGCCCTGTCAGGCGGACTCGCGGGAAAGATAGATGACTGAACCTGATCCGACATTGCGGCCCGACCGCCAGCCAGACGACGCCGACCGCGCATTGCGGCCGCAGACGCTGGACGAATTTATCGGTCAGCGGGACGCGCGCGCAAATCTCAAGGTCTTTATCGAAAGCGCCAAGATGCGCGGCGAGGCGATGGATCACGCGCTGTTTCATGGCCCACCCGGCCTTGGCAAAACAACGCTTGCGCAGATTATGGCGCGGGAACTGGGCGTGAATTTTCGCATGACATCAGGGCCGGTGCTGGCCAAAGCCGGTGATCTGGCGGCGATCCTGACCAATCTGGAAGCCCGCGATGTGTTGTTTATCGACGAGATCCACCGCCTGAACCCAGCGGTGGAAGAGGTGCTCTATCCGGCACTTGAAGATTTCGAGCTTGATCTCGTCATCGGTGAGGGGCCAGCGGCGCGGACTGTTCGGATCGAGCTGCAACCCTTTACGCTGGTGGGTGCGACCACCCGCATGGGGCTTTTGACAACGCCGCTGCGCGACCGGTTTGGTATTCCGACAAGGCTTGAGTTTTATACCGAGGACGAGTTGCACCAGATTGTCACGCGTGGTGCGCGGCTTATGGGCGCGCCCGCCGATGACGCCGGAGCACGCGAGATCGCGCGTCGCGCCAGAGGCACCCCGCGCATCGCAGGCCGCCTATTGCGGCGGGTGGTGGATTTTGCGGTGGTCGAAGGCGACGGGCGCGTCACCCAAGCGATTGCCGATATGGCGCTCAACCGGCTGGGTGTGGATCATCTGGGACTGGATAACGCGGATCGGCGATATCTGCGGCTGATCGGCGAAAATTACGGCGGCGGGCCCGTGGGGATCGAAACGATGTCAGCGGCCCTGTCTGAAAGCCGCGATAGTCTGGAAGATGTGATCGAGCCCTATCTGCTGCAAAAGGGGCTGATCCAACGCACGCCGCGCGGGCGGATGCTGGCGCAGTTGGCGTGGACCCACTTGGGGTTGGAGCCGCCCAAAGGGCAGACGGATTTGTTTAACTGAAACGTGCGGACGCCTCCGGCGGGAGTATTTTGGGCAAAATGATACAAAGTGACGAAATAGCAGCCTTCTTTACCCGATCAGACGGGCAGTATTTGTGCGCCCGCTGGGGGCGCCCGATTGCGCCGGTGGTGTTTGGTGTTGATGATGCCACGCTTGCGGTTTTCAAGGGTGCGATTGAGGCTGTTGTGACGCTGGCCGGGCACAAGATGGACGAGATCGACGCCGAGCTTGGCGCTAATCTCATGGTGTTCTTCTGCACCGATTGGGACGAAATGACCGACGTGCCGCATCTGGACAAACTGGTGCCGGATCTTGGCCCGCTGGTTGAACGGCTCAAGGCGGCGGATGCGAACCAGTACCGGATTTTCCGCTTTGACGAGGCGCGCGCGATTCGAGCGGCCTTTGTGTTCATCCGGATGGACGAGAACCTGCAAAGCATTGGTGCAGATGCGCTGGCGCTCAGCCAAGCGGTCCAGACGATCTTGCTGTGGTCGGACGCAGCCTTTACCGATCAGCCGCCGCTTGCGCAGGTCAATGGCAACACCGTGCTGCGCCCTGATGTGGCGGCGATCATTCGGGCAGCCTACGATCCTGTCATGCCAGCTGTGGCGACAGACCCGAGCCACGCCTTGCGCCTTGCCGCACGGATGGAGCTGCCGCAATGACCCATCAGTTGCCCGTGCGGGTCTATTATGAAGACACCGATATGGCGGGGATCGTCTACTACGCCAACTATCTCAAATATATCGAACGGGGCCGGTCAGAGCTGGTGGAAGAGCTGGGTCTGAACCAGCGCGTAATGCGCGATGCGGGTATCGTCTTTGTCGTAACACGCGTGGAGGCAGATTATCTGGCGCCCGCGCGGCTGGATGACAGGCTTACGGTCTTGACCACGCATACAGCCGCATCGCCGGTGCGATGGATGTTCGAGCAAGAGGTGCGGCGCGACAAACAGGTGTTGTTCAAAGCGATTGTGACAGCCGTTTGTATGACGACAGAGGGCAAGCCCACGCGGCTGCCAGCGGAACTTCGCCGAAAATTGGGCTAGAACGCCGGGGCGATCACGCGGGTTTGGTTGGATTTCCCGCCTGACATGCGCTAGCTTGCTGCCAATCAGAGCCCGCTGACGGGCCGACAGACCAGAGCAGGTACATGGAAGCAGCACACGAATTTACAATGTGGGCCTTGTTCGCCCGCGCGACACTGACCGTGAAATTGGTGATGATCATGTTGATCGCAGCATCTGTATGGTGCTGGGCCGTGATCATCGACAAAATCATCCAATATCGTTGCGCCCGCCGCGAGGCTGCGATCTTTGACCGCGCGTTCTGGTCGGGAGAGCCGCTTGACGGATTGTTCGACCAGATCGGCACGTCGCCCAAAGGGCAAAGCCAGAAGATTTTTGCGGCCGGTATGCTGGAATGGCGCAGGTCGCATCGGCAGGATGGCGGGCTCATCGCGGGTGCGCAGGCGCGGATCGACCGGTCCATGGACGTTGCCATCGCCAAAGAGGCTGCGCGGTTGCAAAAGGGCTTGCCCGTGCTGGCGACGGTGGGGTCAACCGCGCCGTTTGTGGGGCTTTTCGGCACCGTCTGGGGCATCATGAACGCCTTTATCGAAATCGCTGAGCAGCAGAATACGAACCTTGCTGTCGTGGCGCCCGGCATTGCCGAGGCGCTTTTGGCGACAGGTCTTGGCCTGCTCGCGGCTATTCCTGCCGTGATTTTTTACAACAAACTGTCGGCGGACAGTGACCGGATCGTGGCCGGTTACGAGGCGTTTGCCGACGAATTTGCGACCATCCTAAGCCGTCAGTTGGATAGCTAGTCATGGGTGCTGGTGTCATGAAATCCGGCGATGATAGTGGCGGACGTCGGCGCAGACGCGGCGCGCGCCGGACGCAGCCCATGGCCGAGATCAACGTCACGCCCTTTGTGGACGTGATGCTGGTGTTGCTGATTATCTTTATGGTCGCGGCTCCGTTACTAACAGTGGGCGTTCCGGTGGAACTTCCCAAAACAGCCGCCAATGCACTGCCCACGGATGACGAGGAACCGCTGACCGTTACGATCACTGCCACGGGCGAGGTTCAGATTCAGAATACAGCGACTGCACCGGATGAATTGATCGCCAAATTGCAGGCGATTGCGGCGGAACGCACAAGCGACCGCATCTTTTTGCGCGCTGACGGGGCCAATGACTGGAACACGGTGGCCGAGATTATGGGCGCGCTCAACGCTGGCGGCTTTTCCAACATCGGCCTTGTGACCGACATCGCAGCCCCCGGCGAGGCGCTGGGAAACTAGGCGCATGTGGACACCGGGCACCACAGTTTCGGCTATCGGACACGCAGGCTTCATCGGCTGGCTTTTGCTGGGCTGGGGGCTAAGCGCCGATCCGCTGCCGTTTGACGTGACGCAGGTATCTGTCGTGTCGGGTGAGGAATATGCCGCATTGGTGGCCGCCACATCGCCTGATGCCGAAAGCTTTGACCCACAGGCACCCGTTGTGCCAACCGAGGATACACCACCGGATGCGGTAG
This sequence comes from Yoonia sp. 208BN28-4, assembly GCF_037543925.1. Taxonomy (NCBI): domain Bacteria; kingdom Pseudomonadati; phylum Pseudomonadota; class Alphaproteobacteria; order Rhodobacterales; family Paracoccaceae; genus Yoonia; species Yoonia sp. 208BN28-4. The sequence continues at coordinate 924,402 of NZ_JBBIFY010000001.1, forward strand.
AAGATGCGCCTGACGTGGCCCCCGTTGCCGAAACGCCGGACGCCGTGCCGCTGCCCGCCGAAGATACGGCCCCACCAGACGCGCCATCACCGCCTGCTGAACCCGCCGAATTGACCGACAGCGTGGCCGTGCCGCAAGCGCCATCTGTGGGCGAGCCGGACCTGCCCGTATCCGACACACCGCAAGAGGCGCAGGCCGACCGGATTGCAAGCGTGCCAACCGCGCCGCCACCGCCTGACGTTGATACCGCGGCCGTGGTGCAGGATCAGACATCGCCCGACGCGGCACCTGATGCGCCAGAGGTTGAAACGCCGCTGGAAGAAGCAGCGCCCGAGGACACGGCAACCGCCATCGTGCCGGAGGACGCCACGCCATCAGGCGCAGTCGAGACATCTCTGCGCCCTTCGGCGCGTCCGGCCAGACCAACCCCGCCCGCGCCTGCGGAAACCGAACCCGAAACCGATACAGCAGACGCCAGCGATGATGCGACAGACCCTGCCGTGGCCGCTGCGCTTGAGGCGGCCACAACCGCCGCGACCAGCGCAAATGTCCCCCAAGGCCCGCCGATGACGGGCAGCGAGCGCGATGGATTTCGCGTGGCTGTGAATGCCTGCTGGAATGTCGATCCCGGATCGGTTGCAGCACGTGTGACGGTCGAGGTCGGCTTTAGCCTTGATCAAAACGGGCGGGTAAGCGGTGATGTGCGTCTTCTGTCATCCAATGGTGACAACAGTGCCACGCAAACCGCCTTTCAGGCCGCCCGCCGTGCGATCCTGCGATGCCAGACCCAAAGCGGCTATGATCTGCCTGCCGAGAAATACGGCCAGTGGAAGGACGTTGTGATTACGTTTGATCCGTCCGGGATGCGGCTGCGATGATCGGGCAAGCGCGTCCAGAGAGCTACCAATCGGAGCGGCATCGTTGCACGACATTTTTTGCGGATTGGTCGAAAGTCACTTATTTGTGGCCCTGCCTCCAATCCCTCGGAACGAAACTGACCAAATTCCGCAGTGGGCGAAGGCGCAAAAGCGGCGTGAGAGTTGAACAAAAGCGCGGTCTTGCGCGTTTGGTTTCGGCAAACAGTCGCTGGCAGCCGCAAATTCCCCTTTGCGCACAGCCAAACCAAAGTAGAAAAGCCGGAATATCCCGAAAAGGGGACACAAATATCATGATGGCCAAGCTGACAATGACACGCGCACTGACACTGATACTGACACTTTTGTTTATGGTGCCTGCGGTGGTGCATGCGCAATCTGGCCCTTTGCGGCTGACCATCACCGACGGTGTGATTGAGCCGCTGCCATTTGCAGCACCACTGTTCGAGGCCGAAAACGAAGCCGCCGCACAGGTGGCCGCTGATATCACGCGGGTGATGACGCAGGACCTGACAGGCACGGGACTGTTTCGCGACATCCCCGCATCGGCATTTATCGGATCGGTCGACAGCTTTGTGCAACCCGTGGCCTATGCCGACTGGCGCGCGATCAACGCACAGGCCCTGATCAAGGGTGCTGTGACTGTGAACGGCGACCAGCTGGTCGTGAAATTCCGCCTGTATGACGTGTTCTCGGGCGCGGAACTGGGTGAAGGCCAGCAACTGGTCGGCACAACAAGCGGCTGGCGGCGCATGGCGCATAAGGTCGCTGACGTGGTCTATAGCCGGATCACTGGCGAGGGCGGCTATTTTGACAGCCGCGTTGTGTTCGTCGGTGAAACCGGCCCAAAGGATAACCGGCTCAAGCGGTTGGCGATCATGGATTATGACGGCGCCAATGTGCAGTTCCTGACCGATAGCGCCGCTCTTGTGCTGGCACCACGGTTCAGCCCCACCGGTGATCGCGTGCTTTATACCAGTTACGAAAGCGGCTTTCCCCGTATTAACGTGCTTGATGTGGCCTCTGTCGGGCGGCGGCAGCTTGAAACCGCACCCGGCGAAATGGCGTTTTCGCCCCGCTTTTCGCGCGATGGCACGCAAGTCATCTATAGCCTGTCCAATGGTGGCAACACCGACATCTGGCGCACTGACCTGACAACCGGTCAGCACACGCGCCTGACCGAAGCACCCAGCATCGAAACCGCTCCCAGCTTTAGCCCTGACGGCAGCCAGATCGTTTTTGAAAGCGACAGGTCCGGTACGCAGCAACTTTATATCATGTCCGCCAGCGGTGGCGACGCGCGCCGCATTTCGTTTGGCGACGGGCGCTACGGCACACCGGTCTGGTCGCCCCGCGGCGATCTGGTGGCCTTTACCAAGCAAAATGCGGGCCGATTCCATATCGGCGTGATGCGCACCGACGGCAGCGAAGAACGCCTTCTGACGGCCAGTCAGCTTGATGAAAGCCCTACATGGTCCCCCAACGGGCGAGTGATCATGTTCATGCGCGAGACATTGGGCGAAAACGGATCATCAACGCTTTATTCGGTCGATATTTCCGGGCGTAATCTGAAGCCTGTCGCGGTGACGGGTGGCGCATCCGATCCGTCATGGGGCCCGCTTCAGCCGTAAAAAGGCGTAACGATAGGTGAATTCCCCCGCGCGGCACCTTGTGATACTGTCGCGCGCAAGAGCACAAGAAGAACAGGAAACTGACAGATGAAAATGCTGAAATTGCTGGCCCTCGCAGGGTTGATCGCGGCCACGGCGGCTTGCACGAACCCCGACCGGTTTGCAGGCGACGGGGCGCAGACGGACCCGAATGCAAATGTGGCTGTCGCGCCGCCACCTTTGACAGGCGCCAATGACCCCAACAGCCCGCAGTATTTCAGCCAGACCATCGGTGACCGCGTCTTGTTCGAAGTGGATCAATCCACGCTGACGGCCGCTGGCCAGCGCACGCTGGACGGTCAGGCACAGTGGTTGCAGACCAACGCGGATTACCGCGCCATCATCGAAGGCCACGCCGACGAACAGGGCACACGTGAATACAACCTTGCCCTAGGCGCGCGCCGCGCCAACGCCGTGCGCGAATATCTGGTGTCAAAAGGCGTGCCATCGGGCCGCTTACAAGTCATCAGCTACGGCAAAGAGCGCCCGATCGAGGTTTGCGCGTCAGAGGCATGTTATAGCCAGAACCGCCGCGCTGTGACCATCATTTCCATCGGTGCGACCAGCTAGAGGAAAACCATGCTGCCACGCTTTATTCATGCTTTGGTATTCGGGGTGGCGCTTGCCGCCCCTTTGCCTGTTTTGGCGCAATCGGATGAAACGCTTGCCGATATCCGCCAGCAACTGTCGGTGCTTTATGTTGATATCCAGCGGTTGCGCACCGAACTGTCGACAACAGGTGGTCTGACCACTGGCACGCAGGGCAATACGCCGCTTGATCGGCTCAATGCCATCGAAGGCGAATTGCAGCGCCTGACGTCCAAGACCGAAGAGCTTGAGTTTCGTGTGAACAGGATCACCGTGGACGGCACCAACCGGATCGGTGATCTGGAATTCCGCCTGTGCGAACTGGAAACATCCTGCGACATCGCGCTTCTGGGCGACACGCCAAGCCTTGGCGGTGTTGATAACGGTGCCGATGTGCCGTCGGCAGAACCGGCACCGTCCACGGATGGCCCTGCCTTGGCCATTGGCGAACAAGGCGATTTTGAGCGGGCGCAGGAGGCGCTCGCCTCCGGTGACTTTCGCAGCGCCGCTGACCTCCTTGCGACCTTCGGCACGACCTACCCCGGATCGCCGCTAGCGCAGGATGCAGCACTGCTGCGCGGAGAGGCGCTTGAGGGGCTGGGCGAGACTGTCAACGCAACCCGCGCCTATCTTGAGGCCTTTGCCGGAAATCCGCAGGGCACCAAAGCGCCGGATGCGCTCTATAAGCTCGGATTTTCACTGGGCCAGATCGGGCAGGCGGCTGATGCCTGCGTGACATTGGCCGAAGTGGGTATCCGCTTCCCCGGTCATCCCGCAGAGTCTCAGGCCCGCACGGCCATGGCCAATCTGGGTTGCCAGTAACAGCGGATGTCAGGAACAGCCGCGCTGCAAGCCCGATTTGCCGCAACAATTCAGGACCATCTTGATCCGGACCCGCCACTGACGCTTGGCGTCGCGGTATCGGGCGGCGGCGATAGCATGGCCTTGCTTGAACTGGTGCGCCATTGGGCACAGGGACGCAACGTGTCTTTGCGTGCCGTGACGGTTGATCACAAACTGCGCGACGTGACGGGCGAGGTTGCTCTGGTTGCACGCTATTGCGCCACCCATGGTCTGCCGCATGACGTGCTATCGTGGGCGGGGTGGGACCAGCAAGGCAATCTGCAAGACAGCGCCCGCACCGCGCGGCGCGATCTAATTGCGCAATGGGCCGCCGATCATAGCATCGCCCTCACGCTGTACGGCCATACGGCCGACGATCAGGCGGAAACCCTGTTGATGCGCCTGTCCCGCGGGTCCGGCGTGGATGGTCTTGCGGGAATCGCTGCCCGTCCCGCAGGCGCAGGGCTTTTGCGCCCGCTATTGGCCGAACGCCGTCAGGATTTACGCGCATATCTAAGGGAAGCAGACGTGCCGTGGGCCGAAGACCCGTCAAATGACGATCTGCAATTTGATCGCATTAAAGCCCGCCGGATGATGGTCCACCTGTCTGAGCTTGGCCTGACGACAGACCGTCTGCTGGCCACTGCTGCCCACATGCAACGTGCCCGGACTGGCCTGCAAACCGCAGCATCTGATTTCGCGCGCCAGCATGTGCGGGGCGAAGCGGGCGATCTGATTTTCGCGCCCGATGCGCTGCATCTGTCGTCCGGCGATGCGCCTGCGCGTGTGCTGACGGCTGCGATGATGTGGATGACGGGCCAAACCTACCGCCCCCGCTATGACGCGCTGACCCGTGCTGTGACTGCGGTGCAAAACGGAGAGCAGCGCACACTGTCTGGTGTTGTCCTGCGACCGGACGGTGACACTTTGCGCATGATCCGCGAACTGGCCGCAATCCGCGCGGCACGCACGCAAGGGCGGGACAAGCTGCTCTGGGATCATCGCTGGCAGATCACCCCGCCAGACGATCACAACAAGATTTTCACCGTGCAAGCCTTGGGCGATGCGATCCGTCATGTGCACGACTGGCGTGAATGCGGGCTGTCCCGCCAGACACTCATGACCACACCCGCCATTTTCGACGGTGACACGCTGATTGCGGCCCCTGTGGCGGGATACAGTCAGGGCTGGACGGCGCGGATTGTCGCGGATTTCCATAGTTCACTCGTTTCGCATTGAAGAATGGCCGCGAGCCTCTATTTTAGTATCAACACCCGGCTTCCGTTTTACGCCGGTTTTCCTGCTTCAAAGGAGTTCCCCTGTGGGTAACACACGCAATATCGTCTTTTGGGTCGTCCTCTTCCTGCTGGTTCTGGCACTGTTTGAACTGTTCAGCGGTGGCGAAGGTGCGACTGGGTCCAATACCAAGAGCTATTCCGAATTTGTAGAGGCGGTGGACAATGACGCCGTCACGCAAGTCGTGCTTGACGGTGAAACCGTGCGCTATCGTGGCACCGACGGACGCGAATACTCCGCTGTGATCCCTGCCGATGCGCAGGTCACGGATATGCTGATCGCCGCCGACATTCCGGTCGAGGCGCGGTCACAGGAAACATCGCTGTTCCAGTCGTTCCTTGTGTCACTGCTGCCATTCCTCCTGCTGATCGGTGTATGGATTTACTTCATGAACCGCATGCAAGGCGGCGGCAAAGGTGGTGCGATGGGCTTTGGTAAGTCCAAGGCCAAGCTGCTGACCGAAAAGCATGGCCGTGTGACGTTTGATGACGTGGCCGGCATTGATGAAGCCAAGGAAGAGCTGGAAGAGATCGTGGAATTCCTGCGCAACCCGCAGAAATTCTCGCGCCTTGGCGGTAAAATCCCCAAAGGTGCCCTGCTTGAAGGCCCTCCCGGTACTGGTAAAACCCTGCTGGCCCGTGCCATCGCAGGCGAGGCTGGCGTGCCGTTCTTCACCATCTCGGGTTCCGACTTCGTGGAAATGTTCGTCGGTGTGGGTGCTTCGCGTGTCCGCGATATGTTCGAGCAGGCCAAGAAAAACGCACCATGTATCGTCTTTATCGACGAGATCGACGCCGTGGGCCGTGCCCGTGGTGTTGGCATGGGTGGCGGTAACGATGAGCGTGAACAGACGCTTAACCAGTTGCTTGTCGAGATGGACGGTTTTGAAGCCAACGAGGGTGTGATCATCATCGCGGCCACAAACCGCAAAGACGTGCTTGATCCCGCGCTGCTGCGTCCGGGCCGCTTTGACCGTCAGGTCACCGTGGGCAACCCCGACATCAAAGGCCGCGAGAAAATCCTTGGCGTGCACGCCCGCAAGACACCGCTTGGCCCTGACGTTGATCTGCGGATCATCGCGCGCGGCACACCCGGTTTTTCCGGTGCAGATTTGGCGAACCTTGTGAACGAAGCTGCCTTGACAGCCGCCCGCGTCGGTCGTCGTTTCGTCGCGATGCTCGATTTCGAGCAGGCAAAGGACAAAATCCTCATGGGTGCCGAACGCCGTTCGATGGTGTTGACGCAGGACCAAAAGGAAAAGACAGCCTATCACGAGGCGGGCCACGCCATCGTGGGCATCAACCTGCCCAAGTGTGATCCGGTCTATAAGGCCACGATCATTCCGCGCGGCGGTGCCTTGGGCATGGTGATGAGCCTGCCTGAAATGGACAAACTGCAAATGTTCAAGGACGAGGCCGAACAGCGCATCGCCATGACAATGGCGGGCAAGGCGGCTGAAATCCTGAAATATGGCGCTGACGAAGTATCGTCCGGCCCTGTCGGCGACATCATGCAGGCCAGCCAGTTGGCCCGCGCGATGGTCATGCGCTACGGCATGTCCGACAAGGTCGGTAACATCGACTATCAGGAAGCGGCGGCTGGCTATCAGGCCAACGGCGGTGCGGGTGGTTTCTCGGTTTCGGCAGCAACGAAAGAGCTGATCGAAAGTGAAGTAAAGCGCATTATCGACGAAGGTTATGAGACAGCTTATCGGATCCTGACGGAAAAGAACGACGAGTTCGAACGCCTCGCACAAGGTCTGCTGGAATATGAAACTCTGACAGGTGCTGAAATCAACCGCGTGATCAAAGGCGAACCGCCGCACGTTGACGAGGATGAAGAGGATAACACCGGCTCTGGCAACGCGCCGAACGTGACCTCCATCCCCAAGACGAAGCCGAAAAAGCCCAAAGCCCCTGATGGCGGCGTGCCCGATCCGGCCTAACTCTGTACGATAAGACAACCAAAAGCCCCGCAGCATCCTGCGGGGCTTTTCCGTTTGCGGAGTGAGGCCGCGACAGGGCAAGGTGCGGCACGGATCGCAATGACAGGATAGCCCCATGCCCGCGCTGAAGCCCACGGACCTTTACGGTGAAATCACATGGATCGGTACGGTGCCAGAAGATGCGGGTTTACAGTCCGTCGCACGCGACGTGCTGACGCTGACCTACGCGGGACCAGAGGGGGAGGCACACAGCGGGTTGACCCGCCCGTCTTGCGTGCGCGTCAAATCGCAATGGCCGCCAGGCACCGAAATTCGCAACGTGCGGCAACTGTCGGTCATGTCTCAGGAAGAGATTGACGAAATTGCCGTCGATTGCGGGCTGGAAAACCTTGATCCCGCGCTTTTGGGGGCGACACTGGTGATCCGTGGCATCCCCGATTTCACCCATGTACCGCCGTCGTCGCGTTTGCAAAACGCTGACCTGTCGACCTTGGTGATCGATATGGAAAACCGTCCTTGTGTTCTGCCCGGTCGCGAGATCGAGGCGGAGTATCCCGGTGCAGGTGCCAAGTTCAAACCCGCCGCCAAGGACAAGCGCGGCGTGACGGCGTGGGTCGAACACGAGGGTGAAATGCGTGTCGGTGACAAGCTGCGCCTACATGTCCCTGATCAACGCGCGTGGCTGTCGCAACCCGATCTTTTCGACACCTGACGTTTCCAATCCGAAACCAAAGCCGCTTCTCCCGACGATTCCTACGGTCAAAATGTCGCAATCGCTGCGCATTGCCGCTTGGCCTGTGGCTACACATGGCGCAACAACAAGGCGCGTCGCAGGCGTGACGCTGGGTAACAGGGAAGCCAGACATGGGTTACAAGACCGACATCGAAATCGCACGCGAAGCGAACAAGAAGCCCATCCAAGAGATTGGCGCGAAACTGGGCATCGGCAGCGATGACCTGCTGCCTTATGGCCACGACAAGGCCAAGTTAAGCCAGCGCTTCATCGATTCCGTGCAGGACAAGCCCAACGGCAAGCTGGTTCTGGTGACCGCGATCAACCCGACCCCTGCGGGTGAAGGCAAAACGACGACAACCGTCGGTCTGGGCGACGGTTTGAATCGCATCGGCAAGAAGGCCGCTGTCTGCATCCGCGAAGCATCGCTTGGCCCGAACTTTGGTATGAAGGGCGGGGCCGCTGGTGGTGGCATGGCGCAGGTCGTGCCGATGGAAGACATGAACCTGCACTTTACGGGTGACTTCCATGCGATCACATCCGCCCACAACCTGCTGTCGGCGATGATCGACAACCACATCTATTGGGGCAACGCGCTTGAAATCGATATCCGCCGCGTCGCGTGGCGTCGTGTGCTGGACATGAACGACCGTGCCCTGCGCCAGATCAACGTGTCACTTGGTGGCGTGGCCAACGGCTTCCCGCGCGAGGCCGGCTTTGACATCACCGTCGCCTCCGAAGTGATGGCGATCCTGTGTCTGGCCAAAAACCTGACCGACCTGCAAGAGCGTCTGGGGCGTATGATCGTGGCTTACCGCCGCGACCGAAGCCCTGTGTTTGCGCGTGACATCAAGGCTGATGGCGCGATGACTGTCCTGTTGAAAGACGCGATGCAGCCGAACCTTGTGCAGACGCTGGAAAACAACCCCGCGTTTGTGCATGGCGGACCGTTCGCCAACATCGCGCACGGCTGTAACTCTGTCACAGCCACAACGACCGCGCTGAAGATCGCGGATTATGTGGTGACCGAAGCCGGCTTTGGTGCCGATCTGGGTGCGGAGAAGTTCCTGAACATCAAATGCCGCAAGGCTGGTCTGTCGCCCGATTGCGTTGTGCTGGTCGCAACCGTGCGCGCGATGAAGATGAATGGCGGCGTGGCCAAGGCCGATCTGGGTGACGAAAACGTCGATGCCGTCAACAACGGCTGCGCCAATCTTGGGCGCCACATCGGCAACCTGAAATCCTTTGGCGTGCCTGTTGTTGTGGCGATCAACCACTTTGTCACCGACACCGATGCCGAAGTGCAGGCGGTGAAGGATTACGTGGCTTCTCAAGGCTCTGAGGCAGTGCTGTCACAGCACTGGGAGTTCGGATCGAAGGGGTCCGAGGCGCTCGCCAAGAAAGTCGCTGAAGTGGCCGAGAGCGGCGAGAGCAACTTTGCCCCGATCTACCCTGACGAGATGAGCCTGTTCGAGAAGATCGAAACCATTGCGACCAAGATCTATCACGCCGACGAGGTGCTGGCGGATCAGAAGATCCGCAATCAGCTGAAAGACTGGGAAGAGCAGGGTTACGGCGATTTGCCGATCTGTATGGCCAAGACGCAGTATTCCTTCACCACAGACCCAACCCGCCGTGGCGCGCCGACAGGACACTCTGTGCCTGTGCGCGAAGTGCGCCTGTCTGCCGGTGCCGGTTTCGTCGTTGTGATCTGCGGTGAGATCATGACGATGCCGGGTCTGCCTCGGGTGCCGTCAGCCGAGAATATCCGCCTGAACAGCGACGGGCAGATCGAAGGTTTGTTCTAAGCAAAAATGGTGGGGCGACGCGCGGCATGCGCCGACGCCCCACCCAACCATCCCGCAGTTTTCAAGACATTCAAAAGGGCCGTCCCATGACAGCAACAGTGATCGATGGCAAAGCCTTTGCCGCAAAAGTGCGCACACAAGTGGCCGAGCATGTGACGCGTTTGAAGTCCGATCACGGCATCACACCCGGTTTGGCGGTTGTGCTGGTAGGCGAGGACCCTGCCAGTCAGGTCTATGTGCGGTCCAAGGGGAAAATGACCAACGAAGTTGGCATGAATTCCTATGAGCACAAGCTGGACGTGGATACCTCTGAAGAGGCGCTGCTGAAAGTGATTGACGATCTCAATAACGATCCGGCTGTTCACGGTATTCTGGTGCAGCTGCCATTGCCGGATCATATGGACAGCGATCTGGTCATCAATGCGATTGATCCTGCCAAGGATGTTGACGGGTTTCATATCTCGAATGTCGGTCTGCTTGGGACCGGTCAGAAATCGATGGTGCCTTGCACACCGCTGGGCTGCCTGATGATGCTGCGCGATCATCACGGTAGCATTTCTGGCATGAATGCCGTGGTCGTGGGTCGCTCCAACATCGTGGGCAAGCCGATGGCGCAGTTGTTGCTGGGTGACAGCGCGACGGTCACCATCGCGCACAGCCGGACCAAGGACCTGCCGGATGTTGTGCGGCAGGCCGATATCGTGGTGGCCGCTGTGGGCCGCCCCGAAATGGTGCAGGGTGACTGGATCAAACCCGGTGCAACGGTGATTGATGTGGGGATCAACCGCATTGATGCAGGCCTCAAGGACGATGGCACGCCAAAGACCCGTCTGGTGGGTGATGCCCATTTTGAAAGCTGCGCGGCCGTAGCCGGGGCAATCACGCCTGTTCCGGGTGGCGTGGGGCCGATGACCATCGCGTGCCTGTTGGCAAATACCGTCACCGCGTGCTGCCGTGCAAATGGTCTGAGCGAGCCGGATGGCCTGACCGCCTAACCCACGGCCAAACCTTTAATAAATGAGAATAATTGCGTCTGTTTCCCCTTGGCGCGAACAGCCCCTATGCCTTAAGCCTATGCGTGTGCAGGGAAAATAGCGTCGGACGGGTTAAGCGGTATCATGGGGATGAATGACGGCGACGATGCGCAGGGCTATCCTGCGCGCACCTATGTTTTTGTGATTTTGCTGGTTGGCCTGTTCCTGTCGATTGCAGGCCCATTCGGCACCTATGAGGCGCTTAGCCTGCCAGCACGGGCGTTGTATTGGGTGACGGTGGTGGCGCTCGCGATGGCGGCTATTGTGGTATCGTCACGGTTGCCGATGCGACAGGCGGACGCGACGCAGGACCTGACCCTTCGGATTTTTCAGGGTGGTGCGTTTATCGCGATCTTCGCGCCGCTTTTATACGGCGCGAACACGATCTGGGCGGACACAGCAGGTGGTCCGCAAATCGGTTTTGTCAGAACGCTCGCCTATGTCACCGCAGCGACCATCGTGATGTCATGGCTGGATTATCTGGTCGGAACTTCTCGTGTCAGCACACCGCCAGAGCCGGCTCCGCGCCTGTATCAACGCCTGAACGCGATGCCCGACGTGGATATTGCCCGCCTGACGGTCAATGATCACTACGTTGATGTGTATCTGGCTGACGGATCGCAGGAAAAGCTGCTGATGCGCTTTTCCGATGCAATTGCCGAGATGTCGCCTGTCAAAGGCACCTGCACGCATCGGTCCCATTGGGTGACAGAGGCGGCAGCGGACAAGATCGTGCGGGTTGGTCAGCGCGATATGTTGGTTCTGACCAGCGGCACGCAGGTGCCTGTCAGCCGACGCTACCGCGACGACGTTTTGGCAACGCTGCAGCGCAAAGCGGCAAAGCAATAGCGGTCCGGCCCGTCACCACGGCCACCGCATCCGCCGCAAAATGCCGCGCCACTTCGGGATGCTGGGCATCAAGCCCACCGGTATAAGCCCCATAAGCAGGCATCATCAGCCGCGCGGCATCATAGACAAAACACGCCCGCTTACGCCCTGTGCCGGGCAACCCAAACTTGGGATGGTAATGCCCCGACACTTCGGCGTTTTGGGACGTGGCGATGTGGCGAAAGGTTACCGGCCCCACGGCATATTCCGCTCGATGAGTGCCGCCCAGATCGACGGGGCCGGGATCGTGATTGCCTTCGATCCATATCCATGTCCGGCCTGCCTGCTGGCGCGCCAGCGTGATGCGGTTTTCATCGGCCAGATCATGCGCCGCACCCAGATCGTCAAAACTGTCGCCCAGACAAATCACGACACGTGGGTCCGTGCGGGCGATATCCTGATCCAGCCGGTCAAGCGTTTCGCGGTTTTCATAAGGTGGGATCAACGTGCCACTCCGCCTTGCGATCCGGTCCGACTTGCCCAGATGCAGGTCCGACACGCACAGAACTGCGTGATCGGGGATGTGCAGTGCACCACTTGGCAGGGCGTGCAGCGTCACTCCGGCAAATTTGAAAACATGCGCGTTCATTCTTTGTTCACTGCACTCTTGTAGTCAAAAATGCAAGTGTCAGCTCTCGGCCAATCCCACAGTTTCCATCAAGGATGCTGCTGCCTCAGCCAGCAATCTGTCCTGTGCGGCACCAGCCACGGGGATGCGTCCCGGTTCAAGGAACAGCGGCGCCGACAGCGGGGTGACGCGATCAAGCTTGATGTGATCGACGCGCCCTTTCGTGCGGTCCAGCATTTCCTCGACACGGCCAAAATCGACCAGACCGCGCATCGCCTCTTCTCGCGTTATTTGCAGCATCAGATGGTCGGGATCATATTTGGTGAGCGTGTCATAAAGAATATCACTCGAAAACGTGGCCTGCCGCCCTGATTTGCGCGCCTGCGGCAGATTGCGTTCGATTAGCCCTGCAATAGTGGCCGACGCGCGGAACGTCCGTTTCATCACCGCGTTGCCGCCCAGCCATGTCTCCACGCCGTCACGCAGACTGTCGGGCGACAACAGGCTGGCCGGATCGGTCACAGGGTCCAACCCCCAGATCATCGTGGCGTAATCCGTGGCGACAAAGCCCATGGGATGCAGCCCCTCGGCCTCCATCCGCTGGGTCAGTAGCAGGCCAAGGGTTTGTTGCGCATTGCGACCCGCAAAACTGTAGAACACCGTGTGTTCGCGCGCATCGTAGGAAAAGCTTTCGACCAGCGTGCGATCCGCCTCAGGCAGCTTGGACACCTCGCGCTGGAGGGCCAGCCACTCAGCCGTGTGCGCAGGCAGTTGGGGCCAGCTGTCTTGCTGAAACATCCGCAGGATGCGGCGCGACAGTTGCGTGGAGGTGGCGAACTTGGTGCCGTAGAACGTGGCGATCTTGGGTTCTTTTGCCGCGTCGCGTGTCACCTCGACCGTCATTTCGCGCAGGCCGTCGTAGCGCACGATCTGCCCGCCGATCAGGAATGTATCGCCTGGTGTTAGCGTTGCCGCAAACGCTTCTTCCACCTCACCCAGCGCCTTGAAGCTGCCTTTCCACTTCACTTTGAGTGTGTCGATATCCTGAATGGTGCCGATGTTCATACGGATGCGCTGTGCCGCGCGCGGATCGCGCAACTGCCACATACCATCGGCGGTTTGCAGCAAACGCTTCCACTTGTCATAGGCCCGCAGCGCATAGCCGCCAGTGGCGCAGAAATCGAGACAGGCGTCAAAATCGGCACGGCTGAGGGCGCTATAGGCGCCCACGCGCGTGACCTCGGCGTAAAGCGTATCGGCATCAAACGGACCCGCACAGGCCGTGATCAGAATGTGCTGGCACAGGACATCACGCGGGCCGGGGCCTTTGGGATCGCCGTCAAGATCATTGTCTTTCGCGGCCTCTAATGCCGCGACACATTCCACAACTTCGAACCGGTTCGCGGGCACCAGCAGCGCCTTTGACGGCGCATTATAGCGGTGGTTGGCCCGCCCGATCCGCTGGACAAGCCGTTTCACGTTCTTGGGCGCGCCCACCTGAATGACCAGATCAACGTCGCCCCAATCGATCCCCAGATCAAGGCTGCCGGTGCAGACAATCGCCCGCAGATGCCCCGCGACCATCGCGCCTTCGACCTTTTCACGCTGGCTGCGATCCAGACTGCCGTGGTGGATGCCGATAGGCAGATCGTCTGTGTTTTCGAGCCAGAGGTTATGAAAGAAAATTTCGGCCTGCGCGCGAGTATTATGGAATATCAGCGTCGTCTTATGCTGCTTCACCTGTTCCAGCACGGCGGGAATGGCATATTTTCCCCCACCACCGGACCACGGCGGCTTTTCGTCAGTGACCAGCATGCTGATGTCAGGGTCCGGTCCCGGATCGGCCTGAATGATCGGGCAGGGATCGGGGTGCGCGGCCAGTTCGTGCGCAATTGCAGCAGGGTCCTCGACCGTCGCAGACAACCCGACACGGCGTAGACCGGGGGCGAGGGTTTGCAGCCGTCCCAGTGCGAGCATCAACTGATCACCCCGCTTGCTTTCGGCCAGCGCGTGAATTTCATCCACGATCACCCGTTGCAGGCCTTTGAACATGCGCGGCGCGTCCTCATAGCTGGTCAGCAGCGCGAGGCTTTCGGGCGTTGTCAGCAGGATATGTGGCGGATCGGCCCGCTGGCGGCGCTTTTGCGTGTAGGACGTGTCGCCGGTCCGGTCCTCAATCCGGATTGGCAGGCCCATCTCATCAACAGGCGTGCGCAGGTTGCGCTTGATGTCGGCGGCCAGTGCCTTGAGCGGTGAAACGTAAAGCGTATGCAGCCCTTCGTGCGTGCCATCTTCCAATTCGACAAGCGAGGGCAGGAAGCCCGCCAGCGTCTTGCCGCCGCCCGTGGGCGCGATCAGCAGTTGTGCGGGCGCATCCTTTTTGTCCAGCATCTCTTGCTGGTGCGGATGGATGTGCCAGCCGCGTTTGGCGAACCATGCGGTGAACGTATCGGGGAGGGCTGTCATGGAGCTAAGGTGCGTTGGTTTCGCACTTGTTCAAGTGCGAATTGAGGGCCAGCCCATAAACGCCCGCGATATATTTGAACAAAAGAAGTCAGGCGCGTGGTTTCAGGTGGCGCAGGGCTGATTTGATTTGATCGGGGATCGCCGTATCGGCACCCTCGGGCGCCATGTCCAGACCGGCGGCCACGTCCTTGACAAGGATGCCAATGGAGTTGTCGTCGGCATATCCATCGCGTGCAAATTCGATGGTGTCAAAGCCGGAGGCGAGCCAGTTCTGCCCTGACGACGCAGCGATGAGGGCCAGCAATTTGCTTTCGTCGATCCCTGCGGCATCTGCCCAATCCAGCACCATGCGGGTCATCACGGTGTGCGAGGCGGCGAGCAGATTGTTAAGGACCTTTGCGGTCATGCCGGCGCCGAATGCGCCCATGGTGTGAAGGTCTTCCCCCATCGCCCTGAACAGGTGGGCCTGCGCCGCCAGATCATCGGCGTTACCGCCCAGCATGAAGGACAGCGTGCCAGCCTGCGCCTTGACCTGCGCGCCTGACATCGGCGCGTCGATGAGCGCGATATGATCCGGCACTCGGTCGCGCAACGCCTTGGTATAAAGCGGCGACAGGGTTGAGGAGATAATGATCGTGCGCAGGGTCGGCACGTCGCAAAGGGCCTGATCGTCAAACAGCAGCGCATCGGTTTCGGCGGTGTCACGCACCACCGAGATCAGTGTGGTCAGCCCATCAGTGAAATCCGCCAGCGGCCCACCATCGCCGCGTCCGTCCCGCACATCAAAGCCGCGTGCGGCGATCCCCGCACGGCGGAGCGACGCCAACATTGGCGCACCCATCCGGCCACATCCCGCAATTCCTACGATGTCAGACATGAAAAACCCCCAAAGTTCCCACGAACCTTGGGGGCAAATCTGTTATCTGGCAAGCGTGGGCTAGCGGACGATGTCCTCTTCCTTGACGAACATGTTTGCCCAGGCACGGTCAATCAGCTCAGGGGTCATCTGGTAAGGGATGCCCTCGAATTCGCAGATCGAGATCATCTGGTCGATCAGGAACACCGGTTGATAGTTGGCGTAGACGTTGTCGATCTCCGGGTAGCGGTTGTTGAGCAGGTGGATCAGCGTCGCCTCATCCAGCGGCATCTTTTTCTTACGGGCCACCATCGCAAAGATCTTGAGGAAGCCAGCCTGATCCGGTCCGTCGATCTTGATCTTGTAGAAAATCCGGCGCAACGCGGCCTTGTCAAAGATCGCATTGGGGTGGAAGTTGGTCGAGAAGATCACAAGCGTGTCAAAGGGCACCTCGAACTTTTCACCCGATTGCAGCGCAAGGATATCCTTGCTTTCTTCCAGTGGAACAATCCAGCGGTTCACCAGCGTCTGCGGCGGTTCGGCCTGACGGCCAAGGTCGTCCACGATAAAGATGCCGCCGGTGGATTTCAGTTGCAGCGGGGCCTGATAGGTCCGCGCGACAGGGTTATAGACCAGATCAAGCATCGACACGCTCAATTCACCACCCGTAATCACGGTAGGGCGTTCGCAGCGCACATAGCGGGTGTCAAACCGTCCTGACGTGCGGCGCAGGCTGTTGGGGTCGTCCACATCAGCCTCTGCCGAAGTATGCACAATCGGATCGTAAACGGTGATGACCTGACCGGAGTATTCGATAGCGCGCGGCACATAAATCTTGTCGCCCAAGGCATCACGGATACCGTTGGAAATTGACGACTTACCGTTGCCCGGCGGGCCATACATCAGGATCGATCGGCCCGCACCAACCGCAGGACCAAGGTTGCCCAACAGATCAGGTGGCAGGATCAGGTGGCCCATCGCCGTTGTCAGCTGGTCGCGTGTCACATGAATGTTGCGGATCGACTGGCGTTTGACCTGTTCCTCGTAAACGGCAAGCGGCACAGGCATCGCGCCGAAATATTCGGACTGGGCCAAGGCATCAAGCGCCAGCGCCTTTCCTGCGTCGGTCAGTTGGTAGCCCATCTCGTTGCCGGAGTTCGCGTTCAGCGTGCCCATCGCCTCGACCAGACGTTGGCCGCGGGCCATGTCGATCAGTTCCTGCGTCACCGCAAGTGGCAGACAGATGACCTTCGCCAATTCGCTGACCATATCGATATTCATGCGGAACATCGTCTTGATCAGGATGTCACGCATCATCGACATCGGAAGCTGCATGCCTGCCAGACCCTTGGGTGGAGGAGGCGCCATGACGTTACTTGATTGCATATTCATATCGGTTTGCCTGTCCGCTGTGCTGCCAAAGACCCTTTTGCATACGGGTCCAGTTGCCGAGAAACTGTCAGGACTTTGTGGCGAAACCGTGAACAAAACCGCGTTTCACGGGGGCATTTGCCGTGATCTAGCGACTGAAAAAGACCAGCGCGAGATAGAAAACCAGCGTCATGCCAAGAGGGAATCCCATTGGAAAACGCTTGCCGGCGGTCCAGCTTTCCCAATGCGGCACAGCGCGGCGAATGGGCGATGCCCGCGCGATCCGGTGGGTCAGAAACCCGCCGATTAGCGATGCAGCAAAGACAGGGATCACAAGCGGCAGATCATTCAGCGAGATCATCGGGGCGGCGGCGGCGATAAATTTGGCATCACCGGCGCCCATGACGCCGCCTGCATTTAAAACGATGCCCACGACCAGTGCTACGATCATATGAACATAGCCCCATAGATAGACGTCAAAGGGCAGGGCGATGAGCCCCAGAACGGCATAGGCCAACAGCAAAGCACCGACCGCCACATTGGGGATCTTCATGCGGGCCAGATCGCTGTAGGCCACAAAAAGCGAAATCGGGACAGCCGCGAGCAGGAACCAGCCCGCGGCCCATGACGTCAGGCCCATGGCTTAGTTCGTCACGTTGTCTTCAAGCGCGCGCAGGGCGCGGACCGCTTCTTCAAAGTGCTGCGGATGCGTGTCGATCGCTTCGCGCAGCAGGCCCTTGCCGATGGTGACATCGTTCTGCTTGATCGCTGTCAGGGCCATGGTGTGCAAAAGCTGCGCCCGCTCCGTCTGGGTCATCTGGACCACTGGCAGATCATAATTGCGCTGGGCACCACGGGCCAGAACAAGGTTGTTCTTGGCGGTAAACAGGCCCTGATCATGGCGCAAGGCATCGGTAAACAGCCGCTCTGCGCCGGAATAATCACCGCGCGTCAGCTTGGAGAAACCCCAGTTGTTGTAGACATTCGCAGGGCGCGTGGTCAGGCCCACGGCCGTTTCATAAAAGCTGTCGGCCTTGTCCCACTGTTCCTTGCTGTCCGCGATCATCGCCTCAAGGCGGTAGCGTTTATAAGTTTCGAAGGTGGGCGGCACGCTGTTCAGTGTCTCGGCGGCCAGATCCCACTGGTTGGAGCGGATGTAGGCATCGGCCAGTTCCACGCGGTCATCGTCGGTCGCATCGGCATGATCCGTCACAGCCTTCCATGCCGTAACAGCATCGTTTGCACGGCGCGCGCGGATCAAAGATTTGGCAAGGCCGCGCATCAGATCAATCCGGCCCGGGTCGTTGGCCAATGCACCGCTGAAATAGCTGACGGCCTCATCGGGGTCGCCCACTGTCAGGAACACATCATTCAGGTTGGTTTCGTCAACGACGTTCAGGTCCTGAAGCGCACGGTCAACTTGCGCATCGTCACCGCTACATGCGGACAGGGCCGCGATTGCGGCAACGCACATCGGAATCATGATTGTTTGGCGCATTTGCTGCGTCCTTTTTACTGCTCTTACCTCAGGGTGCAGTCAAAAGGACAAAATCGCCTGTTCCCCGCCGCACCAATTCGAATTGTTGGTTTTCTTGGTTACCAACATTAGCGGGATTTTCGATTTTGGCGAGAGCCAAGCGCAGGTTCTCGCGAATCTGGTCGGAATTGCCGTTATCCGTGGCAAAAGCGCGACGGAAAACCTCGCTTGCTTCGGCCACTTCGCCCTTTTCCATCAGGATCACGCCCAGATTGTTCCAAGCGGCAGGGAAATCCGGTGCTTCCTCGGTGGCGCGGCGCAAAAGGCGTTCGGCTTGACCCAAGCGGCCCAAACGCAGATTTGCCGACCCGAGCGCCGACAGTGTATCCACGTTCAATCCCTGTTGGGCCGCCGCACGTGTATAGGCTTTGAGCGCCAGTTCAAATTCGCCCGCGGCCATCAAACGGTGCCCGACCATCAACCCGTCAAGGTCGGACGCTCCCGCCACACCCGGTGCAAAAACCTGATCGTCAGACGCGCCAAAGCCGCCTGCATCGCAAGCGGCCAAGGCTGTCACCAGCATCACGGGGGCCAAAAAGTGCGCGGCCCGATGTGTGTGCATAAGTGTCGTCCTTATTGCCCCAGGTTCTGGGAGATATTGAAGATCGAAGGTCCGATCAAAATGACCAGAAGCGGCGGCACCGTCAACATCATCGTGGCCAGCGTCATCTTGGTGGGCAGCTTGTTGGCGGCCTCTTCGGCCCGCATCACGCGCTTGTCACGCATTTCGGACGCATAGACCCGAAGCGCATCGGCGATGGATGTACCAAACTGCTGCGATTGCACCAGCACGGTCACAAAGCTGGTAATGTCCTGCACGCCAGCGCGCTCTGACATATCCTTGAGAACCGTGGTCTTGTCCTTACCGGCCTTCATCTCTTGGCTGACAATCTCGTATTCTGACGCCAGCTCGGGAAAGCCTGATTTCAGCTCACCGGCAACACGCAGGATGGACTGATCAAGCGATTGACCCGCTTCAACGCAAACCAGCATCATATCAAGGCTGTCCGGAAAGCCGTTTTCAATCGCTTTTTGACGCTCGGCCTGACGACGTGTCACCCAGTATTTGGGCAGCATGTATCCGGCGCCACCGGGCAACAGGATCCACATGGCCATGTCTTTGGTGGTCACAGGCATCTGCGCGGATTGATAAAGTGCATAAACCGCACCCGCGCCCAGCAGCAAAAGCCCCAGCGTGAACTGCAAAAAGTGATACATCCGCACAGCGTTCTTGCTGCGGTAACCGGCCTGCATCAGCTTCAGTTTGACGGCAGAGAAATCCTCGGCGTTTTGCGGCTCCAGAAAGTTGGAATACTTTTCCAGCTTGTCCTTGCCGGTAGGCGTGCGCAAACGCTCACCCTTTTCGGGCACCTTCTGCGTGGTGCGCTGCGTCGCCTTCAGCTTATCAAGCGGGTCCTCGGTCTTTTGAAACAGGAACGGCAGGGTCAGCAGGATCATCATGAAGCCCAGCACGCCGACCAGCATTAGCGGGCCAAACGGGCCAAGGACGTCAACGATCATCGCTTCGATTGTTGTGATAAATTCCATGACAGACCTCAGACCTTAATGTTCACAAGGGCGCGCATCACGATCAGGTTCGTGATCAGGAACGCGGCAACGACAAGGCAGGCGGGAATGAAGATCGGCTCATTCATGACCTCGTCAAAATAGTCGGGTTTGATCAGGTTGATCCCGATCAGACACAGGATGGGAAAGCCCGACAGCAGTTTGCCCGACCATTTCGCCTCGCCGGTAATTGCTTTCACGCGGCGGAACAGGCGGAAACGGGCGCGGATCACCTTGGCCAGACCGGCAAGGATTTCGGCAAGGTTACCACCCGATTGCTGCTGGATCGTCACGGCCACAGCCAGAAAGCGCAAATCCTGCATATCAAGCCGCTCAGCCATCGCCTTGAGCGTTTCGCCCATGTCGCGGCCATAAGCAGCCTCGTCCGAGATCATGCCCATTTCGGTGCCAAGCGGATCAGGAATTTCCTGCGCCACAATGCTGATCGCGGACGAAAACGGGTGGCCCACGCGCAACGACCGGACCATGAGTTCAACCGCTTCGGGCAGTTGTTCTTCCATGAGGGCCATACGCTTGTTGGCCTTGCCGTTGATCCACATGAACACGCCGCCGATCCCCATCGCAACCGCGACAAACGACCGAACCAGCACATCAACCTGCGTGCCAACGGTCAGACCGATAAAGGACACAAAGCTGACGACGCCCATCAGGATGAAAATCTGGGGCGGGGAAAACGCAATGTTCGCCTTCTGCGCCTTTGAGGCGAGAATGGAATAAAGCGGAATCCGTTGGGATTTCATGTGCTGCGTCATTTCCTTGCGCAGCTGTTCAAGCACCTGTTCGCGGCCACCGCCTTTTTCCAGCAGCGCCAGACGGCGGTTCACCTTGTTATTGAGGCTGATCGATTTGCCAAAAATGACAAGATACGCGCCTTCCACCAGTGCAAGCACCGACAGAAAGATGACGACATAGATGACTGGTTCTGCTGAAATCATAGGTCTACTCCGCGACCATTGGTTCAAAAATAGCTGGCGGCAGGTCATAGCCCCACAGCTTGAAGCGATCCGAATATGCAGAGCGCACACCCGTCGCGGTAAAGTGGCCGATGATCTTATTGTCAGGCGTCAGGCCGACGCGCTGATAGCGGAACACCTCTTGCATAGAGATCACGTCACCTTCCATGCCGGTGATTTCCGTGATCGACGTCATGCGGCGCGAACCGTCTTGCAAACGCGAGGCCTGCACGATCAGGTTCACAGCCGACGAGATCTGCGAGCGCACCGCCTTGATCGGCATCTCGATACCGGCCATCGCGATCATGTTTTCAAGACGCGACACACCATCACGGGCAGAGTTGGCGTGGATCGTCGTCATTGATCCGTCGTGGCCCGTGTTCATGGCCTGCAACATGTCGATAACTTCTTCGCCGCGCGTCTCACCCACGATGATCCGGTCAGGACGCATCCGCAGGGCGTTTTTCAGACAGTCGCGCTGTGACACAGCGCCCTTGCCTTCGACGTTTGGCGGGCGGCTTTCCATCCGGCCAACGTGTGTTTGTTGCAATTGAAGTTCCGCCGTATCCTCGATCGTCAGAATACGTTCGGCATCGTCAATGAATGACGAAAGCGCGTTGAGCGTCGTCGTTTTACCCGAACCCGTACCACCTGACACGATAACGTTCAAACGTGTGGCTACAGCGGCTTGCAAATAGGCGGCCATTTCCTCGGTGAATGCGCCGAACTTGACCAGATCGTCGATGCCCAGCTTGTCTTTCTTGAACTTACGAATGGACACAAGGCTGCCGTCCACGGCAACCGGCGGCACCATGGCGTTAAAACGCGAGCCGTCTTGCAAACGGGCGTCAACGTATGGATTGCTTTCGTCCACGCGGCGACCAACGGCCGACACGATCTTGTCGATGATCCGCAACAGGTGCTTTTCATCCTTGAAGGTGATATCCGACAGTTCCAGCTTACCGGCGCGTTCCACAAACACCTGTTGCGGTCCGTTCACCAGAATATCGTTGACCGTTTCGTCCTGCAAAAGCGTCTCGAGCGGGCCAAGGCCCGTCACTTCGAAATACAGATCCTGGCTGAGTGTCGTGCGCTCTTCACGGTTCAGGACAACGCCCATTTCTTCCAGCGATTCCGCAGCAATCGCGTTGATCTCGGCGCGCAGGTCAGCCTCGCTCGCGGTTTCCAGCGCGGCAAGGTTGAGATTGTCTAAAAGCGATTTGTGCAGTTCCAGCTTGATTTCGCCCAGCCGCTCTTTGCGCTTTTTCTCTTTGTCCGCAGGTGCCACATCGCCCGCACGTTTCGGCATCGCCTTCATCAGGCTCTGGCGCGGCTCTTCGGTGGTGGCGGGCACAGCAGCCAGTGCAGGTTTGGCACCACCGCCGGCGGAATTGGCCGGGGTGGCGGCACCTGCGCCAGTCTTCTTATACTTTGAAAACATGGATTAATTCCTTAACCGTGGGCTTCTGCAGCATCGGCCATATTGACCTCATGCACAGACTTGGCCAGCTTCATCACTTCTTTGCGCAAGGCGTTTTTCGGGATACCGGCTTGCAATGGCATGCCGTGATCCGCGTTTTGCGCGACGGGCTTGCCGCCATCGGGCAGCAACACCTCAATCGCGATGCCAAGGCTTTCGGCGAGCCGCTTCACCCGGCTTTTGCCACTCAGATCGGTGAAACCGGGCGCGCGGTTCAGCACAAAGCGCATCTTGTCGAAAGGCAGATCCTCGGACTGCAGCGCACGTTTGATCCGCAGCGTGTTCTGCGCCGACCGCATGTCCAGTTCCATCGTTGCGAAATAGACGTGGGCTGCCTCCAAGACAGTCTGCGACCATTCCACCATCGTCGATGGCATGTCGATGATCACATAATCAAAGTTCACGCGGGCCATTTCGATCAGACGTTCGATATCCTCTGGCCCGATCATATCAAGCGGGATCATATCCGTCGGCGCGGTCAGTACGTGCAGCTTCTGCTCGTAGGATAGCAGCGCCTGCATAAAGACCTCGCTATCCATCGCTTCGGTGTCAGACAGCATTTCCAGCACGGTTTCGCGACGGGGCAGGTCAAGATATGTCGACGTCGTGCCGAACTGAAAATCCAGATCAAGCAGGCAGACGCGCGGTCCATCCTCTTTTTCGACATTCGCCAGTTCCCACGCCAGATTAACGGCCAGTGTCGTGGCACCGGTGCCACCAGCAATGCCCTGGATCGGGATCACAACACCGCTGCGGTCACCTGTGGCTTTCAACTTGTTCTCAAGTTCGGGTGCGACAGGGGCAATTTCAGGCGGGGTTAAAACACGGTCGATGGCGCGCGACAGCTCTCCCTCGGGGAGGGGGTAGGGCACAAATTCGTCACCACCTTCACGCAGCAGACTGTGCAATGCGGCGGGGCTGACATCTTCGGTGATCAGGATCACCTTGATTTCTTTGGCTTTGGCGGCTGAGATCACCTCGGTAATCAGCGCAAGATTGTCTTCGTCCTCGTTATCCATCGCGATGGTAACGAATTGCAGACTGTTCGCCTCGTCCTGCCCAAGAAAGGCGAGCGCGTTATCAAACGACAGGTCGCCCCATGTTTCGCCCAGTGCCTCTTCCATATCCTCGATCAGCAGATCAAAAATCTGAACATCGCGGCTGATGGTGCAGGCCACAATAGGCTGCATTTCTTGCTGTAATACTGCGTTACTACTCATGGCCTTACGTCCTTACATTGCGGGCGCAGTTTCAGAATAGTGGCAAGAGGTTATCAAATCGCCCACATATCCCGGAACAGCGCGCACGTCATTTCGCGTGCGGTCTTCCCATTACGGGCTAATGTCAGGGACAATCGTGACCAGATTTGGACGAAAAGATCGTAATTGTGCGGTATCTCGCGACGGTTGACGATTTTTCGGGGGGTTGTTTCTGCCCCATTTGAGGGGCGAAAGGCGCCGCGCTGTGCGCGACGCCATCATTTCAAAGGCTTATTCGCCGCCAGAGGCAACTTCACTTTGTGCCACAGATGTGCGGGGCACCGCACTTGCGACATATTCGCGGAAGATAACTTGCGCGTATTTGCCGTTGATGACACCTGCGTGTCCTTCAACAAAGCCCGAAACCTCGGTCACGGTGCGGCGGTTCTGACGGCTGCGATCCGTGGTCTGGATAATCGGACGGGTTTCACCGAACGATACAACCGCTTCCAGTCGGGACCGGCTGATACCTTGCTGCGTCAGGTAATGCACAACGGCATTGGCGCGGCGCAGACCCAGATTGCGGTTATATGCCTGGCTGCCGACAAGATCGGTATGGCCGAAGACCTTGAACCGAATTTCCGGGAATTGCCGGATCCATGTCGCCTGCTGTCGCAACACGGCTTTCGCCTCGTTGCTCAGATGGGCGGAATCAAAGGCAAAGTTGACCGTTGATGTCACCTCGGACGCAAAGCGGCGCCCAAGACTGATGGCCAGATCCGCTTGCCCGGTCTGGGCCAGCATGTTGTTCATCGTCGCATTGCCAAAGTCGGCGTTGCTATCGACGCGCGCGCCCGCTTCACGATCGAAAAAGTCGTTTCCGCCGATTTCTTCGGCGCAACCGGCCAGGATCATGGCTGCGGCTGCAGTGCTCAGTAGTGCTTTCATCGCCCTGCGCTCCCTATCAATCGTCCAAGACATAGCCGTAGGACCCGCTAAAGTCCTGACGTGCCACTTCGCCTGCACCGCCAGTGGATGGCGCGTTTTCGGCAGACACACGACCAAAGAGGAACAAGTCACGCTCGGTCGGGGGTTGCACACGGTCGGTTGGCAGAGCCAGCGCCTCACCACGGGTCGGTGTGACCAGATGTGGTGTGACGATGATAACCAGCTCGGTCTGACGGCGGGCATATTCGGCACTGCGGAACAGTGATCCAAGGATCGGTACATCACCCAACCACGGCACCTGACCGTTAAGATCGGTGAAGTCGTCCGACAAAAGACCTGCAATCGCAAAGCTTTCACCATCACGCATCTCTACGGTGGTCGATGTCTCGCGGCGCTTGAATGCGCTGATCGAAAAGCCGTTTGATGTGATCCCGTTTGCAGGGTCAATCGACGACACAGCCGCCAGTAGTTCAAGATTGATCACGTCACCGTCGATGACGCGCGGGATAAAGTTCAGTTCGACACCGAAGGGCTTGTATTCAACGGCAATCGCGCCGCCTTCCTGCACCACAGGGATCGGGAATTCGCCACCGGCAAGGAACTTTGCCTCTTGTCCGCTCAGCGCGGTCAGGTTCGGTTCGGCCAATGTGCGCACAACACCGCGACTTTCCAGTGCTTCAAGCAGGATGCCAACTTCGACACCGCCAGCGTTGAAACCGAACAGGAATGCGCCGTTGTTTTGCGACGATGCAGGCAGGTTGCCGTTCAGCGTCGATCCGGTGGATGCACCGGCGGCAAGTGTGTTTGTGCCGCCCGCAAGTCCAAGGTTGCCGTCAAAGCCGACACCCTGAAGCGCCAGTGAAGATGATAGCGATTTGCTGACCGACCGCTGCATTTCCGCAAAACGGACCTTCAGCATCACTTGCTGTGTGCCGCCGACGACCATCAGGTTCGAAACCCGCTCTGGCGCGTAACGCTCGGCCAGTTCCAGCGCGCGATCCAGTCGCACGATCGAGCTGACCGTGCCCGACAGGACGATCCCGTCATTGGCGGTGCGCACTTCAATGTTCTCGCCCGGCAAAATCTGCGTCAGACGTTCTTTGAATTCCGCGATGTCAGGGGTGACGTGCACCTCGACGTTGGTAATCAACCGCCCGTCAGCGCCCAAAAGGGTCAGCGTGGTGCGGCCCGGTTCCTTGCCCAGCACATAGATCGTGCGATCGGACAGGGATGAGATATCTGCAATTCCAGGATTGGCGATCGACAGTTCGGTAAATGGTGAATCGCTTTCCACCACAACTGCGCGGTTCATTGGGACGTTCAGCGCACTGGAAGGTGCGCCACGCATCACGCGCAGATTTTCAGCCGATACTGTTGCTGGTACGGACGCAAACGCTAGCGTCAGGCCCGTCAGCGCGGCCTTGATAAAAGTGTTGTATGTCATTGTGACCTGCCTCTCCGATCACGCCTCATTAATGGGTCTTTTCGACCTCGTATCCGCTGACACTGCCCCGAAGGCGCATTTTTTGCAAGAATCAATGCGTTGCGGGGCGAATCTTATGTGGATAACTGGCAACACACGAAAAACTATTCAGCAAAAAGGCGCACTTCGGTGGGACCAAAGTGCGCCTGATGATGCGTCGGCGGGGTGCGTCCCGCGTATTAGTTTGTGCAGGGGATCGGAATTTCGACCACATCTGCGCCGCGACGCGTGCGGATTGTGCAGACCTGCGGGGCCGGGGCAGGGGCCTGTGCGACAGGCTCTGGCGCGGGGGCTTCCTCGACAATGCCAAGCAGGGAATTGAGATCAA
Source organism: Yoonia sp. 208BN28-4 (assembly GCF_037543925.1). Classification (NCBI taxonomy): domain Bacteria; kingdom Pseudomonadati; phylum Pseudomonadota; class Alphaproteobacteria; order Rhodobacterales; family Paracoccaceae; genus Yoonia; species Yoonia sp. 208BN28-4. Next base: position 950,858 of record NZ_JBBIFY010000001.1, read on the forward strand.
CCTGAATGTCGGTGGCGGCGGCGGTGATGTCACCACGACCCACCAGCGACAGCGACAGATTGCCAGTGGCTTGTGCTTGGGCCAGTGCTGCCACGTCCTGCGGTGTCACCTGAACGGTCACAGTGCGGGCAATCTCGGCGCCATTGCGGTTTCCGTCAGCGGTCTGGTCCACGGCGATCAGTTCCACGGCGGATTTGATCAGCTGGGTCACACCGCGGCTGACAGTGCCAGCGCCACGGTTCACAGTGCCCGACCAGTAGATATCAACGTAATCACCCGGGCGCAGGAAGCCGGACACGCCGGACTGCACATCAACCTTGATGGTGAAGGCGCGCATGCCAGGATCAAGCAGCGATGTGATTGTGATAATCTCGCCTGGCTCGGACACTTTGGCGGCCAGTACGGGTTCGTTAATCTCCATCGGGCGTGTGACCGTGCGGGGGCTTTCGCCGGCATCAGGGAACAGCACCTCTTCGCTAGTGAACGTGCCGTCTGGCAAATACGGTTTTGCGTACCGGATCTTGGTCACGTCTTCCATCGTCAGCTCTTCGCCATAAGCAATCGCACGGTTCAGGGCATAGACCTCGACCGTTTCAACAGCCTGTGCTGCGCGTTCACGCTCGGCCACGAGGGCTGATTGCGTTTGTCCGACATAGCCCTTGACCATGTAAACGGCGAAACCCGCCAGTCCCATGCCAAGCACCAAAACTAAACCAAATACTGCACGCATCGTTTTATCCTCATTCTACTTGTTACTGGCTTTGCGAACGTTCTGTGCCGCAAATCCCAGACATCATCCCGCGCAAACGCGGACTGACAAAATGGCCCGGTTTTTACAGGGCCGCGTCGACGCTGGCGAACATATTGATCACACCGTTGATCGCGCCGGTTTGAATGATTGCGGTAATGGCAAGGCCAAAGGCCACCATAGATGCCGCCAGAACAACCCAATCCACCGAAACGGCACCGGACTCATCATCCATAAAATTCATAAAAATACGCTTCATCGCCGTCTCCTGCGGAGTTTAGAACTTGTAACACCACATAAGTTGCGTGGCTTTTGTGGCACCATCATGACCGCATCTGGCTGATTTGGTGATCAGGTGGCCTGTCGTTGGTCTGAAAACAAAGGGCGCAGCACATTGCTGTGCCGCGCCCCAAGATGTTTGCCATCAGGCAAAGCCGGACTTAGTCGTCAACAGCTTCGATGTCTGCTGCAACAGTTGTCGCCAGGTTGCCAGCACCGGTGGACACTGTGCCACCAACAGCCAGACCCAGAGCCACGATAGCGGCTGTCAGAACAACCCAGTCAACTGTGACTGCGCCGTCTTCGTCGTTGCGGAAGTTTTTGATAAAGTTAAGCATTGGAGTCCCTCCTCAGGGTATCGCTAGATTTCGTTTTCAACCTTGTCGGATCATTGCGCGCCGGCCTCGTATTGGCGTGCTCCCCGTCTTGGATGAACATGTTTTGCCCTTTGAATGGGGCCGGAATGCGGCGTGTGTGGTGCAATTTTGAGTGGTTTTAACCAGTCTTTTACCTATCCAGCGATGATCCTGTGAAACCACAGGTCTTTGTCGCCAGAGCGGAAACGCACACCACTTTTTGCGAATCTTGAACGCTATCCTCAGAATCACACGTCATCGGCTGCGCGGTGCACTCATGACGAAAAACGCGCAGCAGGCCGGGGCCTGCGCGCGCGGAAAGTAGTCTATGAAAGTGCTGAAAGGCCAAAAAGCGGCGCGCAACGAAAAAGGCGCGGTGCATGAAGCACCGCGCCTTACAGATCACGTCAGGCAGCGCCCGACGCAAAGCCGGACTTAGTCGTCAACAGCTTCGATGTCTGCTGCAACAGTTGTCGCCAGGTTGCCAGCACCGGTGGACACTGTGCCACCAACAGCCAGACCCAGAGCCACGATAGCGGCTGTCAGAACAACCCAGTCAACTGTGACTGCGCCGTCTTCGTCGTTGCGGAAGTTTTTGATAAAGTTAAGCATTGGAGTCCCTCCTCAGGGTATCGCTAGATTTCATTTTCAACCTTGTCGGATCATTGCGCGCCGGCCTCTTATTGGCGTGCTCCCCGTCTTGGATGAACATGTTTTGCCCTTTGAATGGGGCGGCAATTTGACAGGGGTGGTGCAATTTTGGGGGTGGTCGAAAAAATCTGAAATATCGCGTTAATGTGCTGTTATTTATTGAAAATTTATCTTCTTAAAAGCTGACCCGTTCCGGTTACCCGTTGCTTAACTGTGACCAATTTTTGCCAAACGGGGCGATTGTTCTCGTTTTGCTGGTTTTAGCCGCGATTTGCTGCAAGATTTGGATCAATAAAAACGCCAAAAGACGTTGAGCAGGACAAAACATGAAACGCATGACATCCATCGCCGTGGCGATTGCGGTGCTTATGGCCCCTGTCGCGGTGCCATCGCCCGCCCGTGCCGAAATGAACCGCCTTCAGCCCGATTTCACCTTTCGCCGTGTGACCGTGCCCAGTGGATCAGCGAACCGCCGGATCACGGTGCAGGTCGAACCGCGCGCGCCCAGTGCACCTCAAGCCCCCGCTGCCGCAGGTGCAGCCGCTGCGATCGCGGCGTCTGCGTCACCCTCTGTGCCGCGTGCGTCAGGGTATGAATGGTTCTGGGCGGGCGTGTCGCCTGCCTTATCCGACAGCGGGCCGGGTCGGTTGCAGCAGGCCTTGCGCACGATTGATAGCGCCCCCGATGGCAAAGCTGTCGCCACACCGCGCCTGCAACACCTGCAACAGATCGCCAACAGCCACGGGCTTGATATCCTACGGGCCACAGTGGGCACCGACGTGTCACCAGCGTTGGTGCTGGCACTGATCGCGATTGAAAGCGCGGGGCAGGAACAGGCCGAAAGCCATGCGGGGGCTGTTGGCCTCATGCAGTTGATGCCCGCCACTGCCGCCCGCTTTGGCGTGACGGATCGCACTAACCCCGCGGACAATATCAAAGGCGGCGTGGCGTATCTGTCGTGGCTGATGAACCACTTCGACAATGATCCCGTGCTGGTCTTGGCAGGCTATAATGCTGGCGAAGGTTCTGTCCGCGATAACGCAGGGGTGCCGCCTTACGCCGAGACCCGTGCATATGTACCAAAGGTGCTGGCAGCGTGGTCCGTGGCACGCGGCTTGTGCATCACGCCGCCCGAACTGGTGACGGACGGCTGCGTGTTTCACAACAACGGCACCTAGACGTTAAAGAGCATCGCCCATTCAGGGTGCTTGCGGCGCTGGGCGTTCACAAATGGACAGAGCGGCACAATCCGGAACCCATGCTTGCGGGCGTCGGCCAGTAGCGCCTCAAGCAATCGCAGGCCCACGCCTGTGCCCTCGTGACCTTCGGCCACTTCTGTATGGTCAGCAATGACCGTCAGGGCGGACAGCCGGGAATACGTCAGCTCACTGGCGCCATTCCCATGGTCGATAAAGTAGCGCCCCTTGCTGTCACTCGCTTCGTGCTGAACGTCAGGTTCAGACAATCGTCGCCTCTGTCGCAGCGCGCAGATCGTCCTCGGTCACGCCGTCTGCCGTTTCGACGATCTTCAGACCGCCCTCGACCACATCCAGCACGCCAAGGTTCGTGATAATCCGGTCCACAACGCCCGTGCCGGTCAGCGGCAGGGTGCAGGCCTTCAGCAGCTTGCTGTCGCCATGCTTGGACGTGTGATCCATCACAACCACAACGCGGCCCACGCCCGCGACCAGATCCATGGCACCACCCATACCCTTCACCAGCTTACCGGGGATCATCCAGTTTGCCAGATCGCCGTTCTCGGCCACTTCCATCGCACCAAGGATCGCCATCGCGATCTTGCCGCCACGGATCATGCCAAAGCTCTGCGCGCTGTCGAAATACGCGGTCTGCGGCAGTTCGGTGATCGTCTGCTTACCCGCGTTGATCAAGTCCGCATCGATGTTTTCTTCGGTCGGGAAGGGGCCCATGCCCAGCATGCCGTTTTCCGATTGCAGCGTCACCTCAACCCCCTCGGGGATGAAATTGGACACCAGCGTCGGGATTCCGATGCCAAGGTTCACATAGGTGCCGTCTTCAAGTTCCTGCGCCGCACGCGCGGCCATCTGGTTACGATCCCACATGATTAGCTCCTCACCGTGCGTTGTTCGATCCGCTTTTCGTGGTCACCCTGAATGATCCGGTGCACATAGATGCCTGGCAGGTGGATGTGATCGGGGTCGAGCGATCCTGTCTCGACAATCTCTTCGACCTCAACCACGCATGTCTTTCCGCACATGGCGGCAGGCGGGTTAAAGTTGCGGGCGGTTTTGCGGAAAATCAGGTTGCCGGTTTTGTCCGCTTTCCAAGCCTTCACGATAGACAGATCAGCAAAGATGCCGTTCTCCATGATGTAAGTCTCGTCTGCGCCGTCGGGGCCGGTGGGGAAATCCTTGTGGTCCTTGCCCTCGGCAATCACGGTGCCGACGCCTGTCTTGGTGTAAAATCCGGGAATACCGCAGCCACCCGCGCGCATCCGCTCGGCCAATGTGCCTTGCGGGTTAAACTCCAGCTCAAGCTCGCCTGACAGATATTGGCGCATGAACTCTGCATTTTCGCCCACGTAGGACGACATCATCTTTTTGACCTGCTTGGTTTGCAGCAAGATGCCGATGCCAAAATCATCCACACCTGCGTTGTTAGAGGCAAAGGTCAAATCCTTGGTGCCCGCATCCTTGATCGCGTCCAGCAGCAATTCGGGGATACCGCAAAGGCCAAAGCCGCCAGCGGCAATGAACATGCCGTCATGCAGCAGCCCATCCAAGGCGGCAGTTGCGTTGGGGTAGATTTTGTTCATGTCGGACATCCCTCAGCCAAAGTCATGCAGAACGTGACCGGAGCACTGGGTGAAGTCAATCCGTTTCGCCGCAGCGCAGCACCGTCACAGGACCAGATCGTTATCCGCTTCTTCCTCGCGGGTTTCGTCGCCCGCCGCCAGCGCGATACCAAAGGTCAGGATACCCACGCGGCCCGCTGTCATCAGCACAATCACAATCAGCTTGCCCAGATCGGTCAGATCACCCGTGATCCCCATGCTCAGACCCACCGTGCCCATCGCCGAGATCGCCTCGAACATCAGCACATCAAACGCGGCACCCTGTTCTGTCAGCAACAGCAGGAACATCGCCAACGTGAGTAGCGCCATATAATAGGCCAGCGTCGCCGCCGCGTTCTGTAGTTTGTCCATCGGCACGCGCCGCTTGAAGAACCGGATTTGGTCGCGCCCCTTGATGGTGGACCGCACCAGCCCGATGAGTGCGGCCAGCGATGTCGTCTTGATCCCGCCGCCTGTGCCTGCTGGCGATGCGCCGATAATCATCAGCACGAAAAACACCATGATAATCGCGGGGGCCAATGTCCCGATGGGGTGTGTATTGAAACCCACCGTCGTCGCCGCCGTCATCGCCTGAAAGAACGACGCCAACAGTCGTTCGCTTGCGGGCAGAGGGGTGATCGTGGGTTCTGCCACGAAAATAATCAGTGTGCCGATGGCCAGCATCAACGCAGTCATCCGCACGATCACCTTGCTGGTAAAGCCCAGCCATTTCTTGCGGCCCAAGGCCGTGCGCCACACATCCACGATGATCAAAAAGCCCATCGCGCCAAAAATGCTAAGCGCGGAAATCACAATATTGACGCCCGCATGATCTCGGAACCCCATCAGGCTGTCGCTGAACAGACTAAAGCCCGCCGTGCAGAAGGCCGAGATCGCGTGAAAGATCGCTGTCCAAAGCGCGTCATCCACGCCCGCCTGCGTAAAGAACCAGAACAGGACCGCAGCGCCCACGGCCTCGCAGATCAGGGTAAAGGCCACGACGGATTTGATGAAACTGGCGGGCGATATGTCGTCTGGCAGCCCGAACGCGGCCTTTGTCGTTTGCCGCCGGGCAGAACCAAGCCTGTCCTGCAGCGTCAGCACGGCAAACGACCCGACAGTCATATAGCCAAGCCCGCCAAGCTGGATCAGCAGCAAGATCACCAGTTCGCCAAAGAACGTATAGCTTTGTCCCGGATCAACCGTCACAAGCCCCGTGGTCGATACGGCAGACGTTGCGATAAACAGATTGTCCAACGCGCCGATAGCATCCACCTGCGCAAACGGCAGCGACAACAGCGCCCAGCCGATGACAATATAAAGGACATACCCGAACAAAAGCAGCTTGGCCGGACGCATCGTTTTGAACGCGTGGTTCAGCCGCGCCAGCGTGCGACGGGTGGACTGCTCCCGCTCTGGGGTCTCGGACATAGATGTCTCCTCGTGCTAAGGTAATCCCCCGGCACGCAGGATCGTTCCCTAGTCAGCGGTCTTTTTCGCAGCCGGTTTCTTCTTGGCGGCAGGCTTTTTCGCCGCAGGTTTCTTGGCAGCCGCCTTTTTCTTTGGCGCGGCCTTCTTCTTGACCTTCTTGCCGGACTTCGCCGCCCGCTCGTCAATCAGATCGACAGCCTGCGCCATTGTCAGATCAGCAGGCTCAACCGTGTCGGGGATCGTCGCGTTGATCTTTTCCCACTTCACATAAGGGCCGTATTTGCCGTCAAAGATATTGACCGGACCACCCGCCTCGGGGTGTTCGCCCAACTCACGGATCGGCACGGCGGCTTTGCCACGGTTGCCACGGCTCGCGACCTTTTCGGCCAATAGCTGCACCGCGCGGTTCATGCCAACTGTCCAGACATCTTCGACCGTTTCAAGATTGGCGTTGGTGCCACCTTTGAAAGACGTGTTTTCCGCATGCTTGATATAGGGGCCATAACGCCCAAGGTTCGCCCAGACATTCACGCCGTCTTCGGGGTGCGTGCCAATCAGACGCGGCAATTCAAGCAGTTTCAGCGCATCAGCCAGTGCAATCCCTTCAGGGTCCCAATCGGCGGGCACGCCCGTGCGGGGTGGCTTTTTGTTGTCTTCGGTCACCTGACCGCGCTGCACGTAGGGACCAAAGCGGCCCTTGAACACGCGAATCTCGTCACCAGCATCCTCGCCCAACAGCTTGCCGTCAGGCGGAATGGCGGATGCCTCGGCCTCGGGGTTGGGCGGGCCAAAGGGGCGGGTGTACCGACATTCGGGATAGTTCGAACAGCCGATGAAGGCACCGCCCGCGCGCGCTGTGCGCATGGACAGCCGCCCCGCACCGCAGTTCGGGCACAGACGCGGATCGGTCCCGTCCTCGTTGGGCGGGAACAAATGCGGCGACAGCACATCGTTGATCTTTTCCAACACTTCACCGATGCGCAGATCGGCTGTCTCGGCAATCGCAGCCGAAAAATCACGCCAGAAGCGGCCCAGCACTTCTTTATAGTCAGCGTCACCCGCGCTGACCTCATCCAACTGGTTTTCAAGATCGGCGGTAAAATCGTATTCCAGATAGCGGCTGAAATAATGCGACAGGAAAACCGTGACCAACCGCCCCTTGTCCTGCGGGATCAGACGGTTCTTGTCCTTCTCCACATAGCCGCGGTCCTGAATGGTTGTGACAATCGACGCATAGGTCGACGGGCGGCCAATCCCCAGTTCTTCCATCCGTTTGACGAGCGTCGCCTCGGTGTAGCGGGGCGGGGGCTGGGTGAAGTGCTGTTCGGGATCAATCTTTTTCTTATCCGCCGCCTCGCCTTGGGTGATCTGCGGCAGACGCTTGTCATCATCATCGACAACCTTGTCTTGCTGGTCGTCCTTGCCCTCTTCGTAGACCGCGATGAAGCCATCGAACAGCATGACCTGCCCGTTGGCGCGCAACACGACCTGACCATCGCTTGATGCCACATCAACAGCCGTGCGTTCAAACCGCGCCGCCTCCATCTGAGAGGCCATCGTGCGCTTATAGATCAGATCGTACAGCTTGCGCTGGTCTCCATCCATGATCTTGGCCGCCGCAGTGTCGACCATCATGTCAGTCGGGCGGATACATTCGTGCGCTTCCTGCGCGTTCTTGGCTTTGTTCTTGTAGATGCGCGGGCTGGACGGCACGTATTTGTTGCCGAACTTCGCCTTGATCGCATCGCGCGCACCTGACACGGCCTCTGGCGCCATGTCGATGCCGTCGGTCCGCATGTAGGTGATCAGGCCCGCTTCGTACAAACGCTGTGCACAGCCCATCGCCTGTTTTGCGCCCATGCCGAATTTGCGGCTGGCCTCTTGTTGCAGCGTGGATGTCATAAACGGCGGCGACGGGTTGCGCGAACCGGGTTTTGCCTCGACCGCTGTGACGGTCAGGTCGCGTGAATTAATCGCCTGAACAGCCATTTCGGCCTGCGTTTCGTCCGCGATGCTAAACTTATCAAGCTTGTCGCCCGCCAGTGTCGTCAGGCGCGCCTCGTAGGTTTGGCCGCGCGGCGTTTGAAGCAGCGCCTTCACAGTCCAGTATTCCTGTGGGCGGAATTTCTCGATCTCCATCTCGCGCTCGACAATCAGGCGCAGGCAAACCGATTGCACACGCCCCGCCGACTTCGCGCCGGGCAATTTGCGCCACAGCACGGGCGACAGGTTAAAGCCCACAAGGTAATCCAGTGCGCGGCGCGCCAGATAAGCCTCAACCAACGGCGCATCTACCTCGCGCGGATTTTTCATCGCCTCGGTCACTGCCGTCTTGGTGATCGCGTTGAACACCACGCGGCTGACGGGCGTGTCTTTCTTGATCGCCTTGCGGTTGGTCAGCGCCTCGGTCAGGTGCCACGAGATTGCCTCCCCCTCACGGTCGGGGTCGGTGGCGAGGATCAGTTCGTTGTCGTTTTTGAGCGCATCAACGATGGCCTTGATGTGCTTTTTGCTGTCGCTTGCGACCTCCCACAACATCTCGAAATCGTTGTCCGGCAGCACCGATCCGTTCTTTGGCGGCAAGTCGCGGACGTGGCCGTAAGACGCCAGAACGGTGTAGTCATTTCCAAGATATTTGTTGATTGTCTTGGCTTTAGCTGGGGATTCGACGACGACAACGGGCATGGGAATCCTTTACAAACGAACAAATGGCTTGGGCGCGGAACATGTGGGGTCCGCTTGGGAATTGTCAATGCAGCTTATCAACGTCATGTTCGGGGAACGTTTAAAGGGGAAAGATTATGAATGTGAGACACGCGCTTTTTCTGGCCGTATTTGCGGGTCTTTCTGCCCCCGTTTTTGCCGATCCCTATGAACCGGCCCGCGGTACGGCGGAACGGCGTGCGATCCTTGACGGGATCAGGCCGCTGGCCGAAGACGGTCTGGGGGCACCTGTCGAATTTGTGGTGAATACGCTGCAAGTCGATAACGGTCGCGGTTTTGCGATGCTAGAGGCCCAGCGCCCCGGCGGCGCCCCCATCGACATATCGCAATCACCCATGGTGCTGCGTGACGGAGAGCCGGAGTGGTCGATTGACGGTCCAACGGTCACTGCCTTTGTCGTGCGCATGGCCGATGGCGCGTGGCGGGTCGATGAATATGCGATTGGCGCAACAGATGTCTGGTGGGCAGGCGATCCTTATTGCGCGGATTACGCTAGCGTCCTGCCTGCGATGGTTTGCAACTGATTGCTTGCCGCGCCTGTCGCGCGTCGCGACGTTTAGGCAAGTCGCGACAATGATAGTGGCGCACGCGGCTAGTGGGCCAGTGTCAGAAGTCCGCCCGGTTGGCGGGTGATCTTACCGTCCAGTTCCAGATCGACAATAACAGGGGCCACCTGCGTGGCAGGGGTCGCCAGATCACGGATCAGCTGATCTTCGGCAAGTGGTGACGGTCCAAGTCGTGACAGGATACGGTCATGAAGCTGGGCCGTTTCGCGCAAGCTGCGTTGCGGCAGCGTGGGCGTTGCAAGATCAAGCGGCAGTTCGGGGTTTGTGGTTTGCGTCGCAAGCGGGCCAATCGCCTCGATCACGTCGGCAGCAGATCGGACCAGCACCGCCCCGTCGCGCAAAAGCATATTGCAGCCCGCCGCGCGCGCATCAAACGGGTGCCCCGGCACGGCAAGCACCTCGCGGGCCTGATCCAGCGCATTGCGGGCAGTGATTAAACTGCCCGATTTGGCAGCAGCCTCCACCACGACAACGGCCTGCGCCATGCCTGCAATAATCCGGTTACGGGCCGGGAAATGACGTGCCTGCGGCTGCATGCCCATCGGCATTTCGGACACGCGCAACCCCTTGCGGGCGATATCTTCAGCCAGCTTAGTGTTTTCCGTGGGATAGATCGTGTCAACGCCGCCTGCCTGCACCGCGATAGTGCCGCTGTCGAGACTGGCCAGATGGGCGGCAGTATCAACACCGCGTGCAAGGCCGGATACAACGACAAATCCCGCTTCGCCCAATTCGCGGGCAAGGGCGCGTGTCATACGCGTTCCAAGCGATGAGGCGTTGCGCGCCCCGACAAGGGCGATGGTCGGGCGCTGCAGCAACGCGCGTTGTCCCATAACCCACAACAGCGGCGGTGCATCGGCGATATCGGCAAGGTGTGCAGGATAAAAAGGATCGCCAAGAGCCACCAATGTGGCCTTTGCCGCACGGCCCGCTTTCAGTTCGGCGGCGATCACGGGGGCAGGGCAAATGGCGTAGTCGGCCACGCCAGCGGCCTTTGCGACATGCGGCAGCGCATCAAGTGCTGCGCGTGCACTGCCATGTTCGGCCATCATCCGGTGATAGGTCGCCACGCCCACCCTGCGGGATCGCAACAGGCGAAGCCGGTCAAACAGATCGGCTTCCGTCATGGGTCGGCAGTCTTGGGGGGGACTGGAAGTCGCGATTTGTCCTGACATCGAAGGCTCCGCCATGTTGCAAAGCCACGTTATCGCCCGAGGGATTAACGAGTGATGAACGCCAGCCCCGCTATTTTTGGGGGGTGGCACGCCTGATCTGCAGGATGAACCAGCCAACGGTGCCTTGGATGATCAAAGCCGCGATGATGTGACCCAGCACGCTTTGATCTTCGGTTGTCACATCGCCGTTCAAAGCAAAATGCACGATGGGCAGGCCGATTGCGGCGGCTAGCAACACGGCACTGCCCCATCCGGCCCAGCCGTGGCGCTGCGCATAAACCAGTGCGGGCACGGCCAATGGTGCGGCCAGCCATGCGATCAGCGGCGCGGCAGCAAGGGCCGCTGCCACTAGCAACGCATGCATTTCAAGACTGCGGCCCAATCCGTCTTTCGGGGGGCCGGACAGCGGTGCGTCGCTATAGTAAAGGAAGGCCACCCCCAGCAGGGCGGGTAGAAACACGCCGCCAAGAACGGCACCGATCGCGCGCCACCATCCGGCATCGGGTCGGGGAACGCTGCGCAGGATCATGCGGCGCCAGTGTCTTGCCGGACGCTGCGCCGGTGGGCCCATCGCAGGACAGCGTGGTAGGCGCCGGCATAAATCAGACCCAGCAACACGACCGCAGGCACGTCCCCGCTGCCAAAAACACCAAAGGCTGCGCAAAACACCAAGGCCGCAACCGCGCCATAGGCCAAAGCCATTACCAGCGATGGCACACCGCCGCGCCCGAGCCATTTGACCAGCGGGGCGGCGATCACCAGCGGTATCCACGCAAAAAGGAACGACAACGTCGCAAACAGCAACGCATCAATCAGCCATGCCAGCGGGTCGATGAATTTGAACTGCAATCCACCCGGCACAATCGCGGTCAGCACAGCTCCCGACACGGGCACCAGAACAAGGGCCGCAATGCTGGCGGTCACGATCGGGCCCCAACCAACAGGTTGCCCTTGTGGCGTCATGCGGCGGCACCACCCACGGTCAGGCCGCCAATCATCAGGCTGGGCTGACCGACGCCAACAGGCACCCACTGGCCCGCCTTGCCGCAGTTGCCGATGCCGGGATCAAGGGCCATGTCGTTGCCGATCCCGCGAATATGTTTCAGCGCCGTAGCCCCGTCACCGATCAGCGTCGCCCCTTTGACCGGCGCGCCGACCACGCCGTTTTTCACGCGGTAAGCCTCGGTGCAGGAGAATACAAACTTGCCGTTGGTAATATCGACCTGACCCCCGCCGAAGCCGACTGCGTAAATCCCGTCTTTCAGATCAGCGACCATCGCCGCCGGATCATCTGGGCCTGACAACATATATGTGTTGGTCATGCGCGGCATCGGCGCGTGGGCAAAGCTTTCGCGGCGTCCGTTGCCTGTAGGCTCCACACCCATCAGCCGTGCGTTCTGGCGGTCCTGCATGTAGCCCACAAGCACGCCGTCTTCGATCAGTGTGTTCTTGGCGCTGGGCGTGCCTTCGTCGTCAACGGTGATCGACCCGCGTCTGTCAGGGATCGTGCCGTCGTCCAGCACGGTGACACCTTTCGCGGCAATCTGTTGCCCCATCAGCCCTGCAAAGGCGCTGGAGCCTTTGCGATTGAAATCACCCTCAAGCCCGTGGCCAATCGCCTCGTGCAGCAAAATGCCCGGCCAACCCGGTCCAAGCACCACGTCCATGACGCCTGCGGGCGCGGCTTCGGCCTCAAGGTTCACCAGCGCGATGCGCAGCGCCTCTCGGGCGGCCGTCTCCCAGTTGTCGCGGGCGATCAAACCGATCAGCCCCGCACGGCCACCGCCGCCTGCCATACCGCTTTCACGACGGCCGTTTTCCTCGACGATCACGCTGATATTCAGCCGCGACATGGGGCGCGTATCTGTCACAAGCTGTCCGTCAGGGCGCAGGATCAGCACCTCTTGGTGCGAGGCCGCCAATGCTGCACTCACTTGCACCACGCGCTTGTCCAGCCCGCGTGCAAATTCATCAATCTCGCGCAGGACGTCGATCTTGGCAGGGAACGTGGCCTGCAACATCGGATCGGCATCCGAATAAAGCTTCTTGTTCGTGCCAACCGGACCCGCAGCCATCGTGCCACCGCCATCACCCACAGCCAGCCGTGCCGTGCTGACCGCGCGGCGCAGGGCGTGTTCGTCGATCGTGGTGGAATGGGCGTATCCCGCCGTTTCGCCTTTCACAGCGCGCAGGCCGAATCCCTCTGATGCGTCAAAGCTCGCATTTTTCACGCGACCATCATCAAATGACAGCACTTCGGAACGTCTGCGCTCTAAAAACAGCTCTCCGTCATCGGCGCCTTTTGTGGCCTCTTGCAGCAGCGCAAGCGCGGTATCGCGGTCCAGATTCGTCTCGAAAGGCTGGAAAGGGTCGGCTGTCATGCTGTTTTCCTCTTAATTGCCGGAAACTTCGGTCAAAAGCGTCCGTTTGCCGCAACAGCGGTTCTTGAGTTGTGCATCAAGATATGGGACACGGAGCGGCAGATACAACGGGATTCCATAAGGGATGACGACGTGGACCCCGATAAGCCAGCGCCAATAGGCGCCACGAAAACAAGGTTATTATGATGCGGCTGATGAAAAGCGCGACTTCGATCTGGGCAACTGCCGGGCTGATGCTGGCAGGGACGTCTGTTATGGCTCAGGACGTTTCGCAGGAACTGGAAGTGATTGGCGCGCCAACCGATGGCGCAACCGGGTTTCAACCTGCGGCCACCGAACTGGCCCGCGACCTGCAGTGGCTGGACGGCATGCTGTTGGTGATCATCACGATCATCACGCTGTTCGTGACGGGCCTGCTGGCTTGGGTGATCCTGCGGTTCAACCGCAAGTCCAACCCGACACCGGCGACATTCACCCACAACTCCCCGCTGGAAGTGGCGTGGACGGTTGTGCCGATTGTCATTCTGGTGTTCATCGGTGCGTTCTCATTGCCCGTTCTGTTCAAGCAGCAGGAAATTCCCGAAGGCGACATCAACATCAAGGTCACCGGCTACCAGTGGTACTGGGGCTATGAATATGTTGATGACGGCGTTTACTTCGACAGCTTCATGCTGGCCGAGGACGAGCTGGAAGAATTCGGCTATGACGAAAGCCTTTACCGCTTGGCCACTGACACGGCTGTGGTTGTGCCCGTTGGCGCGACAGTCGTGATGACAGTGACCGGTGGCGACGTGATCCACTCCTGGACCATCCCAGCGTTCGGCGTGAAGCAAGACGCCGTGCCGGGCCGTCTGGCGCAACTGTGGTTCGCCGCAGAGCGTGAAGGCATCTTCTTTGGCCAGTGTTCGGAGCTTTGCGGCAAGGACCACGCCTATATGCCGATCACGGTGAAGGTTGTGAGCCAGGAAAACTACGACGCATGGCTGGCAGAGGCACAGGTTCAAAACCCTGTCTAATCTGATCGGCGCAAGCGATCCGGTGCGGGCCAGCGGCCCGTGCCACATCATCAGGTAACTGACAACGGGCCTTTGTGCCCCGTTTTGTGTGTGGGACCACTATGACTGATATGAGTGTAAACGACAGATCATACGAGGCCGGCATGGGCGACTACTTCGCCCTGATGAAGCCGCGCGTGATGTCGCTGGTGGTGTTCACCGCCCTTGTTGGCCTGCTTGTGGCGCCCGTGCCAGTGCACCCGTTCATCGGTTTTGTTGCTATTTTGTGCATCGCTGTCGGGGCAGGGGCCTCTGGCGCGCTGAACATGTGGTGGGACGCCGATATCGACGCCCAGATGAAGCGCACCGCTTCGCGTCCGATCCCGTCGGGCCGGACCACGCCTGGTGAGGCGCTGGGCATCGGTCTTGGCCTGTCGGGCTTTGCCGTTGTGCTGCTTTTGCTGACCAGCAATCTGCTGGCAGCGGGCCTGCTGGCGTTCACAATCTTCTTTTACGCTGTGGTCTACTCCATGTGGCTCAAGCGTTCGACGCCGCATAACATCGTGATTGGCGGGGCCGCTGGTGCCTTCCCTCCGATGATCGGCTGGGCCGTGGCAACAGGCAGTGTCTCAATCGAATCTGTTCTGATGTTCATGCTGATCTTTATGTGGACGCCGCCGCACTTCTGGGCTTTGGCGCTGTTCGTGAAAACCGATTACGGCGATGCTGGCGTGCCCATGCTGACAGAAACGCATGGCCGCGACGCGACCCGCAAGCACGTGCTGGCCTATACCGTTCTTCTGGTGCCAGTGGCGCTGGGCCTTGGCGTCACATCCATCGGCGGTCCGGTCTACATGGCCGTCGCCGTGGTGCTGAACGCGTGGTTCCTCAAGGGCGCTTACGACATCTGGACCCGCGACGATGCGGCCGCCGATGCGGACAACTATGCTGTCGAAAAGCAAGTGTTCAAGGTCTCGCTCTATTATCTCTTTGCGCATTTTGTGGCGCTTCTGGTTGAAGCTGCCCTGCGCATCAACGGCATCGGAGGCTGGTAAATGGCTCTCAAGGTCGAACATGAAATGCACGCCCGCCGCAAAGGCCGCAACGTCGGCGTTGGCCTGTTGCTGGCCGGTCTGATCGCAATCGTTTTTGGTCTGACTGTGGTCAAAGTGCTTGAACTGGGTGATGCGCGGAAGTTCGAAAACTTCGATCACGTCGCCCGCCCGCAAATCATCCCTGACGAAGGATCGGAGGCTGCATCAGAATGAAGCGACTTTTCCCCAATATCCAAGGCCCCCAGCGCACCGCATTGCAAGCGGTTGGCGTCGTCGTCCTGATGGGGTCGCTCAGCTGGGCATCCGTGCCGTTCTACGACTGGTTCTGCCGCGTCACCGGCTTTGGCGGTGCAACAAACGTGGCCGAAACGGGCAGCGACGTTATCTTGGACGAGACGATCAAGGTCCGCTTCGACGCCTCGCTTGAGCGTGACATGCCGTGGACTTTCAAGCCCGAAGTCCGCGAGATGGAGATTCGGATCGGCGAAACCGGTCTGGCCTTCTACGAGGCGCACAATCCGACAGATCGCCCCGTTGCAGGCTATGCGTCCTATAATGTCACCCCTTACGAGGCTGGCGGCTTTTTCGACAAAATCCACTGCTTCTGCTTTGAACAGCAGGTGTTGCAGCCTGGCGAAACAGTGATGATGCCGGTCAGCTTTTTTGTGGACCCCGCTATCGTGGACGACCGCGAAGGGCAGTATGTGCACACGATCACGCTGTCCTACACCTTCTATGAAACCGACCTGCCCGAAGAAGATCAGCAGGCCGCGCTGGACACACCGGCTTTGACATCGACGGCGCAAGACGCCATAGACTTGAACTAAGACGAACCCCAAGGGACGACCGAAAATGGCGCATGAAAAGAATCACGACTATCACATCCTGAACCCCTCGCTCTGGCCGTTTCTGGGCAGCCTTGGCGCATTTATCATGCTGTTTGGCGCGGTCCTGTGGATGCCCAAGCAAGGTGGTGGCCCCTGGATGTTCCTGATCGGTCTGGCCCTGACACTTTACGTTATGTACGCGTGGTGGGCCGAGGTTGTCGCCGAAAGCAACGCAGGCGATCACACGCCGGTTGTGCGCATCGGTCTGCGCTACGGTTTCATCATGTTCATCATGTCCGAGGTGATGTTCTTTGCCGCGTGGTTCTGGTCGTTCTTCAAGCACGCCATGTATCCGATGGGCCCCGACAGCCCCGGCATTGATGGTGTCTGGCCCCCCGTCGGGATCGAGACATTCGACCCATGGCACCTGCCGCTGATCAACACGCTGATCCTGCTGTGTTCCGGTATGGCCGCAACATGGGCGCACCACGCGCTGGTTCATGAAAATAACCGCGAAGACATGAAGTGGGGCCTGATCCTTGCTGTTGTGCTCGGTATCATCTTCACCGGCTTTCAGGCGTATGAGTATAGCCACGCGGCCTTTGGTTTCTCCGGCAACATCTACGGCGCGAACTTCTTCATGGCGACGGGCTTTCACGGCTTCCACGTTCTGATCGGTACGATCTTCCTGCTGGTGTGTTTGCTGCGTCTTCAGCGCGGTCACTTCACCCCTGAAAAGCACGTCGGCTTTGAGGCTGCTGCTTGGTACTGGCACTTCGTTGACGTTGTGTGGCTGTTCCTCTTTGCCGCAGTCTACGTCTGGGGCGGTTAACCGCAGCCAACAGGGGTTTCACCCCGTGATCTAAAACGATACGACACACGCGCGAGGGATCACCCTCGCGCGTTTCGCTTTTCAGGGGCCTCCGGTGCGCACCATCATCTTTCCGATATTGCTTGGGATCGCGGGCTGCGCTGTGCTGGTCAGCCTTGGCATCTGGCAGGTGCAGCGGCTGGCGTGGAAGACCGAAATCCTCAACGAGATTGACGCCACGATCACGGCACCCCCTGTGGCCCTGCCTGCCAACCCGACCGAGGCTGACGATAAATATCGCCCTGTCACCGTGTCCGGTGAATTGGTCGGCGATCCCGTCTTTGTGCTGGTCACGCCAGACGGCCTTGGCCCCGGCTACCGCTATATTCAGGCGCTGGAAACGGACAGCGCGACGATTCTTGTGGACATGGGGTGGGTTCCGCTGGACCAGCTTGGCCGCCAGCCGATGCACGTCCGCTATCTTGATATCACAGGTAACTTGCACTGGCCTGATGACAAAGACGACTGGACCCCAGAACCGGACCCGTCCGGCATCTGGTTTGCCCGCGATGTGCCTGATATGTCAGTGGCGTTGAAGACTGATCCGATTATGGTCATCGCGCGCACCTATGATGTCACCCGTCTTGTGTCGCCGTTGCAATCCATGCCGTTTGTGCCGCTCCCGCTCGACACCAGCGTTGTGAAAAACGACCATCTCAATTATGCGATCACATGGTTCTCGCTTGCTCTTGTCTGGGCGATGATGAGCCTGTTTTTGATCACCCGCATCCGTGCAAAGGACGCCTGACATGCGCTATATCTCCACCCGTGGCACTGCGCCCGTTTTGACGTTTGAACAGGCGATGCTGACTGGTCTGGCCCGCGACGGTGGCCTTTACCTGCCCGAATCCATTCCAACGCTGACGACGGACCAGATCGCCGCGATGGCGGGCCAGACATACGAAGATATCGCCTTCACCGTCATGAGCCCCTTTATCGGGGACACCTTTACCGACGACGCATTCCGCAAACTGATCGCCAACGCCTACGCCGGTTTCGGCCACGCCGCCCGCGCGCCGCTGGTGCAACTGGATAGCAACCACTTCCTGCTGGAGCTTTTCCACGGCCCCACGCTGGCGTTCAAAGACTTCGCGATGCAGCTCATCGGCCAGATGTTCCAGGCGGCCCTCTCCCGCTCCGGTGACCGCGTGACAATCGTGGGTGCCACATCGGGCGACACAGGCTCTGCCGCGATCGAGGCATTCCGTGGCCTGGATAACGTCGACGTCTTCATCCTCTTCCCGCATGGCCGTGTCTCCGAAGTGCAGCGCCGCCAGATGACCACACCATCCGAATCCAACGTGCACGCGTTGGCTGTCGATGGCGACTTCGACGATTGCCAAGCTGCGGTGAAAGACATGTTCAACGACTTCACCTTCCGCGAGGACGTGAAACTGGCGGGCGTGAACTCGATCAACTGGGGCCGGGTGCTAGCGCAGGTGGTGTATTACTTCTCCTCCGCCGTGTCGCTTGGCGCACCGCACCGCGAGGTGTCGTTCACCGTGCCCACAGGTAATTTCGGCGACATCTTCGCGGGCTACATCGCGCAGCAAATGGGCCTGCCGATCAAGGACCTCGTGGTCGCGACCAACCAAAACGACATCCTGCACCGCACGCTGGAAACGGGTGCTTATACCAAAGAGGGCGTGACCCCCACGATCAGCCCGTCGATGGATATCCAAGTCTCCAGCAATTTTGAACGCGCCCTGTTCTACGCCTACGACCAAGATGGCGCGACAGTCGCCTCCCAGATGGACGACCTGAAAGGTGGCGGTTTCACCATCTCTCAAGGTGCTTATCAAATGCTGAAAGACACCTTCAAATCCGGTCGCGCGTCGGAAGAAGAAACCTCCGCCGCGATCAAAACCTATCTTGCCAACCACGGCGAACTGCTTTGCCCGCACACCGCCGTCGGCACCCACGTCGCCGAAAAGCACCTTGGCGCAACTCCCATGATCACGCTCGCCACAGCACACCCCGCGAAATTCCCTGACGCCGTAAAAGCGGCCAGTGGCGTCGCGGCACCGCTTCCCCCGCGCATGGCGGACCTGTATGACCGTGAAGAACGCGTCACACGGGTCGCCAATGACCTGTCGGCACTTCAAAAGACCATCAAAGAACGGATCGCCAATTGACCATCGCACTGCACACCCTGTCCAACGGCTTCCGCATTGTGACAGAGCATATGCCCGGCCTGAAATCCGCCTCTATCGGGATCTGGGTGCAGGCGGGTGGCCGTCACGAGCGGGTTGAACAGAACGGCATTGCGCATTTTCTTGAGCATATGGCATTCAAGGGCACCAAGACGCGCAGCGCATTGCAGATTGCCGAATCCATCGAGGACGTGGGCGGCTACATCAACGCCTACACCAGCCGCGAGATGACCGCCTTTTACGCGCGTGTGCTGGAAGATGACGTGGCGCTTGGCCTTGATGTGATTTCCGACATCCTACTGAACCCCGTCTTTGACCCCGCCGAGATCGAGGTGGAGCGTGGCGTGATCTTGCAAGAGATCGGTCAGGCCGCAGACACGCCCGACGATATTGTTTTCGACTGGCTGCAAGAGGCGGCCTATCCCGATCAGGCGCTTGGCCGCACGATCCTTGGCGCGACAGAGCGGGTGACGTCATTCAACCGCGACGACCTCAAGACTTTCGTGGGTGAACACTATGGCCCAAACCAGATGATCCTATCTGCCGCTGGTGCCGTCGACCACGATGAAATCGTGAAACAGGCCGAAGCGCTGTTCGGGCATTTGCCAGCCGTCACACCACCCGCATTGATCCAACCCGCCACCTTCGGCGGGGGAGAGCGGCGCGAGATCAAGGACCTTGAGCAGGTCCATTTCGCCATGGCGCTTGAGGGGCCAGACTACCGCGATCCAGCGATTTACACTGCGCAAATCTACGCCTCTGCCATGGGCGGCGGCATGTCCTCCCGTCTGTTCCAAGAGGTCCGCGAAAAGCACGGGTTGTGCTATACGATCTTTGCGCAGGCTGGTGCCTACGAAGACACGGGGCTGACCACGATCTACGCCGGCACATCTGCCGATCAGATCGAACAGCTTGCCAACCTCACCATCGACGAGATGAAACGCGCCGCCGATGATATGACCGCAGCCGAGGTGGCCCGCGCCCGCGCGCAGATGAAAGCCGGTTTGCTGATGGGGCTGGAAAGCCCGTCGAACCGCGCCGAGCGTCTGGCGCGTTTGCTGTCGATCTGGGGCCGCATCCCCGGTCTGGACGAAACCATTGAACGTATTGATGCTGTCACAACCGGCGACGTGAAAATCTTTGCCGCAGACACCGCTGGCAAGGCTGGCACCGCGCTGGCGGTCTATGGTCCGGCGGACGCCGCGCCGACGCTGGACGAACTGAAAGCACGGATGGTCGCCTGATGCTGGGGGCGCGGCGCAAGGTCAGGATCGAGACAGAGCGTTTGACGCTCCGTCCACCTGTCCACGCCGATTTCCGCCCCTGGACAGCCATGCGTCAGGAAAGCCGCGATTTCCTGTCCCCGTGGGAGCCCACATGGGCGCGTGACCACCTGACGCGCAAGGCGTTTACCAACCGTGTCTACTGGGCGCAGCGCGCTATCAGCGGCGGCACGGCCCTGCCACTTTTCCTGATCCGCCGCGAAGATCAGGCTTTGCTGGGCGCGATTACGCTTGATCATATCCGCCGCGGCCCTGCGCAAGCTGGCACCACCGGATACTGGATCGGTCAACCGCACGCGCGGTCCGGCTACATGCGCGAGGCGATCAAGGCGGTGGTGCATTACGCCTTTGAAACGCTCGACCTCAGCCGGATCGAGGCAGGGTGCCTGCCCGAAAACACGCCATCCCGCCGCCTGTTGGAACAGTGTGGCTACAAATACGAAGGCGTGGCGCAATCCTACCTGCAAATCAACGGACGCTGGCGCAACCATGTGCTTTACGCCAACCTGCGCCACGACAGGCGGGGAAAGACCGACGTGGGGTGACCCGCCTTGACCGCAGCCCCCGCGCAAGTAGCGTGACGCCCATGCGCCGCCTTATTCCCCTATTTCTGATCGTCCTGACAGGTTGTTTCGGCATTCCCTACACCGATCAAAGCCCGCAAGACCCGTTGCGCTTTGACGCGACCGAGGTGGCGCAGGCTGACAAACTGGCGATCTTTATTCCCGGTGTGCTGTCATCGGTGAATATCTTTGATGACACCGACCAGTTTGCTGATGCGGGATTTGCCCGCGTTTTCTACCGCTATCCCGGTCTGGACGATCTCCCGCTGGATCATCGCCTGACGCCCGAAAGTGCAGCCGCCCGCGTGGCCACCTTTGCCAACCGCTACCCTGACAAAGACATCGCGCTGATCGGCTATTCCACTGGCGGGCCTGTCGCACTGCTGGCCGCCGATCAGATCGACAATCCGGAACGCGTGCGCATCGCGGCCATGTCCACGGCTGTCGAATACGGTGGCGGCGTGCCGACGGCCCTGCGCGGTTTGCAAGACATCGCCCGCGCCGTGATCGCTACGGGAACGCTTGATCAATCAAAGATCTGGGAACGGTTCTGGGCAGGCCTGCTTTACGGACCCGCTGCCTTTGACGATCCGGCCTTTGCTGACAGGCTGGAGCGCGACATCGCAGAGGGCGAAAAGATTTACGTGAAACTCGACCCCGTGCTGGCCATTTCACACGTGCTGGCCTTGCCCAATTGGGAACTGCCCGATGATCTTGATCTGGGCGATATCCCCGTCGCGTTCTTTGTGGGGCTGAATGACCGCGTGTTTTCCACCGCGCAAACGCTGGAATTTGCCGATCAGGTGGGTGACGTGCCAGTCTACGGCTATCCCGATCAGGGGCACCTGCTGTTTTTTACGCGGCCCGATGTCTACGACGATATCCTGCGCTTTGCCCAAGGGCGGGACGTTATCCCGCAGTAGCTTCGATCCGCGCGATCACATCCAATCCCTGCTGTTTCAGGAAATGAAGGATGTCGATAAAAATCCAGTTTTCCGCCAATTTGTCGCCCTCGCGCCGATAGATATCCACGACCCGCATTTCCGCGCGTGGTCCGGCGGGCAGGCCCAGATAGCCGCCCAACGGCAGCACGGAAAGGTTCGCCCAGCCGAAAAAGCCGCCATAGTTGCCCTCGGCCAGTCGTGCCTTGTGGCCGAAAAATTCGCGCTCTGCGTTTTGGGTGCGGAAGGGGCGCTGGTGCTGTTCGATATAGCGATCGATGGTAAAGGTCGCCCCGATCCCGTCAGGCCCCCACCAGCACATGTCGTCAGTCCAGCAGCGTCGCAATTCATCCTGCGGGGTGGCGTCGCGCGGGGCTGCATTTTCGACCGAGTTGGAGTTGGCGGCAATGTCACCGATCATCTTTTCGATCAGGCGCAGGGTCTTTTGCCCCTCGGCCTTGTCTTGTGCATCATTCAGCAGACCGTCATGGGTGCGCGGTCCGGGCTGAATCAGGTGTTGCGCTGTTTGCGGGGGCAGGGGGCGCAAACCCGCCTGATGCATCATGTGGATCAGGTCAAAGAACATCGCCGTTTCAACGATCTTGCCGTCCTTGACGCGATTGAATTCAGCGTAACGCAGCATCGTCAGCTTGCGCGTGGCAGGGATGCACAGGAACGGTTTGTCCAAAAGGCCCATCAGATGCCCCATCGACACGACCCAGACACCGGGCGCATGTGATGGCCCGTTTTCGCCCGCAAAGAAGATATCCTCGCGCCGTTGAACCGATGACATGGCCGTCAGGAACGGCTGCCAAAAGCTATCGGCGACGGCAGCGGCCCCGTGTTGTTCGTAAAACGGATGCATCCCGCGCCAGTGCCAATCGGCAGATGTATGAGCGGCCAATGCCGCACCAATGGTGCTGGCGTCTGCTTGGCCGATGGACGCATGATGCGCGCGCACCACTGCTTTGGCGTCTTGAAATGCCATTCTTGGATTGCCTTTGATGGTTTGCACTAGCCTTTGACGGCACCCGCTGTGAGGCCCGACACGATCTGCCGCTGGAAGAACATGATCATCACAAAGATCGGCGCTACAATCGACACCGCACCCGCCACGGCAAACATCACATTGCCCTTGGTCTGCGTGGTGCCAAGGAACGACACCAGCTTGGGCACCATCGTGTGGTTTTCCTTGGTCAGCAGCAGGGTGGTCACCGCAAAGTCGTTATAGGCCAGCAGGAAGCTGAACAGACCTGTCGTAATTACGCCAGGCCACATGACCGGGATGATGACATGGCGGAACGCCTGAAAACGGTTACAGCCATCCACCATCGCGCTTTCGTCCAGATCCTTGGGGATGTTGCGGAAGAACGATGTCAGCATCCACAGCGTGAACGGCTGGTTGATCGCCACAAGCACCACAATCGTCGTGCTCAGGTGGCCCCAGAGGTTCCACTCAAAGAACGGCAACAGATAGCCCGAAACAAGCGTGATCGGCGGCGTGGCGCGGAACATCAGCGCAAACAGCAGAAACCAGAACGCATAGCGATTGGTCGAGCGTGACAGCGCATAGCCGCCCAGCGTCCCGCAAGTGAGCGAGATGGTCACAACAAAGAAGCACACGATCACGGTATTCAGGGCCGAGCGCCAGAATTCTTCTTGCACCCATGCGCCGTAGTAGCCTTGTCCGGTGAATGACCCGCCCGTTTCTACAATTGTCAGCGTGCCGCGCAGCGACTGCATCCAGTCGGCCTTGGAAAAGAAGTCGCCTTCAACTTTGAACGATCCCCACAGGGTCCACATGAACGGGAAAGCCGCTACAATCAGCCACAGCATCATGAACGATGTGGCAAGGAACCGGACACTCAGCGGGCGTTTTGTAGCTGCGGACATGATATGCGTCTCTTTTTACTAAAGGCCGATTAGTGCTTGGGGGCGCCAAAGTCGCGCCATGTGCGGATCAGAACAGGTGTCAGCAAGATACCCACGCCGATGATCGTCAGAACAGATGTCGCGGCTGCCGAGGACAGCAAACGTGTTTCGCCGCCCAGATCGTTGAAGATCGCGGTGGACAGCGAATTGGCGTGTGCCTGCGCGCTGAACGACACGATGGGTTCAAAGACGCGGAAGTTATCCATCAGCTGGATCAGCGCCACGAATGTGGTCAACGGCATCAGGTGCGGGATCACGACATAGCGGATACGCTCCCACCGGCTGGCCCCGTCGATCTGTGCCGCCTCCAGCGTATCGGTGCTGACCGTTTGCAGGCCCGCGTAAAACACGACAAAGGCAAACGGGGCAGAGTGCCAGACGCCGTAAACCATCAGCATGATCCACATCAGCGGCGTTGACGCCTTCACCGACAGGTTCGGATCGTTGGCAAGCCATTGCAGGCCGGTGCCCAGAATACCGCGTGCGTCCACCATCCAGAACAGCACAAGCGACCCGACCAGCGGCGTCACGATAAACGGCAGCAGCGAGAAAAAGATCGTTGGCCCGCGCCACATGCGCGCAACCGAATTGATGGCAATGGCGATGATAAAGCCCAGCACAATCGTCAGCGGTGTCACGATAATCACGTAAGTCATCGTGAACGCCATCGCGTCATAGAACGGCAGGTTCATCAGACGGCTGCCAAACTCGGCAAAGCCTTCTGTGGTGCGCCACGCCTCGCCGACTTCATCAAAGGCAAGGTGGTTGCGGTCTTTGTAGATATTGAGACCCGCAAACTGGCCCAAGGGCTCTGCCTCTTTCAGCGCTTGGGTGGCTTCCTGATCGACCGACTGTTCTTGCGTGCATCCGAACGGGCCGCAGTTTTCGACGGTGACGATGACCTGCTCGTGGGCGGTGTAAAGCGACTGTGTGACGATCGACACGATCGGCATCGCGATAAACAGCAGCATCAAAAGCGCGGATGGCAGGACGAACCAGAAAAATGTCTTGTGCTTCATATCAGGGTCCCACCTGTTCGCGCTTGTGATGCGGCAGTGCGTTTTGGTGTGGCGGGGAGGGCCGAAACCCTCCCCAACCGTGAGTGGATGGTCTTACTGCAGGAAGCCCTGCTCGGTCGCGGCAGCAGTATAGGCTGCTTCGATGTCCATCAGTGCCTGCTCGGCGCTTTCGTTGCCTTGCAGGTAGTCAGCGATGTTGTCGCCAAGTGCTGTGTGCAGCAGGCCCATGAAAGGCAGCATTGGATATGGGTTTGCACCCGCAGCCACTGTTGCCAGCACGCCTTCGTTGACAGGCTGTGCTTCAAAGCCGTCCATCAGCCAAACCGCCTGAGACATTGTCTCGTCGTTCAGCAGAGCAGGCGATGTGGCGTGTGCCAGGGCCCGGAATGTGGCCGCAGCGCTCTCGTCGCTGACGTTCTTGGCCACGGTCCAGCCGTCCCACCACAGTGTCGATGCTGGCACGCCGCTATCGCCAACGGTCAGCGGACCGCCTGCAACAGTGTTTTCATACACTTCCGGTGCTGCACCTTCTTCGTCCATCAGAACGCCCGTGCGGCTGCCCCACATGTTCATCAGGGCCGCGTTACCGGCTTCCCACTCAGCGCCAGCAGCGTTGCTGTCGTGTGTCAGGTAGTCGGGGTTCATGTATTCGGTCAGCGCCTTCATCATCTCGAGCGCTTCAACACCTTGGGCGTTGTTGATCGAAACTTCGGCTGTGCCGGGTGTGAAGAACTCACCACCGGTGCCCAGATACATGTTCACGAATTCCTCGGCGAGGTTCCAGCCAGCGGCATACGCACCGGACACAGGATACTCCATGATGCCTTCGGCACGGATCATCTCGGCAGCTTCTAGCACTTCCTCATAGGACGTTGGCACGTCTACGCCGATCTGCTCAAGTACGTCGGAACGGTACACAAGGTGCTGTGCGTTTGCCATGAAGGCAACAGCCATAACCTTGCCGTCGATTGTGATCAGCTGGCGGGCAGGGATGTCCTGACCATATTCCGCGATCAGATCGTCAAGCGGGCGGATCACGTCTTCGTTGATCAGCGCCACAATGGACGAGTTGGCAATCACGGCAGATGTGTATTCTGCGGGATTACCTGTCATACCAGCCACGTTGATGGTCTGGTGCTCGGATGTGAGGTTCGATGCAGCCTCTTCAGCGCCCGATGCACACTCAAGTGCTGCGGCAGCGACAGACTGGATCGCAGGGAATTCGTTACCAACGATATTCACGCGGCCGGCGTCGATCGCACAGGCGTGGCCGTCGGCCATTGCGGTGGTTCCGCTCAGAACAGCAAATACTGTTCCCATTGCGGCAGTTTTGAACATTTTCATTTTGAATGAACCTCCCAGTTCTTTCTTGCGTCGGCCCGGGGTCCCGCGCCTTGGTGTTGTGCGCCGTTTCACCGGCACCGCTTCATAGTCTGACGTTCGCGCGAATCGCGCAACCGTTGCATACGATTGCAAGTTAACCCTGCGCCAACCCGCCATGACAAGTGTTTTCCTGCAAAAAGCAAATATATATGCATCAATGAAAAAAGGGGCTTGCCAGAAAAAAGGATTCGCGGCAGGATTTTGCAAACGTATGCAAAAAGGATGCCCTTATGGCCGAGATTCAGTTGCGCAATGTGACGAAACGCTGGGGCAGCTTTGTCGGTGTCCACGACTTTAACCTGACGATCGCGGATCAGGAATTCCTTGTGTTGCTCGGGCCGTCGGGCTGCGGCAAGACCACGACGATGCGCATGATTGCGGGTCTGGAAGATGCCACAAGCGGCGACATTCTGGTGGACGGCAAGCGGATCAACGACCTTGATCCCAAGGACCGCGACGTGGCGATGGTGTTCCAGTCATACGCGCTTTACCCCAATATGAACGTCTACGAAAACATCCGCTTCCCGCTCAAGGTGCGCAAGGTGCCGCAATCTGAACATGCGGACCGCGTGGCGCGTGCCTCTGCCATGGTAGAGCTTGACGACTTCCTGCACCGCAAGCCTGCCGAGCTTTCCGGTGGTCAGCGTCAGCGCGTGGCGCTTGCCCGTGCCGTTGTGCGTGAACCCAACGTGTTCCTGATGGACGAGCCGCTGTCGAACCTCGACGCAAAGCTGCGGGTGTCGACCCGCGCGCAGATCAAGAACCTGAGCCACGAACTGAAAACCACCACCATCTACGTGACCCACGACCAGATTGAGGCGATGACACTCGCCGACCGCGTTGTGGTGATGAGCGCGGGATTGGTGCAGCAGGTTGGCACGCCCACGGAAATCTACGACAATCCGGCCAATACATTTGTTGCGGGCTTCATCGGGTCGCCTGCTATGAACCTGATCGACGGCACGCTGGAAAACGGCACCTTCACCGCCGACAAGATCACAATCTCTGGCCTGTCATCCACACACAACGGTCCCGTCACACTCGGCTTCCGCGCCGAGGATGCCACCGTTGCCGACACACATGCCGAGGCGAATTCCAAGGTCTATTCGCTTGAATTGCTGGGCGAGGCCACGATGGTCACGATGAAGGCCGGCGGCACGATCATCTCGGTCAAATCGGGCAAGGAATACCGCACGCATATCGGTGATCCGGTCAGCGCCCATATCCCAGCCGAGATCTGCCATCTGTTTGACGCCAAGTCGGGCGAGCGGCTCTGAAACATGGCCAGCGCGCCCGCATATGATTTTATCGTCATCGGGGCAGGCTCTGCCGGATGCGCCGTGGCTGCCGGATTGGCGGACGCAGGCTCTGTCGCTGTGGTCGAAGCGGGCGGCAGCGATGCTCATCCGTTCATCAAGATGCCATTTGGCCTGATCTGGCTGATGGGGTCCAAACGTGACTGGCGCTTCAAATCCGCACCGCAAGCCGCACTTGGCGGACGTCAGATCAATATCCCGCGTGGCAAGATGCTTGGCGGGTCAGGCTCGATCAACTCGATGGTCTGGTTCCGGGGGCGCGCCGACGACTTCGACAACTGGCAAGTGCCCGGCTGGGCATGGTCCGACGTGGAGCCCGCATTTCAGGAGGTCGAAGCCCGGCTAACCCCGTCCGAGATGCGCAATCCGCACCCTATGGTGCGCAAACTGTCGCGTCTCTTCGGAGCCAACACGCCCACCAACCCCACGCCCGAACGCGAAAGCGGCGGCGTGTTCCGTTTCAACATGCGCAATGGTCGCCGCTGGTCTGCCGCTGATGCCTTCCTGCGTCCGGCGCAGGCCAAAGGCGTGACAGTCTTGACCGGACGCGAGGTGCAGCGCCTCGGGTTTGATGGTCACACCGCCCGCACCGTAAATTTCACAGACGGCACCCATCTGACGGCCAAACGCGGCATCGTTCTGTCTGCCGGTGCCATCGGCTCTCCAACGATCCTCTTGCAATCTGGCGTTGGCCCCGCCGCCGATCTTGCCGCGCAGGGCATCGCGCTTGTGAAAGACAACGCGGGTATCGGTGCCAACCTGCATGACCACCCCGGCGCAGGCCTTCACTTCACCGGTGAAGGCTATGGCATTGCGCTCAAGCAAGCCGCCGCATGGGCGCTGTCACCGCTGAATTTCCTGTTTCGCCGCAACGGTATCCTGTCCTCTCCCACGGTTGAGGGCGGCATGTTCTTCAACGCGCACGGCACCGACGCGACGCCCACAGTGCAGACCCATTTCATCCCGTTCTTTATGAACTGGAAAGGCAGCCGCTACGCCCCCGGCACCGGCTTTTTTGCCGATGTTTGCGTGTGTCGCCCCAAATCGCGCGGAGCGTTGCGCCTGACAGATCAGGGGGTCAGCATCGACTTCAACCTGCTGTCGGATCCTGCCGATCTTGACCTTATGGTCGCTGGCATCAAACGCCTGCGCACCCTGATCAAAGAGGCTGGCATTAACGGCACCGAGGGCCACCCCGGCCCCGATATCAACGACGATGCCGCGATCCGCGACTATATCCTGGCGCACTGCGGCACCGCCTACCACCCTGTCGGCACCCTGCGGATGGGGCAGGGCGATGCGCCCGTTACCCCGCGCCTTGCCGTGCGGGGCCTACAAAATCTGTGGGTCGCTGACGCCTCTGTCATGCCCGCCATCACCTCTGCCAATACAAACGCGCCGTCGATGATGATCGGTCATCGCGCGGCCCAAATGATCCGTGCTGACGCGGCCTGACCGCGCGCCACCGCCACTGATAAAGGACCTAGCTTTATGACGATCCGTCACCTGAAAACCGCCCGTTCCGAAGCTGACCGCGCCGAAGACGACAGCAAGGTGCGCGCCATCGTCGAGGCGGGCCTGAAAGAGATCGAAACCAAGGGCGACGCGGCCGTGCGCGAGATGTCCAACAAGTTCGACAGCTATGATCGCGACAGCTACCGCCTGACCGACGATGAAATTCAGGCCCTGATCGCCAAGGTGTCCGACCGCGATATGGCCGATCTGAAATTCGCGCAGGAACAGGTCCGTAACTTTGCCCAGGCCCAACGCGACAGCATGCTGGATATCGAGGTTGAGACCATGCCCGGTGTGATCCTCGGCCACAAGAATATCCCCGTGCAATCCGTGGGCTGCTACGTGCCGGGCGGCAAATTCCCGATGGTGGCCTCCGCGCACATGTCCGTCGCCACCGCTTCCGTTGCCAAGGTCCCGCGCATCATCGCCTGCACCCCGCCGTTCAAAGGCGAGCCGAACCCCGCCGTGATCGCCGCAATGCACTTGGGCGGTGCGCACGAAATTTACGTCATGGGCGGTATTCAGGCGATTGGCGCGATGGCCATCGGCACAGAAACCATTGACCCCGTGCACATGCTCGTCGGCCCCGGCAACGCCTTCGTGGCCGAAGCGAAACGCCAGCTCTTTGGCCGCGTGGGCATCGACCTCTTCGCAGGTCCGACCGAAACCATGGTCATCGCGGATGAAACCGCCGCCGACGGCGAGCTTTGCGCGACAGACCTGCTGGGCCAGGCCGAACACGGCTACAACTCGCCCGCCGTGCTGCTCACCAATTCCGAGAAGCTGGCCAATGAGACCCTCACCGAAATTGACCGCATCCTCGAAATCATCCCCACCGCCGACACTGCCCGTAAAAGCTGGGAAGACTACGGCGAGGTAATCGTCTGCGACACCTACGACGAAATGCTGCAAGTCGCCGACGACATCGCGTCAGAGCACGTGCAGGTGATGACCGACCGCGACGACTGGTTCCTCGAGCATATGACCTGCTACGGCGCGCTCTTCCTTGGCCCGCGCACG
Organism: Yoonia sp. 208BN28-4; assembly: GCF_037543925.1. Taxonomy (NCBI): domain Bacteria; kingdom Pseudomonadati; phylum Pseudomonadota; class Alphaproteobacteria; order Rhodobacterales; family Paracoccaceae; genus Yoonia; species Yoonia sp. 208BN28-4. Next base: position 980,854 of record NZ_JBBIFY010000001.1, read on the forward strand.
AACGTGGCCAACGGTGACAAGGTGATCGGCACCAACCACACCCTGCCCACCAAAAAGGCGGGCCGTTACACAGGTGGCCTCTGGGTCGGCAAGTACCTGAAAACCCACAGCTATCAAAAGATCACCACTGACGAGGCTGCCGCCGATATCGGTGCATACGGCTCCCGCCTGTGCCTGCTCGAAGGCTTCGTTGGTCACGCCGAACAATGCAACGTCCGTGTCCGCCGCTATGGTGGCCTGAACGTCCCTTACGGCGGCCCGGCCCCCTACAAGGACGCCGCCGAATAGCGCGTATCATTTTGCCAAATACACTCCCGCCGGAGGCATAAAAGTTAAACTCCGGCACCTACCCAAAAAGGACCGCCCCATGACACTGCCCCAAACCCCGTCCTTCCGCCTTAATGGCAAGCGGGCTTTGGTCGCGGGCGCGTCATCCGGCATCGGTCTGGCCTGCGCTGTGGCTTTGGGCGAGGCGGGTGCAGAGGTCACTCTGGCCGCCCGATCCGCAGGCAAACTCAACGATGCGGTCACCCAAATGCAGGCCGCTGGCATGCAGGCCACCGCACTGACCCTCGACGTGGCAAATGTCGCGGCGACCACGCAAGAGGTCGACAAGACAGGCCCCTACGACATCCTTGTGAATTCCGCCGGTCTGGCAATCCATTCACCGGCCACAGAAACCACGGAACAGGATTTTGACGCGGTTGCCGACCTGAATATCAAAGGCGCGTATTTCCTGACCCAAGCTGTGGCACGCGGCCTGATTGCCGCTGGCAAACCCGGCAGCCTGATCAACATCTCGTCCCAGATGGCTCATGTGGGCGGCATTGACCGCGCGGTCTACTGCGCCACCAAACACGCCGTTGAAGGCTTTACCAAAGCCATGGCGATCGAGTGGGGCAAGCAGGGCATCCGCGTCAACACGATCTGTCCGACCTTTGTGCGCACACCATTGACCGAACCCACGTTCTCGAACCCCGATCGCGTTGCCTGGCTGATGGAAAAGATCAAGCTGGGCCGTGTGGGCGAAGTCACCGATATGATGGGACCGGTGGTTTACCTCGCCTCTGATGCCTCTGCCTTGATGACCGGTACGCACCTGCTGATCGACGGCGGCTGGACGGCCGAGTGATGCAAACCGAAAAGATCACATCGCTGCAAGTGGCCCAAAGGGCAGGGGTGTCGCAATCGGCTGTCTCCCGGGTCTTTACGCCGGGCGCATCGGCCAGCGCCAAGACGGTGGCCAAGGTCAAAAAGGCCGCAACCGAACTTGGCTACCGCCCCAACATGATGGCCCGCGCCATGATCACCGGAAAAAGCCGGATCATCGGTCTTGTGGTGGCCTACCTCGACAACCAGTTTTATCCCTTGGCGCTCGAACGCTTGTCCAATGCGTTGCAAGCGCAAGGCTACCACATCCTTGTTTTCACGTCCTCCAACGCGCAGGACCGCATCGCCGAGGTGATCTCGGATTTGCTCGACTATCAGGTCGATGGCATCATCACCGCCTCTGTCGGCATGACCAACGATCTGACTGCCCGGTGCGAGACGGCGGGTATTCCCGTGGTCATGTTCAACCGTGGACAGGATGATGCGGCCGTTGGGTCCGTCACCTCTGCCAATGTGGCTGGCGGGCGCAAGGTGGCGGAGTTCTTCGTCAGCTGCGGGCACAAACGCATCGCCCATATCGCGGGCTGGGCCGGATCATCCACGGGCCGCGATCGCGCACGTGGTTTTGCCGAAGGGCTGGCTGCAGCGGGGATGAAACCATTGGCGGTGATCGACGGTCACTATGATCGGAGCATCGCAGCACAGGTCACCCGCGATCTGATGGCGCGCAGCGATCCACCTGACGCGATCTTTGTCGGCAACGACCATATGGCCTTTGCTGTCTTGGATACGCTGCGCCACGAACTTGGCCTGCGCGTGCCGCAGGATGTGGCTGTCATCGGCTACGACGATGTCCCACTGGCCGCTTGGCCTGCGTTTTCGCTCAGCACCGTGCGACAGCCCTTGAACCGGATGGTCGACGCCACGCTGGATATGCTGCTCGCCCAAATCGCGCAGGGCGAAATTGCCCCCCGCCGTATTGAATTCGACGGTCCGCTCATTACGCGCGGCACCACCCTCACACCCAAAGGACCAAAACAATGAAGGGCTTTTCCAACCGCTGGAAAGATTTTCCCGATTACATCATCGGCATCACCAAAGAGATTTGGGAGGACCGTGGCGTCTCGACGCTGCACCACTACTACGCCGAGGATATCCCCGTCCGCTCTCCCATGGGTGTGCAAAAGGGCAATAAGGCGGTCATCGCCTCGACGATGGCCACGATCAACGAATTTCCGGATCGTGAGTTGCTGGGCGAGGACGTGATCTGGTCCGGTGACGAGGACACAGGTTATCTGTCGTCCCACCGCCTGCTGACCAAAGCCACGCACACGCGCGACGGCCAGTTTGGCCCCGCGTCGGGCAAAAAATGGGCCGTGCGTGTCATCGCGGATTGCGCCGCCAAGAGCGACACGATCTACGACGAATGGCTGATCCGCGACTACGGCGGCATCGTGCGGCAGCTGGGCATGCTGCCCGAAGACTACGCCGCCAAAATCATCGAGATCGAAGGCGGCGTGTCCAACGCGTCCCCCGTTTTCACCCCCGCCATCGACGTGGAGGGTGACTACAAGGGCACCGGCAACGACAATGAATGGGGCCAGCGTTACGCAGACATCCTGACGCGCATCATGGATCACGACTTCACCACGATTAACCGCGATTTTGACCGTGCGGTGATCGGTGAATATGCAGGTGCAGTCACATCGCTGGGCCGCGAAGGCTGCATGGAGTTCTGGGTGGGCCTTCGGTCGTCCTTTCCTGACGCGACCTTCAAAATTCACCACCAGATTGGCATGGAGGGCAACATGCTTTCGCCACGCGCTGCTGTGCGCTGGTCGCTCGACGGCACGCATTCCGGCTGGGGCGCTTTTGGCAAACCAACGGGTGCGAATGTCCACGTGATGGGCATGTGCCACGCCGAGTTTGGCCCTTACGGCAACGACGGCGTTGGCCTGCGCCGTGAATTTGCGCTTTATGACGAAGTGGCGATCTGGAAGCAGATCCTGATGGCGCAAGAGTAAGACATGTCGATTGAGTTGTTTTGGCCAAATGAAGCATGGGCCGCGCGCCCGGACTGGAGATGTGAATGACCCCCGCAGAAATGGAAAGCCGGATCGTCCGCTACGGAGACCTGCAACCCTGCAAAACCGCCTTTATCGACGCCCACACACCGGGCAGCGATCAAAAGGAAAACTTCACCATCATCGGTGGCGGCGTGTCGGAAAGCCCCGACCAGCATGTCCACATCGGCATCCCGCACGGGTTCAATATCGGCGCTGCCGGTCAGCCGCCCCGCGTGCGCAATTCGCTTCACGATCACCACACGGCAGAGGTGTTTTTTGTCCTCAAAGGCAAGTGGCGCTTCTTCTGGGGCCGCTACGGCACCGCAGGCGAGGTCGTGCTGGAAGAGGGCGATATCTTCAACATCCCCACCGGCATTTTCCGCGGCTTTGAGAACATCGGCACCGACTACGGGATGATCATGGCCGTGTTGGGCGGTGATGACGCTGGCGGCGGCGTGATGTGGGCCCCGCAGGTGATTGAGGATGCCGCCGACCACGGCCTGATCCTTGGCGACAATGGCAAGCTTTATGACACCAAGAAAGGTCAGGCGCTGCCCGATGGCGTCAGCCCCATGCCGCTGATGACCGATGCCGAATTGGCCAAACGGCCTGAACCCACCACCGCCGATGTGCTGCCAAACCACGTCGCCCGCTATTGGGATATGATGGCGCTGGCCGACAAAAAACCTGTAAACGTCATAGGCGAAAAGGGTCTTTTGCGCGACAAACCGGGGTTCGAGATTGATTTCATCACCCGCGGGTCTGCCACGGAAGAAAAGCACAGCCACCCTTTCCCGTCTGTCCTAATGCCGATGCGCGGCCACTGGCGTGTGGATTGGGACGGCGGCAGCGCCACGCTTGCGCCCGGCGACACAATGTCGGTGCCTGAAAACGTCGCGCATTCCGCCGTGCCGTCCATGACGGGCGAGGCATCGCTGTTTCACGTGGTCGCGACTGGCGATCCGGCGGGGCACACGTGGCTGGGCTAGACGCGTCACCCGAAGACACGCGCGCGGTTTATGACCGCAACGCGCTGGCCTTCGACAAGTCCCGCTCACGCACCCTGTTTGAGGCGCGCTGGCTGGCGCGCTTCACCGCCCGCATCCCGCCACAGGGCCGCGTGCTTGATCTGGGATGTGGCGGCGGGGAGCCGATTGCCCGCTGGTTGATGGCCGAGGGTTTTGACGTCACAGGCGTTGATTTTGCCCCCGCCATGCTGGATATCTGCCGGACCCGCTGGCCCGACGGCGACTGGCGCTTGGCGGATATGGCCGCACTTGATCTGGGTGAGTCCTTTGATGCGATCATCAGTTGGAACGGGTTTTTCCATCTGACTGCCGCGCAGCAAAAGGCCTGCATCCCGCGCCTTGCCGCGCATTTGAACGACGGCGGCATGCTGATGCTGACAGTTGGTCACAGCCACGGCGAGGTTACAGGCACAGTGGCAGGGGAAGCCGTCTATCACGCCTCATTGTCACCTGCCGAATATGCCACTGCATTTGAAGACGCGGGTTTGATCCTCACAGGCTTTATGGCAGAAGACCCCGAGACAAACGATCACAGCGTCGTGATGGCGCGCAAGCATACGGGACCCCGACCATGAGCAAAATCAAGACAACCCACGTCGGATCCTTGCCGCGCACGCAAGAGGTGGTGGATTTCATCTTTGCCCGCGAACATGGCACGGATTATGACCAGACCGCCTTTGACGCCGCCATGACCAACGCCGTGCAGGAAACGGTCGCCAAACAGGTCGCTGCGGGGGTTGATATCGTCAGCGATGGTGAAACATCCAAGATCAGCTACGCCACCTATGTCAAAGACCGTTACACCGGTTTTGACGGCGACAGCCCGCGCAACGCGCCCGGCGATCTGAAACTGTTCCCCGGGTTCCTGCAACGTCTGGCCGATGACGGCGGCACCCCGCAATATGCGCGTCCGATGTGTGTGGGTGAGGTGAAATCCAAGGGGCAGGGCGAGCTGGAAAAAGATATTTCCAACCTCAAAACCGCGATGAGCCACCACGGCATTGAGCGCGGCTTTATGAACGCCGCCTCGCCGGGTGTGATCTCGCTCTTCCTGCAAAACAACCACTACAAAACCCGCGAGGCCTATCTTGCAGCACTGGCCGATGCGATGAAGGCGGAATATGAGACCATTGTCGCCTCCGGCCTTGATTTACAACTGGACTGCCCCGATCTGGCACTGTCCAAGCATATGCTTTTCAACGATATGTCCGACGATGAATTCCTGAAAATCGCCGCCAGCCATGTTGAGGCTCTGAACCACGCACTGTCTGACATCCCGTCCGATAAGGTGCGCATCCACATCTGCTGGGGCAACTACGAAGGCCCGCACGTCTGCGACATCCCCATGTCCACGATGTTCGACACGCTGATGTCTGCCCATGCGGACTACGTCCTGTTCGAGACATCCAACCCGCGCCACGGCCACGAATGGACGACCTTCCGCGACCGCAAGGCAGACATTCCCGACAACAAAATCCTTGTGCCCGGCGTGGTCGATACGACAACGAATTTTGTGGAACACCCAGAACTGGTGGCACAACGGCTTGACCGTTTCGCACAAATCGTGGGCCATGACCGTGTGATTGCTGGCTCAGATTGTGGCTTTGGCACCTTCGCGGGCTTCGGTTCGGTTGATCCCGATATCGCCTACGCCAAGCTGCGCGCGATGGCAGACGGGGCCGCGCTGGTCGCATGACACCACTTGTCCTTCTGCCCGGCATGATGTGCGACGCGCGCCTTTTCGCGCCGCAGGTCGCCGCATTCGAAGGCACACGGAACGTCACAGTGCCCGTCATGCGGGGCGATACCGTCACTGCAATGGCGCAGGACGTGCTGGACAACAGCCCTAAACGGTTCGCCCTTGCAGGCCTGTCGATGGGCGGGATCGTCGCGATGGAAATGTTGCGCCTCGCCCCCGATCGCGTGGACCGAATTGCGCTGCTGGACACGAACCCCAAGGCAGAACACGAGGCCGTTCAGGCCATGCGCGAACCCCAGATTGCCAAAGTGCAGGACGGGCATCTTTCATCGGTGATGCGCGACGAGATGAAGCCCAATTACCTGACCGACGGCCCCCGCCGCGCCGCGATCCTCGATCTGTGCATGGACATGGCCGCAACCCTTGGCGCGGACGCATTTGTGGCCCATTCCCGTGCGCTGCAAACACGCCCCGACCAGCAAGACACGCTGCGCAACGCAACGCTACCAGCTCTCATCCTGTGCGGTCGCGACGACGCGCTTTGCCCCGTCCACAGGCACGAATTGATGGCATCTCTCATGCCGCATGCGACCCTGCATATCGTTGAAAACGCAGGTCATTTGCCCACACTTGAACAACCCGAAGAAACCACAGCGACCCTTGCCCGCTGGCTGGAGGCTTAGATGAACGACGACCTGCTCAAATTGCTCCGCTCTGTTGACACGCCCACGGTCTGTAACGCCATTGAAGTGGCGCAGGGCAAACGCGGCTTCAATGCTTTCACGCGCGGCACGATGCTCTGTTCGGCCCCCGAAGATCCCGCCGTCGTGGGCTACGCCGTCACCGCCAAAATCGCTGCCCTCAACCCGCCGTCCGAAGACGCTGACGTGATCCGCACCCGCCGCATGGCCTACTACCGCGCTATGGCCGAGGCCCCGCATCCCGGCGTCGCAGTTGTCGAAGACACCGATTACCCCGACTGCATCGGCGCTTATTGGGGCGAGGTGAATACGACAATCCACAAGGGCTTCGGCCTGTCCGGCACGCTCACCAATGGCGTCATGCGCGACCTTGGCGATATGTGTGACGGCTATCCGGTCATCGCAGGCTCCATCGGCCCGTCCCACGGCTTTGTCCATGTGCAGGAAATCGGCACACCCGTCACCATCTTCGGCATGACCGTCAACAACGGCGATCTGATCCATGCCGACCGCCACGGCGCTGTTGTGATCCCGCCAGAGGTGGTTAATCACCTCGCCGCCGCGATCAAGAAAATGCAGGACACCGAACACCTCGTCCTCGGCCCCGCGCGCGAGGAAGGTTTCGATTTCGATAAATTCGAGGCCGCATGGACCGCATTCGAGAAAGCGCGCACTTGATCCCGCGCGCACACGCTGCACATAACGGGTCATGTTAAACCCAGCCACGCCCGCCTTCATCGACAGCCTGAACCTGCCGCCCGCGGCTATAAAAGAGGCATCCGACAGCTATCTGACAGAACCGCGTGGCCGCTGGAAAGGGCAGGGCGTTGTCCTCGCCCCGTCCTCAACCGAAGAAGTCGCGCAGATCGTCGCCGCCTGTCACCGCGACCGCATCGGCATTGTGCCCTACAGTGGCGGCACTGGCCTTGTCGGCGGCCAACTCATGCCCGACGGTCCCGCGCCTGTGGTCCTTTCACTCGAACGCATGACCCAGATCCGCGACGTTTTCCCGTCCGAAAACGTGATGATCGTCGACGCAGGCTGTATCCTTGCCGACGTGCAAACCGCTGCTACGGATGCCGGTCGCCTGTTTCCGCTGTCCCTCGCATCCGAAGGCTCCGCACGCATCGGCGGCCTGCTTGCAACTAACGCAGGCGGCGTCAACGTCCTGCGCTACGGCAACGCCCGCGCCCTGTGCCTTGGCCTTGAAGTTGTCCGCCCCGATGGCACCATCTGGCATGGCCTGACCCGTCTTCGCAAAGACAACACCGGTTACGACCTGCGCAACCTGATGATCGGCTCTGAAGGCACGCTCGGGATCATCACCGCTGCCGCTTTGAAACTGGTCCCGCAACCTGCTGGGATCGGTGCCGCCTTCATGGCCGTCCCATCGCCACAAGCCGCTCTTGATCTGCTGGCGCTTGCAGGCGACTACATCGGAGACGGCCTCTCGGCTTTTGAATTGATCCATCGCCAAGGCCTTGATTTCCTTGCCGACGTTGGCCCCGACATCAAACCACCGTTCAAAGACACCCCCGACTGGATGGTCCTGATCGATGTGGGCCTCCCGCGCGGTATCGCCCCTGATGAAGCACTCATGGCGCTGTTCGAGGCTGCAACAGAAGCGGAACTCGTCACAGATGGCGTCATCGCCCAATCTGAGGCCCAACGCGCCGCCTTTTGGAACGTCCGTGAAAGCATCCCCGAGGCGAACCGCCGTATCGGTTCTGTCTCATCTCATGACATTTCTCTCCCTCTCTCTGCCGTGCCAGACTTCATCACCAAGGCCGCACCTGCCTTGGCGGAAATCGGCGATTACCGCATCAATTGCTTCGGCCACCTTGGCGACGGCAATCTGCATTATAACGTCTTCCCCCAGCCGGGCCGCACCCGCTCCGACCACGAAAACGATCGCGCGGCGGTAAAAACCTGCGTCCACGACCTGACCGCATCCATGGGCGGATCCGTCAGCGCAGAGCATGGCGTAGGACGGTTAAAAGTTAATGATCTTCTGAAATACGGCGACCCCGCGAAACTGGCGATGATGCGCAGCGTGAAAGATGCGCTCGACCCGCAAGGCGTCATGAACCCGGGCGCGGTTCTCAATCAGGTCTAACTCTCGCCAAAGTTGTTCTTCATGCAGGCTTCAAATCTGATGGGGATCGACAATGCTCAAGCGCTTTTGCACCGCACTCACCTTTCTGGGATCAAGCGTAATCGCGCAAACACCGGCCCCTGATGTCTGGCAGATGGCATTTGATGGTGATCTTGCGGGACTGGAGCAGGCATTTGCAACCGCGCACGCCGAAATCGTTAGCGGTGAGGCACAGCCCCAGTCCGTCAGAAAGTTGATGACTGAACTCATGGTGACGCATCCTGTTGTGCTGCAGACTGCACAAAACTGGCTCGCAGAATATCCGCAGTCGCCATACGCGCTCACCGCCGTTGGTTTCCAAATGCAGCATATCGGATGGGTGGTGCGCGGCGATGGCATGGCGCACGAGGTCCATCCCGAGGCAATGGCGGTCATGCAGGATTTTCACCATGAAGGCTATGCCCACATGCAAGAGGCCTACGCCATTGCGCCCGACTTTCTGCCTGCGGCCGACGGGATGATAACGCTGAACCGGACCTTGGGCATCTTATCCAAAGACGACGTGCAGGCGATTGCAGAAAAGACACTTTCTTCATAGCCAAACCGGCACACCATCATGATCGCCGCCGGTAACGCATCGCGGATGTGGGGCGGGCCAGGTGTGCAGGTCTTGAAAGACATGTGCGATAACTACGCCGACCAGATTACCGAATATGACACCTACACCGCAGACATTTGCTTTGCCGAAATATTGCTGAGCAACAATCTTGACTACGATGCCATGCAAAGCGTTGTGCGAAGGGTCGACATCGGCCGCAATCCTGAATTTCCGCTGGCAGCCGCAATGGCCCGCCATCTGGAATATCACCAGCGCGGTAACGTGTACGATTTTGCTTCTGCAAAGGCCGCGCAGATGGCGTATATTCGCACGCTCCGAAACCCTTCGTCACTTGACTTGTGGTTGCACAAGCAATTCAGCAGGACATTCTCGCGCGGCGATGAAAGGGCGAAAGACGCCCATGATGACGCCACCTTTTCTATGGTCGATGCCGCCTATGCGACTTTGGAACGCGACCCTTACAATCCGACCGCAATCTCGCTTTTGCAAAGCTATGCAGGCTACCAAGGCGACGGGCACACGATTGTTCCGCAGGCCGAATACCAACGTGACCTGCTTGCGCGACAGCTTATGATACAGCCGTACGATACCGATGCATGGACGCAAATGGCTGGGTATTTTCCGCGCCCCGGCGCCGCACCGGACGCCGATGATATGGCGCTGCCGGACCCGTTTCTCGAAAACGCCATTGTGATGGATTATCACAGCGCGCACAGCGTCATGCACGCACTCGAGCGAAAGCTCTTCCAGGTCGGCACAGTCGACGCCTTACTTGAGATTGATGGAATTTCTAACGAAGTTGCGCAGGACGCTCATGCAGCCGCACAGTGCCGCATCATTCGGCTTCATCGTCTGGCCGAGTATATCTGCGACAACGGCGGTGACGATGAACATGGCACGTGCGGCTATATCACAGAGCCAACTCAGCGGCTTTCGTCTTTGCTCAGCGCGGCTTCGGTCAATCCGGCATGCGACACGCAAAGCAACGCCGCAATCATGAGCCTGGCGTTCGCATATCATGACATCGACCTGAACCAATACATCCTCGATGACCCGCGACCTGCTGAATAAAGTGGTGGTCTGAAATCATTGGTGCTTCAGCATCCTGCGACACCGATCCCCCTTGCAAAATCCCGCACGTCAGGCCATTGAAAACCACCCATTCAAACAGGCCGCCTGACCCATGACCGACCTCGCTCATATCCGCAATTTCTCGATCGTCGCACACATCGACCATGGCAAATCCACCCTTGCCGATCGTCTCATTCAAGAGACGAACACCGTTGCCCTGCGCGATATGAAGGCGCAGATGCTCGACAGTATGGATATTGAGCGCGAGCGCGGTATCACGATCAAGGCCAACACCGTGCGCATCGAATACAAGGCGCTGAACGGTGAAATGTATACCCTCAACCTGATCGACACGCCCGGCCACGTTGACTTCGCCTATGAAGTGTCCCGCTCCATGCGCGCCGTCGAAGGCTCGCTGCTGGTCGTCGACAGCACCCAAGGTGTCGAGGCGCAGACGCTGGCCAACGTCTATCACGCGCTGGATGCCGACCACGAGATTGTGCCGGTTCTGAATAAGATCGACCTGCCCGCGTCCGAGTGTGATCAGGTCGCGACCCAGATTGAGGACGTGATCGGCCTTGATGCCTCCGAGGCGATCCGCGTCAGCGCCAAAACCGGCGAGGGGATCATCCCGACGCTTGAGGCGATTGTGCACAAGCTCCCCGCGCCTAAGGGCGACATCGATGCGCCCCTCAAGGCGATGCTGGTGGACAGCTGGTACGACAGCTACCTCGGCGTGATTGTTCTGGTCCGCGTCATCGATGGGCAGATGCGCAAGAACGACCGCGTCAAATTCATGTCCAACGGCACGCTCCACCAGATCGACCGCATCGGCGTCTTCCGTCCCGAGATGCAGAACGTCGACGTGCTCGGCCCCGGCGAGATCGGCTTTATCACCGCCTCCATCAAGCAGGTCCGCGACACCCGCGTAGGTGACACGATCACGTCGGAAAAAAAGGGCACCGAGACCGCTCTGCCGGGCTTCAAACCCGCGCAGCCCGTGGTGTTCTGTGGTCTCTTCCCTGTGGACTCCTCCCAGTTCGAGGACCTGCGCGATGCGATTGATAAACTCGCATTGAACGACGCTTCCTTCTCTTTCGAAATGGAAACCTCTGCCGCGCTGGGCTTTGGCTTCCGCTGTGGTTTCCTTGGCCTTCTCCACCTCGAAGTCATCCGCGACCGGATCGAGCGCGAGTATGACATCGAACTCATCACCACCGCGCCCTCGGTCATCTATCACGTCTACATGCGCACCAAAGAGGGCGAGGAGCAGGAGAAGATCGACCTGCATAATCCCGCCGACATGCCTGATCTCACGCACGTCGACCACGTGGAAGAGCCGCGCATCAAGGCGACGATCCTTGTGCCGGACGAATTTCTGGGCGACGTGCTCAAGCTGTGCCAAGACCGCCGCGGTGTGCAGCTGGACCTGACCTATGCCGGATCACGCGCGATGGTTGTCTATGATCTGCCCCTCAACGAAGTGGTGTTCGACTTCTATGATCGCCTGAAATCGGTAACAAAAGGTTACGCGTCGTTCGATTATGTCCTGACCGGCTACCAGACTGATTCCCTTGTGAAAATGTCCGTTCTGGTCAACGACGAACCCGTCGATGCGCTGTCCATGATGGTGCACCGCGACCGCGCCGAACAGCGTGGCCGCGCGATGGTGGAAAAGCTCAAAGACCTGATTCCCCGCCACATGTTCAAAATCCCGATCCAGGCGGCCATCGGCGGCAAAGTCATCGCCCGCGAAACCCTCTCTGCCCTGCGCAAAGACGTGACCGCCAAATGCTACGGCGGCGACGCGACGCGCAAACGCAAGCTGTTGGACAAGCAGAAAGCGGGTAAGAAAAAGATGCGCCAGTTCGGGAAAGTGGATATCCCGCAGGAAGCGTTTATTTCAGCACTTAAAATGGATTCTTGATCCATTTTAAGTGACAGTGCGCGGCAGGCTCTTTTCTGCAAGAAAAGATGCCGAGAGCGGCACACCGGTTGCGCTTTTTTCAGTCTCCCTTGGCGATCAAATTTTCCGGCCAGATCGACTAAGTAGTAACTTATCGAACGAAGACCCGATAATGGGTAGAATATCGACGTTTGATTTGATTATTATAGTAAATTGTGAACTCGCAGTTCAATTAAGGATCTCAAAATTGATTATTGGCCAGGAAATTCTGGAACGAAAATTAGTGCAGCCGTGTGAGCCGCATAACCTTAAAAATTCAACTTGCGATCTTACAATTGGCCAGTTTTATCCGATGGGACAAAACCGCAGTAAGGGTGCGAGTCCAAGTCAGAATGATTATTGGGTAGAACCGGGAGCGATGGTAGCGGTTAGAACTTTGGAGCGGGTTGCTTTGCCGTCGTCTGTTACAGGACTTGCTACTCTTGTAACGAGTTTGACGCACGAAGGGCTTCTATGTCTAAACGTTGGCGTAATTGATCCCGGATATGACGGGCACTTGAGCGCTTTTCTAGTGAACTTTTCTCGGCGGCCGAGGAAGCTGTCTTTAAACGACCGCTTGTTTCGTGTCCTTTTTTTTGAGCACGGCGAGGTCTCAGAGCTATTGCCGCTAGAGAATACCAAAGAGGAATATCATCGGTTTTTGTTAGGAAAATCTGAAAACGAATTCGCAACGACGTTTCTCGATGTGGCTGGAATTACCAAACTTGCTGAACAAACGGCTTGGAAGATAGTGCTTAATGCGTTCTTCAGTAAGTGGGTTGCACCCTTGAGTTTGTTGATCGCTCTCGCTTCAATGATATTTGCTGCACTTACGTATTTTGGGTAGTATCTCCGGCCTGAATTAATTGCCAAATCTCAGATTTGGCAGCGCCCGAACCGCCCCCACGGGGCGGGCGCTTCGCTTCCTGCCCCTCGGTCTGGGCGCGGCAATGTTCAATCCCCCCCTCACATCCCAATCCACCCCAGCCGCCGTTTCACCATCTCCTCCAGATGCCGCCGCAGCTTCTTCTCTGCCTCGATGTCCAGCGCCTGACCCTCATCTGCCTCTAGCATCATAAACGGCTCCTCCACCTCGCCGAACGCCTCGGTCAGCCGCGCCAGCATGAAGGACCGCAGCACGTCGTTCAGCGTCTCCTGATACCCCTTTCCCAGCTTGCGAAAGAACCGCGCCACGTCCGCGTCCAGCCGCAGCGTCACCCGCGTTTTGGCGGGGACGGGGGTGAGGGCGATGTCCTTCCACTCCTCCGGCAAATAGGTCGACCGCATCTGCGCGTAGCGGAATGTCAGCAGTGTTTCGTTCGTTTTCTGCGCAAGCTCGGCGTATTGCGCTTTGTAGGTGGCGGTCTGTTTGGGGGGCATGGGCGGCTCCTGCTGGGGTGTCGGCGCAGGATCGGGGGGAGCGGTTAAATTTGCGTGGGGTGTTAGAGCGGTGCACGCGCGGTGCACGTCCGGTGCACGCAAATCACATCGCCAGAAACGCCCTCACAGCCGCCTCGAATTTGCGCGGTTTTTCCGCGTGCAGCCAGTGGCCCGCGCCGGGGATTTTGGCGAATTTGGCGTTGGGAAAGAGGCCGCGGATTTTGTCGCGGTAGATGGGTTTCACGTAGTCGGAATTGGCCCCCGACAGGAACAGCGTATCGCCGCTAAACGTCTGATCCAAAGCGGGAAATCCGATGATCTTGTCCATATCAGCGGCGAGGGTGTCGAGATTGAATTTCCAAGCTTTCGCTTTCATATCAAGCGATTGCACCAGAAACTCCGGCACGCCGGGGTCGAGACCGTCCAGTTGAGCAAGCGCGTCCGCGCGGGTTTCAACGCGGCTCAGGTCCACCCCGCGCATCGCCTCAATCGGCCCCATTTGCGAGTGTTTGTAGCCAATCGGTGCGATATCCGCGACGATCAATTTGCCAACCTTTTCAGGGTGTTCCGTGGCCAGAACCATTGCCGCCTTGCCACCCATCGAATGGCCCAGCACATCGTATTGTCCGTCAATTACCCCCGCCAGATCAGCGGCCAGATCGTTATAGGAATGGCTGTCAAAATGTGGGCTGGCGCCGTGGTTGCGCATGTCGACGGTGACAACAGGGCGGCTGTCTGACAGGCGTTTCGCGATGACATTCCAGTTGCGCGCAGAGCCGAAAAGCCCGTGCGCGATCAGCAGTTTACGCCCCGCAGGCCCGTCGTATTCAACCTTATGTAACATCGCGAAACCCTTTGTTGACGAATTTGCGCCATCCTACCGCTTGAGGTGCCGCACCACCACCATTACACGAAAGGAATGACGGCCGAAAATCTTGAAACACAGCTGAACGATTTGCAGGCGCTCATGGCGGAGAAACTGCGCGTGCGCGGTCCGACCTTTGGCGCGCAACTGCGCAAAGCCGGACGTGCGTTGCCACGTGGTGTGCGGCGCGATGGCGCGTATCTGGCACAGGCTGAGACATTGATGCAGAACCCAAAGCTGGTGCGTATGATTGACCAGCGTCAGGCGGATAAGGCCCACGCCAACATCGTGGCGCATCTTCAGACGGTTGATCCTGCCGACCGGATCAAGGGCCGCGTGCTTGGAATTCTGGGCTCAATCTCGGCGGTGCTGATCTTTACGTTCATCGTTGTGGTCTACGTTCTGGTGCAGCGCGGGATTGTTTGATCGCAACGGGCCTAAACGCGGTATGTCGTGCCTTTGGTGCGTGGCGCATCGCCAAGCCGCACCACAAGGCTGACGGTCGCAAAGGCCACGTACAGCAACAAATACCACGACCCCATTTTTGCAAAACTGACGGCATCAAACGGATTTTGCCCTGCATAGAGCCACGTGCCTGTCATGGTCCCGATATTTTCGGCCAACCACAGAAAGAAGCTCGACAGAAAAGCCGCGACGGGCAGGGGCATCCAGTACCAGCGATGTGAAATGCAAAACCAGATGCGCGTGCGGCCATAGAGCAGGATTGTTCCGGCAAAGAGAGCGTAGCGCATGTCGACAACGAAGTGATGCATAAAAAAGTTGAGGTATATCAGCGCGGCGAACGCGAAATGGAGCGCGCGTGGCGGAAACGGTGTGAACGACATGTCGAAAAGGCGGATCACCCGCGCCATGAAGCTGCCCACGGCAGCATACATGAAGCCCGAAAACAGCGGCACATCGTAAATTTTGAAAAAACCCGGTTCGGGGTAAGCCCATGATCCAGCGTGCACCTTGAAGATTTCCATCGCCGTGCCCGTGATGTGAAACAGCGCGATGACCCGCACTTCGGTCCAGGTTTCCAGACGCAACCAGACAAAGCTGGCCTGTAGAACAAGTGCGAAAATCAGCAGCGCATCATATCGCGCAAGGCTCCAATCATCCTGCCAGATCATGCGTGTCACGATCATCGCCGCCAAGAGGCTGGCACCGAACAAGCAGGCCCACGCCTGCTTCAACGTGAAGATCGTGAGCGTGGCCAAGGGGCCGGGCAGGCGGGTGCGGATCGTGTTCCCGATCGAAAGTGCAAGGGCGTCTGAATATATCATGGCGCAGACATAACAAAGCTGCCGTGCAGCGGGGCGCGGCGGCTTTGTGCAGGAAGTGTGCAGCTTAACTAGAGGTTTGGGTACAAAGGGAATTTATCGCAAAGGGCTTCGACCTCGGCGCGAACTTTTGCCTCAATCTCGGCGTTTCCGTCCTCACCATTTGCGGCCAGACCATCGACGACTTCCACGATCCAGTCAGCGACCTGACGGAATTCCGCCTCGCCAAAGCCGCGTGTGGTGCCAGCGGGCGTGCCAAGGCGGATACCGGATGTGACCATCGGCTTTTCAGGGTCGAACGGAATACCGTTTTTGTTGCAGGTCATGTGCGCCCGCTCCAGCGCCTTTTCGGTGGCGTTGCCCTTCACGCCTTTGGGGCGCAGGTCCACCAGCATCACGTGCGTATCGGTGCCGCCAGAGACGATATCCAGACCGTTCTTCATCAGTTGATCTGCCAGCGCCTGCGCGTTTTTGACGACCTGTTCCTGATAGGTTTTGAACTCGGGGCGCTGCGCCTCACCAAAGGCCACGGCCTTACCGGCGATGACGTGCATCAGAGGACCACCCTGAATGCCGGGGAAGATGGCAGAGTTGAACTTCTTCGCCAAAGCCTCGTCATCAGTGAGGATCATACCACCGCGCGGGCCGCGCAGGGTTTTGTGCGTCGTGGTGGTGGCCGCGTGGGCATGCGGGAACGGCGACGGGTAGATGCCAGCCGCGATCAGACCAGCGAAGTGCGCCATGTCCACCAACAGATACGCGCCCACGCTATCGGCAATCTCGCGCATGCGGGCGAAATCAATGATCCGTGGAATGGCAGAGCCGCCGGCGATGATCAGCTTGGGGTTATGCTCGGTCGCAAGCTCTTGCACCTGATCGTAATCCAGCAGGCTGTCCTGCTTGCGCACACCGTATTGCACGGCGTTGTAAATCTTGCCCGACTGGTTCGGCTTGGCCCCGTGGGTCAGGTGCCCGCCTGCGTCCAGCGACATGCCCAGAATGGTATCACCGGGTTTGATCAGCGCCTGAAACACACCTTGGTTGGCCTGAGAGCCGGAGTTGGGCTGCACATTGGCAAAGCCGCAACCGAACAACTGCTTGGCCCGTTCAATGGCGAGGTTTTCGGCCACGTCAACGTGCTGGCAACCGCCGTAGTAGCGCCGTCCGGGATATCCTTCGGCGTATTTGTTGGTCATCACGCTGCCCTGCGCTTCCATGACGGCAGCGGACACGATGTTTTCGGATGCGATCAGTTCGATCTCTTTGCGCTGGCGGCCAAGCTCGGCCTGTATGGCGGCGTGAATTTCAGGGTCGCGTGTAGAAAGCGTTTCAGTGAAAAAGCCGGCGTCGCGGACATTTGCAGTCATGGGGCGGTGTCCCTTTTGTCAGGTCCAGTTGAATATGCTGGAAGCGGCATAGCGCAGGTTGCGCCGCGTCAAAAGCATCAAAACGACCAAGATCATCATGCGTGCGGCTAATCGGTTTCCGATAGCGGTCTTGCCTTTCTTGGGCGTTCCGTGGACAGATTGATGAAACAAAAGGAAAATTGCCCAGATGCCGGACCGCAAAATCGCCTTTCGCGCCAGCCCCGTGCCGATCGCGCAGACGGCCTTGGCGGATTTGTCGCAGCGGTATGGCAATGTGGCTGCGGCCGAGGCGGACTTTATCGTGGCCTTGGGTGGTGACGGTTTTATGCTGCAAACGCTGCACGAAACGCAGGCGCTGGATGTGCCGGTTTACGGGATGAACCGTGGCACTGTCGGCTTTTTGATGAACGAATATCAGGACGAGGATCTGCGCGCCCGTCTTGATGCCACCGTCGAAGAGGTGATCAACCCCCTGACCATGACCGCCACTTGTGTTGATGGAACGACGCATCACGCGCTGGCGATTAACGAGGTGTCGTTGCTGCGCGCAGGCCCGCAAGCGGCCAAGTTGCAAATTTCGGTGGACGGGCGCGTGCGCATGGACGAATTGGTGTGCGACGGGGCGCTGGTGGCCACGCCTGCGGGGTCGACGGCCTATAACTATTCCGCGCACGGGCCGATCCTGCCTATCGGGTCGGATGTGTTGGCTTTGACCGCGATGTCGGCGTTTCGGCCGCGCAGATGGCGGGGGGCATTGTTGCCCAAGCAGGCCGTCGTCCGTTTTGACGTGATCAACCCCGAAAAACGGCCCGTGATGGCGGATGCGGATGGCAGTTCTGTGCGCGATGTGGCGTGGGTCGAAATCCGGTCAGAGCCAAGTGTGGCGCACCGTATCCTGTTTGACCCCGGTCACGGTCTGGAAGAACGGCTGATCCGCGAACAATTCGCCTGATGTATCCCCGGATTTTCTGGTAAATCCGGGAACAATCAGATTTCGAGAAATCTGGCGCTAGCCCGCATAACCCATCGGTTTAAGCGCCGCGCGGATTTCGTCCAAGATGGCCGGATCGTCAATTGTTGCTGGCATCTTGAACTCTGCGTTATCCGCAATTTTCACCATGGTCGCGCGTAGGATTTTGCCGGATCGGGTCTTGGGCAGACGGTCCACCACGGCCACCAGCTTGAACGCAGCCACAGGCCCGATGGTGTCACGCACCCGCTTGATACAATCCTTTACGATCTGTTCTTGCGGTGTGTCACACCCTTTGTTCAGGCACACAAACCCCATGGGAAGCTGGCCTTTCAACTGGTCCGTCACGCCAATCACCGCACATTCGCCTACGTCGGGATGGCCTGCCAGCACCTCTTCCATGGCCCCCGTGGACAGGCGGTGACCGGCCACGTTGATCACGTCATCGGTGCGCGCCATGATGTACAGGTATCCATCCTCGTCGATCATGCCAGCGTCGCCCGTTTCATAGTATCCAGGGAATGTGGTGAGGTAGGATTTCACGAACCTGTCTTCAGCATTCCAAAGCGTTGGCAGCGTGCCCGGCGGAAGTGGGAGCTTGATCGCAATCGCGCCCAATTCGCCCGCAGGCATCTCGTGGCCTGACTCGTCCAAAATTTGCACGTCATAGCCCGGCATCGCCACGGTGGGCGAGCCGATCTTGACCGGCAGCGCCTCGATCCCCGCAGGATTGCCTGCGATGGTGTAGCCTGTTTCGGTCTGCCACCAGTGATCATAGACCGGCACGCCCATGATCTTTTGCGCCCATTCGATT
This sequence comes from Yoonia sp. 208BN28-4, assembly GCF_037543925.1. NCBI lineage: Bacteria > Pseudomonadati > Pseudomonadota > Alphaproteobacteria > Rhodobacterales > Paracoccaceae > Yoonia > Yoonia sp. 208BN28-4. The sequence continues at coordinate 999,867 of NZ_JBBIFY010000001.1, forward strand.
GTGTCTGGGTCGGCCCGCTCACCGGCCAGATACAGCGCACGCAGGCAAGAGATGTCGTAGTTTTTGATCAACTCGCCCTTGGGGTCTTCGCGTTTGATCGCTCGGAACGCGGTGGGGGCCGTGAAAAAGCTGCGCACGTTATGTTCTTCGATCACGCGCCAGAACGTGCCCGCGTCAGGTGTGCCGATGGGCTTGCCTTCAAACACGACTGTGGTGTTGCCGTGGATCAGTGGCGCGTAGCAGATATAGGAATGCCCAACGACCCAGCCCACGTCGGATGCCGCCCAGAACACATCGCCGGGGTCCACATTGTAGATGTTTTTCATCGTCCAGTTCAGCGCAACCAGATGCCCTGCCGTTGGGCGCACAACGCCCTTGGGCGCGCCTGTCGTGCCGCTGGTGTATAGGATATAGGCCGGATGATCGCCCGCCACAGGCACACAATCGGCGGGGGTCACGCCCTCTTGCACCGCATGCCAGTCGTGGTCACGCCCTGCAGTCAGGTCGCAGGTTTGCTGCTCGCGTTGCAGGATGATCGTGAAGTCCACGTCATGCGCGGCCATGTCAATCGCGCCGTCTAGCAGTGGTTTATAGGCGACAACGCGCCCCGGCTCGACACCGCAAGACGCAGCGATGATCGCCTTGGGAGTGGCGTCATCGATACGCACGGCCAGTTCGTTCGCCGCAAACCCGCCAAAAACAACCGAGTGCACAGCGCCCAAGCGCGCGCAGGCCAGCATCGCGACAAGCGCCTCTGGCACCATGGGCATATAGATGATGACGCGGTCGCCTTTGACGATACCCTTGTCGCGCAAGGCACCAGCCAGTGATGCGACCTGCGTCTGAAGCTCTGCATAGGTCGTCTTTGATTTGGTGCCCGTAATCGGGCTGTCATAGATAATAGCCACCTGATCGGCGCGACCGTTTTCAACGTGCCGGTCCACCGCATTATAGCAAGTGTTGACCTGCGCATCTGTAAACCACTGGTAAAGCGGGGCCTTGCTATCATTCAGCGCCTTCGTCGGAGGGGTAGCCCAGTCGATCGCTTGCGCCTGCTCCATCCAGAACGCTTCTGGATCGGCCTGTGCGGCGGCGTAGATGTCTTTGTATCCCATGGTCACTCCTCCCCGAGTTATTGGGGTGGATTGTTAGGCAGGCCATGACAGGGCCGCAAGTCTGGTTGCGATAACGGATGCGCGGGTTGTGAAATTATTGACACTTTGGTCCGTGGCTGTCCAAGCAGCGTCTGCAGTGCTCCATCCTGAATGACGCTTGAGATCGATAAAGCAGCGCGCTAGCGGTCAGTGTCGCGGCTGTATTTCTGCCAGTAGTCCTTGATCCAGCGAACGGGAAAATAGCCGAACTTTTCTTTCGATCCCCAGCGGGTAAACGGCCCCTTCGTCATATCCTCAGGATTGGGCACACCGTGGAAAATCACAACATAGCCATCAGGGCGCGGGATCGGGCGCACCAGTCCGACAGGGAAGTGATAGGCAAGGCTTTTCTTGAAACTGAGCATCCAGCCCAGCGGCCAGTGGTTACGGTCGTGCGCGTGATGATGAATGTAGTTCTGATCGTTGCGCAGCGATTTGACCTCGTCATAAGTCTTGTCCGCAAAGCCCGTATAAAGATGCGTCTGTTCGCCCGCGACAAACCCCACGATCGACGAATTGGACAAAAGCGGTTTGCCAAAGCGTTTGGGAAACAGGCGGGGCAGGGTGTCCGGCACCTCTTGCATGATATGCAGCCCGCCCTGTTTTCGAATGATATCAAACAGCGGCGTCAGATCACGCAGCACGACAACATCCACGTCCAGCATGACCACTGCCGTGCCATCCGGCACAATGCCGGGTGCGAAGGCTGCAAGTTTGGGCCACATGCCTTTGTGCCAGTCGCCGCGATCCATCTTGAACGGCGGGATGGGCTGCGTTTCAATGCCCTCTGCCAGACCGTCTGGGTCATCCGTCAGGCAAATCAGTCGGAATGGTCCTGCCATAAGGTCTGTCAGCGCGCGGAACAGGATGTTGGTGTATTTGCACGGATACCCCTTGCCCCATTTGAAGCAGACGAAAACCGGCACATTAGCCATAGTGATCAACCGGTGTGCCTGCCAGCGCAGACATATTCAGCAGGCCCCGCGCGGTGATTGACGGGGTGACGATATGCGCCTGATTGCCCATGCCCATCAGGATAGGGCCTACCTCAAGCGCATCGGCCTTCATTTTCAGGATATTGCGCACGGCGGACGCGGCATCGGTATTGGCAAAGATCAGCACGTTCGCGCTGCCTTTCAGCTTAGAGCCGGGCATGATGCGATCCCGCAGATCAGGGTCAAGTGCCGTGTCCACCGGCATTTCGCCTTCATAACAGAAGTCGCGCGTCTCTTGATCCAGCAGGTCCAGCGCCGCCCGCATCCGGCGCCCACTGTCGTTATCAAGGTTGCCGAACTGGCTGTGCGAACACAGTGCAATATTGGGCGTCAGACCAAAGCGGCGCACGTGGCGGGCCGCCCCTACCACAGTCTCGGCAATCTGTTCCGGCGTCGGTGTGGCATGAACCTGCGTGTCGGCCACAAAAAGCGGTCCGTCCTCAAGGATCAGCATCGACAGCGCGCCCACCGGATGCCTGTCTTCGCGGCCAAGGATTTGGCCCACGTAATTGAGGTGCCACAGGAACTGCCCGAACGTGCCGCAAATCAGGCTGTCCGCCTCGCCACGCTGCACCATGACGGCGCCAATGGCGGTGGTGTTGGTGCGCATGACCGCCTTGGCCAGATCGGGGGTCACACCGCGGCGCGCCATCAGATCGTGATACGTGCCCCAGTAATCGCGGTAACGCGGATCGTTTTCGGGGTTCACGATCTGGAAATCGATGCCCGGCTTCACCTTCAGGCCAGCGCGATCAGCACGGGCCGCAATCACCTCTGGTCGACCGATCAAGATCGGTTTGTCGGTGGTCTCCTCCATGATCGCTTGGGCCGCACGCAACACACGTTCATCCTCGCCCTCGGCAAAAACAATGGCGCGCGCGGCGGTGCGGGCGGCTTCGAATACGGGGCGCATAATCATGGCCGATTTGAACACCGACCCGTCAAGATTGGCCTTATAGGCGGCGATATCCTCAAGCGGGCGGGTCGCCACGCCGGTTTCCATCGCTGCCCGCGCAACGGCGGTTGCCACAACACCCATCAGACGTGGATCAAAGGGTTTGGGGATCAGGTAATCAGGGCCAAATGTCAGCGTTTCACCGCGATAGGCGGCGGCCGCCTCGGCGCTGGTGGTCATGCGGGCCAGCTCTGCGATGCCTTCGACACAGGCGATCTTCATCTCGTCGTTGATATCGGTCGCCCCCACATCAAGCGCACCGCGAAAGATGAACGGGAAGCACAGCACATTGTTGACTTGATTGGGGAAATCGCTGCGACCCGTTGCGATCAGGGCACCGGGGGCCACGGCGCGGGCCTCATCGGGCGAGATTTCGGGGTTCGGATTGGCCAACGCAAAGATGATCGGATCGGCGGCCATATCGGCCACCATGTCAGCCTTCAGAACACCGGGGCCGGACAGGCCAAGGAACATGTCTGCGTCCTTGATCACATCGGCCAGCGTTGCGGGCGATGTGCCTTGGGCGTAGTCTGCCTTTTGCGGAGTCATGTCCTTTTCGCGGCCCTGATAGACAAGCCCCTCAATGTCGCAAAGCCAGACATTCTCGCGTTTCACACCCAGTTTGAGCAGCATGTTCAGACAGGCAATGCCAGCCGCACCGCCGCCAGTGCTGACGATCTTGATATCCTCAAACCGCTTACTCGCAAGGCGCAGGGCATTCACGGCAGCGGCACCCACAACAATCGCCGTGCCGTGCTGATCGTCGTGGAACACGGGGATATTCATCCGCTCGCGGCAGATTTTCTCCACAATAAAGCAGTCCGGGGCTTTAATGTCTTCTAAATTGATTGCGCCGAATGTGGGTTCCAGCGCGCAGACGATATCGGCCAGCCGTTCGGGGTCAGGCTCGTCCAGTTCGATGTCAAAGCAGTTGATATTGGCGAATTTCTTGAACAGGACGGCTTTGCCCTCCATGACAGGCTTTGATGCCAGACCGCCGATGTTGCCCAGCCCCAGCACAGCCGTGCCATTGGTGACAACGCCCACCAGATTGCCACGCGTGGTATAATCACGGGCCAGATCGGGGTTCGACTTGATGTCGATGCAAGCCTCGGCCACGCCAGGGGAATAGGCGCGGGCCAGATCACGACCGTTGGCAAGCGGTTTGGTGGCGCGGATTTCCAGCTTACCGGGCTTGGGAAAGCGGTGATAATCAAGGGCGGCCTGTCGCACGTTATCGTTCTTTTCGTCTGCCATCTTGCCACTCCGCTTTGTAAGATAGTTTAACATTAAACTATCTACCTTCCCTTGGGGAAGATCAGGATTTGAATAAGCACGTTTCGGTTTATCTTGCAAATCCGAAGATGCCGCGACAGGCTGCGCGGCATGAGCGATCTAGATCAAATGCGCGCAGAAGTGCGCCTGCCAACAACCGATCTGCGCGGCGACCTTGGCTTTTTCGCCAAGATGCTGGGAATGCGGATGGAGTCCATTTTTCCCGCCGATGACCCGACCAACGCCGTGTTTTCCGGCCACGGTATTTCTGTCCGGTTGGACCAGACTATGATCTCGGCGGCAGGTGTCATTCGCATCCTGACCGACGACAAGGATTTTGCGGGTGGGGCAAGGGGGCTGACAGCACCGGGTGGCACGATTGTCGAGATTGCGCCGCTTAACCCCGAGCTGGTGATGCCCGAAACGCAGCACGCCTTTGTTGTGCGGCGGCTGAAGGACAAAGCGCCGTGGGTCATCGGCCGCGCAGGCATGCACTACCGCGATCTGATCCCCGACCGGCTTGGCGGGTCGATCATCGCAAGCCACATTCGCATCCCCGATGGCGGACCGGTGCCTGACACGGTGCACTATCACAAGGTCGGGTTTCAGCTGATCTTTTGCTATAAGGGCTGGGTCGATGTGGTTTATGAGGATCAGGGTGAGCCAATCCGCCTGACGGCCGGCGATTGCTTTATTCAACCGCCCGAGATCAGGCACCGTGTGCTGGAGGCGTCAGACGGGATCGAGGTGATCGAGATCGGCGTTCCGGCAGAGCATGTCACCGAGATCGACCACGAGATGACGCTGCCGAACCTGCGGATCAATCGCAATCGCGAGTGGCAGGGCCAGAAGTTTGTGCACAACGTCGCGAAAGGGGCGGAGTGGACCGCGTCACGTCTGCCGGGTTTCGTGTCGCGTGACACGACGATTGCCGCGAATACCAAGGCCGTTGCAGGTGTGCAGGTCCTTCGCCGCGGGGAAGGTGCGCCGATGTGGGCGACCCACGACGCGGATATCCATTTCACATTTGTGATGTCGGGCACGATGACGCTTGAGGGCGAGGGTGAAGAGCCGCGTGCGCTGGAGGCGGGTGATGCTTTTGTCATTCCGCCGGGCATGGCGATCCGCTACGCCGACCCAAGCGACAGGTTAGAGCTGCTTGAAGTGTCGCTTCCGGGTCTGTTTGCGACGATGCAGACCGACTAGGTATGGCCTTCCCCGTGGGGAAGGTTATCATTTATTTACAAAGCGTTAACCGCCCTGAAGCGATACGTGGGCCAGCCTACAGGTTCTGATCCGTGTTCAGGTGGTCAGACAGTTCCTTGATCCGGCGGTGCGCCTCAATCTGGGTCAGCCCTTCGTTAAACGGCTCGCCTGCTTCGGTGCACAGCGCCTTGAGCAGATCGGCCTGATCGCCGGTCATCGGGGCGTCGGGCGAGTTTGGCGGCGTGTCAAAATCGGCGACGGCATAGCTGCTTTGGGTCGTTTTCATCGGTGATCTCCTGTTGCAATCCTTGCCCTGACCTAACGCGTGGTCGCTGCAAATGTTCCCGTGGCGGGGCTTGCATCCCATTGCGGTATCACAGACCCTATCACCACCAACCGGAGGTTCTGTGCCATGTCCCTGATCGACCATGCCCGCGCCGTGCGTGAAAACGCGCATGCGCCCTACTCGAAATTCAAGGTCGGTGCGGCGTTGCGGTCGCAAAGCGGGGCGGTGCATGTGGGCTGTAACGTCGAGAACGTGGCCTATCCCGAAGGCACCTGCGCCGAGGCCGGTGCCATCGCCGCGATGGTGGCCAGCGGTGACACCCGTATTGCCGAAATTGCTGTGATTGCCGATAGCCCGAAGCCGGTCAGCCCCTGTGGCGGGTGCCGCCAAAAGATCGCGGAGTTTGCGGATGGTGACGTGGTCGTGACAATGGCCACCACGGCGGGTGTGACGTTGCAAACAACAGTGGCTGACCTGCTGCCCGGCAGCTTTGATGCCGACTACATGAGTAAGGTGTAACCACGGTGGATGCGCGTGCCATCATCGCAAAAGTGCGCCGTAAGGACGTGCCGACCGACGACGAACTGACGTGGTTTGCTGCAGGGCTGGCCAGCGGTGCTGTCAGTGGCGCGCAAGCGGGCGCCTTTGCCATGGCCGTCTGCCTGAACGGGCTGGGCGATGCAGGGCGCGTGGCATTGACACGCGGGATGCGCGACAGCGGCGATGTGTTGGACTGGGATTTGCCCGGCGCGGTGCTGGATAAACATTCAACCGGCGGCGTTGGCGATTGCGTGTCACTGATCCTTGCGCCAGCGCTTGCAGCCTGCGGGGTGTTTGTGCCGATGATCTCTGGTCGCGGGCTGGGGCATACAGGCGGCACGCTTGATAAGCTTGAGGCGATCCCAGGTCTGTCCACCAGCGTAAGCGAAGGACAGCTGCGCGAGATTGTCGGTAAAATCGGCTGCGCCATCGTGGGTGCGACGGGCAAGATCGCACCAGCGGACCGCGTGCTTTACGGTGTGCGCGACGTGACATCGACGGTGGATAGCGTGGATCTGATCACCGCGTCGATCCTGTCAAAAAAGCTAGCCGCAGGGCTGGACGGCCTCATCATGGACGTGAAGGTCGGCACCGGCGCGTTTATGAAAACTGCAGATGATGCGCGTGCGTTGGCGCAGTCGCTGGTGACAACGGCCAACGGGGCAGGCTGCAAAACCGCCGCCCTGATCACGGATATGAACACGCCACTGGCCCCCGCACTGGGCAATGCGGTTGAGGTCGCCCTGTGCATGGAGGTCATGTCGGGCGACAAATCCGCCGCGCCGCGCCTGCACGATCTGGTTGTGGCACTTGGCGCGAAATTGCTTGCGATGCATGGCAGTGCCGAGGGTGAGGCGGAAGAGCGTTTGACCAGCGCCATTGCATCCGGTGCCGCATTGGAAAAATTCGCGCAGATGGTCGCGGCCTTGGGTGGCCCGCCCGATATGGCCGATGACTGGCGCACGCATTTGCCTAAGGCCAAGGTGGTGGGCGATGTGGTCGCCGCCGAGGATGGCTATATCGCGGAAATTGATGGTGAGGCGCTAGGCCTTGCCGTTGTGGGGCTGGGCGGCGGTCGCCGTGTTGAAACTGATCGGATCGACGGGTCTGTTGGCGTGACCGAAGTGTTGGGGCTGGGGGCAAAGGTGGTGCGCGGGCAACCGCTGTGTGTGCTGCATGCCCGCACCGAAGACGACGCCGAAGCCTGTGCCGCAGCCGTGCAGACCGCGATGAAGATCGGCCCCAAGCCGGACATTGGCCCGCTGGTGATCGAGGAGGTGGTCTGATGGCCCGTGTGTTTCTGATTGTGATCGATAGCGTTGGCATCGGCGGTGCGCCGGATGCGGACCAGTTCTTTAACGGCGACTTACCTGATACCGGATCGAATACATTGGGCCACATCGCGCAGGCCTGTGCGGCTGGTCAGGCCGAAGAGGGGCGCAGCGGGCCGTTGCACGTGCCGCATCTGGCAGCCCTCGGATTGGGGCAGGCGTTGGAATTGGCCAGCGGGATGCAGGTGCCGACGCTGGATGCACAGGTTACGGGTGCGTGGGGGGCTGCCACCGAAGTGTCGCGCGGCAAGGACACGCCATCAGGCCACTGGGAACTGGCAGGCGTACCGGTGCCGTGGGACTGGCACACATTCCCGAAGACCGATCCGGTCTTTCCCGACGACGTGATCGTCGCCATTTGCGAGGCGGCAGGCGTGGGCGGCACGCTGGCCAATCGCCATGCGTCCGGCACCGAAGTGATTGATGCCGAAGGCCCGCGTCACATGAAAACGGGTTGGCCGATTTGCTATACATCCGTGGACTCCGTCCTTCAGATCGCGGCGCATGAAGAGGTGTTTGGCCGCGAAAGGCTGATGCAGCTGTGCGAAGATATCGCGCCGATGTTGCACGATATGAAGGTCGGGCGCGTCATCGCGCGACCTTTTGTGGGTGATCCCGAAAGCGGCTTCCAGCGCACCGCCTACCGCCGCGATTTTGCCATCGCCCCGCCGTCGCCGACGCTGTGTGATTACATCCACGACGCAGGGCGGCCCGTGCATGCCGTGGGCAAGATTGGCGACATCTTTTCCATGCGCGGCATTGATGATGTGCAAAAGGGGCGCGATGCGGATTTGATGACCGCGCTCTCAAGACTGGTTGATACAGCAAAGGACGGCGCGTTTGTCTTTGCCAACTTTGTCGAATTTGACAGCGAATACGGCCACCGACGCGACGTGAGCGGCTATGCGCGGCATCTGGAATGGTTTGACGCGGAACTGGGCAGGGTGCTTGACCAACTGCGTGCCGATGACTTGCTGATTGTGACCGCGGACCACGGCAACGACCCGACGTGGGCAGGCACGGACCATACCCGCGAACGTGTGCCGGTATTGGTTCATGGAGCGGGTGCAAAAAACCTTGGGCAAGTTGCGTTTGTTGATGTGGCCGCCAGCGTCGCAGGCTATCTGGGCGTGGAATACAAAGGCGAAGGACACAGCTTTTTATGAGTTACGCGGATCACCCCAAACTGGAACTGCACCTGCATATCGAAGGGGCTGCACCGCCTGCGTTTATCCGTGGCCTGGCCCGCGAAAAGGGTCTGGATATCAGTCGCATCTTTGATGCGGATGGTAACTATACCTACGCGGATTTCGACGAATTCCTGAAGGTCTATGAGGCGGCCTGCACGACGCTGCAATCGCCCGATGATTTCCGCCGCCTCACGCTGGCGGTGCTTGAGGAATGCGCAAAACATGGTGTGATCTACGCAGAGTCGTTTATCTCGCCCGATTTTTGCGGTGGCGGTGACCTATCCGCGTGGCGCGATTATCTGGCTGCGATCAAGGATGCCAGCGATGAGGCGGAGCGCACGATGGGCGTCACGCACAAGGGTATCGTGACCTGCATCCGGCATTTCGGCCCCGAGCAGGCGAAAACCGCGGCCCGCTGTGCGGCCGAAACCGCTGGCGATTTCATCGTGGGGTTTGGTATGGGCGGGGCAGAGATGATGAACCGGCCCGGCGACTACGCCTACAGCTTTGATATGGCGCGTGAAGCGGGGCTGCATCTGACAAGTCACGCGGGCGAATGGGGCGGGCCCGAGATGGTCCGCGAGACGATCCGCGATCTGCATTGCACGCGCATCGGCCACGGCATTCACGCCATTCAGGACGACGCGCTGCTGGACGAGATCATCGACAAGGATGTCGTGCTTGAGGTCTGTCCGGGGTCCAACGTGTTTTTGCAAGCCGTCCAGTCGTGGGAGGCGCACCCGATTGACGACCTGCGCAAGCGCGGCGTGAAGGTCACGGTCTCCACCGATGATCCGCCGTTTTTCCTGACCGACATGACGCAGGAATATGAAAACCTGAACCGCGTGTTTGGCTGGGACGATGCGATATTTGCCGACGTGCAGAAAACCGCGCTGGACGCCGCATTCTGCGATGACACCACCCGCGCCACACTTGCCAAAAGACTGGAGCCTGCCACATGACTGATCACCTGACCCACGTGCAGCACCCGCTGGTGCAACACAAGCTGACACTGATGCGGCGCACCGATACATCGACGGCAGTATTCCGGCAGTTGCTGCGCGAAATCTCGCAGCTGTTGGCTTATGAGGTCACGCGCAACCTGCCGATGACCACGGCCCAGATCGACACGCCGTTGCAGCCGATGGATGCGCCTGTGCTAGATGGGAAGAAACTGGCGCTGGTGTCGATCCTGCGGGCGGGTAACGGCCTGTTGGACGGTATTCTTGAACTGATCCCCTCGGCGCGTGTGGGCTTTGTCGGGCTTTACCGCGATGAGGAAACGCTCAAGCCGGTGCAATACTATTTCAAAGTCCCGACAGAGCTTGAGGATCGTCTGGTGATCGCGGTGGATCCGATGCTGGCGACGGGCAATTCGTCGGTCGCCGCGATTGATCTGCTGAAAAAGGCAGGGGCCAAGAATATCCGGTTCCTGTGCCTCTTGGCGGCCCCCGAAGGGATCGCGCGGATGAAAGAGGCGCACCCTGACGTGCCGATTGTGACAGCTGCGGTTGATAGTCACTTGAACGAAAACGGTTATATTGTGCCAGGACTAGGGGATGCGGGTGACCGCATGTTTGGCACAAAATAGAGGGATAATCCCTTTACAAAATGGGCATTGTCCTGCATCTTTCCACAATATGTTGTGGGGGCAGTGATGAAGAACATTGGATTTATCGGCGCGGTGGTCGTGGCTTTGACGATGACCGGCCAGATGGCGCAGGCACAGGCGACGCCTGCGGAATTTCCGCCAGCCTCTTTTACAGGCAACCAGTATGTTGACAGCCGTGGCTGTGCGTTTGTGCGCGCGGGCGTTGGCGGTAATGTAAACTGGGTGCCGCGGGTCAGCCGGACGCGCGAACAGCTTTGTAATTTCCAGCCGTCACTGGCCCAGCAGGTTGCCCCGACGCGCGCGCCGTCCGCTCCAAACCCGCTGGCCGGATTGCCTGACGCGACGGTTGAAAACTCCAGCCCGATTGATGCGACCGTGTCGCCCGTTCCGCCCGCACCACGCCCCGCGCCAACGCCTGCACCAGCGCCGCGTGTAGCTGCTGCGCCAACACCTGCACCAGCGCCAGCACCGCGCCCGACGGCCGGTGGGCCGATCCAGACGGTTGCGTCGCTGACGACAACGCCGCGCCTAATCCAACCGATTGCAACGGCAACGCCGCCTGCCACACCGCGGGTCATCACAGCGCCAGCACCTGTCGTCCCCCCTGAACCTGCCGAACGCCGCACCACACTGGCCGAGGCTTGCGATGGACGCTTTGGCATCCAGACAGGTTTCATCAGCGCCGCCACCCGAGAGCCGATTGACTGCGGCCCGGCACCGGCTGGAACGCCTGTTGTCGCGCCGGTGCCTGTGCCAGCCCCCGCACCCGTTGTGCCCGAACAGCCGCGCATCACACTGGCCGAGGCGTGTGATGGCCGCTTTGGCATTCAGGCCCGCTTTATCAGCGCGCAAACCGGTGATCCGATTGATTGCGGTCCCGCACCCGTGGTGACACCTGTCGTCGCTCCGGTTGTTGCTGCGCCGACGCCCGTTGTTCCCGCCGCGCCAGAGCCGCGCCGCCTGACGCTTGCACAAGCCTGTGCCGAGATTGCAGAAACCGGACGTCCGCTAACCAATGCGGCAACGGGCCTGCCCGTGCGCTGTGCGCCGCAACAACAGCCCGCTGTGCAACCGCGCGTGTTTGCAGGTCTGCCCGGACCCGCCGTGCCAAGCGCACCAGCCACCGCGCCAACCCCTGTGGCACCAACGATCACCGCGCCTGTTGTGGCGACGGTCTGTGACCGGCCCGGGTCGCGTTACCTGATGGCAGGCACAGGTCTGCCGGTGCGGTGCGGGCCACAAGCGCAAAACCCGTATACCACCCGCGCACAACTGGCCGAACTGGCCCAACAGGCACAGGCAGCGCCAGAGGTGACCCGCCGCGCAACAGCACCGGCCACCGCATCCCTGTTTGAAAACAGTCTTTTCGGAACCGCGCGAGTGCCAGCATCTAACCCGCAGGTTTATCGCGCAGAGCCGATCCGCCCGCCTTCGGGCTATGAGCGGGTGTGGGGCGACGGGCGCTTGAATGAACGTCGCGGTCTGCCGCACCAGCAAACGGCCCATGTCTATCACGAGAACGCCACAGTGGTGCCTGCCGGTTCAACCGTGCTGCGCCAGAAAGCGACAACAACGCCTGCATCAAACGGTCACCGTTATGTGCAGGTTGGCAGCTTTGGTGATCTGGGCAATGCACAGGCCACGATCCGCAGGTTCCAGCAGATGGGCTTGCCGATCTCGGCAGGGCGCAGCGGTGGTGCACAGGTCGTCGCGCTTGGGCCGTTTGGCGATGCGAGCGCTTTGCAGCGTGCTTTGCAGGCCGCGCGTAGTGCCGGATTTGGCGACGCCTACACACGCAACTAAAGGTTCTCCCGAGGAAAGGCCCTGCAAACGATCGCGGGGTCTTTTCTTGCGCGGGTCCTACAGCGTGCAAATGCCTTGCAGACGCACCCAGTCGCGATCCTGCAGGATCAGGGGAATGTCGCGCCCTGCCATTGAATCGTTTTCTACCAACGCCTGATCGCCACTGACAGCCGCGTAGGGGCTGGACGGCACCTGGGCTGCGTCAAAAGCCAGCGACAGGTCAGCCAGATCAATCGGGGCATTGCGCCCCTCGGCAATCGCCTCGGCATAGCCCTGCAGCACGGCCCCCGGCAGATCACCGGTGGTAAACAGCGTGAACGTGTCGCGCAGACCCGCAAATTGCAGGATCGCCTCAAGCGGGTCGTGGCGGGCGCGGTCACTATTGGCCGCAATCAGATAACCGGCGGTGACGGCCACATCGTCATGCTGTTCGATGATCGCGCGATCAATCATGGAAATTCCGCCGGGCAGGGTGACGGCGCCGCTTGGCAGGGTCTGCACGACCACAAACTGTCCATCGGCTTGCGTGCCCAGCAGACGGTTTTTCAGCAAACCAAGCGCTTGCGTTCCTGCCGCGCCGCGGCATGTGGGGCCGGTGATACGCTGGTAGTGGCCCAGCACAGTTGCGCCGATCTCGTTGCGTTTGGACAACGGAACGGCGGATAGTGTCTGCTGCGTCAGCGCCTTGGGCGCCCAGAACGCGGCCCCCGCGATGAGCGCCAAAATCACCGCCACACTGGATAAATGCCGCAGCTTGCCCGGATGCGGTTGCGCGCGCAGCACTGCCTTGCGCACCTTTTCAACCGCGTCGATCATCAGGCTGTCTTCAATCTCAAGCATTTCGGACGCGTCCACGTCAGGCGCAAAGCGCGCAGGCCTTTCACCCGGATTAAGACGTTCGATGGCAGGCAGGGACCAATGGGTCAGGGCAATGCCGGACCCGTCAGCAATGACAAGCGTCGCATTGCCAAAAGAGACCGTCACATCGCGCGGGGTCGCCTGCGGCGTCTCGTGCCAGAGCCCGCCGCTTTCCAGCCGGTCAAATTCCTTGAGTGCTGTCATGTGCCTGCTTTGCTTTTGGCCGATGATAGCGCGGGTGCGACCGGATAGAAAGCGTGGCGGTCAGAGTGTCTTGGCAACCGTGCGCAGTTCAAATTTCTGGATCTTGCCAGTGGACGTTTTGGGTAGCTCTTGGAAAACCACCCGCTTGGGCGTTTTGAAACCTGCAAGACGTTGGCGCACAAACGCAATAACCTCGGCCTCTTCGGCGGTGGCGCCGTCTTTCAGCTCGACAAAGGCGCAGGGCACCTCGCCCCATTTGTCATCGGGCTTGGCCACAACAGCGCAAAGGCTGACGGCGGGATGGTTCATCAGCGCGCTTTCCACTTCCACTGACGAGATATTCTCGCCGCCGGAAATGATGATGTCCTTGGCGCGGTCGGCGATCTGCATATAGCCGTTGGGATGCTGGATCGCGAGGTCTTCGGAGTGGAAATAGCCACCTTTGAAGGCCTTTGCCGTGGCTTCGGGGTTCTTGAGGTAGCCTTTCATCACCGCATTGCCGCGCATCACAATTTCGCCTTGCGTGGCGGCGTCCATCGCGACCTGTGCCATCTGGTCATCCACGACAGTGACGTCCTCCATCATGGGGAAAGCCACACCTTGCTGTGCCTTGATCGCGGCCTGATCATCGGCGGGCAAAGCGCCCCAATCAGCGTTCCAGATACATTCGGTGACGTGGCCGTAAGTTTCCGTCAGGCCGTAAACCTGCGTGACGTTGAAGCCTAGTTTGCCTACGGCGGCCAATGTGGCGGGGGCAGGTGGTGCGCCAGCGGTAAACACCTCGACCGTGTGGTCAAAGCTGCGGCGCTCTTCGTCCTTGGCGTTCACGATCAGGTTCAGCACGATGGGCGCACCACCGAAATGGGTCACACCGTTATCAGCGATAGCATCGTAAACCGCACGCGCCGTGATATCGCGGCAGCACACCACAGTGCCGCCCAAGGCTGGCATCATCCAAGTGTGGTTCCAGCCGTTGCAATGAAACAGCGGCACAATTTGCAGATACGTCATAAAAAGTGGCAGTTGCCACGAGATCGGCGTGCCCATTGTCATCAGATACGCGCCGCGATGGTGATAGACGACGCCCTTGGGCCGCCCTGTGGTGCCAGAGGTGTAATTGAGCGCAAGGCTCTCCCATTCATCCTGCGGCATGATCCATGCGAAATCAGGGTCACCGCTGGCAAGGAAATCTTCGTACGCTGTGTGTTTTCCGGCAGGCGCGAGACCCGCAACGTGATCGGGCACTTCGATAATCAGAGGCGCATCGCCGTCCATCGCAGCCACAGCATCCAGACACATTGGCAGGAACTGGCTGTCGCACAGCACAACCGCAGCGCCACCGTGATCAAAGATGTAGGCAACCGTATCGACATCAAGCCGGGTGTTAATCGTGTTCAGCACCGCGCCACAGGCAGGCACGGCAAAGGATGCCTCGGATTGGGCAGGGATATTGGGCAGCAGGGTCGCGACAACATCACCGGGTTTGACGCCCGCCTTGACCAAAGCCGAGGCCAGTCGGGTCACGCGGGTGTGGTAGTCGGCATAGCTGCGGGTAAAGTCGCCGTAGATCAGCGCGGTGCGATCCCCGAAGACGCGGGCCGCGCGTTGAAGATGTGACAAAGGTGTCAGCGGCACATAGTTGGCCGCGCATTTGTCCAGTCCGCTTTCGTCCGCCATCCAGCCCATCGGTGGCCCCTTCATTCCAGATGCCCATTGCCAGCAAAGCCTAGGATATGTCAGACATTTGATGCAACGCACAAATGACAAGGATCAGGCACGAAATGGATGCAGTATCACCCCGTCCCGGGCTGGCCGTGATCTGCGCCTTATCGGCCATGATGCTGTTCGGGTTGATCGACAATTTTATGCGGCTGGCGGCAGAGACCGGCGGGCTCTGGCAGTTTCACCTGCTGCGGTCAGCCATTGCGTTGGTCTGTCTTGCGGCCATTGCGGGTGTCATGCGGTTTTCGCTCTGGCCCAAACGGCCGTTGCGGGTGGCATTGCGCAGCGTTCTGACGGCAGTGGCGTTTGTGATCTACTTTGGCTGTCTGGCGGTGCTGCCAATCGGGCAGGTGGTGGCCGGGCTTTTCACCGCACCGATCTTTGTTGTGATCTTTTCGGTCGTCTTTTTCGGGGAACGTGTGGGCATGATCCGCGTGCTTGCTGTGGCGATCGGGTTTACCGGTATCTGGCTGATCGTGCGGCCTGACACCACCAGCTTTGGCGCGCTGACCGTCCTGCCCGTCGCCGCTGGGGCGTTTTACGCGATGGGCAACATCGCCACCCGCCGCTGGTGCGCGGGCGAGGCGACCCTGACGCTGTTGGCCGGTTTCTTCGGCACCATGCTGATCTTCGGCGCTTTGGGGCTGCTGGCGTTGTCGGTTCTGTCGCTTCCCCCGATTGCGGGTGCGGAGGGCTTTGCCACACGCGGCTGGGTGCCGTTCACCGGCACGTTCATGGTGATTACGGTGGTGCAGGGCGTGGGGTCTCTGATCGGCGTAGGGCTTTCCATTCGCGCCTATCAGATGGCCGATCCGGGATTTGTTGCGGTGTTTGACAACACACTTTTGATCTTTGCCACGATCTGGGCGGTTGTGCTGTGGGGCGAACGTCCTGATGCGCTGATGTATCTGGGGCTGGCTTGCGTGGCACTGGCGGGGATCATCATCGCATTGCGATCCGATCAGGGGCACGGCGCACGCGCGGTCCCGCAGACGGACTAGCGCGATGATCATTTCGCACGGGCGCAGGTTCATCTTTGTCCACATCCCCAAAACCGCAGGCACGGCCATGGCGCTGGCGCTCGAGGGGCGCGCGATGCGGGACGATATTCTGATCGGTGACACGCCAAAGGCCAAACGCCGCAAAGGGCGTCTTGCTGACCTCACACCACAGGGCAGGCTTTGGAAACACAGCACGCTGCGCGATATTGGCGGTGTGGTTTCGCCAGAGCAGTTGGAGGCCTATTTTGTCTTTACGCTGGTGCGCAATCCGTGGGATCGCATCGTCAGTTATTACCATTGGCTTCAAGATCAAAGCTTTGCACATCCGGCAGTGAGGCTGGCGCAAGAAACTGGTTTTTCTGAATTTTTGAACACCACGCACACACAAGATAGCCTGATGGCGAACCCATACGACAGTTACGTGACCGACGCTCAAGGCGTGAACCGCTGCAATCTGTTTGCGCGGCTTGAGCATTTGTCGGAAGACCTTATGCCACTTTGGGACCATCTGGGGTTCACGTTGGAACTCCCCCGCGCAAACGTATCCACGCGGCGGGCTGACTGGCGGAGCTACTATTCGGACGCAGACGCCGCCTTGGTCTCCCGCATCGCGGCGCAAGACATCGCTCAGTTCGGGTACGCATTTGAATAAAATTGTCGATTGTATCTTAATCAGACATTAATCACCGCCAGACCGGATTATTGGCGGCGGGAAACACACCAGTGCCGTAATCTTGCCCCTTTTCAACCCAAGGAGGGGCACAGGAATCACTGCTTCTGACTTTGCTGCGACACGGTTGATCCGAATGATCGGACCACCAACGAACGACAAAGGGGAAGTCATCATGTTCGATCTGGTTCACACAACAAGCACGTCAGACAATGCCGGAATGGCCGGTCTGCGAGCCGACAAGCTGCTGGCCGATGTGGGCCGTGGTCTGGTGTCCGGCACCAAGGTTGCCACGCAAATGGGCTGGCGTCCGGTCGAGGCTGTCGCGGCCGGGGATCAGGTGCTCACGTTTGATGGCGGTTTGCAGTATGTGACCGATGTGCGCCGCGATGTGATCTGGACCGGCGGCAGTCAGGGCGCCCCCGATACTTGGCCGCTTTTCGTGCCAGCAGGGGCCTTGGGCAACCGCGAGGATATGTATCTGATGCCGCATCAGGCCGTGCTGGTCGAAAGCGATACAGCCGAAGCGGTCTTTGGCGATCCCTTTGCAATGATCCCTGCCGCAGCTCTTGAAGGATTTCGCGGTATTTGTCGCGTGGCCCCCGCCGAGCGGATCGAGATCGTGACAATCACGTTTGCGCAAGACGAAGTGGTCTTTGCCAATATTGGTGCCTTGTTCTTTTGCCCCGCTTCCACTGATCTGCTGGATATGCCCGCATCGGATTATGCGACCATGTCGCTGGAGCAGGCCGATACGCTGGTCGGTTTTCTTGAGATGGAAGACATGGGCCACGTGCCGGTCAAACAGGCAACCGCCGCGTTCCGCATGGTGGCCTAATTTCCTTGTTTTGGCGCTGCTATTTCCGGCTGAATGAACGCATTTCGAAATCCGTGCTATGCTGCGGTCGTCCATAGCAAAAGAGGCGGCACATGGGTTTTGACAGATTTCGGGATAGCGAGCGGTCTGGATGGGATGCGCGCGCGGGTCTTTACGCGGATGCGACGGCGCGCGTGACGCTGCAATCTATTCCCGCGCTCTTGGCGCGCGCCAGACTATTTCACGGCGCCCGCGTCTTGGATGCAGGCTGCGGGCCGGGTTATGTCGCGGGATGCGCCAGCCTGCTGGGGGCCAAGGCCGAAGGTGTTGATTTCGCACAACAGATGGTCAAACAGGCCCAAGCGAATTTTCCGCATCTTCCGTTTCAAACCGCCGATATTGAGGACCTGCCGTTCGCGCAGGACAGCTTTGATGCGGTGCTCAGCAACATTGTTTTGTTTCATGTCACGGACCCCGCCCGCGCGATCCAAGAGGCGGCGCGCGTTTTGCGTGCGGATGGCATTTTCGCCTTTAGCCAATGGTTGGGGCCTGCGCGGTCTGCCTGCTACCGAATGATGTTTGACGTGCTGGGCGCGCATGCCGACATGTCGCTGGCCGATCCCGCGCCCGATGCCTACGCGCTGTCGGATCACGAAAGCGTCACCGACATGATGACCGCCGCAGGATTTGAGGACATCCAGATCGAAGAGGTGCCCAATGTGTTGCACGCCCCTGCGCCCGGTTTTTTTGACTTTTTCATGCGTTTCGGCGTGCGTATCCCGCTGATCCTTGACCGTCAGACGCCTGCAGTGCGCGACACAATTCGCGATGAAATTGATGCGCGGGCGGCGGCATTTCTGGATGGCGACACGTACAAAATCCCGATGCCAAGCCTTGTGGTGTCAGGCCGTAAGGCAGCGGTGTCGTAAACGCAAAAGGCCGCGCTGTGATGCGCGGCCTTTCGAGGAATTATAAAAGTGTTTGCGATCAGGCTGCTTTGGCTTGTTGGGCGAACCGCTTGTAGAACTGTTGGTTCTTGTCGGCCATGTCGCGCAGCAGGTCCGGCGTCTTGAACCGCTCGCCAAACTGTTCGGTCAACTGGTCGCAACGCTCTGCCGCGTAGGGCGCGCCGATGATGTCGAGCCAGCTGAACGGGCCACCGGACCAAGGGGCAAAGCCCCAGCCAAGGATCGCACCTACGTCGCCTTCGCGGATGTCTTCCAGCACATCCTCTTCCAACGCGCGGACCGCTTCGAGCACCTGCGCGAAGAGCAGGCGATGCTGCACGTCGATCAGGTCAGGCTGTTCGTCGGCCACGGCGTATTTCTCGCCCAGGCCTTCCCACAGACCCTGACGCCTGCCCTTGTCATCGTAGGCGTAGAAGCCGGAGTTTGATTTGCGGCCCAGACGGCCCTCGTCAAACATCCAGAACAGGACTTCGTCCACTTCGTCGTTGGGATAGTCTGCGCCCATCGCAGCCTTCGTCGCTTTGGCGATCTTCACGCCTAGGTCGATGGAGGTCTCGTCAGTCAGTTGCAGCGGACCTAGCGGCATGCCGACCAGCTTAGCCGCGTTTTCGATCAGCGCAGGCTCCACGCCCTCGCGGACCATGCGGATGCCTTCGTTGATGTAGGGGATGATGCAGCGGTTGGCGTAGAAGAAACGCTCGTCGTTCACAACGATCGGCGTCTTGCGGATCTGGCGCACGAAATCGAGCGATTTGGCCACGGCGACGTCGCCTGTCTTTTCGCCCTTGATGATCTCGACCAGCATCATTTTGTCCACCGGAGAGAAGAAGTGGATGCCGATAAACTTTTCGGCGTCGTTGGACGCTTTGGCCAGTTCAGTGATCGGCAGGGTCGATGTGTTAGTCGCAAAAATCGCATCGGGGCAGGCGTCTTGCACCTGCTTGGTGACCTCGGCCTTCACGCTGACGTCCTCGAACACGGCTTCCACGATCAGATCGCAGTCTTTCAGCGCGGCATAGTCAGTCGTCGCGTTGATGAGGCTAAGCACGGCGTCTTTCTTCTCTGGCGTGGCTTTTTTGCGGGCGATGCCCTTGTCCATGTAGTCGGCGGTGTAGGATTTGCCTTTGTCCGCCGCCTCTTGTTTGGCGTCGATCAGGACCACCTTGATTCCAGCGAGAGCTGACACCAGCGCGATGCCCGCGCCCATCATGCCAGCGCCAATGACGCCGACCTGTTTGACCTTCTGATCGGCCACGTCGGGACGGTTGGCCCCTTTTTCCAGCGCCTCTTTGTTGATGAACAGGCTGCGGATCATGGCAGAGGATGACGGGTTCATCAGCACTTGCGTGAAATAACGCGCCTCGATCTTCAGTGCGGTGTCGAACGGCACCAACGCGCCTTCGTAAACTGCCGACAGCAACGCCTTGGCCGCAGGATAAACGCCCTGCGTCTTGGAGTTGATCATCGCGGAGGCACCGACGAAATTCATGAAGCCAGCTGGATGATACGGCGCACCGCCGGGCATTTTATAGCCCTTCTCATCCCACGGTTTTACGATCTTCGGCTCTGACAGAACCCATTCTTTGGCTCTGGCGAGCAATTCGTCAGCGGGAACAACCTCGTCCACGACACCAGCGGCCATTGCCTTTTTCGGGTCGTTCAGCTTGCCTTCCAGCAGGAGCGGGGCCGCAGCAATCGCGCCCATCTTGCGGACAAGGCGTGTTGTGCCGCCTGCACCGGGGAAGATGCCGACCATGATCTCAGGCAGGCCGATCTTCGCCTTGGGATTGTCGGCGGCAAAGATGCGGTGACAGGCCAGAGGGACCTCCAGACCGATGCCAAGCGCCGTGCCGGGTAGGGCTGCGGCGACAGGCTTGCCGCCTTTGTTGGTCTTGGGATCCATGCCAGCACGTTCGATTTTGCGCAGGGCATGGTGCCCGTTCATGGTAAACTCGAACAGGCCTTTAGCCGGATCATCCGCGTATTCCTCGCGGATCGCGGCCAGCACGTTCAGGTCCATACCGCCCGCAAAAGTATCCTTGCCGGAGGTGATCACGATGCCTTTGACGGCGTCGTCGTTCAGCGCCTTGTCGAACAACTCATTGAGCAGCGCCATGCTGTCGCGGCTCATCACGTTCATGGATTTGTCTTTCACGTCCCACGTGATGACGCCCACACCGTCCGCGTCGATTTCAAGTGTAAAATCAGCCATTTGTCTTGTTCCTTATACGCGTTCGATGATCGTGGCCGCACCCATGCCGGATGCGATGCAAAGCGTGGCAAGGCCTGTGCCTTTGCCTGTGCGCTCCAACTCGTCCAGCAGCGTGCCGATGATGATCGCACCTGTCGCACCCAATGGGTGACCCATCGCAATAGAGCCGCCGTTGACGTTGACCAGTGCAGGGTCCACGTCGAAGCGTTGCATGAAGCGCAGGACGACAGAGGCAAACGCCTCGTTCACTTCGAACAGGTCAATGTCAGAGATGCTCATGCCGCTGTCGGCCATGATCTTTTCCGTGACTGGCACGGGGCCTGTCAGCATGATCGTTGGATCGGTGCCGATTTTGGCGGTGGCGCGGATGCGGGCGCGGGGCTTCAGGCCGTTCGCCTCGCCCCATTCCTTGGAGCCGAGCAGCAGACCAGCCGAGCCATCGACGATACCGGACGAGTTACCGGCGTGGTGGATGTGGTTGATCTTTTCCAGATGCGGGTACTTCATCATGGCGACCTTATCGAAGCCGGGCATGACCTCACCCATCGCCTCAAACGCGGGGTTCAGCGCGCCAAGCGCCTGCATGTCGGTGCCGGGGCGCATGTATTCGTCGTGGTCCAGAATGGTCAGGCCGTTCTGGTCTTTCACGGCGACGATAGATTTGTCGAAACGATTGTCATCCCACGCCGCTTTGGCGCGTTTCTGGGATTCAGCGGCAAGCTGATCCGCCTGATCGCGAGTGAAACCGTATTCGGTGGCGATGATATCGGCGGAGATGCCCTGCGGCACAAAGTACGTCTCCATAGCGATCGACGGATCAACAGCGATCGCTGCACCGTCAGAGCCCATGGCGACGCGGCCCATCATCTCAACGCCACCAGCGATGTAAGCACCACCTGCGCCACCTTTGATCTGGTTGGCCGCAAGGTTCACAGCTTCCATGCCGGATGCGCAGAAACGGTTAATGGCAAGGCCGGGGATGCGTTCGTCGAGGTTTGAGGCCAGCACAGCCGTGCGCGCAAGGCAGCCGCCCTGTTCGCCGACTTGGGTCACATTGCCCCAGATCACGTCCTCAACGGCGTGGCCTTCAAGATTGTTCCGCTCTTTCAGCGCATTCAGCACGCCAGCCGACAGGCGGGCGGATGTGACTTCGTGCAAGGAGCCGTCTTTGCGGCCCTTTCCGCGCGGGGTGCGCACGGCGTCGTAGATATAGGCTTCGGTCATTTTGTCCTCCGGGGGGTATTTCTAGGCGCGGTCAGCGGGTGAGCCGGGCATCAGGTCATAGGGGGCTTTCCAACCGGGTTGGGCCGCGATTGCGTCCAGCCAGCGGTTGATATTGGGGTAATCGGCGCGGTCAAACGTGAAGGGCTCGGGGTAGAACAGATACCCCGCGACCGCGATGTCAGCGATGGTGATGTCGTCGGCGGCGAGCCAGTAGCGATCCTCAAGCTGCGTCTCAACGATCTTGAGAGCTGACGCGAGGCGCATCGCCACGAAATTGTTGACGTCGGCGCTCTGCTTGTCGGCAGGCAGGAAGTTCATGTTGAACCGCAGGGGGCCTGCGACGCCCGATACCTTGTGGTTGTCAAAAAACATCCAGCGTAGCACCTCACGGCGCTCTGCTGCGGATTTGCCGCCCAGCTTGCCGGTCTTGGAGCTGATGTAGTCCTGAATGACGCCTGACTGCGTGAGAATGGTGTCGCCATCCTCCAGCACAGGCACTTCGCCCATGACAGACAGCGCGCGGAATTCAGGCGTGCGGGTGGCGCCGGCAAAGAAGTCAACCTTCACAGGCTCCCACGTCTCACCGGCAAGGGTCAGCGTCAGCGCCGCCTTATAGGCGTTTCCGCTTTCGCCAAAGCAATGCAGTTTCATCATGTCGCGATCCTCCCGAGATGGAACCGCCTGCAAGTTCCGGCGGATTTTGAGTTGTTTTGGCCAAATGAAGACGAAGCGATTTGCATCTTCATCAGCCGTTAAGGTTAATCGCCTAGCGTCAAAGTGCGCGGAACGCTGGAGAGTGTCGTCGCGTGCCAAGTGAAGCCCTGTCGCGATAAGCCGGATAGCCAAGCCGTAAAACGCGACGGGGTGGACGGGGCTGCGCCTTCATTTGGCCAGAATAACTCCCCCCGGAGGGTCCGCATTTTCATTTTTTACGGTCCTCCAATTCGGCGTTGAACAGCCGCAACCGATGTCCAAACGTGTCTTCATCCATGATGCTGTCGAAGTTCTCGAACAGAAACGACAGCGCCTCGCCTTCGTCCAACCCTGCCTCGCGCGCAAAGCGTTTGAGGCGGCGATAACCGTCTTCCGTCATAGCAACGGGAAAGCGGCGAGTGAGGCGGAGGCGTTTGGGCATATTAATTCCTTACGGGCAGGGGGGCAGGGCGTTGCCGCCCTACCTTGCCTTTAGAAATGCGCCGCTTCCAGTGCCATTACCGTGTCCGCGCCAGAGTTGATGCGTGCAAGGTGCATCCCCGTAGCGGGCAGTTGGCGGGCCATGTAGTAGCGGCCTGTCGCGATTTTCGCATCGTAAAAGTCTCGATCAGACGCGCCGCCTTCGATCGCTTCCATCGCGGCTTTCGCCATGCGTGCCCACATCAGGCCCATGCAAACGTGACCCATCATGGTCATGAAGTCATACGAGCCGGACAGCGCGTTGTTGGGGTTCTTCATGCCGTTTTGCATGAAGTACATGCCAGCGGCTTGCAGATCCTTGGACGCGGCCTTGAGCGGGTCAAGGAACCCGGCTTTCAACTGCTCGTTGCCTTCGTTTTCTTTGATGAAGTCTTTGATCATCTCGAAAAACGCCATGACGTGCTTGCCGCCGTCCTGCGCCAGCTTCCGGCCGACCAGATCGAGCGCCTGAATACCGTTGGCACCCTCGTAGATCATGGCGATGCGTGCGTCGCGGGCGAACTGGGACATGCCCCACTCTTCGATATAGCCGTGACCGCCGTAGACTTGCTGCGCCGCTGTGGCGAACTCAAAACCTTTGTCGGTCTGGAAGCCCTTGATGACGGGTGTCAGCAGGGAGATCAGGCCATCGGCTTCTTTGTCGTCGTTCTTGTGGGCGCGGTCGATCAGGTAGGCACCCCAGAGCGTCAGGGCGCGGGCACCTTCGACGAAAGACTTCTGGTCCATCAGGTTACGACGGATATCAGGGTGCACGATCAGTGGATCGGCGGCTTTTTCAGGCGCTTCGGCACCGGTGACGGCGCGGCCTTGCAGACGGTCTTTCGCATATTCCAGAGCGTTCTGATAGGCGACCTCGGCTTGAGCGTAGCCTTGCAGGCCCACACCCAGACGCGCCTCGTTCATCATGGTGAACATCGCGCGCATACCCTTGTGTGCCTCACCGACGAGGAAGCCTGTGGCCTCATCGTAGTTCATCACGCAGGTGGAGTTGCCGTGGATGCCCATCTTTTCTTCGACTTTGCCACAGGACAGCGTGTTGCGCTGACCAAGGGAGCCGTCTTCGTTGACCATGAATTTTGGCACGATGAAAAGCGACACGCCCTTGATGCCCTCAGGCCCGCCAGCGATTTTCGCCAGCACGAGGTGAATGATGTTGTCGGCCATGTCGTGTTCGCCAGCCGAGATAAAGATCTTCTGGCCAGTGATTTTGTAGCTGCCGTCGTCCTGCGGCTCTGCCTTGGTGCGCATAAGGCCCAGATCGGTGCCGCAGTGCGGTTCGGTCAGGTTCATTGTGCCGGTCCACTCGCACGACACCATCTTAGGCAGGTACGTCTGCTTCTGCTCGTCAGAGCCGTGGGCGTAGATCGCGGAATAAGCACCGTGGGTCAGGCCCTGATACATGTTGAACGCCATGTTGGCGGACACCAGTGGTTCCTGTGCGGCGGTGTGCATAACATAAGGAAGACCCTGACCACCGTATTCGGGGTCACAGTCCATGCCGGTCCAGCCGCCTTCTTTCATCATCTCGAAGGCCTCTTTGAAGCCTTTTGGCGTGCGCACGACGCCGTTTTCCAGATGACAGCCTTCGGTGTCGCCCACTTGGTTTAGCGGGGCGAGAACATCAGAGGCCACCTTGCCAGCTTCTTCCAGCACCGCACCGGTGAAGTCGCGGTCGAGGTCTTCGAAACCCGGAATATCCTGTTCGCTGACCTTCAGCAGATCATGCAGGACAAATTGCAGGTCTTTGGTGGGGGCTGTAAAACTTGGCATTCAGGTCTCCGTCTGTTGTATCGTGCAGCGGCGTTCAGGCCGCTGCGGTTTTGTCGTTGGCCAATTCGGTCAGGCGTTTTTCGCCCCAGGCCATCTGTTCTTTCAACTCGCCAATCGCTTCTTCCAACTCGGCCTTTTGGGCTTCCATGTCGGCAAGATGGCGCTGGGCCAGTTCGTAACTTTTGCTCAGCTGCGTCTGCTGGCTGTCGTCCATGTGGTAGAGGTCCAGCAGCTGGCGGATCTCTTCCAAGGCAAAGCCAAAACGCTTGCCGCGCAAAATCAATTTCAGTCGCGCACGGTCACGTTTTGTAAAAAGCCGCTTCTGGCCTTCACGGATCGGGAACAGCAGTTCCTTGGCTTCGTAGAACCGCAGGGTTCGTGGTGTGACGTCGAACGCCGCACACATATCGCGGATCGTCATGGTATCGCGTTGCATCGTTGTCTCCTGAATAGCATCGTCTGATGCCGGTCAGTTGCGAGGTGTTGCCCTGTTATACAAGGAAAGGTGACGTTAACGTAAACGTAACGTGGCGTCATTTCTGAGCTGACGAAAGGTCAGCAAAGATGCCGTGGGGTGAGACGAAATTTTATGACCGGGAAGTTTTGGCGGAAGCTCCCCCTTAACCTTAAAAATAAGGGGCCTGCGGGTATGGAATTCCATACCGGATTCGTGGGGCCGACCACCGCGTTGTCGCCGTGCCCAGCGGTAATTGCCCAGCCGCACCACGAATCGCAGCAGGCGTTTAGCGGGTCAGCATGACCGTGGCGACGATGTAGCCAGAGAAATTCGGCCCCGTGATGTCGATATGCTGAACGCCTGCAATCAGGTCGCGGTCAATCATCTTGAAATAGACCTGCGTATCGGTTGATCCCTGCGGCCCGCGCATTTGCCCCAGCGCCATAAGCTGCGGCAGCACGCTGGTATCGGCACAGTTCGATGCGATCTCGATATCCAGATCGGTGGTAGCGGCACCGATGTTGGCCATCTCTTCGGAGGTTGGGTCAAATATGAAGTTGACCTCATCCACGACAAACACAGTGAGGTCGCCTTCAGGGAAGGTCATAAAGATGTCCTCGCCCTCGAAAACGAAATTCACTTGCCCGATCTCATTGGCAGGAAAGGCCATCGCGCCCGCGCCGGTGAACATGGTGCCGCCGGTGTGGTTGGCCGTCCAGGTGCCTGCAAGTTCCTGTTCCAGTATGATGTCCCAGCCGGACTTCAGCAGATCGCAGTAGGGCGATACCGTGTCCTGCGCCGAAACGGTCATTGGGAGTGCAGCGACCAGTGCTGCGCACACTATCGTTTTCATCATCTATTCCTCTCCAGACATCAAAATGACGGCCACGTTGTCAAAGACCGCGTCGCCGTTACGGGTCTCGAAGTGTTCAAAGCCCGCGATCAATCCCGGCTCGATCATTTTGAGATAGATCCGCAGATCGTTGTCCCACGGGTGCTCCTGTACTTTGCCGGTCACTGTGAACTGCGGCAGGTCGGCGATATCCGTGCATCCGCTTTGCATGCCAAAGAAATCGTTGCTGATATTCTCCAGATAGGTCAGCAGATCGCCTTCCTCGTCGTTGGGAAACGGCCCAAAGCTTTGTAGATCATCGAAGTTGAAATTCTCGTCCGTTGCGAGGGCCAGATCGTGAATGTTGTCACGGTAGAACATTTTCAGCGCACTATCTTCGACGTAGATCGTCGCGGGCCAGTCTTCGCGTTCAAATTCGGGAAAGGGGCCGGCCTCTGTCATCACCATGCCAATAATGAATGCGACGGACCATTCACCGATCAGGTCCGCGTATGAGATGGTCTCCCATTCGGACTGCGGCAGATCGCAGTAGGGCGAATCCGCCGTGGCGGCGGTTGCTGCAAACAGGCTTGCGACAAGACATGGGAAACGCATTTCATCCTCCGTGATTGGTGACCCAAGGTAATCGGTCCACACGGCAGGATTGTAGTCAGCTATTCCTGACTTTCGTCTAGTTCAGGCTTTCAATGGTCACATCGCGAAGCTGCTTCAGCTCGGCCAGTGTCTCGTCCAGTTGGCGGCGTTGCTCTTCCAGCTCGACCATCTGGCGGTCGGCCAGTTCGACCCATTGGCGCATCTGCGCTTCGGTGCCGTCGTGTTCATACACCAAAAGCCACTGGCGGATGTCCTCAAGCGCAAAGCCGAAACGGCGGCCCCGCAGGATCAGGGTCATGCGGGCCAGTTCCTTGGCACCATAAAATCGCGATCGGCCCTCTTTTTCGGGCGATAGCAATTCGATGTATTCGTAATAGCGCAAGGTCCGCGGAGTCACGTCGAACTTGGCGCACATTTCTTTGAATGACAGGCGTGGTTCTGACATCGCGTTCTCCCTACAGGCAAACACTATCAAAGGGTTGACTGCGGGGCAACGGGGCGGACGTGATCAGTCTGGACTTGCGTTGTGCGCTCTGTCAGTCAAATCTGGAACGACAAAGGACCCAAGCAATGCCCCAAGCCAAGACGACCTTTAATGGTCAGCAATTCATTGATGCCCTGCCGCATTGCAAGGCGCTTGGGATGGTGCCGCGGCATTTCGGACCCGGCACAGCCGAGATTGAGATGCCTTATAACACGCGGCTGATTGGTGATCCTGACACGGGTGTCATTCATGGCGGGGCGGTTTCGGCACTGATGGATACCTGCGGCGGTGCAGCGGCGCTTAGCCATCCTGATGCCGGGCTGTCGACGGCCACGCTTGATTTGCGGATCGACTATATGCGGCCCGCCAAGCCCGGTGACGCGATTGTCGCCAAGGCCGAATGTTACCACATGACCCGATCTGTCGCGTTCGTGCGGGCCGTTGCATTGGATAGCGACACCGACAGGCCCGTCGCCACGGCCACCGGTGCCTTTACCGTCAGTGGAAGGCCATTGTCATGAACAAGCCGACCATACAAAAGCCCGAACCTGTGCAGGTGATTAAACAACGGCGCGATCACGCGTTGGAGCAACTGGTGGGCGGCGTGCCTTACATCCAGTTTCTGGGTATCAAGTTTGAACGCCGCGGTGACGAGCTAACCGCGATCCTGCCGTTTCAGGACATGCTGATTGGCAATCCGGCCCTACCTGCGTTGCATGGCGGCGCCACGGCGGCGTTTATGGAGACAGCGGCGATCATCGAGCTTAGCTGGGCAATGCTGTGGGACCAGATGGAGGCGGGCGATGAGCTGGCCGCGAAGCCCGCGTTCCCCAAGACCATTGATTTCACTGTCGATTACCTGCGTTCCGGCCTGCCACGCGATGCCTATGCGCGCGCGCGGGTGAACCGGTCCGGCAGGCGCTATGCCAGTGTCCATGTCGAGGCGTGGCAGGACAACCGCAGCCGTCTGTTTGCGCAAGCGACAGGGCATTTTCTGATGCCGCCGCGTGACGGCTGATGCTGCCCCCAAGCAGGCGCTGACGCATCGGCGCGTGCTGCATATCTCTGTGCCGATTGTGCTGTCGAATGCGACGGTGCCGATCCTTGGGATCGTTGATACCGGCGTTGTTGGCCAAATGGGCGAGGCGGCCCCGATTGGTGCCGTGGGTATTGGTGCGATCATCCTGTCGGCTCTTTACTGGATATTCGGTTTCCTGCGCATGGGCACTGCGGGCCTGACGGCACAGGCCGAAGGGGCTGGCGATCAGGGCGAAGTGGCGGCGATGCTGTCGCGCGCGCTGCTGATCGGATTTGCCGCCGGTGCGTTCATGATCGTGGGGCAGGTGTTGCTGTTTTACGGGGCGTTCCTTGTGTCGCCAGCCAGCCCCGAGGTTGAGGCGCTGGCACGCGATTACATGCAAATCCGCATCTGGTCGGCACCCGCAACCATCGGGCTGTATGGCATCACCGGCTGGCTGATCGCGCTGGAACGGACCCGCGCGGTGCTGGCTATTCAGGTTCTGATGAACGGGATGAATATCCTGCTGGATATCGTTTTTGTGCTGCACTTCGACATGGGCGTCGGCGGCGTGGGTCTTGCCACCTTTTTGGCCGAATGGAGCGGGCTGGCGCTGGGGCTGTGGCTGTGCCGTGATGCGTTTGCGGGCACGGCGTGGCGGGATGCGGCGAGGGTCTTTGACCGGATCAGGCTGAAACGCATGGCGATTGTGAACACCGACATCATGATCCGGTCCGTGCTGTTGCAGGCGATTTTTGTCAGCTTTCTGTTCTGGGGCGCAGATTTTGGCGATGTGAACCTCGCGGCGAACCAGATTTTGCTGCAATTCCTGTTTGTCACGTCCTACGCGATGGATGGTTTTGCCTTCGCGGCAGAGGCATTGGTCGGGCAGGCGCTGGGCGCGCGCAATCGTGCCGCCTTACGGCGCGCCGCTTTGATGACCGGCCAGTGGGGGCTGGGTATTTGCGCCGTGCTGGCAGTGGTTTTTGCGATTGTGGGCGGCGGCGTGATTGACGTGATGACCACCGCGCCTTTGGTGCGCGACGCGGCCCGCGATTTCCTGCCTTACATGGTGGCGGCCCCATTGGTCGGGGTGGCGGCATGGATGCTGGACGGCATTTTTATCGGGGCCACACGCACCACGGATATGCGCAATATGATGATCGTGTCGGCCATCGTGTATTTCGCCAGCGTGCTGCCGCTGATGGCGCTTCTGGGAAATCACGGGCTTTGGTTGGGCTTGCTCATCAGCTTTGCGGTGCGGGGGATCACGTTGGGCTGGAAGTATCCGGGGCTTGAGGCCGAAGCTGACGCTTAGGACCAGTCGGCGCGGCCTGTGCCGACGGCATCTGCGACATTGGCAAACCCGTCGCGTTCCAGCAGTTTGTCTAATCCTTGCGCGATTTCCGTGGCCAGCGACACGCCGCCATAAACGAGTGCTGTATAAAGCTGCACTGCGGACGCGCCCGCGCGGATTTTCTGATAGGCTTGCTCGGCGCTGCCCACACCGCCGACACCGATGATCGGCAGGGTGGTGAGCGCGGAAAGCTGTGCCAGCACACGCGTGGACTTTTCGAACAACGGCTGGCCGGATAGCCCGCCCATTTCGCCCTTGTGTGCATTTTTCAAACCATCGCGCGAAAGTGTGGTGTTGGTAGCAATGATCCCAGCGATGCCGGATGTATTGGCGACCTCGGCCACGTCGGCGATTTCGTCAGCGGTCAGATCAGGTGCGATTTTCAGGAAAATCGGGGTATTCGCGTCATTGGCGGCCACGACACCGGCCAGCAGGGCCGATAGCGCGTCTTTGCCTTGCAGGTCGCGCAGCTTTTCGGTGTTGGGGGACGACACGTTGACGGTGGCGAAATCCAAATGTGCACCGCAATGACGCAGGACGGTGGCAAAATCGCCAGCGCGGTCCGCACTGTCTTTGTTCGCGCCAAGGTTCAGGCCGATAACGCCAGCGGGGCGGTTTTTCAGCCGCTCAAGGGCTGCATCCATCCCGTCATTATTAAATCCGAAACGATTGATCGCGGCTTGATCCTCGGTCAGGCGGAAGAGGCGCGGTTTCGGGTTGCCGGGCTGCGGGCGCGGGGTGATCGCGCCAACCTCAAGAAAGCCAAAGCCGGTGCGCGATAGCGGATGCAGGGCGGTGGCGTTCTTGTCAAAACCTGCGGCAAGGCCCACAGGATTGGGCAGTTCGAGGCCCGCAATTGTTGTTTTCAAACGTGGGTTGGTCACAGGGCCGCTCCGCGAACCCAGGCCCGCCTGCAAAGCCTTCAGCGCCAGACCGTGTGCCGTTTCAGGGTCCATGCGGCGCAGGGCGCGCAGGCCGATCTGTTCCAGCATCGCCATCAGAGTGCTGGAAACTGGTGCACGCCGTCCACGATGGGGAGCGGCTTGTGCCAGACAACATCATCCATTGTCATTTCGCGAAACAGGTGCGGGAACTGCGCCCCACCGCGCGATGTCTCCCACTTGAGACCGTCAAGGCCATCCGCCTCAACCGCGACTAGGACCAGATCATCCATGTCGGCAAAATAAAGCTCTGCCGTTTTGGCGACGGTATCAGCGCCCGAAAAGTGGATGAAGCCGTCGGCCACATCAATCGGGGCGCCTGTGGTGGTGCCATCGGCCTGCAACTGCGCCCATTCAGGGCCACGAAAAATCTTGTAAATCAGCATGGGGATCATGTGCCGCGTCTGCGACAACGGGTCAAGGGATCAGACCAGTCTTTCCAACCGGCCTTTGCGTTTGTAGATGTTTTTGTAGTCCCACTGAATACGCGCCCCGTCTGCAAGCCACGCCTTGAGTTCATTCGCATCAATCTGGTCGGCGTCGGTATAGCGCTTTTCGGCGGCCTTGAACGTGCCTGTCGGGGTCAGACCCGCGGCGTCGAAGGTCTGTCCGCTCCAGAACATCAGACGGACGCATGATTTCAGCTTGCCGTAACCCACGATTGGGTTTCCATCCAGAAACCAGACAGGGTGGGCGTGCCACATCTTCCGCTCGGCCCCTGCTAGATGTGCTCCGATCAGTGCCATTATCCGTTCGCAGATCGCGCGATCCGACGGCTCTTGCGCGGCATTGTAGGCCTCAATCGTGTCAACCGGCATCGCAACTCCCCGTTTCCACTCCAAGATTAGCACATTTTTGAGGCATTTGCGAAGATGCGCACACGCAGCGGCTGTCACATGCATGAAACAACCCGACGTTACGGAAACCCGCACAACGTGTGTTTGACTCTGTCAGCCAGCCTCGCCAAGCTGACGGCATAATCCAACTTGGGGGACCATAAAAATGATTTCACGTATTCTTGCATCGACTTGCGCACTGGCGCTGACAGCCGGTGCGGCATCTGCGGACTATAGTCTGACGATCCTGCACACGAACGATTTTCACGCGCGGTTCGAGCCGATTAGCAAATATGACGGCCCTTGTTCTGTGGAAGACAACGATGCCGGCGAATGCTTTGGTGGTACGGCACGTCTGATCACAGCGATCAACGAGGCGCGCACGCGCACAAACAACAGCATTCTTGTGGATGGCGGCGACCAGTTTCAGGGCACGCTGTTCTACACCTACTACAAAGGTGCGATGACCGCCGAGTTCATGAACCTGATGGGCTATGACGCAATGACTGTGGGTAACCACGAATTTGACGACGGCCCCGAAGTGCTGGCCGGTTTCATGGACAGCGTTGATTTCCCCGTGCTGATGTCCAACGCCGACGTTTCCGGTGAGCCGCTTCTGGCTGACAAAATTGCAAAATCCACTGTGATCGAGCGTGGCGGTGAGCAGTTGGGCCTGATCGGTCTGACACCAATCGACACCGACGAACTGGCAAGCCCCGGTGACAATGTGATCTTTACTGATCCTGTCGGCGCTGTGCAGGCCGAGGTCGACAAGCTGACCGAGATGGGCGTGAACAAGATCATCGTCCTGTCCCACTCCGGTTATGACGTCGATCAGGACGTTGCGGCGAACACAACCGGCGTTGACGTGATCGTTGGCGGCCACTCGAACACTCTGCTGTCCAACACTGATGACGGCGCGGCTGGCCCGTATCCAACAATGGTTGGTGATACCGCAATCGTTCAGGCCTATGCCTATGGTAAATTCCTGGGCGAACTGAACGTGACGTTCAACGATGACGGCGTCATCACAGAAGCCACTGGTGAGCCTGTGATTACTGATGGCAATATCGCAGAAGATTCAGCTGCCAAGGCGCGTATCGCTGAACTGGCCGAGCCGCTGGAAGAAGTGCGTAGCCGCGTGGTTGGCACAACCTCTGAAGCGATCGAAGGTAACCGCGATGTCTGCCGCGCAATGGAATGTTCCGGTGGTAACCTTGTGGCCGACGCCATGTTGGCCCGTGTGGCCGATCAGGGCATTGATGTCGCAATCGCCAACTCTGGCGGTATCCGCGCATCCATTGACGCTGGTGAGGTGACGATGGGCGAAGTGATGACCGTGCTGCCGTTCCAGAACACACTGTCCACATTCCAGGTGACAGGTGCGGAACTGATGGCTGCCCTTGAAAACGGTGTGAGCCAGATCGAAGAGGGCGCAGGCCGCTTCCCACAGGTTGCCGGTATGACCTTTACGGTTGATGCCTCTGCCGAAGCCGGATCGCGCGTGAGCGACGTGATGGTCGGCGGTGAGGCGCTGGACATGGAAGCCACATACGGTGCTGTGTCCAACAACTATGTCCGTAACGGTGGTGACGGTTACTCGATGTTCGAGAATGCGGCCAATGCCTATGACTTCGGCCCTGATCTGGCGGATGTTGTTGCGGAATATATTGCCGACAACCCCGAGTATACGCCCTACACAGACGGCCGTATCATGATGAAGTAAGCCCAACGGGTTTGCAAAAGAAGCGCGTCGCAGGCATCCTGCGGCGCGTTTTGCGTTTTGCGGGATGCCTCCGGCGGGAGTTGTTTTTGCCAAATGAAGATGAGGTGCGCAAATGTGTGGACGAATGGCGATGACGCTGCCGCACGAGGCGATGGTGGAACTGTTTGCAGCGACACCCGCCAACGATCTGCCCGAGGTGCCGAACTATAATGTCTGCCCAACCGTGCAAATCCCCGTCGTCACGGCTGAGGCAGGGTTGCGGCAATACAGACCGATGCGTTGGGGGTTTATCCCTAAGTGGTATAAGAAACCGAATGGTGGGCCGCTTTTGATCAACGCCCGCGCCGAGACGATTGCCGAAAAACCTGCGTTCCGCGAGGCGTGCCGCGCGCGGCGCTGTCTGGTGCCGTGCACGGGGTTTTACGAATGGGAACGCGATAGTGATGACAAACCGCTACCGTGGTTTGTCGCGCGCAGCGACGGTGCGCCGCTGGTCATGGCTGGCATCTGGCAGGACTGGGAAAGGGACGGTGAGCGACTGACGACCTGCGCCGTTGTGACAACCGAGGCGAATGACGCGATGGCGCGGATACACCACAGGATACCGGTGATCCTGACGCCCGATCAGTGGGCGCTATGGCTGGGTGAAACGGGTAAGGGGGCATCCACGATCATGCACGCTCCGCCGGAGGACGCGTTGCACTTTGATCGTGTCAGCACGGACGTGAACAGCAACCGCGCAAAGGGCGCGGCGCTGATTGAACCACTTGCAGAGTAATTACTGCGTTGGTGCCACGCCGTAATAGACATAGCCATAGTTGGCGCCGGACCGTGTGCCGCTATAAAGCTTGGGCTTGCCTATGGTCCGGTCCACACCATAGACAAAATTGATCGAGCTGCTTTCGCCCGGTTCAATCCATGGTGTGAAATTACCAAAGCCCACAATCGGCACGATGGCGTTTTCGTTTGTGCGATTCACAAACCGGACCGTGTCGCCGACCTGCACATACATCTTGGTCGGGAAGTAGCCCTCGGGATAGATATACATATCGTGAATTTCGGCCATGGCAGGGGCCGCTGCGCCAGCCAGCAGGGCGGCAGCACAGGTCGATTTCAGCATTTTTGTGAGACGGATCATAATTTGATTCTCTCTTTCAGGTGGCAGAATAAGTCTTGGTGAACGGATGGGTAACATCTGAATCGGGCAAAGTTGTGGCAGCCATTGCGCTGTCGGCCATGTGTGCTTGACGGCCCAGACGACTTGGCATACGACCTGACCCAAGCTGCTGGCGGGCGTTGTGTAGTGGTAAGACCTTAGCCTTCCAAGCTAATGACGCGGGTTCGATTCCCGCCGCCCGCTCCAGCCGCTTTTCCGACAAATCCCGACCATGTGCCGCAGTGAAATCAGCCTGCTTGCGCTTGTGCTGTGCTGCCCCCGACTTTAAGTGATCTGCAACAAACGCAAGAGCACAGCGAAAGTCCGGCAGAATGGCGCAACCCAACTCCCCGACACCCGAAGATCGGGCGGCATCCAAGAAAATCGGCGCTTTGGGGGCTTTGTGGCCATTCCTGTCACCCTACAAGGCTTTGATGGGCGGGGCGCTGGCCGCGTTGGTCACCACTGCAATGCTATCGCTGATTTTGCCACTGGCGGTCCGGCGGGTGATCGACAATTTCACGCTGACCGACACAAGCATTTTGGACCAGTACTTTGGCGCGGCTTTTGGCGTGGCCGCCCTTTTGGCGGTTGGCACGGCGCTGCGCTATTATCTGGTCACACGGCTGGGCGAACGGGTGATCGCCGACATTCGTGTGGCCGTGTTCGATCGCATGATCGGGATGAGCCCCGCGTTTTTTGAGCGGATCATGACGGGTGAGGTGTTAAGCCGGATCACAACAGACACAACGCTGATCCTGTCGGTGATCGGATCGTCGGTATCAGTGGCGCTGCGCAATGTTCTGATCCTTGTGGGTGGGATCGGTCTGATGTTGTGGACCTCGATGAAGATGACGGCACTTGTGCTGTGGCCGATCCCTGTTGTGCTGATCCCTGTGGTTTTGCTGGGGCGTCGGGTGCGGAACCTGAGCCGCGAAAACCAGGACCTGATCGCAGAAAGCTCTGGCGCTGCATCAGAGCAGTTGCTGGCCGCGCAGACCGTGCAGGCCTTTACGCACGAAGCGCTGTCACGGGGCAAGTTTGCCGACGTCACCGAAGCATCCTATCGGTCGGCTTTGCGGCGGATCATGACGCGTGCGCTGATGACGGCCATCGTGATCTTTATCGCATTTGCCAGCGTCGTAGGCTTTTTGTGGATGGGGGCCGCAGATGTGCAGGCGGGACTGATCAGCATCGGTGAACTGGTGCAGTTTATGATCTACACCATCATGGTCGCGGGCGCGCTGGGCGCCCTGACCGAGGTCTGGAGCGAATTGCAGCGTGCCGCGGGCGCCACCGAACGTCTGGTTGAATTGCTGAACGCCGAGGACGCGGTGCAGGATGTGGCGGCACCACTGCCGGTGCCGGATGTGCATCAGGGCGAGATCAGCTTTGACAGCGTCACCTTCCGCTATCCGGGCCGGCCTTTGGTGGCTGCGCTTGATGACGTGTCGCTGGTTGTCAAACCCGGTGAGACGGTGGCCCTTGTGGGGCCGTCAGGTGCGGGTAAATCGACGGTGATGCAGCTTTTGCAGAGGTTCTATGACCCGACTGACGGGGCGATCTATCTTGATGGCGTGCCGCTGGCGCAGATGCGGCGCGAAGATTTCCGCGCACAGATGGCGCTGGTGCCGCAGGACCCTGTGATTTTTGGTGACACTGCGCGCGAAAACATCCGTTTTGGCCGACCCGATGCCAGCGATGCCGAGGTTGAGGCGGCAGCCAAGGCGGCTGCGGCGCATGACTTCCTGATCGCACTGCCGGACGGCTATGACAGCTATGTGGGCGAGCGCGGGGTCATGCTGTCGGGTGGTCAGAAGCAGCGGATCGCGATTGCGCGTGCAATTCTGCGCGATGCGCCGATCCTGTTGCTGGATGAGGCGACAAGTGCGCTGGACGCGGAAAGCGAGCAGGCCGTTCAACGTGCCGTGGAAGAACTGGCGCGTGACCGGACAACACTGATCGTGGCGCACCGGTTGGCGACTGTGAAAAAGGCCGACCGGATTGTGGTCTTCGAAGAGGGCCGGATCGTGGCGCAGGGCACGCACGACAGTCTGGTGGCCGAAGGCGGGCTTTATGCGCGGTTGGCGCGTTTGCAATTCACGGCCGGTGTCGCCGCCGAATAGGCGGGTTTGATCCAGCGGTGCGGCTGCGCCGCACGTCATTTTTGGGTGGGTGCCAGCAGGGCTGGCACGTGGAGGTTTTGCACCTCCACACCTCCGCAAAGTATTTTCGTCCAAAAGAAGACGGGGCGGGGCGCCATAAAACGCCGCGTCAGACTTGCTTATTTGCAGCGGGTTTCGCATCGTATCCGGCAGGGAGAGCACGTCGGGGCGATGTGCAGCAATAAGAATAAAGGGAGAATGCGCCAATGACCTACGCGTCAATTGCCGACCGCGATGCAATCCAGGACGAAATGCCGTGGGGCGAACGTGACTTGCCAGTCACCACCTATGCGCAATTGACCAAAACAGCGACAGCCCATCCGGGCCGCAAGGCCGTCAGTTTCCAGCTGTTTTCGGGTCCGACCGATCCGTGTGAGACACTGACCTGGCAGGACCTCCTGGACCAGACCACGCAAACCGCCAACATGTTCCGCGACATGGGCGTGGGCGAGGGCGATGTGGTGGCCTATCTGCTGCCAAATGCGACCGAGACGATCCTGACGTATCTTGGCGGGCAAGTTGCAGGCATCGTGAACCCGATCAACCCGCTGCTTGAGGCTGACCAGATTGCGGCAATTCTGCGCGAGACAAAGGCCAAGGTGCTTGTGACGCTGCGGGCGTTCCCGAAGACAGACGTGGCCCAGAAAGCGGCAGAGGCCGTGGCGATGGCACCCAATGTCAAGACCGTCGTCGAGGTTGATCTGCACCGCTATCTGACCGGTCTAAAGAAATACATCGTGCCGCTGATCCGGCCCAAGAACCCTGTGACGCACACGGCTAAGGTTGTGCAGTTTCAGGCCGAGATGGCCAAACAGCCCAAAACGCTTTCATTTGCCGACAGCGAGACGGATCGTGTGGCCGCGTATTTCCATACGGGTGGCACGACGGGTATGCCAAAGGTTGTGCAGCATCGCTATTCCGGCATCGTCTAT
This sequence comes from Yoonia sp. 208BN28-4, assembly GCF_037543925.1. Classification (NCBI taxonomy): domain Bacteria; kingdom Pseudomonadati; phylum Pseudomonadota; class Alphaproteobacteria; order Rhodobacterales; family Paracoccaceae; genus Yoonia; species Yoonia sp. 208BN28-4. The sequence continues at coordinate 1,037,373 of NZ_JBBIFY010000001.1, forward strand.
AACGCGTGGCTGGGTGCGCGATTGTTGTTCACTGAAGAAGACGTTCAGATTTGTCCGCTGCCGCTGTTCCACGTTTTTGCAACCATCGTATCATTGGGCGCATCGCTTGGCTCTGGTGCGCATGTGGTTTTCCCCACACCGCAGGGCTATCGCGGTGAGGGCGTATTCGACAATTTCTGGAAGCTGATCGAGCGTCATAAGGTGACGTTCATGATCACGGTCCCAACTGCGCTGTCCGCGCTGATGCAGCGTAAGGTGGATGCGGATATTTCCACATTGCGGATCGCGTTCTGTGGATCGTCGCCGCTGCCACTTGAGCTGTATCGCCGGTTTGAAAAGGCCGTGAACGCCGAAAAGGGCCCCAACGACGAGCAGCTTTCGATCTGCGAAGGTTACGGTCTGACGGAGGCCACGTGCCTTGTGTCGATCAACCCGCCTGACGGTGAAAAGCGCGTCGGCTCAATCGGGATCGCGTTCCCCTACTGTAATGTGCGCATCGTCGACACGGCCACAGGCATGGATTGCAAGACCGACGAGATAGGCGAGATTTGTGTGTCAAATCCCGGTGTCTACAGCGGCAAGACCTATACCGAGGCCGACAAGAACAAAGATCTGTTCTATCCGGGTGACGATAGCGACGGGCAGTTCTTGCGCACAGGCGATCTGGGCCGGATCGATCCCGAAGGATACTTGTGGATCACAGGCCGTGCCAAGGACCTGATCATTCGTGGCGGTCACAACATTGATCCCGCCGAGATTGAAGAGGCGTTGGCAGGTCACGACATGGTCGCCTTTGCGGGCGCCATCGGCCAGCCCGATGCCCACGCCGGCGAAGTGCCTTGCGCTTATGTCGAGCTTGTCGACGGAGCAAGTGTCAGCACTGATGACCTGCTGGCCTATGCCAACGAGCGCATTCACGAACGCGCGGCGTATCCAAAGCACCTTGAGGTAATGGACGAGTTGCCAAAGACCGCTGTGGGCAAAATCTTCAAGCCCGATCTGCGCAAGAAGGCGATCACGCGGGTCTTTGATGGCGCGCTGAGCAAGGCCGGTGTGAACACATCCATTGCCATGGTGACCGAGGACAAGAAGCGCGGTCTGGTCGCCAAGGTTGCGCGCGCCGAAGGCGTGTCAGACGCGGATGTGAGCAAGGTTCTGGGCGATTATGCGAACCCGTGGGAATGGGCAGACGCATAGGCCCACGCCCGCGCATGTCATTGATCTGCGCGATGTTTCCTCTTCTGGCGGCCTGTAGCGGGCCGCCGGATGCCGTTCGGGGCTATGAAAGCCCGCATATTATCGAAAACAATCGTGGCGGCTATCTTAACGACGCGATTGCCGAGCGTAGACGCCTTGCAGCATGGGGCGGCGCTGTCGAAATTCGCGGTGTTTGCAATTCGGCCTGCGTGATGTTCACGACCTTGCCCAATGCCTGCCTGAGCCCCGATTTGCAGCTTGGATTTCACCGCTCCAGCAGCCCCATCGGCGCGTTTGTCGGCAATGCGCAGCTTTCGCAGTTCTTTCGCGGGGGCGTGAAACGGATGTTTGACGATGTCTGGAGCAAGCTGCCCGACGGTGAGTTTGCGACGATCTCAGCGCAGGAGTATGTGCAGCTAGATCCGCAAAGCCGGATCTGTGGGTCCTAAAATCCCTGACCAAATTGAAGTTTCGCACGCGGACATGCGCTTGCGCGGTCGAGACACGACTAATGTGTATGGAGTCGGTTTGCGCGGGAGGGGAAGCGGATGGTGCTGTGAGAGAGGATTGAACTCTCGACCTCACCCTTACCAAGGGTGTGCTCTGCCACTGAGCTACCACAGCATCCGTGACGTGCGAATTAGCGGCAATCGTCAAATGGTGCAAGCCCTCACTGGACGGTTTTTGTCGCACGCTGTAACAGGGTGGACATGAAGCAGACCGCAGGAAAATCCGCTAAGGCCGCGCAGACCCGCGAAGACAGGTTGAAGGCCGCTTTGAAGGCCAATATGGCCAAGCGGAAGGCGCAGGCGCGCGCGCGTGCGCAGGATGCAGACCAACAAGAAAATGAAAAGAAAGCGTAGGCAGGTATGGACTCAATCGTCGTAAAGGGTGGCAGCGAATTGCGCGGCCAGATCCACATTGCCGGGGCCAAGAACGCGGCACTCACGCTGATGCCGGCCACGCTTTTGAGCGAGGAGCCGCTGACGCTGACCAATGCGCCGCGCCTGTCCGATATCGCCACCATGACGCAGCTTTTGCAATCGCTGGGCGCCGAGATCACGTCGATGCAGGACGGCAAGGTGCAGGTCATGTCGACACATGGCGAGATCAACACAACCGCCGACTACGAGATCGTGCGCAAGATGCGAGCCTCCAATCTTGTGCTGGGGCCGCTGCTGGCGCGTGAAGGGCACGCAATCGTGTCATTGCCCGGTGGCTGTGCGATTGGTGCGCGCCCGATGGATATCCATACGGACGGTCTGGAAAAGATGGGCGCGTCGATTGAGCTGAAAGATGGTTATCTGCACGCAAAGGCTGCGGGTGGTAAGCTTAAGGGCGCGGTTATCGATTTTCCCTTTGCCTCTGTCGGTGCGACCGAGAATATCATGATGGCGGCCACGCTGGCCAAAGGCACAACGGTCATTAACAACGCCGCCCGCGAGCCTGAAATTGTTGATCTGGCCACTTGCCTGCGCAGCATGGGCGCACAGATCGAAGGCGACGGCACATCGACGATCACCGTGCAGGGCGTGGACCGCCTTGGCGCTGCAACGCACCCTGTTGTCACCGACCGGATCGAGCTTGGCACCTATATGCTGGCTCCCGTGTTCTGCGGTGGCGAGGTCGAGTGTCTGGGTGGCCGCATGGATCTGGTGTCGTCGTTCGTCGAAAAGCTGGATGCGGCTGGCGTGGATGTGACCGAAACCAAGGCGGGCCTGAAGGTGAAACGCCGTGGCGACCGCCCCAAGGCGGTTGATGTTACAACAGAGCCATTCCCGGGATTTCCGACAGACCTGCAAGCGCAGATGATGGCGATGCTCTGTCTGGCCGAAGGGACATCGGTGCTGGAAGAAAAGATTTTTGAGAACCGCTTTATGCACGCGCCCGAACTGGTGCGCATGGGCGCGGACATTGACGTGCAGGGCGGCACGGCGACTGTAACGGGTGTGGCCGGTCTGAAAGGTGCGCCTGTCATGGCGACTGATCTGCGCGCATCTGTGTCACTGATCCTTGCGGGCCTCGCAGCCGAAGGTGAAACGGTCGTGAACCGCGTCTATCACCTTGATCGCGGTTACGAGCACGTCGAGGAAAAACTTGGCGCGGTCGGGGCTAAGATCGAACGGGTGCAGGGATCATGAGCGATGATGCGCGGTTTGAAGACGGTGGCGATGCGCCGCTGCGGCTGAGGGCGCTGGATAGCGATGACCTGACAGTGATCGCGGCGCTTGTGCAGGACGCGATCTTTCCCGCCGTTGAAATGCGCTTTGATCGCAAAGCGCGCCGCTTTGCGCTATTGCTGAACCGTTTCCGTTGGGAAGACGCGTCAAACGCGCAAAAGCGGGCGCGTGACTTTGAACGTGTGCAGGCCGTGCTTGCGTTTGAAGACGTGATGGCGGTCAGGACGCAAGGCGTAAGCAAGGCCGATCCGGATATGATCTATTCGCTTTTGGCCGTTGAATTTGTCCCAGCCGAAGACGGCGCGGGACAGGTGATGCTGACACTTGCAGGCGATGGCGCGATTGCGCTTGAGGTGGAAACGCTCGAAGCTGTGCTGCGCGATGTGACACGCCCCTATATCGCGCCGTCACGTCAGGCCCCATCGCACGACACCTGATAGATTGATGCGGGCACAGCGCCGCGCTATGTCAGCGGCCAAGGAGCCTGCCATGCCACAGTTTTTATCCACCACCGAAGCAGATTTCGAAAGCCGTTTTGCCGGACTTTTGTCCGCCAAGCGCGAGGATAGCCCTGACGTGGATCATGTCGTGGCTGACATTATTGCAGACGTGCGTGCGCGTGGCGATGCGGCGGTGATTGAGCTGACGGCCAAATTTGACCGGCTGGACCTGACAGCAGATACGTTGCGGTTTTCCCCCCAAGAGATTGCCGACGAATGCGAGAAAGTGTCCGACGAGGATCGCGCTGCGCTTGAACTGGCAGCGGACCGTATCCGGGCCTACCACGCGCGCCAGATGCCTGAAGATGCGCAATGGACGGATGACGCCGGGGCCAAGCTGGGCTGGCGCTGGACGGCCGTGTCAGCAGCGGGGCTTTATGTGCCCGGCGGTCTGGCGTCCTATCCATCGTCTGTGCTGATGAACGCGATCCCTGCCAAGGTCGCGGGGGTAGAGCGGTTGGCGATTGTCTGCCCGACACCTGGCGGCGTTGTGAACCCGCTGGTGCTGCTGGCAGCACAGATCGCGGGCGTGGACGAGATTTACCGCATCGGCGGGGCGCAGGCGGTGGCGGCGTTGGCCTATGGCACAGACACGATTGCCCCCGTGGACAAGATCACCGGACCGGGCAATGCTTTTGTCGCGGCGGCAAAACGGCGTGTATTCGGCAAGGTCGGCATCGACATGATCGCAGGTCCGTCAGAGATTCTTGTGATTGCGGATAAGGACAATGATCCCGACTGGATCGCACTTGATCTGCTGTCACAGGCCGAACACGACGAAAGCGCGCAATCGCTGCTGATCACCGATGATGCGGCTTTTGGTCAGGCGGTGGCGGAGGCCGTGGACAAGCGGCTTGAAACGCTGGAGCGTCGCGCGATTGCGGGGCCCAGCTGGCGCGATTTTGGTGCGGTGATCACCGTGCGCGATATGTCCGAGGCCGTGACCTTGTCCGACCGGATCGCGCCGGAACACCTTGAACTGTGCGTGGCCGATGCCGAAGGCATGGCGCAGGACATTCGTCACGCAGGCGCCATCTTTATTGGTGGTTGGACGCCAGAGGCGATTGGTGATTACATCGGCGGGCCGAACCACGTGCTACCCACCGCACGCTCGGCACGGTTTTCAAGCGGGCTTTCGGTGATGGATTTTGTGAAACGTACGACACTGGCGCAAATGACACCGGCCGCCTTGCAGGCGATTGGCCCCTCAGCGGCGCGGCTTGCAGCGTCAGAAAGCCTTGAGGCGCACGGCCTGTCGGTATTGGCCCGTCTGGACCGGCTGAACGGGGGTGACGCATGAGCAAGATTACCCATATCGAGATTGACGACAGTGGCCTGCCCACGCCCACGCCCGAGATCGAGCAAGAGCGTAAGGTCGCCATGTTTGATCTGCTCGAGGACAACAGCTTTGTCCTGCCCGCGCGCGAGGATCGTGACGTGCCAGCTGGCCCGTATCGGCTCGCGCTTAGCATCCGCGAACGGCGGCTGGTCTTTGATATTGCGCAGGAAGATGAAACTTCCGCGGGTGAATTCCATTTGTCGCTTGGCCCGTTCCGGCAGGTGGTCAAAGACTACTTCCAGATTTGCGAAAGCTATTTCGAGGCGGTGAAAACCATGCCGCCCAGCCAGATCGAAACCATCGACATGGCCCGGCGCGGTATCCACAACGAGGGCGCGCGCGTCCTGCAAGAGCGGCTGGAGGGCAAGGCAGAGGTCGATACCGACACCGCCCGTCGCCTGTTCACCCTGATCTGCGTGCTGCATTTCGGAGGCTAGGGTGAGCGGGGAGGAGCCAACATATGATCCTCTGCCGCAGTCGGTCCTGTTTTGCTGCGACCACAACGCCGTCCGGTCGCCTATGGCCGAAGGGATCATGAAAAAGCTTTATGGCACGGACTGTTATGTGCAGTCGGTGGGCGTGAAGAACGATCTGGAGATCGACGGCTTTGCGATTACCGTTTGCGCCGAGATCGGGGTCGAACTGTCGCGCCACCGCTCGCGCAGCTTTGACGAAATGGAAGACTGGGGGGATGATTTGTCGTCCTTTGATCTGGTGCTTGCCCTGTCACCCGCCAGCCAGCGCCGCGCGCTTGATCTGACGCATGTGTTTCATCTGGATGTCGAATATCTGCCAGTGATGGACCCTACCGGCATGGGCGATGATCGCGAGGCGCGTCTCGTCCGTTACCGCGAGGCGCGTGACCAGATTCGCAAACACCTGATTGCCCGCTGGGGCCCCGGACAGGACGCCGCGTGAAAGGCTGGCTGATCGGCGGCGCCGTTAGTGTTCTGATGCTGATCGTCGCGCCGTTTGTCCTTTTGGCTGTCTATCTCAAGGTTGAGGACGCGCCACGCGGCAGCTTTCTGTATCACACCGGTATTCCTGGTTATGTCAAAGCGATGCCTGTCCTTGAGGTTTGCGGCGACGATCCGCTTTACAGCTACGAAGGGCGTGATGGTGAACGCACGGCGTTCGGGGACGTGACATATCGCAGTGCGCTCGCTGTAAGTGACGCGAAGGATGTGATGACAAAGGCGTTGGTCCCGTTGGGATGCGACCTGCGGGACAGCTATGCCAGCGGGCAATCCTTTACTTGCGGTCTGTATTTGTCGGTGAACGTCACGATGATCGCAGGCGACGAATGCACCGATCTGCGTATTTCGCTGGTGGGGGACGGGCCGCTTCCGGCTATGCAGTAGCGTGACGCGGCGGGCGATTGGTCCACCGCATCCACGGGGGCACACGGTCTTCGCGCAGGATGCGGCGCAGCGGGGTTTTGATGATCGCGAAAGACACCGCGATGGCCATCAGGCACCAGATGGCGGGCTGTTCGTGGATATTGTCAGTCAACAGCTTAGCCAGCATGGGGCCAGAGAGCAGCAGATACAGCGCAAACTTCCACGAGCCATAAAGCGCCGGCATCACAAATGCGACGATCGCATAGCCGGGCATCCCGTGCGGGAAGGGGCGGACGCCTGCAATTTCAAACGCTGCCAGCGGATTGCCAAAGCCGTTCAGCGGCAGCAGCCACGCCAGATGCCAATTGCCTGCCACCGTGCACATTTGCGGTCCGCACAAGGCGCGACGTGGATCGCAGGTGCCAGCAAATTCAAAGGGATAGACGTTCAGGATCAGCGACATCGTCACCACGCCGCAAGCCAGCATGACCGGCAGAAGAATACGCGCCCGCACCTGTGGCGGCACAAAATGCAAAGCCATCAGGTTCACGAAAAATGGCTGAAACGCGATATGCAGGTATCCCAGAAGCGTCAGGAACTGGTTGCGCGGTAAATCGCACTGGTTCAGCACCGGATAGCTGAATGCCTGAATGATCTCCATCAGGCTGAAATAGCCGATGGTCATCCACATGACAGGCGGCTCTTTCTTATACCAAAGATAGGCTGATGCACTGACGCCGACAGTAGCCCACACAACCGATGCTTCGGTGCTCCAACACATTCATTCAAATCCCGCGCAGTAATTGCGACACCTTGGCGGCAAAACCATTGCTGATCAAAGGTAAATTCAGCTTTAGGCTTGATATTTGCCCTGTGCAGGCGCATGTAACGCTCCGTGCGGGATATCCGCATGACAACACTCAGGAGAGACCATGGCCAAGGAAGAACTGCTCGAATTTCCCGGCGTCGTAAAGGAACTCCTGCCAAATGCGACATTTCGGGTCGAGCTGGAAAACGGCCATGAGATCATCGCACATACGGCAGGCAAGATGCGCAAGAACCGCATCCGCGTTCTGGCTGGCGACAAAGTCCAAGTCGAGATGACACCCTACGATCTGACCAAGGGTCGGATTAACTATCGCTTTAAGTAATATGCGCTTGGGCTGCGTGCGGGTATCCGTAAAATGACGACCCTGCCGCCCGATCCCGCGTTGAAACTGGTGCTTGGCTCCGGCTCGCCACGGCGGCTGGAGATTTTGGCGCTGGCAGGGATCAGCCCTGCCGCCGTGCGTGCGCCGGATATCGATGAAGATCCGCAGTATGCCGAACTGCCCCGCGATTATGTAAACCGGATTGCCCGCGCCAAGGCCGACGCCAGCCTTGTTGCAGATGATGAGGTTGTGCTGTGTGCCGACACCACTGTCGCACTTGGCCGCCGGATCATGGGCAAGCCTGCTGATGCGGACGAAGCGGCGGCGTTCTTGCGCGCGCTCGCTGGACGCAGGCACCGCGTTATCACGTCCGTTGCAGTCAAACGCGGTGATCGTATCTGGCAAAAAGACGTGCAATCCGCTGTCGCCCTGAAACGGCTCACCCAACGCGAGATTGATTGGTATCTGGCCACAGGTGACTGGCAGGGCAAGGCAGGCGGTTATGCCATCCAAGGACCAGCCAGCGCCTTTGTTACATGGATCAACGGGTCGTTTCACGCGGTCATGGGGCTGCCATTGCCTGAAACGCTCGGCCTGCTGACCGCGGCTGGCTACCCCTTGTTTGGAGATACGAAATGAAGGGCCGCACGATTGTTCTGGATCATTTGAACGGGGTCGAGGCTGCGGCTTTGCTGGTTGATGGCAAGCTGGATGACCTGCTGATCGACAATGAAGATGCGCCGCGCCCCGGTGCGATCTTTCGCGCGATTTGTGATCGTCCATTGAAAGGGCAGGGCGGGATGATGCTGCGCCTGCCGGACGGTGAGACAGCGTTTTTGCGGCAAGGCAAAGGGTTACGCCCCGGTCAGCCGCTGTTGGTGCAGGTCACGGGCTATGCCGACGATGGCAAAGCGGTGCCCGTCACGGACCGCGTGCTGTTCAAAAGCCGTTACGCCATCGTCACACCCGGCAAGCCCGGCCTGAACATCTCGCGCCAGATCACGGACGAGGAAGAGCGTGATCGCCTGCACGGCATCGCCCACAGCGTGCACGAGGGCGACCACGGATTGATCCTGCGGTCGGCCTGCTTTGCCGCGCCAGACGACGAGATCGCCGAGGATATTTCCGCCATGCTCGATATGGCTGACGCCATCATGGCCGATGTCGATGGGATCGCCGAGGCGCTGACAGAAGGTGACGGACCGCACGTGCTTGCGTGGCGCGACTGGACGGCGAAGGCCGATGTCGTCACCGACGCGGGTGCATTTGAAAACTTGGGTGTGCTCGACCAGATTGATGCGCTTGGCAGTCCGCTCGTGCCGCTGGATGCCGGCACAATGTATGTTGAGCCAACGCGCGCTTTGGTCGCCGTTGATGTGAACACCGGCGGTGATACGTCGCCTGCCGCCGCGCTAAAGGCTAATCTTGCCGCCAGCCGTGCGTTGCCGCGCGCCTTGCGGCTGCGCGGTCTTGGCGGGCAGATCAGCGTCGATTTCGCGCCGATGTCAAAGGCGCACCGCAAGCAGGTCGAACAGTCCTTGCGAGCCGCTTTCAAGGCCTGTCCGATTGAAACCTCGCTTGTCGGTTGGACCCCGATGGGGCTTTTTGAACTTCAGCGCAAACGCGAACGCCTGCCTGTAACGCAGACGCTGCCAAAGGGGGTGTGATGGCCTGCCCGATTTGCAATCGCAAGACCGATCCCAAGTTGCGACCGTTCTGTTCAAAGCGCTGCGCGGACGTCGATTTGGCCAAATGGCTGACCGGCTCCTACGCCATTCCATCCGACAATCCCGACGACTATGATGCCTTGGCCGAGGAGTTGGACGAGGCAGGTCGCAAACCACATTGATTTTGCGCATTTAGGCTCTGGACACCCCCGCATTCCCCGCCTAAAACCCCGCTACCCGATGGACATGTCCATCCCGGTGCCCGGGTAGCTCAGGGGTAGAGCAGTGGATTGAAAATCCTCGTGTCGGTGGTTCGATTCCGCCCCTGGGCACCATTTAAAACCTTTTTTTATCAGTTGGTTGCGCTGGATGCAGCGATACCGTTCAAGGCGTGTTTTTTCGGCTTGGGTATCGTTTGGGTAACAAAACTCCGATTTTGCGTCCAAATCACTCGACATGCACTAATATCTTTGTGCCAAGTTGGGCGGTTTCCAGACATTCGCTGCGGATGCAAATTAGGAAATGACTATGCAAAAAGCGGACTTTGTGTTTCACTTCGCGTAGAAGGCGGTCGAGCGTTTCAGTGAGCACGAGACTTAGAAGAGAATGCCTCAGGGATTTATCCAATCGTCGAAATGCGCATCGCCTGATTTTGGCAACGGATCTGCAGTTGGCGCTGTAATCGTTACGGGCATCCGCAAGCTTTCACCAAAAGCAATTGCTGTCTGGCGAGCTAAACCAGATATGCGCTTAACTTCACGCGCATCTGCCCATTCGCTAGAAGCTTGAACTGACGCCAGATCTCTATCTGAGGCCAACCGGAAAGATACCCAATTTCCGCACTGCGACAAAACCGTCTGCGAAATCTCTGACGGACGCTGTGTGCTTAGCCAGAGCGCCAAGCCAAATTTCCGGCCCTCTTTGGCCAGACGTTCGTAGGCAAGAGAGCTGGCTGTGTCACTCTCTCCAACACCGGTTGGGCGGAGGTAATGATGCGCTTCCTCCAGCACCAGTAAGGTAGGGACTTTTTTGTCTTGCCCACGTTCGAAGATCTCAAACGCGAAGAGCTCAAGCAATGAGCCTAGGATAAAGGGCATCAAATCGTGCGCGACTCGGCTTAAGTCAACGATATGGACCCTCCAATCAGAGTTCTCGTCTCCGAACAGGTTCGCCACCAAGTCGGTTGCCTCCGTCCTCCAGTCCAGCGGAGATGATCGGACTGCACCTTTTGTATCAACCACCGCAGAAAACATTGGATCCTCGACAAATCGGTTGATCCGATTTACTAGTGGGGCAACGTTCCCGTATTGAAAGGCGTTTCTTTCCCAACCATTGCGACCGTTGGAGAGAGCATAACTCTCGGCGACTAAAGGACCGAGTGCTTTCATCGGCGGCCAAGAGCGGACTTCGTCGGCACTTTTATCCTGAAGTGCGGACACTCGGAGATGCGCTTGCTGCGCATTACCACTTCGACAATCGTCAAACAAAAATGGAGTGGTATCAGTCGCAATGCCAACACCTGAGCCACGATCGATCCATTTTACCCTATTTAATGATTCTAAGGCGAACATCAGCGCCGGGCGCTGTGTTTTCTCACTGGGCATAAGTAGGCGCTGAAGTCCGTGCCTACCTAGTGCAAAGTAGGGAACCTTATAGCCGCCCTCACCGATTTCCGTATTCTTAATCCAGCTTGGGTCAACGCCATCCGAGAAGGCCTGCGCATACTCCCCATTAATGTCAAATATAACCGTTCGTGAACGGGGCAATTTTACGATTTGTTGAAGGATAGCCGCCGTGAAACAGCTTTTTCCTTGGCCAGAACTGCCAAGCACGGCGACATGTTTGCTGATAAGGCTTTGTATATCGACGTGGACTGGTGTGTTGCTTCGAAGCTCATTTCCAATTTGGATTGACGTCGGCGTGTCTCCACTGCGTCCCAATACGATCCTTTGTTCATCCGCGATGAGCGGATAGACCATTGCGCCTAGAGCGGGTGTCGAGAGGGAGTCTGCCAGAAATTCTGGCTCACCTTCCTTACGTGTGAGCTTGCCGACGACAAGGCCGACTACGTGTCGGAGGGGTTCCGCCGACAGAGGATTCTGACCAATGGATCGTCGATGAACTTCACTAGGTTCGGCAAAACTGATTGACTTTACCCTTAGAAGCAGAAGCCGGTCTCCAGCGTCTATCCCCAGCAAGCTGCCCATCTCCGTCACTGTAGATACACCGTGTGTGTGTCCAGCGACCATGCCTCTATGGTGGTCCATAACATTCAGAGTTACTTCTGCACCATCAATTTTGACCACGTAACCGATGGACGACCTTCCTATCACGCCCCTTCACCGGCTTCGCCTTTTTCAGATGTGAAGCCCCTCAGTCTTTCCTCGAGTTTTCTGAGGTCGTCATCATAAATCGACGGTTCAGGTAAATGGCTTACGAAACCGTCAAAATATGAGTCAGGCCCTCCACCAACAAAGGTGACTCTTGGGCTTTCGAGCGACAAGAGGTTCTGAGCGGCGATGGGGAGTGCGCTGATGCTGTCGGGTCCAGAGAAAGCGGGCAGATACACCACCAGTTGAAAGGTTGGATTTAGTAGTGCTGATACTAATAGCCTATTTATGTGTTCATCACCGAAACCATAACCAGACACTAAGAGCGCCGATTGAGGGCGAGCAAGAAACTCAGAATATCGACGGAACAATTCGCCCAATACAAAGCCAACGGTCTGAATGTACTTTGCTGCGCTAGGCAGCACAGTGAAGGCCAAATCGTCCGTCTTTCCGTCAGTGAACGACTGAATTTCTTGTCGTGCCTCCGTTGCTTGAATCTCGTAAAACTGACCCGAAACTTCTTTCCATGTCAGTGACCCGTGCAGCTTCGCCAAATAAACATTGTAAGATCCAAATTGCGCCTCTCCCTTTGCTTGGACGTTCCTAAAGCCAAGATCAAAGCTCTGTGGCGAGAAGCGGCGAGAGTGAAGCCCCATAAAACCGTTGATCAAATTTAGATCGATTGAGTCTGCGGCCCACTCAATCGAAAGGTCATAGTTTGTGGTGAACAACCAAGGTGCAGCCTGCCCAGGCTGTCGTGCGCTTGTAAGTCTTTGTAATAGTAGGCGATGTGATGCTAGTCGCCCTTCTTGATGTCCAACACCTTCGGGCGTTTCCCACCATTTTTGATCCAAGACCGACGCCCTGACCAAAGCACGGTAGATCGCTGCACGGGCTTTCTTTGCGGGAGCCAGCGAGGCTTCTTTCGACCTTTCCCACTCAGCGATGGATATTGCTAAGGTGTCAAGGAGGCGCTCAACGTTAGGGGCATCAGTTTTTGGCTCTATGCCGGGCATGCCTCTTGGAGCGACATATTTGTTGGCAATTAACCAACTCAGTTCTTCGGCCGAATGAGCTTCAAAATCGCTCCAAAGCTGGGCCATGGTTTTCCCACCGCATCCAACCGACGCACCCGCACCGAGCAACACACCAACGTTTTCCATGCGCAACAGCGATGCCAAATGGGCGGTCAATTCAATATCGTCTTTGAGTTCAATATTCCCCCGAATTGCAATCATTGAAAAAATACCTTCCCCGGCGGAAATACTTCACTGCTACAATTATTTAGAAGACGTTTGCATAGTTATCTCGAATTTGGAACCTGATTAATGTGATTAACGGCTAGGTGTTGAAGGCGGTTTGCATCTGTCTGGACACTTCGCTGGAACCTGTCGGATTGACACCGGCACGCTTGCAGCGAATGTTCGTCACACCCCCAAAAGAGCGCTTTGTTCATACTGCGGCCGTTCGGTGTCCTGCCGCTTACACTTCAACTAACTATCTAAGGACTACTCCATGCCTGATTTCGTTAATGGATCGGAACTGAATCAGCGCTTGAGCGCCGCGCTCGGTTCGGGTGTCGATGCTGACTTTGCCGTCGCTTTCTGGGGCGCGGGTGCCGCCGAGGCGCTTGGCATTCAGGATGGCTCCGGAATGCGGATCGTCTGCAACCTCGTGAGTGGCGGTACGAACCCGAGCGAGATCCGCACCCTACGCATGCTGGGAGCTGACGTCCGGCAGCTGAACGACTTACATGCTAAGATCGGCGTAATCGGCGACATGTCTTTCGTGGGATCGTCCAACATGTCGACCAACGGCCTCGGCGCCGAAGGGAATGACACAGGCTGGCGCGAGGTAAACGTCGTGTATGGCAACGTCCGCACTGAGATCGCGCGGATGTTCGAAACTTTCTGGCAAGCTGCCACGAAGATCAACGAGGCTGACCTTGAGGCTGCGGCGGCGGCATGGGCCAGACGTCAGCAGGGGAATGCCGTGGTTGCGGCAAGGCGAGGAGACCGCAGCTTGGTCGACGTCCTGCTGACGGCACCGGCGGAACTCGATGCCCTGAACGTCAGGATGGTCGTGTATGATACCGTGACGGATGCCAACGATCTGGCTGTTTTAGAAATAGGTGACAGGCAGGCCCGCGACCAGTATGGCCAAGCTTTCGAGACGTATTGGGACTGGGACAGCATGACCACTGATGCCGCGACGGCGTACCTAGTCGACTACGACTGGCCTGCCCGTGGGGAAATCGCGAGAGGGATGCTCTATCGCAGGAACGCAGGTGATTTTCCAGATTTCGAGCAGAACGGGGAAACCTTTCACGCTGCCTACGAGATCGACCACATTGAGGGGATCACGTTCGGGAAAGCGGACAGAGCCCTTATCCGCAGGGCATTCCACGCCTATGTCCGTGATGGCGCGAGCGGGGAAGAGGAAGAACAGCGGGCTTACAACTTTCCAATCTCGGAACTAGCATCTTATCTTTCTGAAGTTGGCTAACTGCTACAAGATTTCAAGCTGTGCGAAGTGGCGTCCCAAGGAACCATCACGGGCTGAACTAGACCTTCGTACAAGAGGTAGAAAAAGCCCGTTTCGTCCCGCATGATGTGAGTTCAGCTGGGCGTCAGTCTCGCGCTTGCAGCGAATGTCGGCAATGTGATCTGCGAACGCGGCATCTGGACACCACGCTCGAGGTCGGCTCTGGGCCGTCCGATACGGGGCTAGGCGGCGCAAGAGTTAACATGCTGCTCTAGCTCCAAGGTCGGCAGTGAGCCCACTTTGACCAATGCTGCGGATCGAACCAATGACCGCTTTGAGACTAATGTGCATGATGCTGCATGACGCACCAAGGTCCGCTAAGCGTATCGAACTGGCTGCACACCTGCATCGAATTCAATCCGCCGCAGCCGAAATGTTGGGCCCTCTACGACGTCAGGTCGGCCGATCCTATCAATTCGAAAATGCCGAACATTTTCACGGCTTGGGTCCCATGCAACCAGATACCAAAGCGGCGGCAAGATCAGCATGGCCTGAGGTTCGACGCAGCGCTGCGTCTTTGCGCCTTTTGCATCGACGTAATCGAATTGCAGAGATAACTGTTCAAGAAATGCCCGCTCAAAAGCAGGGAGCAGCCCACTATCGATCTCTCCGACATTCGAGATATCGACTTGCGGCGCCAGTGGCCCAACATAGAGGCATTCCAACAATCGTCGGAGGTCGCGCAGCTTGTCTGGCGGCAGGGACTTCTCGATCTTGGAAAGCCCGCTGTCAGCCAAGCGGGCAAAGGGAAGCGATCCGGCGGCACGCATGCTCGATATGCCAATTATCATTGCGAAGACCTCAGGCACAGACAGTTTGGCCGTTGTTTGTACCGACGTTGGGTCAAGGTAGAGTCCCCCGCCACGGCCCTGCTCGGCGATGATTACGTAGCCCTCGTCCCGGAGGGCAGAGAGATCGCGCAAGATGGTGCTGCGCGATGCCCCAACTTCTTCACACAAAGCTTCGATCGTGGACGCCCCGCCTCGGCGGAGGCTTCGGACGATAGCGGCTTGTCGGGATCGGCTTTTCATTTTCCAAGTCTACTACAGAAAGGCGTCAGAATTTGATACCTTTAAGGGTTAATCCGGTGTTACCACAATCAATCCGGAGTACCACCATGACTACGATCCCCAATTTTCCTTCCCCCAAAGTGGTTGCCCTGAATGGCATTGAGCTCGAGGTCTTTGAGGCCGGGCAAGAGAACAAAGGCAACCCCATTGTACTGTGCCACGGTTGGCCTGAGCATGCCTTTTCCTGGCGTCACCAGATGCCAGCACTTGCTGCGGCAGGATACCATGTCATCGTTCCTAACCAGCGTGGCTACGGCAACTCTTCGCGCCCTGAGGATGTGACACAATACGACATCGCGCATCTGACGGGCGACCTTGCAGCACTCCTGGATCATTACGGATATGACGACGCGGTCTTCGTGGGACATGACTGGGGCGCAAACGTTGTTTGGAGCATGGCGCTCTTACATCCAACCCGCGTCAAGAAGATCATCAACCTCGCACTGCCCTATCAAGCTCGGACACCGATGCCGTGGATTGAGTTCATGGAAACCGTGTTTGGGGAGGACAATTACTTTGTCCACTTCAACCGCCAACCCGGCGTTGCAGACGCCATACTGGACAGCAATGCCAGATCGTTTCTACGCAACCTTTTCCGCAAGAACCTGCCAGCGCTGCCACCGGAACCTGGGATGATGATCATCAACCTTGCGCGGGCAGATGCACCGATGGGAGAGCCTGTGATGAGCGACGCGGACATCGATGTGTTCGTATCTTCCTTCGAAGAAACTGGCTTCACCGGGAGTATCAACTGGTACAGGAACATGGATCGAAACTGGCACCTTTTAGCGGATGTCGATCCAATCGTTCATCAGCCTGCATTGATGATCTACGGGACGCAGGACATGATCCCTCCCTCTGAGAACCTCGCGGATTTTGTCCTGAATGTTGAAGTGATCAAACTCGAGTGCGGCCACTGGATCCAGCAGGAAAGACCGCAAGAGACCACAGATGCAATCCTTGGCTGGTTGGCGCTCGATCTGGCCGCCTAAGCCTAGGAGGTCTGTGCCCTCCCGCTCGCTCGGAAGGCACAGGCCATCGCGATGTCTTCGGCCCAAAATGTGAATGACGGAATTTGTGTTCTAATGCCCGGGCGAGAACCTCCGTGAGACCGGCAGACATGAAAGCGGACCTTGGCGCAGCCGCAGCGAAATGGCGCTTTGTCCGCAAACTGTGAGTTCGAGCGGCCCCGGATTTTGCACTTGCAGCGAATGTCCGGTCTGACGGGCCGCAACGCAGCATCTCAGACTAACCGTGGAGGTCGGCTTTGGGCCGGTACTGTCGATGCAAGGTGAGTAAAAAATGCATGGACGCTAAGTAATCTAGGTGATGAATTTGTGGTTATCCATCAATCTGCCTCAATCTTGCTGCAAACACACTTATGGTTTGAATTCTTGACGTCACAATAGGTTGAATTGGAAATAAAATGCTCAACGAGCCCGCGACGGTATTTGAAGGTAGTCGTCAATTTGCGAATGAATTTGTGCGAAGTCTCCCGAACGGAACTTTTTATACTTATTTGCTCCTGACCCCGGAAAGGGAAGCATTTTACGTAGGTAAAGGAACAGGCATCCGCCTTCTTCAACATGAGACCGAAGCCATCCGTCAAACAGCGATCCACAAAAGCAACCCATTTAAATGCAACAAAATTCGAAAGATCGTGAATTCAGGGCAAAGTATCACTTATCAAGTCGACAGATTATTTGGGGGTGATGAGGCGGCCTGTCTGCGACGAGAAGAAGAGCTCATTTCGTTTTATAAGAGAAGATGTGATGGTGGAGTTTTGACGAACCTGGCGGCTGGGCTAGGCAGCATGTCATCGCGTGATCCGCTAACGACAGGTCGCCACGCAGCAACGCTTGCTGGTGTTGTTCCAGGCAGTCCTGAACGGACTATATTAAACCTATTTCTTCAATCATTGGGTCGCGTTTCGAGTGTTCCGATTAAGCCACTCAGCGAGTATCGCAAGCGACTTGTAGGGGCGTACCCAAGTCCAAAAGCTTTGAAGAACCCAACTCTGAGGAATGCATTAACGATCGTAGCAAGTGTGTTGGCGTCGGGTCGTAAAATTAAGCCTGGAGTAGTTGTCCCACGTAAATTTGCGATTACTCCGGAACTAGAAAATTGGCCGTTAAAGATACCGCCGCCAGACTTGGTTGAAGGCGTCATTGAAAACGGCGCAGCTAGTGATATCTTGAAGCTTGGTCTTGTAACACTCGTTGCTGCTGATCTGCCTGAAAATGAAGCATTTCAAATGGATGCTTTGCAAGTCCAAAAGGTGACAAGCCTGGTGGGGCGTACAGTTCTAGATGATTGGGATCTCTTATAGTGCAAGCTATCATTGGTTCTGAAAACACTGACGACAGACATGAGCCTTTGACCAGTTTTGTTGAGACGTACTGCTTCAACTAGTTAGTTAGTTGTGCTGCTGCGAACCATGACATCATCTCGCCTGCTGAATCCATCCTAACACTGCATAAGCGGATAGTTTGTCAGAAATTCGTAACTTAATTTCGTTTGAACCAGTCGTTTCAGCGGCTTGGAATATTCGAAGTACCTCATCATGTTCGACATTGAGGTCAGCGATCGCAGGACGGCGAAAGTACCAAAGAACCCATGACTGGTTTAGGACGGCTGAAAAATACCATCTGTCGTCTACCTCGAAACGTAGCTCTCTGGAAATATAACCGTGACCAGTCGCGCGTGCCGTCATGCCTTGAGGCAACTTGGCGTCGGCCAGGGTTCTATAGACCCCCTCAATCGCAGGACCGCATCCAGCTCTTAGCTGGGTCTCAAATTCATCTGGATTAATCAACACTCTTGCTGGCCTTGTTTGTTCGATTTTTTCCCGAGCATCTCAGCCATTCTTGTCGCATGCAAGCTTTTGAGAGTTACGGATTATGCTATTTGGCTAAAGTGGGGTTTGAAACATGAAAAATGGCCAGTTCTTTGCACCCAAATCGAAATCTAAAGTACCAAGGATCCGCGCCGAACCTACGGAAATCCCAACGACCCGTTTGGCTGGAGTTTTTAGTCTTTGAAGCTGAGCCATGCTGCGACAATATCCGATCATGATGCTAGCATGCCAACTTGGACAAAGGCAGCCAGCCGTCCTATTTGGCGCTGTAGAAGTTGGTTGCTTTAACGGCTTTAAGTACACGGATGGCATTCGAAACCGAGAGTTTGTCACCCATACGTCACCCAGATCCATTTTGTTTTAGGCTCGACCTTGCTTCAACCGATTGGCAAGACTCGGTAAAAGCAAGATCAGCTTGGGTACGACAGACCGCTATCTAGTCCGCGTGTCATGGGGTGCCATTTTGGACGCAAGTCACTGCTAAGCAAAGAATAAGGCCTGTCTGACAGTAATCCTCGTGTCATCAGCCATCCGGCTCCAAAAACCACTTGCGGAAGCGCACTTCGTCTCATTTTGATGGTTTTGACTGCATTTTGCATTGAGGCGCTGAGAGGCACCGCAGGGCGTGATCCTCAATTTTACGCGTCACGTGTGCAAACAGGGACATTGTGACGTCCTGGCGGCGATCTCAACGTGTCTGGCGGTGTGCCCCGCGTCATTTGGTGTCGTTAGGATGCGCGTACAGCCTTTTCGAGTGGTAGGCGCAGCGTGGCGCGCTCTTCGTCGTTGAGCGATGCAAAATCGAAAGGCGATGCCTTGTTGTTCTGTTTGACTTCGATCGTCTGGCCTTCTTTCCAACCTGCTCGGGTCTTTAGCCAGAAGATGGTCGCGGGTGTCGAGCCCTGTTCAATCAATCGATACAACCGGCGCACCACCTTTGAATTGGCCATCTCCAGGCCGGTCTCAAGTTCGACCTTATAACGTTTGCGCAGTGTGTTCATCCCGATGCCCATCGCTCGGGCGATTGTTCGTTTTGGGGTGCCACCTGCCACGAGGACCTCGACGAGATGCCGTTGGTCCTCGGTAGGTTCATGTGTTGTCATGGCCATATCCTGCGTGTCCCTATATATATGAGTCTAGGTGCTTCCTGCACACGATAGGGCCAAATCAGTGAATTCTAAACCGTCGGCCTGAATTAGTGCCATCGTGCGAAGAACGTCAAATTGCATGAGGGGGATTAGTGACGATGTTGGCAATCTTAAAATGAAGTTCGCCATCATCGTCAGGTTTTTCCCTTATACAATAATGGCGATCTTCAATTGTTTATTTAGTCGCGGGCAATGACCAGAACCGGTGCGCGCCAACCTTCTTTGGCTTTATACCGATTTCTTCTTTTGCGCGTTCAAGCGTCTTCTTTGCGATACCAAAGCTATCCGCCCGATCAGCAATCTGCTTTGACGGTACCTTCCCGTTTGCAAGCTCACTGCACAGAAATTTAATCGCGTGATCTAGTTCGCTTGGTTCTTTGCGCGCTCCACCGTGTAAGTCATCAATCGAAATATCAACCTCACCGCGCCAGACGACTTTTGGCCTGAGTGGCGGCTCTTGGGCCAGCAGTTCATATGACTGAGACGCACCGCGCTTTGACAAGTTGTGCTTGAAGTGCGCAATCACACGGATGTCATCCCGTTCAGGGTGGACAGCAACACGAAGTGCAGATCGCACAAAAGCAATGAAATCGACAGATCCGCCGCCCTGATGCATTGCTTTGTCGTGTTTGCCTTTTGTCAGGTGCCGGATGACGAGAAGACCGCATTTGGCGATCTCAGCGATGTCAGACAGCGCACGCAAGACCGGCCGGATTTCGTTGGCGCGAAAGAAATCCACATTTGAGCCAACGTAACCGACAAGTGGGTCAATAATGATGAGATCAGGTTTCCAGTCAACGACATAGGCAGCTAACATGTTGAGCCCATTTTCATCGAACACTGAATCTCCTACGTGAACTTTGATGCGGTGAACCTTGCCTCCCATGTCTTCGATACGCGGACGCATAGTGTACGCAGGATCGTCTTCTTGACTGAAGTACAGAACACGGCCTTTCTTGAGGGACGCGCCTCCTGGAAGGCTACCCCCTTTCGAGATTTCTGCGGCTATATGCATCGCAAGATATGACTTTCCGACGTCTGGATCGCCCTCTATGATTGTCATCATTCCTCGCGGAATTAACGGTTCCCAAAGCCACTCGACCTCCTTACGTTCAAATTCGCTCAGCTTTTGAAATTGATCATCCATTTTTGGACTCCCAGCTTGCAATGCAGCGCGAAATTTCCCGTTCGACAGCTTCTTGGTTAGTCCCATGCTTCGATTGAAAATACGGGTTAGCGACAAGCACAGTGGCAATTTCTGTTCGAGTCGCTCCCACAGAATGAAGGCCCGCAATAATACAGTAGATCGTTCCACTTCTATCTTGAGTCTTGTAAACGCGCCGGTGCATCATGAAGCGCGCAGCAGACGTGCCAATATCTGACTTATAGAGGACGGTTCTGTACTTGTTCCAAATTGACTTTATCTGAGCATAATCGACGGATGACGGTAGGCGAATATGTACGCGATCTGAGGTGCTCTTTGGCGGTAACAAGTCTAACTTTAGTTCTTTGCCTGAGTACTTAAGCTCCCAATTGTCCCGGATGATCCGTACGCGGGGTCGACGGTGCGTCGGCTTGAGATTTATGGAGCCTGGCACCCTCAGTAGCTTATTTGGAGCATGTCCATTCTTGTCGGCACCGAAAGCATAGGCCATTCGTTTTGAGTTATTTTGTGCAAGATCAGCGTCGATAGCAGTCTTCATAGTCCAGAGACCTTGGAAGCGCCCTGGTGAGGTTTCCCAAAGTATGTTTGGTCTCGGATTGAACTCGTCTGGTTCTGCGTCATCAATATCCGCGTGCAAATAGGGAGTTGCTAGAACGTTCTCTTTTGCTAAGCTTGCCGTCCGAGTTGCGTTTGGGCAAAAGTAAATATCATGATTTAGTTGCGACACATCATTAATATGTGAACGTAATTCGACCTTTAAATTTCGAATCCTTATAAAGCGATGGCGTAATCTATTTGCATCTCGATCATAAGTAGCGATGCAAACGAAAGCATCAGGTCTGCGTCCATGTACCTTCCAGCACGTTTGTAGAAAGTTCTTCATTTCTTGACGCGAGTGTATCGGCAAGGCGGGATTGTTCAGGCCATGTGGCATGTTATTTCCTTTATAATTTTGTAAGTTGATCTGTGGCTTGTTGTGAAAGGTGTTAGCCGATCACCGTTGTCCGGGCGTCTAAACGTTGTCGAAGCCAGTCAGTAATTTCATTTCGGTCCCATGCCACGCGCTTAGGGCTAAGTCGGACGCGCACAGGAAATTGCCCGTCCTTTTCCATGTTTCGAATGTGCTCTTTCGAGTAACAAATGCCGATTTCTGCAAGCTGTTCATAGGCCAATAGAATAGGTCCCGTATCGGCACAGTCCGCTGGGGGATCGCCGGTACTGGTGGTGAGTTCTATCAGCTTCTTTTCCATTATTTGTCTCCATTGGTGACCAGGCATTGTTGCCTTCACCGAGACATGATGGGAATTTAGATTCGTTTAAAGCTTATGGCTTGTTGGCTATGTGCCGCTTTGGTTTGTGACCGACAAGTAGTCTTTTAAGGCGATCCGGAGCAAGTCGTCTATGCCCTTTCGGTTGAGGCCATGCTCATTGGTAATGTGATGATAAGCATGGGTAACAAACTCTGGTAAGTCACCAACCCAACGCTTGTCTTCACCGTCGTAAGTCCCTCTGGTCGGGGCTACGTGTGGACAATTTTCGAGAGTGAATTTCACAAGATCGAAGACGATCTCGTAACGCATCTCACCCGTGATCGGCGCGCCTTCGGCAATCTGTGAGTTCAGGTCCATCCAAAGCTGATCCACATATTCATGTAAACTGGCCAATTGCGATTTTAGCTTTTTCATTTTTTTATCAGAAATCTGTTTAGGATTAACATACAATGCGCCCCAATTCGAAAGGTACGGACGTTTGTCATCTTCAAGCGCAGTAAGTAGTTTCTGACCTGGTTTCAGCAAATTTCGATCTAACCATCTTGCGCGTTGGGACGGTGTTGCCTGAATCCCTGAGTTTGGGAAGTCACCGGTTGAACTCGAGATTCTTTCTTGCCATGTACCGATCAACTCGTCGTATGCTACTGCAATACCAACAAACATTGAATCTTCTATGCCGCTTTGGATGATGTCGAGAATTTCGTTTCGCGACAAAGGCTTTCGATCTGATTTGCCCATAGTTCAAGTGCCTCGCGTTTCTCTTCCTCATAAGAGTAACGGTTATAAACCGCAGCGACACCAGAAATAATCCCCGTTTTGTGGTTGAGAACTTTTTCGATGACATGTGGCGATACCTTGATACGGGCCATGCCTGAGGCGGCGGTGCGGCGGAGATCGTGCAATCGCCAGTCACTTGCACCAACGGCCACGTCAATGCGTTCCTTAGCGCGCCCAAAGCCCGAAACGGGCGACTTGCCGGTTGTCGTGAACACGTATTCGGAACCCGCGAAATGGGGCAGGGACGTTAGAATGCTTTGTACGGGTGTCGACAACGGCACATTATGCGACTGCCCGTTTTTGGCGCGTTCAGCGGGGATGTTCCAAGTGTTGGTTTCAAAATTGATTTCGGCCCATTTCATCTCAGAGACTTCGGCGCGTCGTTGGCCAGTCAGCAGTAACATTTGTTGGATTGTGCCGAAGGGGTAGCCTTGTGCTGTCGACGCTTGCATAAAACGTGTGATCTCAGGGTCAGTCAGTATGCGGTCACGTGGTCTTGGCTTCGTCGGTGGGCTCATGCCTGAAATCGGATTTACTTCAATCATCCCGCGATCAACGGACCAATTGAGCAATTTCTTCAAAACAGCCATTGCATGATTGGCGCGACCTGGTGCGCCATCGGCGATCATTTGATCAAGCACACGCACGGCATCGGTCCGTTTGATCTCGTTCAAGCGCTTTTTGAACAACGGCTTCCATTTTTGTTTCAACAGCCGTTCTTGATCTTTCCAGCCACGATTGCGCGGTTTTGCGTATAGCGTGATGAACAACGGGACGACTTCCCCGAGCGTTTGAACTTCAACTTGGTCGGCAAGATCAAGCTGTGCATCATGGATCACAATTTTTGCTTGTTCCCGGGCATCTGACAACGCGAGAGCGGGGAAGGTCCCAATAGTCACGCGCTTGATGCTGCCGTTGCTTCGAGTTGAGCAGAACCACGTCTTGCGACCAGATGTTGAAATGCGAATGCCAAAGCCGGTGAGCGTTTGATCGTACACCTCAAGTCGTTTGGGACCTGGTGTAGTGACGGTTTCAACGTAGCGGGATGTGAGTTTCTTTTTCATACGAGATATATATCCTATCCATCACCCATTCTCACGGGTAAACTCTTGATATTATATCTTAAAATAAAATATTTGTCTGTTCTTCTAACTTGGCGTGTCGTGGGCGTTGTTGGCTGTTTGTGGGTTTTGCGTCTAAAGGTCCACCTGTGGAGCAGAACGTTTAAGCGACAAATCTTAGCGGCCATTTCAGCGATTCGACAGTTTGAGACCAACTTCGAAACGTAAATTTGGTAGAAAGCCTTCTGGGAATTAAGGACATCTGACGAAGATACTTGCCCGGACTTTTTGGCCTTTGGTACGACGCCGGACAAAGTGCATGACCTGAAGGCACCTCAAGTCGTTGGACTGAAGTAAGCTTCAACGCTTATCGCCAGCGTTCTGCGTCGTATCGTGTCGCCGAACAGTTATTGGGTTGGGCGATCATGAGTACAAAATCATACCACGCCTCCAATGTATTGGACTTTCTCGTGATACAAACCGAGTATACCGTCGGACGGTCGGTGCCGTAGATTGGCATCGGTTTACGAATCTGAGAGTGTGTGGAAGCTACGAAGTCGTTACTCTTGAAATATTTCGAAACACAATGAATTTAGGTAAAGCACATGCGAATAGTTGGCACCGACGGCGACGATTTTATCAGCGGTTCTGAACAAGACGACACCTTAGTCGGTCTTGGCGGAAACGACGAATTCTACGGTGGTGCCGGTCGCGATACTTATATCTTTGGTCCTGACTTTGGAGTAGATACCATCTTCGGCTCCGGTGGAGGCGGTGATGAAATCTTGTTCGAGGCAGGAATTGCTGCGTCAGACGTTCAGTTTGATCGCGTGTCCAGCTTTTATGACCTGACGATAATTGTGGGCGAAAACCGGATC